>JBAZTM010000111.1:0-9316 GCA_041661925.1 Gemmatimonadaceae bacterium
CCGTGCGGCCGTGCGCGTGGAGTCGATTCCGACGGGCGCCATCAATCTCGACGCGGCCATCGGCGTGGGCGGCATTCCACGCGGACGCGTCACCGAGATCTACGGGCCGGAGTCGTCGGGCAAGACGACACTCTGCCTGCACGTCATCGCCAATGCGCAGAAGACGGGCGGCACCGCGGCCTTCATCGACGCGGAGCATGCGCTCGACACCGAGTACGCCAAGAAGCTCGGCGTCGACGTCGACAAGCTGCTCATCTCGCAGCCCGACACGGGCGAGCAGGCGCTCGAGATCTGCGAGATCCTCGTGCGCTCCGGCGCGGTGGACATCGTCGTCGTCGACTCGGTCGCCGCGCTCGTGCCGAAGGCGGAAATCGAGGGCGAGATGGGCGATTCGCACGTCGGCCTGCAGGCGCGGCTCATGAGCCAGGCGCTCCGCAAGCTCACCGGCGCCATTGCCCGCTCCGGCACCTCGGTGGTGTTCATCAACCAGCTGCGCGAAAAGATCGGCGTCATGTTCGGCAGCCCCGAGACCACGACGGGCGGCAAGGCGCTCAAGTTCTACGCCTCCGTCCGCCTCGACATTCGGCGTGTCGGCCCGGTGAAGGAAAAGGAAGATGTCATCGGCTCGCACGTGCGTGTGAAGGTCGTGAAGAACAAGGTCGCCCCGCCGTTCAAGCAGGCGGAGTTCGACATCATGTACGCCGAAGGGATCTCCCACGTCTCGCTGCTGGTAGATATCGGTGCCGAGTCGGGGATCATCGAGAAGTCCGGGGCGTGGTACAGCTACAACAACCAGCGCATCGGGCAGGGACGCGAGAACGCCAAGATGTTCCTGCGCGACAACCAGGCCGTCATGCTCGAGGTCGAGGCGAAGGTCAAGGAAGTGCTCGGAATTGGATTGGCGCCCGTCGGCGAGGACGCCGCGGAGGAATAGGGGCAGCAGTCTCGCCCCGTGGATTGCGCCGGGGGGTCGATCTTGGTGTACGGCCGGGGCCCGGAATCCCCGATCTGCACCTGGGTGGCCCCCCGGTGCTCTTTCCCCCACTGCTTGGGAGGGGGAGGGGTGCAGGGGCTCAGAAGGAGAGAGGAGTGGAGGTTTGGGGGACGTGAAGTGAGGGAAACAGTTGATGCGGAGTGAGTCGCGCAGTGGCATTTTTCACTCACTCCTGATGGCATACCACGGAGTGCGTTGATGTTCAGCTGGAGCAAGTCGAAAATGGTGACGGTGGGTGGACCGGAGGACGCCGATGCGGAGGGCGGCCACCAGGCCTCCGTCGTTGCGGGCACCATCACCGGGCTGCGCGAGAACCCCCGCAAGCCGGGGCGCTACGCGGTGCTGGTGGACGGCAAGAGTGTCGCCATCGTGAATGCCGCGTACCTGCACGACGCCGGCCTTGCCGTGGGGAAGGTGATCGACGAGGCCGGCGGCGAACGACTGCTGCTCGCGGCGCGCAAGCTCGAGGCCTTCGATCGTGCCGCCGCCGCCCTCGGTCGCCGGGCGCGCAGCGCCCATGAGCTCGAGCGCTGGCTGCTGCAGCGTGGCTTCGATCGTGGCGACGTCAGCGACGCCGTTCAGCGGCTCACCGAGATCGGCGCCATTGACGACTCACAGTTCGCTCGTGCCTTTGCCCGTTCCCGTGCCTTGGGGAAAGGCATGTCGAAACGGCGCCTCCAGCAGGAGCTCTCGCGTCGCGGTGTAGACAGCAAGATGGCCACTGCGGCCATCGCCGACGTGCTCGAAGAGGAGTCGGTGGACGAGCGCGCGCTGCTCGAGGCGGCGGCGCGCAAGAAGCTCGCGGTGCTGCGCGGCCAGGAGCCGGACGCGGTGCGGAAGCGGCTGTACGGCTACCTTGCGCGTCGGGGCTACGACTCCGCTGACATCGCGGCCGTCCTCCGTACGATCATGGCGGACTACAAGGCCTAGGCTCGCCTCGCCGGCGCGCCTAGCTAGGGCGCGCCTATCTGGGGCGCACCTCGCTGGGGCGCGCAGCTTCGGGGTACTCGATCGCGCTCAATTCTCGGGCCTGACTGGCGCGCTTCGCGCGCCTTTGTTCTGCCCTCCAGTATTCGCGCGACCGAGTACCCCGAAGCTGCGCGCGCGTGGGGCGCGAACCGCGCCGTGCCGCCCTATGCACGCCGCGCGTGTCGTACGCCGTCACGCCGTCACGCCGCGCGTACCGCGTTCAGCCGATTAGCCGCTTGCTCGCGAGGTGCCGCCCCTCCGCACAAAGCGTCGGCGGCGCAGTGCGGGGGATCCCTCCCGCGAATACTGGAGGGCCCAATAGAGGCGCGCGAAGCGCGCCAGTCAGGCCCGAGAATTGAGCGGGAGGGATCCCCCGCGCTGCGACGCAGCGCACAGAAGGGTCCCCCCTCCCGCTGCGACGCTGCGCGAAGACGTTACGCCCGTCGTGCCGCGTGCGCCGCGAGCACCGTCGCGCCCAGCAGCACCACCGCGACCAGCTGGTGCAGCGCGGCGACCGCCACCGGCACCACGAGCAGCAGCGTCGCGATGCCCAGGCAGACCTGCGTCGCGGCGATGAGCGCCACGTTCCGCTGGGCCCGCGCCACGCGCGCCGGCGCGTCGGCGGCGCTGACCCAGAGCCAGAGCCCGACCGCCACAAAGACGGTGATGATCGCGAGCACGCGATGGTGGAACTGCGCCGACGCGGGGTTCTCGAACGCGTCCTTGAAGAAACCGTCCAGCTGGCCGTATCCCGGCGGCACGACCTGGCCGGCCATCAGCGGGAAGGTGTTGAAGCTCTTGCCGGCGCGCAGGCCGGCCACGAAGCCGCCGCTCAGGATGACGAGGAACGTCCAGATGGCGAAACCGTCGGCGATCAGCGCCCAGCGGGTGAGGTTGAACGACGTGGTGGGTTCCTCGTCCGTGCCACGCATCGCCGCACGCAGCGACGCCGACGTCCAGAGCGCGACGACGAGAATCACCAGCGCCAGCCCGAGGTGCGCCACCAGCCGGTACTGACTGACGTTGGTGCGCTCCACGAGCCCCGAGCTCACCATGTACCAGCCGAGCGCGCCCTGCGCCGCCACGAGCACGGGGAGCGAGGCGAGCCGCAGCTTCAGCGTGGCCGGAATCTGTCCCTTCGCCCAGAACCAGAAGAACGGCACCGCGATCACGAGCCCCACACCGCGCGCGAGCAGGCGGTGCACCCACTCCCACCAGTAGAGCACCTTGAACGCCGCCATCGTGATACCGGCGTGCACGGTCTGCGCCTGCGGGATCTCGAGGAACTTGGCGTAGGCCGACGCCCAGTCGACTTCGCTGAGCGGCGGCAGGACGCCGGAGACGGGCTTCCATTCGGTGATGGAGAGGCCGCTTTCGGTAAGGCGGGTGATCCCGCCGATCACGACCGCGATCGCGACGGACACGACGGTGGCGTCGAGCCACCGGATCAGCGGTTTGAAGTTGTGTCGGTTCATGCCTCAAGCTATCAGCTTCGTGCTTTGCCGCGCAGGGCGGGGGCGCTCGTCACCGAGGGGTCACGTTCGCTCAATTCTCGGGCCTGACTGGCGCGCTGCGCGCGCCTTTATTGAGCCCTCCAGTATGCGCGAACGTGACCCCTCGGTGCCGAGCGCCGTTGCGCGCGAAAGCCACCGCTCGCCCCGCTGTGCCGCCCCGCCCCCAAAAGCGATGCCGGTGGCGTGCCACCCCGTCTTGAACGCCGAGAGGAGGGGGCCCTGTCCCCAGCGAGCGCAGCGAAGCGCCCAGCGACCGCCGGCGGAGCGTCGAGTGCCAGTGCTGGCGAACACAGAAGCGATGCTGACGGCGGAGCGGCGGGTACCCGTGCTAGCGAATACTGGAGGGCGCAATAAAGGCGCGCGACGCGCGCCAGGCAGGCCCGACAATTGAGCGTACACGGGTACCCGCCGCTCCGCCGCGAACCGGATCTTGAGCGAACACGGGGTACGCGACACGCTGCCGCGCACCAGAGCTAGAGGCGCCAACCCTGCGACGGCAGGTGACCGAATCCCCCTCCTCCTATAGATTTCACAGACTATGCACGCCGCTGACATCCGCCAGGCATTCCTGGACTACTTCGCCAAGCACGGGCACATCGTCCGCCCCTCGTCCTCCCTCGTCCCGGGCGACGATCCCACCCTGCTGTTCACCAACGCCGGGATGGTGCAGTTCAAGAAGGTCTTCCTCGGCATGGAAGAGCCGCCCGACGGCAATCGCCGCGCCACCACCTCGCAGAAATGCGTGCGCGCCGGCGGCAAGCACAACGACCTCGAGCAGGTGGGGCACACCGCCCGGCATCACACCTTCTTCGAGATGCTCGGCAACTTCTCGTTCGGCGACTACTTCAAGCGCGATGCGATCCGCTTCGGCTGGGAGTTCGTCACCGAAACCCTGAAGATCCCCGCCGAGCACCTGCGCGTGACGGTCTATCACGAGGACGACGAGGCGCGGAAGCTCTGGAAGGAAGTCACCGGCATTCCCGAGACGCGCATCTACGGACTCGGCGCCAAGGATAATTTCTGGCAGATGGCCGACACGGGTCCCTGCGGCCCCTGCAGCGAGATCTACGTGGACCTCGCGTACCTCGCCAAGGATTGGGCCTTCCCCAAGGACGCGCACGGCGAATGGACCCGCACCGACCTCACCGACTACTCACTCGACGCGTTCGTTGAAGGCGCCGAGGCGGGGCGCTTCCTCGAGATCTGGAACCTCGTCTTCATGCAGTTCGACCGGCGCTCGGACGGCACGATGGTGCCGCTCCCCAAGCCGTCGGTGGACACGGGCGCCGGCCTCGAGCGCATCGCCGCCGTGATGTGCGGCGTCACCAACAACTACCACACCCCGCTCTTCCTGCCGCTCATCGAGCGCGTGGAGCAGGTGGTGGGCATCAAGTACCCGTACCGTCCGGGGCAGGGCGTCGGCACCGCCAACGGCGCCGATGGCCGCGCCATTGACGTGGCGTCATTCCGCGTCATCGCCGACCACGCGCGCGCCGTCGCGTTCCTGCTCGCCGATGGCATCTTCCCGAGCAACGAGGGGCGCGGCTACGTGCTGCGCCGCATCCTCCGTCGCGCCGTGCGCCACGCCTGGCTGCTCGGCCGCCGCGAGCCGACGCTCGTGCACGTGGTGGACAAGGTCATCGAGATGATGCACGACGTGTACCCCGAGCTGAAGGTGCGCCGGAAGCACATCATCGAGACGACGAAAGCCGAAGAGGAGCGCTTCCTCGCCACGATCGGCGGCGGCCTCGAGCGCTTCGACATGCTGGCGCCGATCGGCTCCACGCAGGGTTCCAACGTGCTGCGCGGCACCGTGAGCGGCGAAGACGCGTTCAAGCTGTACGACACGTTTGGCTTTCCGATTGATCTCACCGAGCTGATGGCGCGCGAGCGCGGCTACCTGGTGGACATCGCCGGCTTCGAGCAGGCACTGCAGGCGCAGCGCCACCAGTCGCAGGAAGAGCGCCGCAGCAAGAAGATCGCGGTGGTCGCCGATGACCTCGGCGATGAGTCGCAGTGGGAACGCGCGCCCGGTGACGCAGCCCACGGACGCTTTGTCGGCTACGACGTGACGACCATCGAGACCGATGTCGCCGCCGTGCGGCACCTCCCCGACGGACGCGTGGCGGTGATGCTGCGCGAGTCGCCCTTCTACGCCGAGAGCGGCGGACAGGTGAGCGACCGCGGCACCATCGAGGGCGCCGGCTGGCGCGTGACGGTGGACGACGTGAAGAAGATCGAGGGCCGCATCGCCGCCATCGGCATGCTCGAGGGCGAGATGAAGTTCGGCAACGCCACGGCGCGCGTGCCGGGCAGCCGACGCCGTGACACCGAGCGCAATCACACCGCCACGCACCTCCTGCACGCCGCGCTGCGCGAAGTGCTCGGCGATCATGTGCATCAGGCGGGCAGCGTGGTGGAGCCCGACCGCCTGCGCTTCGACTTCACGCACCACGGCCCAGTGAAGCCCGAGCAGCTCGAGCAGATCGAGCACTGGGTGAATCACGCCATCTGGGAGAACGTGGACGTCACGACGAAGGAGAAGAAGTACGCCGACGCTGTCTCCGGCGGCGCGATGGCGCTGTTCGGCGAGAAGTACGGCGATGTGGTGCGCGTGGTGGAAGTGCCCGGCTACAGCGTCGAGCTGTGCGGCGGTACGCACGTGCGCAATACGGGGCAGATTGCGGCCTGCCGTATCGTGCACGAACAGGGCGTGGCGGCCGGTGTGCGGCGCATCGTCGCCATCACCGGGCCCAAGGCCTTCGAGGCGCTGCGTGACAAGGAGCGGGCGCTCGACGCAATCGCGGAGCGGCTGAAGGTGAACGTGGCCGCCGGCGGCGTGGAAGCCATCGCTCGTCGGCTCGAAGCGCTGCTCGGCGAGAAGAAGACGCTCGAGAAGAAGCTCGAGGAGGCGCTGAAGGGGAGCGGCGGCGGCAGCGCGGTGCAGGCGATTGTTGCCGGTGCCGAATCGGTGAACGGCGCGAAGGTCGCCATCGCCATGACTGACGCCGCGGACGTGGACGCCATCAAGACACTTGGCGACGCGGTGCGCGAGTCCATGCCCGATGGCGTAGCCGTGCTCGGCGCCGTCACGGACGGCAAGGGCACCCTGCTGGTCGTCGTCGGCGACGGTCTCCGTGCCAAGAACGTGAATGCCGGCGCGCTGGTGAAGGACATTGCGGCCCTCGGCGGCGGGCGTGGCGGCGGCAAGCCGCACATGGCGCAGGCGGGGCTCGCTGACGAGGCGTCGCTCAAGAAGGCGATGGCCGGCGCCGCGGACGTGGTAAAGAAGGCGCTGCAGGCGTAGGGGCGAGGCGACGATCGGTGACCCTTCAGTCCTGGCTCGACGCGCGTCTGCCCGAGGCGCCTGGGGCGCTGAGGGGGTGCATCTCCGAACTGGTGGCGGAGCATCCCGAGTGGGAGAGGATGCCGCGGCAGCATGCGCTGTTGGCGGCGAGCGAGATCCTGATGAAGGATGTGCTCGCGGCCGCACCCAAGGATCGTGACGCCGCGCTCGACCTATTGGCGGGCGACGCGTGCGTGACGTACGCGTTCGAAGCGGCCGCCGACGCGCCAGGCGAACTCGGCGCGCTCGCCGACCACGCCATGCAGCGAATAGCGAAGCTCGCGGATTGACAACGCTGGCCTTTCTCACCACGGAGACACGGAGGGGAACCGTGGCCCTCCGTTCTCCTCTGGTCCTCCGTGGTTCAACCACTCGTCCCTCCTCCCATGCAACATCTCACTGAGCTAGCCGAACTCGCCGCCAAGAGCAGCACGGAACTCGCTCCAGCCATCGAGCGCGCCGTCACGATGGTGCGTGACACGCTCAAGCGGGGCGGCACGCTCTTCTTCTGCGGCAATGGCGGCAGCGCGGCCGACGCGCAGCACATGGCAACCGAGTATGTGGTGCGGTACAAGAAGGAGCGCCGCGCCTACGCCGCCATCGCGTTGACCACCGACACATCACTGCTCACCGCCGCCGGCAACGACTACGGTTTTGAATCCATCTTCGCGCGCCAGGTGGAAGCGCTGTGTCGAAAAGGGGATCTGCTCATCTTGCACACCACCAGCGGCAACTCGCCCAACCTGTTGCGCGCCGCCGAAGCCGCGCAGGCGCAGGGTGTGGCGACGCTCGCGCTGAGCGCGAAGGGCGGGGGACCGCTCGCGGTGCTCGTGGATCACTGCATCATCGTGCCGACGGATCGCACGGACAGGGCGCAGGAGATTCAACTTTGTATCCAACACTACATTTGCGAGCAGGCTGAGAGGGACGATTGAGGATTCTGGTTGTGAGGAGGTGTGCAGGGGCTTGGAAGGAGGGAGGAGTGGAGTGAGGGGTGAGCAGTGAGGGGGCGGCCACCCACGGCCGCCCCCTCTGTCTTCCTCCAACCTCCACTCCTCCCTCCTCCTAAACCCCTGCACCCCTCCTCAAACCTGTATCGCATGTTCCTCCGTAAACTCCAGCTTAGGCGCCAGCAGCCGGTACATCACCGGCGTAACAAGCCGCGCGATCAGTGTAGATGATACGAGCCCGCCGATGATCACCCAAGCCAACGGCGAGTAAAGCGAAGAGCCCTCCAGCGCCAGCGGCAACAAACCACCAATGGCAGTGGCGGATGTCAGCACGATGGGCACGAAGCGCACCTCGCCCGCACGCTGGATGGCATCGTCGAGCGAGTAGCCCTGCCGGCGCAGTTCGTCGGTGAAGTCCACGAGCAGGATGCTTGTCTTGATCTCGATGCCGATGAGCGCCACGAAGCCGATCATCGCGGTGAAGCTGAGCGTGTTGCCGGTCACCCACAGCGCCGCGATGCCGCCGACGATGCCGAGCGGAATGACGCTCGCCACCACCAGTGTGCTCTTGAACGTGCGGAACTCGAGCACGAGAATGGCGAGGATGCCGAACACCGCAACGATGATCGCGCCACCGATGCCGCCGAAGCTCTCCTGGCGGCTCTCGATTTCGCCGGCCGGCACCAGCCGGTAGCCCGGCGGGAGCTTCAGCCCTTCCAGCTTGGCGAGCACGTCCTTGGTCACGCGGTCCGTGTTGAATCCCGTGCGCACGAAGCTCGTCACCGTCACCGACCGCTGCTGCAGGTGGTGCGTGATGACCGTGGGGGAACCCTTGAATCCCAGCTGCGCGAGCTGGTTCAGCGGAATCATCGCGCCGGTGGTGGAAGCAATATGGATGCGGTCGAGGATCTCGCTCGTCGGACGTCCGTCGCGTGGCACGCGTACCGTGATGGGATACTCGTTGCCGTCGCTCGCGCGGAACTTGCCGGCCTCGAGCCCCGCCACGCCGAGGCGCACGGTGCGATCGAGCTCCACCGTGGCGACGCCCACCAGCCCCGATTTCTGTCGGTCCACGATCAGCGACAGGTCGGTGCGCGACACGGCGAGCGGATTGCGCACGTACTGCGTCCCCGCCGTGGTCTGCATGATCTTCTCGACGCGCGCCGCCAGCGTGCGCAGCGAGTCGAGGTCGTTCCCCTCGATGCGCATTGCCACCGGGGCGTCAATCGGCGGCCCGTTTTCGAACTCTTTCACTTCGATGCGCGCCCCGGCATACTGCGCGAAGACGGCGCGCAGGCTGTCAATCATCACCGGCTGCACCTTCGGCTCGTATTTCCTGAGGAGCACGAACAGCTGGCCGATGTGCGCCGACTCCTGTCGCGGCGACACGTTGTAGTACACGAACGGATTGCCCTGCCCGACGTTGGTGAACACGCCGCGCACGCGCGGGTCCTTGAGCAGCACCGATTCGGCGTAGCGCGCCGCCTCGTCGGTGGCCTCGATGGACGCGCCCTGCGCCGCTTCGATGTCCACCATGAATTGC
>JBAZTM010000112.1:0-9256 GCA_041661925.1 Gemmatimonadaceae bacterium
CCAAGACGTTCCGCCTGCTCGGCAAGCGCGTGCCGGGCGTGGACAACCGCAAGATCGTCACCGGCAAGCCGCTCTTCGGTATTGACGTCATGGTGCCTGGCATGCTGCACGCCGTCTTCGAAAAGAGCCCAGTGTTCGGCGCCAAGGTGGTGAGTGCGAACCTCGCGACGATCCGCCGGCAGCCCGGGGTGAAGCACGTCTTCATTGTGGACGGCGTCGGCGCGGCGCTTGACGGCCTGATGCCTGGCGTCGCAATCGTCGCCGACACTTGGTACAACGCCAAGACCGCGCGCGAGAAGTTGCAGGTGAAGTGGGCGGAACATCCCACTGCCAAGCAGTCCACCGAGTGGTTCGCGCAGACGGCCAGGGAACTCTCGGCCAAGCCCGCCGACCGTGTGGTACGCAAGGATGGCGACGTGGACGCCGCGTTCGCCTCGGCGGCCAAGGTGGTGGAGGCGGAGTACTTCTATCCGTTCATCTCGCACGCCACGCTCGAGCCGCAGAACTGCACGGCGCACTTCAAGGATGGCAAACTCGAGATCTGGGCGCCGACGCAGATGCCACAGCCCGGACGCGAACTCGTGAGCCGGACGATGGGCATCGCGCCGCAGGACATCACCATCAACCTGACGCGCATCGGCGGCGGCTTTGGCCGGCGCCTGAAGAACGACTACATGGTGGAAGCGGCGTGGATTGCGCGTGAGGCAGGAGCGCCCGTGAAGCTCCTCTGGACCCGCGAGGATGACATGCGCCACGGCCACTACCGGCCAGCCGGCTTCCACTTCCTCAAGGGCGCCGTGGACGTGAGCGGCAAGGTGGTGGCCTGGCGAAACCGCGTGGCGGTGGAGCCGTACATGCGCATCGGCGAGTTCCCGGGGCGCTTCATCGCCAACTACCTGCTCGAGACGTCCACTCTCGCGCACGGTGTGCCCACGGGAGCGCTTCGTGCGCCGGGGAGCAACGGCATCGCGTTCGCGATTCAGTCGTTCATCGACGAACTGGCGCACGCGGCGGGCAAGGACCCGCTGCAGTTCCGGCTCGACCTGCTGACGCCCGCCGTGCCCCAGGTGGAGGGCGACGCATTCGATGCGGCGCGCATGCGCGGCGTGCTCGAGCTGGCGCGCGAGAAGTCAGGCTGGGGCACGCGCGCCCTCGCGAAAGGGCGCGGGCTCGGCGTGGCGTTCCACTTCTCGCATCGCGGCTACTTCGCGGAAGTCGTGGAGGCGTCGGTCAACGCGAGAGGCGAGGTGAAGGTGCACAAGGCGTGGGTGGCGGGCGATGTGGGTTCGCAGATCACCAACCTCAGCGGCGCCGAGAATCAGTGTCAGGGGTCGTGCATTGACGGCGTGTCGGCGGCGCTCGGGCAGGAGATCACCATCACCGACGGCCGCGCGGTACAGGGCAACTTCGACTCCTACCCGCTGCTGCGGATGGCGCGTGCCTTCCCGGTGGAGGTGCACTTCCGGACCACCGACAATCCGCCGACGGGGATGGGCGAGCCGGCGCTGCCGCCGGTGATTCCGGCGCTCTGCAACGCGATCTTTGCGGCGACGGGCAAACGTATCCGCTCACTGCCGATCGGCGACCAGCTCGCATAGCCTCGCTGAACCCCGCACGCGCAACGCCCCGCTCACCGAAATGAGCGGGGCGTTGTGCGTGTTACATCATGTCACCCGACACCAACTGTTCCTTGCCGACGAGTCGCGTTCGACATAGCTTCGCGACTGGCAGGTTCACGCTGGTCGCCCCATACCGGCACGCACGACCCGCGGCCCGCGTCGACCTGACCGACTCGCGTTCATGACACGTCCAACCCCTCCCGATGGCGCATCACCGCCGCTCCGTGACGGCTCCCTGACGCTTCGCCTGCTCGGCGAACCCTGCCTGTGCGGCCCCGGCGAAGCCGGCGCCGAGCAGCGCATTCTCGGCGTCGGCAAGCCGCTCGCGCTGCTCACCTACCTGGCCGTGTCGCCTCAGCACGAAGCGACCCGGGATTTTCTGGCCGACTTGCTGTGGGGCGGCGACTCCGTCTCCGATCCGGCGCATAGCCTCCGCAACGCGCTCGTCTCGATCAAGAATGTCGTCGGCCCCGATGTCATCGAAGCCAGCGCCAGTCGCTGCCGCCTCCGCCGCCTGATTCCGAGCGACTTGGACGCGCTCGAAGACGCGCTGCGTGACGGCCGCCTCGACGAGGCTACCGCGCGATATACAGGCGAGTTCTTCGCCGGGTTCGCCGCCCCCGGTTGCCAGCAGTTTGAACTCTGGTGCGAGAGTGTTCGCCATCGCCTGCGCACCGATGTGGCCAACGCCGCCGACGTGCTGGCCCGGCAGCTGCTTGACGCGGGTCACGCGCGCGACGCCGTGCAACTGGCGCGCCGCATGGCGGAGATCGAACCGTTCGGCCAGCGTGCGCGACGCACGCTGCTCGAGGCGCTGATCTCCGCCGGCGACGACCTCGGCGCACTCACCGAAGCGGCCGTGATGGAGCAGTGGCTGCAGACGGAAGAGCTCGAGGCCGAACCCGCCACGAAGACGCTTATCGCCCAGGCGCGCAAGGGAAGGAGCACGGGACGGCGCACGAGCGGGGAAACGCGCAGCCCCCTCACGCCGGATCTCATTGGCCGCGAAGCGGAGTTCACCGACATCGTTGCCGCGTGGGAACGCGCGCGAAGCAGCGGTCCGGTGTTCGTGGCCGTGACCGCCGGTGCGGGCGTCGGAAAGTCACGGCTTCTCGCCGACGCCGCTAACCGCCTGCGCGCGGAACGCGGCCGCGTCGTGGAGGTGCGCGCGCTGCCCGGCGAGCGTGAACTGCCGTTCGCACTGTTAGCCGCGCTGGTCGCGGCCCTCGCGCCGCTCGTCGAGGCGGCCAGCGTCTCCAAGAGCGCGGCGCAAGTTCTCGCATCGCTCGACCCGTCGCTCGCCGATCGGTATGCAGTCACACCGGACACCGGCGCTGGCGATCTGTTGTTGCGACGCGCGTTCGCCCTGCGCGAGCTTCTTGGGGCAATTGCGGAACGCAAGGCCACGGCGGTCTTCATCGACGACTTGCACTGGGCCGACGAAGCCTCGGTGGATGCCGTCCTCGCCGCGCTCACGCGGCTGTCGGACTCGCGCGTGCTGATCGTGACCGCGTCGCGGCCCGGCGTGCGTCATCCGCTCCCCCCGGAGCGTACAGAGACGCGCACGCTGCATCCTTTGAGCACGGACCAACTCGGGCAACTGATCGCGAGCATCCGGCCGCTGCCGAACGAGAGTTGGGCGACCGACGCGAGCCGATGTCTGCAGGTGGCGAGCGGCGGCATCCCCCTCTTCGCGATCCTGGCGCTCCGCGGCGCCGAGGACGCAAGCTTGCTGGTGGCCGGCGAGACGGAATGGGCGTGTCCTGATCCCGCCGCACTGTTCGGTCACCTCACCCAGGGCACGGTGTTGTCGCAGAGCCTGCGCGATATCTCACCGCCCGCGGCGCGTGCGCTCGCGCTGCTCGCCCTGGCCGGACGCGCGGTGCCTGTATCGTTCCTGCACGCAGCGGCCACCGAGCCCGCAACAGGGACTGGCGGTGATGCCTTGGCGGACCTCGAGCGACGCGCGTTGATCATCCGACAGGGCGACCGGTGCGTCATTGCGCACGACCTCGTGACGGAGGCAACGCTGGCGGCGCTCTCGGAGATCGATCGCGTGCAATGGAGCCGGGAACTTGGCGCCGTGATGCTCGCCACCGAAGAGCAGCCGTGGATCGAGCGCGGCGTGCGCCTGCTTGCCGACGTCGAACGGCCCGACGCGCTCGCGCGGCGACTCACGCCCGTGCTGCGAAGCCTTCCGGTCGCGCACGGCGTGTCGATGCCGGTCCTGCTCTCGTCGTGGCTCGGACAGGCACCGCAGCACCAGGCCGCGGCGGCAGCCGTGTCGCGCCACCTGCCCGTCACCGTTCGGCTGCGGCCGTTTCGACGCCGGTTGCTGGCCGTCGGCGCGTTCGGGTTCGGGGCGCTCCTCATCGGCGCGTGGCGCGCGGCCAACCCGGCGCCGCAGCCGGACGCGGAGCTGCGGCTGGAGGTCGTCGGAGCAGGCGACGACAGACGCGTCGTGGAGGTTCCGCTGCGCGACGGAGACTGGGACACCTCCGTGCCCCTCCCCTTCAGAAGTCGCTCCCTTGGCAGCGGGCTCACCGACGAACGCGCGCGTCGCTCTGGACCTCTCGTGTCATATGCCGCGGGTGTAACGCTGGCGGAACAGGTCTTCGACGACTCCGGAGCGAGCGACGTCGTGCGCATTGATGCGGCTGAACATCGCACTCGACTCACCAGCGCAATCGGTGATGATGTGCCGTACAGCTGGTCTCCCGACGGACGCTTTGTGGCCTTCAGTTCGTCGCGCTGGAGTCCAGCCCGCCAGCACCGCGTGGCGATCCTTGAAGTCGCGACGGGCCGCGTGCGGCCGGGCAGTCGCGGGGACGGACTCGAGGACCTGGTGCTATGGAGTCCGGACGGCAGTCGCCTGGCATTCTCGCGACGATTTCTCGACGGCCGTCCCGCTGTGAGCTGCATCGTCGACTACGACGGGGCCAACGAGCGGTGCCACCCGCGTGATCTTGGACTGTTAGCTGAAGATCTTGGCTGGCTCGACGATTCCCACCTGCTCGTGCTTGGAAGCGCGGTGCATGGCGACCCGGGACTGTACTCGTTGGCGGTGGACAGCGCGTGGAGCGAGCACACGATTGCGGCACAGGCGTGGACGCCGACGCTGTCACCGAATCGTCGATGGCTAGCGTGGCGCACGACGGATGACGCGCAGGGTCAGGTGCGTGTGGCCCCCACCGCGGATCTTGCACGGACGCGTACCTTGGCGCTCGACCTGCCGGGCACAGTCTGGCCAGCTCTCGGATGGACTAGTCGCGGCGCGTCCGCACCATACCTCGAGGCATTGGCGTTCGATGCGCCACCAGACACGTTCCTCATCAACGTACCGCACCGCGTTCCGGTAGTCGCGATCTGGAGCGATGGCTCTCGCTCGGCAGCCAAGCGACTCCGCTGGTCGGTGGACGACAGCGCGACGGCGCGGGTCGACACCCTTGGGGCGATTGTCGCTCGACGCCCGGGACGGATCACGCTGACGGCATCGGCAGGTGGATGGCGCGTGGCTCGTCACACGTTCGTCGCCGTGCCACAGCACGACAGCATCGTGGTCTGCGAGAATTGGAGATTGGGTCCCGTCGCTTGGCGACTCTTTGGTGATCCCCAACCCCAGGTAGTCGGTGACCGTGCGCTGGACATGGCGTTGTCAAATGAGGGCGACGGCACCTACTTCAGCGGCGCCTATCTCAAGCGACGCTTCGACGTCGGTCGCGGGATTGCGGTGGACGCAATGGTTCGCACTCCGATGACCGAATACCAGTGGCAGTCGCTGCTGCTCGGCTTGCACGCTCTCAATAACTCGGCGGCCCTCGAGCGCTGGGATCACCGAACGGGGTATATGCCCTTACCCTCCATGACGCGCGGGGCGGCCGCGTGCTCGATTCAGTACCCGCGCATGGCTGGCATCGATGGACTGGCAGGAATTGTAACTTCCGTGGATACGAAACCACCGGTGGATTTCGACGCGCGCAAGCTGGCTAGCGGAACGCCGTGGCGGATTCGCATCCAGGTTCTGCCCGACGGCCGCTGTGGCGTGGCCGTAAACGGGCGGGCGTTCGGGGTGTCGAACCAGCGCTTCGACCCCGGGGTCCGGCTGCTGCTCCATACGTACGGCAGTTCCTGGCATTCCCGCATGCTGCTCGGCCCGATCACAATCAGCGAGGGCGTGCCAAGCGACATCGACTGGACATCCACGGCCGGCGGCGTTGCTCCGTCGCGGCCGTCCGCGCCGAATTCCGCGGCCCGACGCACAACGCCCCGCTCACCGAAATGAGCGGGGCGCTGCACAAAAGATGGAACGAAGCGGGGTTTTTGAAGCCCTGTCGAATGATGAGCCCCTCACCCGGCCTTCCGCCTTCCCCGCGTGGGGGCCTGACGTCAACCAAGTTGTCGGATGCCACTCGGAGGACTTGTTGGCTCAAAAAAGAAGTCCGCTTCGCTCCTTCTGAACTCTACAATAGCATTGGGGACAGCGTACTGAAAGTGGAGGCGGACGGCGCCAGACGGCCCAGCGCGGGCGGCGCGAAGCGGCGCGAAGCGGCCCAATTCCCAACGCCCCACGGTGGATGGCCGTGACGCGCCTCGTCTTCCGTCCGGCGCCATCACGCGCTTAGCTTCCACTCCATGCCCTACACCTTCGCCGGCCTCGCCCTGATCGTCACCTGGGGCGTCGCCACCGTGTTCACTCCCGCGCCGGGCTGGATTCACCTGCTGCTGACCGGCGGTGTCGCCTTGTGGGTGTACGGCGTCGTGAAGCCAAAGATCGCCGGCAAGAAGTAGAGCAGCGCGCGCCAGGGCGAGCGGGCCTCGCGCTCAGATCTCCCAATTCGAGAAGACGGCGCCACGCGCGGGGATCACCTCGGCGCTGCCCGCGAGCGTCATGCGCAGGTCCGTCCACCGCACGCGAGCGCCCGCGGCGACGAGCATCTGGTACGCGTCGGTGTAGTCGCCCTGCAGGCGCACCGCCGCGCGGACCGTCCCGGCGTCGCGCGCATAGCCGCCCACGGCCGCGAGCAGCGGAGTCAGCAGCGCGATGTCTCGTACCGCGAGCTTGAGCACGCGCACTTCGTCGCGCGGCCGGCCCTCGATGAGCGCCGCCTCATGACAGAGCGCGAACCCCTCCACGCCATCGGCGCCGTGGAGCAGCACCGTGTCGCC
This sequence comes from Gemmatimonadaceae bacterium, assembly GCA_041661925.1. Lineage (GTDB taxonomy): Bacteria > Gemmatimonadota > Gemmatimonadetes > Gemmatimonadales > Gemmatimonadaceae > PNKL01. The sequence goes on from JBAZTM010000112.1 coordinate 6,786, forward strand.
GATGCCCAGCGTGCGCGTGAGTTCCATCTCGCGCGTGAAGTCCACGCCGGGCTGCATCCGCTGCACCAGCTGTGCGCAGGACTGCAGCGCCGCGTCCGTGTCGGCCGCACCCAGCCGCGACAGCAGCGAGCAGCGCGCCGGCTTCGCCTCAAATGTGAACGTGACCGTCATCCGCGCGGGGATGAAGCCCATCCGCGAATAGAAGCCGATGTTGTCCATGGTGCGCGGCATCGTCTCGAGGCCGATCACCGAGCAGCCCCGCAACCGCAGGAATTCGATGCCCCGCGTGACGATCTGCGTGCCAAGCCCTGTCCCCTGCCATTCCGGCCGCACGGCAAGCGGCCCCATCCACCCTTCGGTGCCCGACTGGTGCGCGACGTTGAAGGCCACGAGCCGGCCGTCCACATCCTCCCAGCACATGGCTCCGTCGCCGGCATCGTCGATCGCGTAGCGCCAGATAGCCGGGTTCAGCGGCGGCACGCGCACGCCGGCCAGTCCGTCGCGGCGGTACCGGTCGGAGAACGCGTCGGAGAAGAGCAGGTTGAGCGGCCCGATGTCCTCGCGCTCGAGCCGCCGCTCGCGCACGCCGCGCGGCCCCGGCTTCACCACCGCGCTCACGCGTCCGCTCCAGCGTCTCCGGCCGCGCCAGCGGCCAGTGCTAGCAGTTCCTCGGTGTCGGCCACGATGTCGGCGTCTCCGCGCGTCACCCGCGACGCACCGGACTTCTCGTCGTTGCCGATCACGAAGACCTGGTCGAGCCCGTCACGCACGTCGTCGATGTGCGTGATGACGATCACCTGGTCGAAGCGGTCGCGCAGCGCGCGCAGCAATGCGATCACATTCTGCCGGCGCGTCTCATCGAGCGAGCCGAACACCTCATCGAGGATGAGCAGCGAGAACGGCTGCCCACTGCGCTCGGCGATCATCTGCGAGATGGCGAGCCGCAGCACGAGATTGGCCAGGTCCTCTTCGCCGCCGGAGATGACGGGGATCGGCACGCCGTCCTCGAGAATGGAGATGCGATATTTCTCGTCGAGATCGAGTTCGCTGAAGCGCGCGTCGGTGAGCGCCGCCAGGAAACCGCTCGCCAACTCGGAGATCTCGGGCCGCATCTGATAATTGAGGTCCGTGCGCAGGTCGGAGTATGCGCGGTACAGTTCGTCGTGCAGCCGCTTCTCGGCCTCGACCTGCTCCAGGCGGTCCCGGCGTTCGGCGAGCTCACGCTGCGCGGTGACGACGCGGTCACGGTCCGACGTCGCGAGCCGCGCCTCCGCCTCGGCGTTCAGCACCGCCATCGCCGCCGCCTGCACCGTGCCCGCGGCCTGCGTGTGCGCGTCGCGCAGCGCGGCGAATTCATCCTCCGAGTGCGCGATGGACCCCAGCCGTGCGGTGATCACATCACGCTTGCCCTGCGCCGCAGCGATGCCGCGCTGCGCCGACTCGAGTTCGCGCCGCAGGGCGGGCTCACGCTCCACCTGCGTGTTGAGGCGGTTGGCCTGCGTGCTGAGCGCAGCCAGCTCCTCGAACTGCGCCTCGAGCGCCTGGTGTCGCGCCCGCTCGTAGCCGCCCGGCAGCGAGGCCAGCTCGGCCTCCAGCGCGGCGTGTCGCTGCTCCTTCTGCGCGAGGTCGCGCGCCAGCTGTTCGAGTTGGCCCACCGCCACCTGCGTGCGCGCCAGCTTGCGCTCGAGCGCGCTCGCCTCCTGCATCGCCTGCCGTCGCTCCTCGTCGAGCGCGACGATGTCCTCTGGCATTCCCTCGAGCTGCTCGAGGCGCTGGCGGAAGTAAAGTCCATCGGCGCTCACCGCCTCGATCTGGGTTTCGAGGAACTCCATCACCCGATGGAAGTGATCGAGGAGCGGACGGCTGCACGTCGGGCATGCGCCCTCCTCGCCCGCCGCCTTCAACTTGTCCTTCTGCTCGCGCAACTCCTGGTATTGCGCGCGCAGCGCGTTGCGGCGCGTCTCCGCTTCCTGCCGGTCGCGCACCCACTCGGTGCGGCGCAGTTCGAGTCGTCCCTGCAGTTCCTCCAGACGGCGGCGCTTCTGCTCCATCTCCTCCGTCAGCTGCTCCTCGACCACGGGCGCCGTCTCGAGCCGCGAGCGCCCCTCGCGCAGCCGCTGCAAGTCGGCGGACAGCTCCATCGCCGACTCCTGCAGCGCCTGCCTGCGTCCGTCGGAAACCGCAAGTTCGCGCTGGCTGGTCAGCTGCTCGCCGACCTCGTGGAAGGGCGCGAGCGCGTCGGCGAGCGGCACCAACTGGGCGCGCGCCTCGGCCACGTGCACCAGCTCGCCCTCCACGCGCTCGACCGTGCGCGTGAGCGCCGCCGCCTCGGCGTCGAGGACGCGACGCTCAGCGTCGAGCCCCTGCAGCTCCTCGCGCGCGCGCTGCGCGTCCGCCCACCGCGGCTGCAGCGCGCCGAGCTCCTGCTGGGCGCGCGCCTGCTCCACCGCGGCGGCGGCGGCACGCGCCTG
>JBAZTM010000113.1:0-9080 GCA_041661925.1 Gemmatimonadaceae bacterium
TCCGAGCATCGTGGACATCTGCTCGTAGGTGGCCTGCCCTTCCATGACCGCCTGCGCCGCCGTCAGCCGGTCGTTGTCGTCGCGCTGCTTCTGGATGGAGTCCAGCGACACATACTGGTCCTGCAGGGCATGCACCAGCTCGTGCGCGATCGTCACCTCCACGAGCGCGGCACGGCCGGCGGAGGTGTCGTTCACCACATACAGGACTTTCGTGGCCGGATCGTAGTAACCGATCACCTGCTCGCTGAGCAGGCGCAGCATGAACCGGCGGAGGTCCATGGTGTCGGGGAGGAAGCCGAGCAGCTTGTACGCGCGGGACGCCCCCTCCAGCTCCAGGGCCGGCAGGTTCTCGTTGAACTCCTTCTCGAGAAAGGCGCGCACCTCGTCGGTGGAACGCTGCTCCACCTTGGGCGGCGTCTTGAACGTGAGCCCCGTGGCCTTCTCGACCTGCGGCACGTACTTGCCGACGAGGTCGCCGTAGGGCCCGGCGTGCTTGGTGGCCTGGCTGTCGCTGCAGGCCGGCAGGATGACGAGCGCCGCGATGCACAGGGCGGACGCGCGGCGGAAAGTGGAACGCATGGAACCTCGCAAAGTTGGCGCCGCCGCAGGGTGCGGCTCAGCCGAACATTCGCCCCAGATACCAGTTGAGCAGGGCATTTCCGAAAAGCAACGTGAGGAGCGCCGCAGGCGCAAGGAAGACGCCGAAAGGAACCAGTGGCGCCTGGAATTCCGCGCCGGCCCGACGGGCACGCAACCAGCCCAGCGGATAGACGACGAACAGAAAGGCCGCGGCCGCCAGCGCCGCGCCAACGAAGATGCACAGGAGGGCGCGCACCGGGCCGAGCGTCGCGCCAACGAAGGCCATGAGCGTCGCATCGCCGTAGCCCATCGCCTCCTTCTTCAGGGCGACCTCGCCGAGCCAGCCGACGATGGTGATGGCTCCGGCGCCCACACAGGCGCCCAGCACGGCGTCCCACGGGCCGGCGAACGGCAGCTGTTCGCCCATGAAGGCGCCGACGACCGCACCGATGGCCGCGATCGCAAGGCCGGATACCGTGAATCCATCGGGGATCAGGTAGCTCTGCGCGTCGGTGACGGCCACACCAAGCAGGATGGTGGCCACCAACGCGAACCGTACTGCTGCAACAGATGGACCAAGCAGCCAGAGCGCGCCAAGCCACAGGAGCGCCGTGACCGCCTCGACCAGCGGATACTGGACGCTGATGGGCGCGCCACAGGTGCGACACTTGGCGCGCAGCAGGAGCCAGCTGACCACCGGGATATTGTCGTACCACGCAATGGAGCCGCCGCATCCCGGGCATCGTGAGCGCGGCCGCACGACCGATTCGCCCTTGGGCCACCGCGCGATGCACACGTTGAGGAACGACCCGAGCACGGCGCCGAAGGCACCGAACGCCGGAGCGTAGACGGCGAACCAGGCGGGGCCGGTCACGGGTGGTGCGGGGTGCGGGGTACGGGGGTGCTTCTGCTCATGGGCGGAGCGCGAAGAGGGTAATGCCGGCGGCGACGGCAACGTTGTACGACTCGACGTCCGGCGACATCGGCAACGAGACGACGGTCGAGCAGCGCGCACGCAACGCGTCAGACAACCCGGCGCCCTCATTTCCGACAGCGATGGCCAGCCGGTCCGGCGCTTCGAGCGTGTCAATCGGCGAACCGGAGGCGTCGGTCCCCCAGAGCGCCACGCCGTGGTGGTCGAGGTAATCGTGCAGCGCCGCCACGGTTGTCTCGACCGCGGGGAAGCGAAAATGCGTGCCGGCCGCACTGCGCACGACCTTGGCGTTCCAGACATCCACGGTTCCGGGGAGCGCCACGACCGCAGTCGTGCCAAGCGCCGCCGCCGTGCGAATGAGGACGCCAACGTTGCCCGGGTCCTGAATGGCGTCGAGCACCAGCAGGCGCGCGTGCGCTCCCAGCGTAAGCGTACCTAGCGTCCGCTGCGGCTGCCGCGCGATGGCGAGCAGTCCCTGCGGATGCTCGGTGTCGGCCGCCGAGTCGAACTCCACATCCGTGACCTCGAGGACGGGAACGCCGCGCGCCGAGAGGGCCCGCACCGCGGCGCCGGCGCGTTCATCAGAAGCGGCGCGGGCGGCGACGAGCACCGCTTCCACGACGAGCGGCGAGCGCGCAAGCTCCTCGACCGTCCGCACCCCCTCGGCGACGAACAGGCCGTTCCGCTCGCGCGCCTTGCGGCGCTTCAGATCCCTTGCTGTCGAAAGCCATTTCACTGCTATTTTGTCTCCATGCGAAATCAATTCGTCCGTGCGGCCCGCCTCGTCGTCCCGTGCCTCTTCCTCTGCACCTCGGCGTGCGCCGTCTCGACGCAGCAGGAAGTCGAGATCGGGACCAACTACGCCTCCCAGATCGCGAAGGAACTCCCGCTCATTCAGGACGCCGAGGTCAATCGTTACATCACGGCGCTCGGGAGCTCGCTGGTCCGCGTGGCCGACCAGCGAAATCTCGACTGGCACTTCCACGTTGTCGATAGCCGCGAGGTAAATGCCTTTGCGGTGCCCGGCGGGTACATCTACGTCAACCGGGGGCTGATCGAGCGCTCCACCACGATGGCGCAGGTCGCCGGCGTCGTCGGCCACGAGATTGGCCACGTAACGCGCCGGCACAGCGTGAAGCAGTTGCAGAAGGCGCAGGGCACCAACATCGGCGCCACCCTCCTCTGCACGCTCACCGCGGCCTGCAACTCCGGCCTGACGCAAGCCGCACTGAGCATTGGCGCCAATGCCGCGTTTGCCAAGTTCAGCCGCACCGATGAGGCCGAAGCCGATGAAGTGGGCGTGCAGTACGTGGTGAAGGCCGGAATCGACCCCAACGGCATCCCGGAAATGTTCGAGATCCTGCAGAAGGAACGGAAGACGACGCCGACCGAGGTGGACCGTTTCTTTGCGTCGCACCCCATGGAGGAGTCGCGAATCTCCGACACCAAGCGGATGATCGCGGCGTACCCCGCCGCGCAACTGCAAGGCCTGACGCGCGACACGAGGGAGTTTCAGGCGTTCAAGAAGCGGTTGCTGGCGTTGCCCGCTCCGCCGCCGGCGAAGAAGTAGGGGGACAAGGGGGGACGGGGGGTTTCACCACGGAGCACGCGGAGAACTGCTAGAGGGCCACGGAGGACTACAAAGACTGGGGTTAAGGACATCACGCCACGCTGATCTCCGCGTGGCGTTCGCAGTTCCCCAAGAAGTTGTCCTACTCCGTGGCCCTCTAGCAGTTCTCCGTGAGCTCTGTGGTGAAAAGCAATCAACGAATCAATACCATGCGATCATCGGCCATCTGCCATCGCCGTCACAGACTCCTGACAAACTCCGTCACGAGCTGACAGAACTTCTCCCCCGCCGCCTCTGCTGCACGCATCACATCCGCGTGGCTCAGCTTCTCCGGCGTCAGGCCCGCTGCGGGGTTCGAGATCAGCGAGACGCCCACGACCTCGAGGCCGAGCGCGTTGGCAAGGATGACCTCGCCGACGGTGCTCATGCCGGTGGCGTCGGCGCCGAGTTTCTCGAGCATCCGCACCTCGGCGAGCGTTTCGTAGGTCGGACCGAGCAGGCCCACATAGACGCCGGACTGCAGCGAGAGTCCTATCCGCTTCGCCGCGTCGCGCAGCAGCCCCCTGAGCCGCGGCGAGTATGGCGCGCTCATGTCGGGGAACCGTTCATCCGTGGGTTCCACCGGACCGACCAGCGGGTTCACGCACTGCATGTTGATGTGGTCGTCAATCACCATCAGGTCGCCGGCACTGAACGTGCAGCGAATGCCACCCGCGGCGTTGGACACGAAGAGTGTGCGCGCGCCCAGCGCATGCACGACGCGCACCGGGAAGGCGCTCACCCACGGCGCGTGTCCCTCGTACATATGGAAGCGTCCGGCGAGCGCGATCACCTCGCGGCCGCCCAGCGTGCCGGCGATCAGCTGTCCCTTGTGTCCAACAACGTGCGTGGCGTGAAAGCCGGGGATGTCGGCGTACGACAGCCGCCGCGCATTGTCGATGCGGTCGGCAAGACCGCCGAGTCCTGAGCCCAGGATGATGGCGCAGGCCGGCGACTCGACGCCGAGCCGCGCGCGCACGACGTCTGCGGCAGCGCGGGCGTCGGCGGCCCCGTGCGTCCGAGCGGGTTGTCCGGTCACTTCCGCACCTCCGCCAGCAGCGATGCAATGTCCGTGTCCACTGACGCCAGCAGCGCGCGGCGCTCGTGCTCGTGCAGGAACGCGCTGGTGAAGCCGTTGCGTGCCACGGCCGCCAGTTCCTCAAAGCTGAAGCCGAGGTGCTGGGCCGCCTTCTGGTACTCGTCCACCAGCGTCACGCCGCTCATCAGCCGGTTGTCAGTACTGAGCACCACATTGAGGCCGCGGTCGTAATAGGCGCGCAACGGATGCGCATCCAGCGACGGAGTGGCGCGCGTCTGCACGTTGCTCGTCAGGCAGCACTCGATTGTGATCTGGCGGTCGGCGACGTACTGCGTGAGCGACTCGTCCTCGATAAGGCGCGTGCCATGGCCGATGCGGCAGGCGCAGCAGCGGTGCACGGCGTCGCGCACGGAGTCGGGGCCGTCCCCTTCACCGGCATGGCACGTGCACGGGAGGTCGTGCTCGCGGGCGTAGTCGAACGCGTCCTTGTGGCGGCTCGCCGGATTGCCGGCCTCGCCCCCCGCGAGGTCGAAGCCCACGACGCCGCGGCTCCGGAAGGCCACTGCCAGCTTGGCGAGCTCGAGCGACACCTCGGGGGCCATGTTGCGGATGGCGCAGATGATGACACGGCCGACAATGCCATGCTCCTGGTGCGCGCGGGCGAGCCCGCGCAGCGGCGCCTCGACGGCCTCTTCCAGCGAAAGCCCGCCGCGCACATTCAGCACCGGCGCGTACCGTGTCTCGAGATAGCGCACGCCTTCGCGCGCCGCGTCTTCCGCGAGCTCATACGTGACGCGTTCGAGCGCCTCGCTGGTCTGCATCACGGAGAGCGTCACCGAGAAGCGTTCGAGGTAGTCCTCGAGACTCTCCGCGTCATCCACCAGCATGTATCCGGCCAGCGCCTCGGCGTCGTCGGCTGGCATCGGCTTGTCGTATTCGGCGGCCAGTTCGAGCAGCGTCGCCGGACGCACGCATCCATCGAGATGACAGTGCAGCTCCGTCTTCGGGAGCCGGCGCAGCAGGTCGGACGTGGCGACGGTCACTCGGCGCCCTCAACCCGGGCGGCGCGCGCGGAAACGAGGCGGAAGATCGCGCCGCCATGCACGGGGCCGGTGGGTGCGACGGGGAGCCCGCGGCTGTCCGTGACGCCGCGCGTGCCAGCGGCAAACGCGTCGCCTTCGGCGGGGTCAAAGGCGCGCACCGCGTCGAGCACGGTGGCACCCGGCGGCACCTGCACGGCGCGCGCATTCACAAAGACGGTGACGGGTTCGGTCATGGACGGGGATAGTTGAGGCGCGGCGTCTCGTCGGCGGTGATCACGCCGCCGGGCATGCCGCGAACATACGAAATGAGCGCGTCGAGGTCCTGGAGGTTGAGCCTCTCCACGAGGCGCGCCGCATCGCCGAGCCCAAGGCCGTCGCCGCCCGTCAGCATGAAGTCGCTGAGCACCATGCGATACTCGCGCGCGTCATCAAGCGCGTCGCCGTTCGGCAGGCGCGCGCCAACGAGACGCTGGCCCGCAGGCCTGGTGTTGTCCCAGGTGAGCGTGATGCCGCTCACGTGCACGCGCGGTGATCGGCGGCCGTCATACATCCGCTCGAAATAGGCGCGCAGCGCGTCGCCGCGCACCGTGACGCGATAGAGCACGTTGCCGAACGGCTGGACCTCGAAGAGCGCGCCGTAGGTCACGCTGCCCGGCTGCACGTCGGCGCGAATGCCGCCGTTGTTCATCACGGCAAAATCCGCCTGTCCGGCCGCGCGCTGCGCGTCGGCGATGAGGTGACCAAGCGCGTACTCGTCGCCGCGACGCAGGAGCGGCGCGCGCAGCTGGCCGACCGCCTGATTCACGCGCGAGGCGATGCCTGCCGTGGCGTCGCGCACCAGCGCCGCGACCTCGGGGTCGGCCGGCAAGCTGTCGCTGTTCACGTCGCGCACCCACGCGTTCGCGCGCCCGGCCACCGCGCCGTCCGGGCCCAGGGGGAGATCCACGATGGCGATGGCGCGACCGCTCGAGCGCGCCTGCACCACTGGCACGCCTCGCACCGCCGTGTTCAGCATCGAATGCGTGTGCCCGCTGACGATTGCGTCCACCTTTTCGGTGAGGCCCTGCGCGATCTCGAGCACTTCGCCACCGCACGTCTGCGCGTCACCGCGCCCGTTGCAGAAGGCACCGTCGTGCGCGGCCACAATCACCACCGTCGCTCCGCGCTTGCGGAGCGAACGCACGTGCTCGTCAATGACCGGCGCGGCCGGCAGGAACTTGAGGCCGACGACATTGGATGCCATGGTCGTACGCGGGGTCAGTACCGACGCGACGCCGACGATGCCGATGCGGATGCCGTTGCGCACCACGATGGTGTCGGCGCGAATCCACGGCACCGCGCGCCCATCGGCGTAGGTCACGTTGGCGCCGAGCACAGCATGGTGCAGTTCCCTCAGGCGGGCGCGCAGGGAGTCCTGGCCCCAGTCGAACTCGTGATTGCCGAGCGCGCCGGCGGCGAAGCCGAGCGTGTTGTGGAACTGCACCACCGGCCGGCCAAAGGCGAGGTTGGAGGCCGCGGTTCCCTGGAACATGTCGCCGCCGTCGATGAGCACGGTGGCGCACCGGTCGCCGCACTCCTGCTGCGCGCTGCGGATGGCCTGCGCCACGTACGCGGCTCCACCGCGGTTTCCCTGATTGCCTTCGGGGCGCGGCTCGAGCGCACCGTGGAAATCGTTGATGCTGATGATGCGCAGCGTGGTGGGGCGCGAGCCGGCAGCCGGTGTCGCGGGAGACCACATGCCCTGCCGATGGAGCGCCCGATACGCGGCCGCCGCATACGCCGCCGGCTCGATGCGCCAGTGTCGATCGGTGAACCTGGCCGGCTCGATCGCGCCTCGACGCTCGATCTCGGCGATGAGGAGGTCGCGGATCTCGACCTGCGTGTCGCGCAACACGGGCGCGCCGCGCAGCATGCCGTATCCACCGCCGCCGCCCGCGCGATAGTTGTTCACTGCCAGCGTGAACGAATCGGCGGGTGCCACCGCACGGCCGCGCACGCGCAGGCCGGTGATGCGATCGCCCATCGGCCGCGACAGGTCAATCACGTACTCCGCGCCGCCGATGATGTCGAAGTTGTAGCCGGGAATGTCGGGGTCAGTCGCCACGGTCGGCTCGGCGCCGGGGCGCACCACGAAATAGCGGGCGCTCTGCTCGAGGTACGCGCGCAGTGTGGCGCCGCTGATCTTCACGAGCTGCAGCGTGTTCTCGTACGGGTACAGCCGTGCCAACTGCGCCACCGTGATCTTCTGCGGGCCGAGAGTGGCTCCGAGGTCGAACGCCGACGTCGACGCCAGGTCAGCGCCGAAGACGCGGCGCTCGACGTCGAGCACGAAGTCCACGAGCGGCGTGTCGTGCGTGCGCGCCGAGTCGGAGCGCCAGGCGGCGGTCGTCGTGCCGATGGCGCGGTTGGTGGCCGCGCGCGCCGCCTCGTGCTGCGCCGCGACCGCCTGCACCACGGCAGGAGACTCGTCGTGGCCACGGGCGCGCACCAGCTCGCCGCGCTTTTCGATCACGTGCCACGAGGCGCCGCGATTCTGCAGGCGAATGGTGGCCACGGCGAGACTTCCCGCCCACTGCCGCGGCTGCATGAGCATGACGCCGTTGATCGTCGTGTCGGCGACCTCACGATGCGAGTGGCCGTAGATGATGAGGTCAATGCCGGGCACCTGCCGCGCCACATCGCCGGCCACGTTTTCATTGCCGACGCCGGCTGTGTCGAAGCTCGGGGGGCCACCGATTCCGGTGTGCAATACGGCCACCACGAGCTCGGCCCCCGCCGCGCGGACAGAATCCACGGCAATGCGCACGGCGGGCGCGATGTCGGTCACCGTCATGCGGCCGCGGAGGTTGCCGCGGTCCCAGATATTCACGCCGGGATTGGTCGCGCCGACGATCCCGACCTTCACGCCGGCGCGTTCGATCATCACGAAAGCCGGGAAGGCGCGGGAGCCGTCGAGGCGGCGCGCATTGGCGGCCAGGAAGGGGAATCGCGCCTGCGCGACGGCCTGTTCGAGGAACGGCACACCGTAGTTGAACTCGTGGTTGCCGACGGCCGCCGCGTCGTATTGCATGGCGTTCATCGCCGCCATCACCGGATGCGGCATGGCGGGTGTGCGCGACGCCACGTAGGTCATCGGGTTGCCCTGCAGCAGGTCGCCGCCATCCAGCAGGATGACACGCCCGGGATGCACGCGGCGCAGCGAATCCACGGCCGTCGCCAGCCGGGCGAGCCCGCGGGTGGACTCGGACGAGTCGGCGAAGTAGTCCCAGGCGCGCAGGCGCCCGTGCACGTCGGTCGTCGTCGCAACGACGAGGTCCACGGGGATGCCCTGGGCACGGACGGCGCTCGGGGCGAAGACGATAACGGCGCTCGCGAGGAGCGCCGCGCGGGTCAATGGCAACATGGAACAAAACTATAGGGTCGCCTGCCCAGAGGGGAGCGGTCGGCATCGATGCCAGCGGCGCGCGGCTTGCAGAGGCAGCGTTGGCTCATCGCGCGCCGCACCGATACAATTCTGTGACACCGGCCCCCCTGTCTGTGGCGCGTCCGTTCGGGCATCCTGTACTCGGACTCCTATCTTCATGAAGCCTCTCATCATCGGCATTGCGGGCGGCACCGGTTCGGGCAAGTCAACCGTCGCGAAACGGATCGCGGAGGCCATGCCGGCGTCGGTGGCGTTTCTCGACATGGACGCCTACTACCGCAACTTCGAGCAGCTGACGCTCGACGAGCGCCGCAAGGTCAACTGGGACCATCCCGACGCGTTCGATATGGACCTGATGGTGACGCACCTCGACCAGCTCGGCTCGCGCGTGCCGATCGAGAAGCCCATCTACGACTTCGTGCGGCATCTCCGCTCCGAGGAGAGCAAGCCGG
>JBAZTM010000114.1:0-9024 GCA_041661925.1 Gemmatimonadaceae bacterium
CCTCGTCAACGAAGGCGCGCTGCTGGCGGCGCGCCGCAACCACGACAAGGTCTACATGGTGGACCTTGAAGAGGCCAAGGACCGCGTGCAGCTGGGCGCGGAGCGCAAGTCGCTCGTCATGAAGGACGAGGAGCGCAAGCAGACGGCGTACCACGAGGCAGGGCACGCGGTGTGTGCGATCAAGGTCAAGGGCACCGACCCGCTGCACAAGGTGACCATCGTGCCGCGCGGGCGCACGCTGGGCGTGGCGTTCACGGTGGCCGAGGACGATCGCGTGTCCATCAGCCGCCAGCAGCTCGACGCGCGCCTGGTGATGGCGTACGGCGGCCGCGTTGCGGAGGAGCTGGTCTTCGGGCGCGAGCGCGTCACGACGGGCGCGGCGAGCGACATTCAGATGGCGACCGCGCTGGCCCGCCGCTACGTGTCGCAGTGGGGGTTGTCCGACAAGATCGGGCCGATCCTCGTGGGCGACAACGAGCAGGAGCTCTTCCTCGGCGCACAGCTGATGAGCCGCCGCGAAGTGTCCGAGCGCACCGCGCAGCTCGTGGACGAGGAAGTGTCGCGCGTCGTGCACGAGTCGTACGAGAAGGCGCGCGTCGTGCTCACGGAGAACCGTGCCCTGCTCGATACGCTCGCCATGGCGCTGCTCGACCGCGAGACGCTGACGCGCGAAGACATCAAGATGCTGGTGGACGGCGTCACGCTGCCGCCGCGCATTCCGCCCGGCAACCCGTCGCTGATGGCGCCGGCGGTGCCGGCCCCCGTGCCGAGCGACGCCAAGGTTGTGCCGCCGCTGATGGGGGGACCGGAGGTTCAGCCGGCGTAACGGCTGATTGGGGATTGGGAGCTCGGATTGGGATCCGCGATTGGGATGGGCGATTTTGATGCGTGATTGGGAGTTCGGATGGCCCGGCGTCCCTCGGATGCCGGGCCATCGCCATCCCGATCCCGAATCCCCATCGCAATCCTGATCGCGAATCCCAATCCGATCTCACAATCCCAAATCCTGCGAGACTATCGCTACCCCCGCCAACCCCTCTATTTTTCAAGGCTATGCAGGACTTGGTTGAACGCGTGGCCGAGGCCAGGGGCCGCATTGCGGAAGCCGTGCGCCGGGGCGGGCATGGCCAGGCGGTGCGGCTCGTCGCGGTGACGAAAACGCACGGGCCCGAGGCCGTCGCGGCCGTTCAGGCCTGTGGCATCGAGGACGTTGGCGAGAATCGGGTGCAGGAAGCGCTGGACAAGCAGGCGGCGGTGGGGGTGCCGGTGCGTTGGCACCTCATTGGGCATCTGCAGCGCAACAAGGTGAAGGCGCTCGACCATTTCTTCCTGCTGCACGCACTCGACAGCAGTCGTCTCGCCGATGCAGTGGACGAGTTCGGGCAGCGGCGCGGCCGGCCGGTGGACACGCTGGTGCAGGTGAACGTGGTGGGTGAAGCGTCGAAAGGCGGCCACGAGTTGGCGGACGTGGCGCGCGAAGCAGAACGGCTGGCGAGGTTGAACGGCATTCGCGTGATCGGGGCCATGACCATGGCGCCGTTCGACGCGGACGAGGCGATGCTGCGGCGGGTCTTTGCCGGGGCGCGCGAGGCTCGGGCGGCGCTGCGCGCCGCCGGGCATCCGGCGACTGAGCTGTCGATGGGCATGTCGGGAGATTTCGAGATCGCGGTCGAGGAAGGCGCCACGATGGTGCGGCTGGGAACGGTCCTGTTCGGGGAGAGGCACTGATGAGCGACGATGTCTTTCATCTCACGCCGGTTGACGTGCGACGCTACGACTTCGGGTCGGCGCTGCGCGGCTACGACAAGACACGGGTGGACCAGTTCCGCGACCAGGTGGCGGAGGAACTGGAGCGGCTGACGCGCGCCAACTCGGAGCTCGAGGCGAAGGCCAAGGGCTTCCACGAGCAGCTGCGCGCGTTCCGCGAGCGCGACAAGGCGCTCAATGACGCCCTCATCACCGCGCAGCAGCTGCGCGCCGAGACACGCGAGCAGGCCGAGCGCGAGGCGCAGCTGATCCTGCGCGAGGCGCGCGCCGAGGGTGAGAAGCTCGTCGAGGAATCGCGGCGCGCCGTGCGGCGCCTCGAGGAGCAGGTGGACGCACTGGAGCGCGCGCGCAAGTCGTACCTGGCGCAGTGGCGCGCCTTCACCGAGCGGCAGACGAGCGAGCTGCGGATCGCAGAAGAGGCGCCCGCCCCCGACCGGCCCGCCAAAGTGGAAGGGATGGGAAGCGGCCACAAGGAGAAGGCGCCGAGCTGGCTGGACGAAGGTGGCAACGAAGGGGACGAGGCGAAGTAGCCAAGCCCATGTCCGTTTGTTTTCCCGGTTCCGAGCACGCTCATGCCGCCGCCGCCGTTGACGCGGCGGCCGCCGCCGTGCGGGCGCGCACGGCGCTCGTGCCGGAGGCGGCGCTCATCCTCGGCACTGGCCTCGGCGGGATCGGCAAGGCCATCACCGTTGAATGCGCCATTCCGTACAGCGAGATCCCGGGCTTTCCGCTCTCCACCGTGGAGTCGCATGCGGGCCGCCTCCTGGTGGGCACGCTCGCCGGACGCCGCGTCATGGCGATGCAGGGACGGTTCCACCGCTACGAGGGCTACTCGCTGCAGCAGGTCACCTTTCCGGTGCGCGTGTTGCGCGCGCTGGGCGCCACGACGCTCATCGCATCCAACGCCTGCGGCGGCATGCACCCGCTCTGGGCGCCCGGTGACCTGATGCTGATCAGCGACCACATCAACCTGCTCGGCGACAATCCGCTGATCGGGCCGCACGACACCGCGTTCGGCGACCGGTTTCCCGACATGAGCGCGCCGTACGACGCGACGCTGCGCGCCGCGGCGCGCCAGGTGGCGGCCGAGCGCGGCATCACGCTGCGCGAGGGCGTCTATGTGGCGGTGTCGGGGCCGAACCTGGAGACCCGTGCCGAGTACCGTATGCTGCGCGCGCTCGGCGCCGACGTGGTGGGCATGAGCACGGTGCCCGAGGTGATCGTCGCCGTGCAGTCGGGCATGCGCGTACTGGGACTCTCGATCATCACCGACCAGTGCCTGCCCGACGCGCTCGAGCCGGCGAACCTCGAGCGGATCATCGCCACCGCCGGCGCCGCCGAACCTCATCTCGAGACGCTGGTCCGCGGCGTCCTGGAGCGCCTGTGACCGCCGTCCGATTTGCGCCGCTGCCGACTGATCGACCGGCGGACGAGGTCGAGCGCGAACTGCTCGAGCGCTGGCGCGACGAGAAGCTCTTCGAGACGTCGCTCGCCGCGCGCGCCGACGCGCCGCGCTGGGTCTTCTTCGAGGGGCCGCCAACGGCCAACGGCAAGCCCGGCATCCACCACGTCTTTGCCCGCACCATCAAGGACCTCTTCTGCCGCCACCGCGCCATGAAGGGCTTCCGCGTGGACCGCAAGGCGGGATGGGACACGCACGGCCTCCCCGTGGAGATCGAGGTCGAGAAGGCGCTCGGCATCAGCGGCAAGCAGGACATCGAGCGCGTCGGCGTCGGCGAGTTCAACCGGCTCTGCCGCGAGAGCGTCTTCCGCTATCGCGAGGACTGGGAGAAGCTCTCCAACCGCATCGCCTTCTGGCTCGACTACGAGCACGCGTACGTCACGTACCACAACTCGTATATCGAGAGCGTCTGGTGGGCGCTCTCGATGCTGCACGCCAAGGAGCTGCTGTACCAGGGCCACAAGATCCTTCCGTACTGCCCGCGCTGCGGCACGGCGCTGTCGAGCCACGAAGTGGCGCAGGGCTATGAGGACGTCGAGGATCCGTCGGTCTACCTGCAGCTGCCGCTGCGAGAACCCGGCGCGGCCGTGGAGCGCCGCATCCTGGTGTGGACGACGACGCCGTGGACGCTCGTATCCAACGCCGCGCTGGCAGTGAGCCCCGACCTGACGTACGCCGAGATCCGCCGCAAGAAGGGTGCGGAGTTCAACCTGATCCTCGCCGAGTCGCGCGTGCCAGCGGTGATGGGCTCCGACTGGCAGGACCGCTGGGACGTGGTCTCCACCTTCCCGGGTACGGCGCTCGCCGGCGCGCGCTATCAGCGCCCGCTCGACTGGGTGGCGTTCGGCGATGGCGCGCGCGAGATCATCGTGAACACGGGCTTCGTGTCGGCCGACGACGGTACGGGCGTGGTGCACCTGGCGCCCGCCTTTGGCGCCGACGACTACCAGGCCGGCCAGCAATTCGACCTGGCGTTCATCCAGCCGGTCAACGCGCGCGGCGAGTTTCCGGAGGAGATGCCGCTCGTGGGCGGGAAGTTCGTGAAGGCCGCCGACCCTGTGATCATCGAGGAACTCAAGCGGCGCGGCGTGCTGTTCAAGGACGGGCGCATCACGCACAGCTATCCCCATTGCTGGCGCTGCAAGACGCCGCTGCTGTACTACGCGCGGTCGTCGTGGTTCGTGCGCACGACCGCGTTCCGCGACGCAATGATCGAGCGCAACCGCCAGGTCAATTGGAACCCGGCCGAGGTGGGCGCCGGGCGGTTTGGCGGCTGGCTCGAAAACAACATTGACTGGGCCATCTCGCGCGACCGCTTCTGGGGGACGCCGCTCCCGATTTGGGTTTGTGACGCCGACCCGTCGCATCGCGAAGTGATCGGGAGCTTCGCGCACCTCGCCGTGCAGACGGGACATGCGCTCGGCGCGGACTTTGACCCGCACAAGCCGCACATCGATGGCTACACGTGGGCGTGCAACGAATGCGACGGGACGATGCGCCGCGTGTCCGAGGTGATCGACACGTGGTTCGATTCGGGGTCGATGCCGTTCGCGCAGTGGCACTATCCGTTTGAGAACCGTGAGGAATTCGCGCGGCAGTATCCGGGCGACTTTATCGCCGAGGGCCTGGACCAGACGCGCGGCTGGTTCTACTCGCTGCTCGCGATCGCGACGGGACTCGGTGATGCCTTGCATCCGGAAGGCGGACGGAAGGCGGGAGACGGGAGACGGGAGCAGGCGGCCGCCCGGCCCCGTGCGGCGGCCGCGCCGCGCGACGTCGACGCGTACGCGGTGGACGAACACAAGACCGGCGGGCACTTCCTGCCTGCGGGTGTCGCCGAGCCGTATCGCGCGGTGGTGGTGAACGACCTCCTGCTGGACGCGAGCGGCCAGAAGATGTCGAAAACGCGCGGCAATACCGTGGATCCGTGGAAGGTCATCGAGCGCCTCGGCGCCGACGCGGTGCGACTGTCCGTTGTGGCATCGAGCCAGATCTGGGTGCCGCGCCGCTTCGACGAGCAGGTCATCCGCGAGACGGCGGGCCGGTTCCTCGTGACGCTGAAGAACATCTACAGCGGCATCTTTGCGCAGTACGCGAACTTCGGGTGGGAGCCGTCGGCGGCCGACCCGACGGTCGCCGACCGGCCGCTGCTCGACCGCTGGATCCTCTCGCGGCTCAGCACCGTGGAAACGGCGGTGGACGCCGAGTTGCAGCGCTTCGACGCCACGGCGGCGTCGCGCGCGCTGATGGAGTTCGTCACCGAGGACGTAGCCAACTGGTATGTGCGCCTGTCGCGCGCGCGCTTCTACGAGGTGGATGGCGCCGACAACCGCGCGGCGTTCGCCACGCTGCATGAGGTGCTCACGGTGGTGTCGCGCCTGCTGGCGCCGTTCGCGCCGTTCGTGAGCGACTGGATCCATCGCTCGCTCACCGGCTCGTCAGTGCACCTTGCCGACTTCACGCGGGCCGCCGCGCCGGCGCGGGACACGGCGCTCGAAGCGGCGATGGCTGAGGTGCGCGCGCTGGCCACGCTCGGGCGCGCGGCGCGCGAGGAGGCCGGTATCAAGGTGCGGCAGCCGTTGTCGCGCCTCGTCTGCGTGTCGGGCGGTTCGGCGCCGCAGGCGCTGCTCGACCAGCTCGTGCCGCTCCTCGTCACCGAGCTCAACATCAAGGCGGTGGAGTTCCTCGGCTCGGCGGATTCGCTGGTGGCGCTCGAGGCCAAGGCCAACTTCCGCGCGCTCGGCAAGAAGTGGGGCAAGGAGACGCCGCAGGCCGCCAAGGCGGTGCAGGGCCTGCACAGCGCCACGCTGCTCGCGTTCGAGCGCGGCGAACCGGTGCACCTCACGGTCGGCGGGCACTCGCACCCGCTGGACGCCGACGACCTGACCGTGGTGCGCAAGGCGAGCGGGTCGCTCGTCGTGTCGCAGGACGGCATGCGCTTTGCGGCCATCGACCCGACGCTCACGGACGAGCTGAAGCGGGAAGGGCTCGCGCGCGAGCTGGTCAGCCGCGTGCAGCGCTTCCGCAAGGAGTCGGGGCTGAACGTCAGCGACCGTATTACGCTGTGGGTGGCCGGGCCGCCCGCGCTGCACGACGCGGTGGACGCCCATCGCGGCTGGATCTGTGACGAGACGCTGACGGTGCAGTTGCACCTCTCCGATGCGTCAGACGCTAAATTCCCCACTGGCACGTCCGTCGATCTCGACGGCGTGGCCGCATCCCTCGCTCTCCAGAAGGTATCCTGACGATGGCGCCTCAGACCGGCGGTGAGAAGAAGTTCAAGCCGCACAACAAGAAGCAGCTGCAAGTGTTCCTGAAGCTCCTGCTCGACGAGCGGAAGCGGGTACTCAAGGAACTCGGCCAGTGGGATGAGACGCTGAGCAACACGCAGCAGGGCGCCGACGGCGACCTGTCGAGCTACTCGTTTCACATGGCCGACCAGGGCACCGACGCCATGGAGCGCGAGAAGGCGTTCCTGTTCGCGTCGAAGGAGGGACGCTACCTGTGGCACGTGAACCAGGCCCTGCGCCGCCTCTACAAGAGCCCGGAAACCTTTGGGCAGTGCCAGTATTGCAGCGGTGAAATCGCGGTCGAGCGACTGGAAGCCCTGCCGCACGCGCGCTTCTGCTTCGACTGCAAGCAGCGCGAGGAAGATGCCAAGAAGTAAGCCGGGCATGTTCTGGGGCGTCGCCGCGAGCGTGCTGCTCGCGGACGCCTTCACCAAACTCCTTGCCGTGGACCGACTGACGTCGGCGTACCTGCCGCGCCCACTGATTGGCGACGGCGTGCGCCTGACGCTGGTCTACAATCCCGGGGCGGCGTTCGGGCTGCATCTTGGCGCGCAGTCGCGCTGGATCTTCGTCGTGCTCACGCTCGTTGCACTCACAGTGCTCTGGCGGCTGTACCTCGACACGCCCCTGGCGCACCGCCTGCGCACGCTCGCGCTGGCGCTCGTGGCCGGCGGCGCGATGGGCAACTTGCTCGACCGCCTCAAGTCGGCGCGTGGCGTGGTGGATTTCATTGACATCGGCATCGGCGCGTGGCGCTGGCCCACGTTCAACCTGGCGGACATCGCCGTGACGAGCGGGGCGATCCTGCTCGGCTGGGTGCTGTGGAGTGCGGACGAAGCGCCGGCGACGGTGCAGGCGAACATGCAGGCGGTGACGGATCAGCCGCCCAGCAGCACCACCGGTTAGCGGCGCAGTGTCCGGCTCCGCCGCGGCGGGCGCACACCACGAGTTCACCGTCCAGGATGACGGCGCGCCGCGCCTCGACCTCCTGATCTCGCAGCGACTCGACCTCTCGCGCAGCCAGGCCGCAACGCTCGTGGCCAACGGGCACGTGCTCGTGGACGGAACGCGCGAAAAAGCGAGCTTCCGCGCCGTACGCGGTGCCCGCGTGAGCGTGGATGTCCCGCCGCCGCCGGGGCGCGAGGTCCTGCCCGAGCAACTCCCGGTGTCGGTGGTCTTCGAGGACGAACACCTGATCGTGGTGGACAAGGCCGCGGGCATGGTAGTGCACCCGGCTCCGGGCAACTGGACGGGGACGCTGGTCAACGCGCTCAAGGGGCGCGGACAGGGGCTCGCCGAAGGCGCCGCCGAGGAGCGTGCGGGGCTCGTGCACCGCCTCGACAAGGACACGTCGGGGCTCATGGTGGTGGCCAAGACCGACCAGGCGCTGCGCGTGCTAAGCAAGGCCATCGCCGAACGGCGCGTGCTGCGCCGTTATGCGGCACTGTGCTGGGGGCACCTCGGGGACGACACGACCACGGTGGACCGGCCCATCGGACGCGACCCCAATGATCGCGTGCGCATGGCGGTCATCGCCAACGGACGCCCGGCGCGCACGGACTTCGTGCGGCTCGCGCGATTCGACTCCACGGATCTGCTGCGTTGCCACCTGCACAGCGGCCGTACGCACCAGATCCGCGTGCACCTCGCGTCCATCGGGCATCCCATCGTGGGCGATGACAACTACGGCGGCGGCGGCGCGCGAAAGGTGGTGGGCCTTCCGCCGCAGCGGCACTTCCTGCACGCGGCCTGGCTCGCGTTCAGTCATCCGGTGTCGGGCGACGCGCTGGAGTTCCGCTCGCCGCTGCCGGAGGCGCTCCGCACTTGCCTCCAGACCGTGGCCGAACTCCCCGATTTGATTGCCTCGCCGAACCCCCTGGAGTACTTTGGCTTCTATAGAGCCGATCGCTGAGGGCGCGGCGCGACGCTAGGGAAGTTCAATGCGGGTAGGCGCCGGTGGGCCTGCCCGCTAAGGCTCTATGGGCGCTCGCACGGCAATGGCTGGTCGTCTTCTCGCAGCGGGGGTCTTTCTGTGCCGACGGTGCTCATTTGCGACGACGCGATCTTCATGCGGACGATGGTGGGTGACATCCTCCGCCGCGCCGGCTTCGAGGTGGTGGGCGAGGCCGACACGGGCACGCAGGCCGTGGAGAAGTACAAGCAGCTCAAGCCTGATATCGTCACGATGGACATCGTGATGCCGGACATGGGCGGAATAGACGCCGTGCGCGCCATCACCGCGTTCGATCCGGGCGCGCGCGTGCTGATGTGTTCGGCGATGGGACAGCAGGCGCTGGTGGTCGAGGCGATTCAGGCCGGCGCCAAGGACTTCGTCGTCAAGCCTTTCCAGCCGAGTCGCGTGCTGGAGGCCGTGCGGCGCGTGCTCGGCTGACGGGCCGAGCAGCCAACCCGAGCCGCGGCGTGGACCCCCGTCGATACGCTGACCTGTTTCGCTCCGAGAGCCGCGCCCAGCTTTCGGAGATCAACAGCGCGCTCCTCGAACTC
>JBAZTM010000115.1:0-9014 GCA_041661925.1 Gemmatimonadaceae bacterium
CGCTGCGCAGTGTGTCGGAACGGTCCCCTGACGTGTCCAGCACGAGGACGCGGAAATTCGCGTACCGCTGCCGTTGCCAGTTCGCCAGCGCCCGGGCCAGGTACGGGACGCGGGCGCGCGTCGTCGGAAGCACCACCCATACGAACGGCGAGATCATCGCCTGGCCACGGCGGACGTCACCAGCAGTTCGGCTAGCGTCTTGAAGCTTTCGACGTAGCGCATGGTTGAGCGCGCTCCATCGCGTGTCAGGTCGAGCGTGACGCGAGTCGGCAGTATCAGTCTCATAGCCGCCCCCGCTGCGAGCGAAGCGCATGCACGAGATCTACCGCCGGCCGCGCATCCTCGATCCCGAAGCCGCGCCCGGCCAGCGTCTCGGCGTAAACCACCGTGTGAGCGTCCTTGAAGCCGTCCGATAGGTCCTGGCATCCGTCTGGCATGGTGAGCATCCTTTTCGATTCGGCGCCGTCCAGCGACAGGAGCCACTCGGACACCATGCCATCGTGCTGGAGCACTCCGCTTGCCTGTGTCGGGGAGAATGACGTGAGCTGTGCGGTTCGCGCGGGGCCGTACAGCCAGAGCAGAAGGTCGAAGAGGTGGACACCGACGTTGGCGAGCACCCCGCCCGATCGCGCCTCGTCGCCCTTCCAGCTCGAGCCGTACCAGGGTCCGCGCGGCGTCGAGTAGTACAGCGAGGCGTCACCTCGGGGGCCGGTGCGGAGCTTCTCGCGCAGGGCAATCAGCGCCGGATTCACGCGAAGCTGCAGCACCGTCCACACCCGACGCCCTGTCTCGTGCTCAAGCTCTGCGAGCGCGTCCAGGTTCCACGGGCTGAGCACGAGCGGCTTTTCGCAGATCACGTCGGCGCCGGCCCGCATCGCCAGCCTGCAATGCGCGTCGTGCAGGTAGTTCGGGCTGCACACGCTGACGTAGTCGACGCCTTGGCCAGAGCGGCGAAGCTTGTCCAGGTGGCGAGAAAATCGCTCGGGTTCTGGGAAAAACCGGCACCCTGGCGCCAGTGAATCGAGGATCCCAACCGAGTCGTGAGGATCGAGCGCGGCAACGAGCTGGTGCCCCAGTTCACGGATCGCCCTCATGTGCCGCGTGGCCACGAAGCCGGCCGCTCCGATGAGCGCGAACCTCACCGAGCGTGCTCGGCGAGCATGCGCAGGAAGTAGCGCGCGAACGGGATCGGAGCGGCGTACTCGCGCGCCCAATCTAGGGAAGCCTGGCGGCCCCAGTACAAATCGCCCTCGTGGCGCAAGAGCTCGTCTATTTCTCCTTCTAGTTCCTCGGCTGAGCGCACTTCTATGATCGGCGGCGGTACAAGCCCCACGCGCTCCCAGGCCAGATCGGGCGCCATGTGCCTGGTGTCGCCGAGGACGACGCACCCGGCCGCCATGGCTTCGACTGCGGAAGCACCGAAGCCCCCGATCTTGGGGTTGAGCTGGTCCACTAGGATGTGAGCCTTCGCGCGCCTGGCCCGAGCCTCGGCGAACGGGACGCCCTCGATCAGATCGATCACCATCTCGGGCGGGGCGCCTTCGATCCCGTCTTCGGCGTACTGCCGGCGTGATTCCGTGATGTCGGTCCGCTCGCGCTCAAGCGCCTCAAGGATCTCATCGGTGCCCTTCTTGCCCCTGTCGCTGGGGCTGTGGGCCACCACGACGCGCTCGAGCTCGTACTCGGCCGGCTCGATGGCCGGCTCGATGTCGTCGCACGTCGAGAACCATGGGACGGCTGGGATCGCCGCGTCGGCCAGGTGGAGCGAATCGGAGCCGATGAACTGGAGCGAGGCTCCGAAGACGGCATCCATGCGGTTGAAAAAATTGCAGTTTCCCCGGTACGCCGAGCCAGAGTGCGTCATGGCGACGTTTTTTACCCTGCCGTCAAACGGCGCCATGACGCGGGCGAGCGCCTTGTAATCGCCGTCGCCGGTGCTGCAAATCCAGTCCCAGTCACCGAGCGCCTCGGGGGGCGGTTCCTCGGAGATCAGATCCTCGGGGTATCCGTATGGGTGCGCGGTCAGCGTCCAGACGCGGGCGCGCTGGGCGCCGGCCAACAGGTTGATCGCGCGGGCGGCGCGGTTGCAGAGGTTCGCGTCGTCACGCTCCCCGAGAAACAGGATTGACGGCGCGTTGCCGTTGTTCGATTCCATGTGATTCGCCCCCCCCCCAGGAAAACCGCCGCGCCCGGGTGCTGCCGGGCGCGGCGGTAATGAATACGGCTACTTCAGCGGCCAGTCAACTGGCTGTCGAATCGAATATCCAGGAACGCATCCGCCGGGCTGTTGAACGGCGAGGCGATGGCGACCGAGGACACCGAGAGGTAGGTGCAGCGCACGATCACGGTGGGGCGCCCGGACGCGTCGACGGACGCATCGCAGGACCACGCGCGGTTGTTCGGCTTGATCTGGCCGCCGCCGATGTAGTTCTGCCCGGCGATGGTGAGGATCGAGCGCGGGGTGCGGTTCGACAGAAGCACGGTCGGGGTGGTTGGGCAGGAGTCCTGCGAGTTCAGCAGGGCGCGGGCCTGGGCCTGGGTCAGCGCGGCGGCAGTCAGTCCCGAGTTCGGAACGGCCTCATCGACGGCGCGGAACAGGCGGCGCAGGTTGCCGCGCGGCGCCATCACCTGAAGCTGCGCGTTGGTGATGACGAGCGAGACGCCCGAGGCGCCACCCTGGAACGGGCTGTTTGCTGGCGAGGTCGGCCCGGCCGAGTCGCGAACGCGCATGCGAATGAAGTTGCCGGCCTTGGTGCTGTTCTTGGGCGTGAGCCCGGTCCCGACCAAACTGAGTGCGCCCATTGGGTGAGGCTCCTTGATTCCGTGGTGTGTGAACAAGTTACACCTACCATGGGCGGTAGCGCAAATGAGATCTTGACACCTCCCATGGTGTAGAATCGACGGCATGTCCAACCAACACCTGGCGCTCCCAGCGGCCGATACCGTCGTTACGGCCGTGCTCGCGTTCCCCACCGCGGCGCAGATCACCGCGCCTTTCGAGCCCCAGAGTTGGGCGTTTCGGCACACGGGGACGGCCGGCGTGATCGAAATCTCGTTCAACGGTGTCGATGTCCACGCCCGATTGCAGCTCGCCACCGATGCCAGCTCGATCGGGATGGCCGGCTCGGATCGTTCGGTGTGGTTCAGGCGACAGGCGGCCGGCGCCGGGGTTGCCTCGGTCGAAGCCCTCGCCAGCCAGGATCGCTAACGTGATCTCGTTCACGGGACGGAATAGCACCACCTCGGCGAGCGGGGCCGGATCGTTCACCGTCGAGGACGCGATCGACACCGCGTCGACCGACGTGCTCACGCTGACGCACCTGACGACGGCTGCGACGTTCGGCGGAACCGGGATGGGGACCGGGATCCTCCTGCGGACGGAAGACGCGGGCGGGAACGTCGAGGATGCGATTCGAATCCGCTCCGAGTGGACGGACGCGACGGACGGATCCGAGGATTCAGATATCATCTTCGAGTACCGCCGGGCCGGGGCCGCGCTGGCGGGCTACACGCGATTCTCCCCGTTGACCGGGTTCGCGATGACGGTCGACGGCGTCGGGGCCGGGACCACGGCGGGGGCCGCGCTGTACAACAGCACGGCGGCGGCGCTGGGAGCGCAGCAGTACAGCCCGATGATGATCCTGAGCGGGGCCGGGTACGCCACGGGCGGCGCCGTTTCGATGAACGTTCGATGGGCGCTGCGCGGGCGCCCGGTCCAGGGGGTGGCGGCGCCCACTGGACAGCTCGACTTCATGTCGTCGATCAACGCGGCGGCGTACACCACCGGGTTTTCGCTGACGAGCGGCGGCGGGGCAGATTTCATCTATCCAGGCACCCAACTCGCCGCGGCCAGGAATGTCGCCCTCTCGGTGACGAACGACCATTCCGTAGCAGGAGCCCCTGCCGCGCAGCAGGTAAGCGGAATGCTGCGCTTCCGCGGGTACGACACCGCGGATGCTACGGTGGACTTCGGGATCCAGTGCGTTCCCACTACCGCGGCTGGATTTCTTCAGTTTTTCAAGAGCATCGGAGGTGCCGCATACGGAGCCGCGATCGCCTCAATCAGCGAAGTGGGAACCATGACACTGCTGCTCGATTGCTCGATTGGCAGCAATTTCTGGTCGAGCAGCACCGATCCGGCGCTGTACGCATCCGGGGCTGACCGGCGCTTCAGAATCCTCGGCAACCGAAGCGCGGCCAGCACGACTGAGGACGTGTCGATCCGGTCGCAGGCGGTTCGCACGGCTGGCCGAATCCTGGAAATCTGCAACACCACAACTGTTCTTGGCGGCATGGCATGGGACGGCCAGCTCACCGCCGTCTCCGTGGCCAGCGCCAAGGGCGCCAACGTCGCCAGCGCCGGGGATCTCCCGATGCTCCGCGACGGGGATACCTTCCATGTCACAGGGGTCACGACGGTGAACGGGCTCCCTGCGTCCAACCATGCGAGCTACCCCCGCCAGGCAGGATCCACCGTCTGGCTGATCTTCGACGGCGTGTTGACCGTGAAGCACAACACGGCGCCCTCGGCGACATGGGCAAAGATCCTGCTCGCCGGCTCGGTCGACCTGCTGACGGCGGCGGATACCAGGCTCGAGCTGAAGTATGACGGGACAAGCTGGTATGAGATGTCCCGGACGGTGGCCTAGTGGCGGCGCGATCCGGCAGCAACGTGTTGACGATGAAGTCCGGCGGCAGCCAGCTTCTTGAGCGGAATTTCGAGCGCAAGACGGTTGCCGCCGTAAACGGAATGGCGGTGGCGGCAACGTCGATCTTCACGACAGACGCCGATCTTGGGTACTTCGCGATCAGACAGATCGTAGTCGAGGTGCTTTCCATCCCGGACACGACGCAAGCTCAAATCAGCATCGGGACAAACGCGGCCACCTATGACAACGTTGTCCCGCTCACCGCCCTGGCATTCACCGGAGCGAACCGGGCGAGAACATTCGGCTTCGATGCCGCCGGCGGTGGCGTCATGCTGGCGGCGGGAACGCAGCTATTCGTCAACGTCCAGATCGCCGGCACGGTGGGCGGCGCCCACGTCTTCAACGTCTCTGTCATCGGGTACTATATCGGATGAGCGCCCAAGGCGACGACCCGCAAGCCGGCGACCGTCATGCCGACGCGCACGCCGAGATTGAGCGGCGGCTTGACGGGCATGCGCTCGAGATCGGCGCGCTGAAGGGCGAACAGGGGCTCGTGCGCCTGCGCCTGGCGGACGGGAGCAAGAGCATGGCGGCAGAGCGCGAGGTCAACGTCACGCGGTATGAGGCGGTCACCCGGGCCGTCCACGAGTTGACGCCGAAGCCCTGGGGCGCGTGGGCGCGCGCCGTGGCCGGCGCCGTGGGATTCGGCGGAATCCTGGCGATCGTCGCCCTGATCCGGTTCCTGTCGATGCTGCCGACTGGTGAGGACGTGAAATCCGTTCGCGCTGGCGTGCTCCAGGACGTGAACACGGCGCGGGCGGCGGCGCAGGCCGTCGAGGTTCGCCAGGCCGAACTGGGCGGGGACCTGAAGGTGATCCAGGCCGCCCAGGTGCGCCAGGAAGCCACGATCCGGGACGTGTCCGGGAAGATTGACGAGCTGCTGACGCGGCGGGTGCCGTGAGCGCCAAGGGGTACTTGCTCACTGACGGCAACGGGATGACGGCGTTTCCCGTGGCCGGCTGGTGCGATCTGGTGGCGCAAATCGAACTGCGCGGGGCCGGCGCCAACAACCCGGCCTATTCGGTGCTGACGGGCGGGATCCGAGCCTATGAATTCTCGGCAACCGCCATGAACGAGGTATGGGCGGTCTACCACGTCGGGCATGACTACTATCCCGGCTCGGTGATGTACGCCCACACCCATTGGACCACCACGGGGACTAACACCGGCGTCGTGCGCTGGGGTTTCGAGTGGACCGCCATGAAGGGTTATGCCCAAGGCGCATTCGGAGCGACGGCCACCGTCTACAAGAACCTCGCGGCGACCGGAACCGCCCTCACGCACATGATTTCCGAGGTTGCAGTTGGCGACGTGATCCCGGCGACGAACTTGGAAACTGACGCCCTGATCCTGATGCGGATCTTCAGGGATGGAGCGAACGTGGCCGACACCTGCACGGATACCGCCTTCCTGCTGCTGGCCGATCTGCACTACCAATCGGATCGCTACAACACACTCAACAGGAATTTCCCATTCGCATGAGCCTGGGATCCTACGGTGATTGCCTCCTCCCATCCGACCACGCAGCCCGAAGCGTGATCGTCGGCGAGCCCGGCGGCTGGCTTGATTTCGCGGTGGCGTGGGCGATTCGCGGCATCATCATCGCCCCCTTCCTGGCCCTGGCCGGGGTGCCTGGTGGTAAGCTGGTGAAGACGGCGGCGATTTGCTCGGCCGGGATGAGCGCTTACACCCTGTTTTGGCTCAAAGTCAACGGATGCAACGGAGGCAAACCATGACCGAAGACGCGATTTTCTGGGGCCTGACGACGGGCGACAAGCTATGGACCTACCTCGGCGCCCTGCTGATGACGGCGGCGCTGGCGCTCGCGGCCAAGCACCTGAGCGGCCGGCTCGAGGGAATCGTACAGCGCGCGCTCCGCGAGGTTGGCGACGCCGTGCGCGAGGTCTATCAAGTCTACGTCCAAGCGCTCAAGGACGGGCGATCGGATGGCAAGCTGACCGAAGCCGAGAAGGTCCAGGCCAAGCAGATGGCGATCGGCATCGCAAAGGCCAACATCGGGCAGAAGGGCCTCGCGCGGTTGCTGCGCATCCTCGGGATCGATGCCCTGGACGGCTGGCTCGGCTCCAAGGTCGAGACGGCGATCGCTGACGCCAAGACGATCGGGACGGCCGCCGCTGGGGGCAGCTCGCCGCGCCCTTTGCCGCGCTAGCCTCGGCCGAGCTCGATCGTGTCGATGCGGGGCCGGTTGGCAGCAGGATCGATTTCTGGGCGGGGATGCACGCCGAGCGCGGCACCGGGTTTGCTGGGGCCGGGATCACGGCGGCGACTCGGGCGGTTGGCCGCCTGTCGGCGTTCGCCACGGGGCGCGCGGGTTACTCCTGGGATCCGTCCGGGCGGGCATGGGTTGCTGATGGGTTGGTAGGCGTCAGGGCGCGCTGGTGACGCCGCGCCAGCTCGAGCTGATCGGGATGTGGCGCGCGCTTCCGGTGCGTGATCGCGTCGCCACCCTGGCCTGGATACACTGGCGTCGGCAGAGGGCTCACGCCGGGCAACAGGTGTCCGAAATGATGGGTTACCCAACAGGCGGCGAGCCGGATTTGCAGGCCGCTTCGAGCCTGGCAATCGCTGTCCTTGAGGCGCTAGCCGAGCCGGCGCAGTAGCCACGCCCCAGCGATCCCCAGCGCCACGCCCCCGACGATCCCGAGCCCGCCACCGCGCTGGACGTGCTCCCAGCCGCGCATGTAGGGCTCCGGGTCGACGCTGGAGCCGCCCCGGTACAGCGCGAGGTGAACGTGTTTCAGGCCGTGTCCATCGTTCGATCCGCCGATCTCCCCGAGCTCCTGGCCGGCCGCCACGGAGTCCCCGAGGCGAACGCGCTGCGTGCCGATGACGATGTGATTGACGAACCACGCCCACCCTCCACCAGCGTCCACGCGCACGCCCCAACCCCGAGAGTAGCCGGACGGGTGGAACAATTCCGATGACGAGGTGACGACGCCAGCGGACGGCGCCAACGCCGGCACCCCGCCAGGCATGAACCAGCCGCCATCGCGGGCGGGATCCTGTTTGCGCACCGTGGCCGCCGTGGCGCCTGACGTGGGCTCGCCAGCTCGGCGCCGGTAGAGCAGGTCGACGCCGGAATGCATCGAACCGTCGTCGCGCGGGCCGTAGCCCTGGGAGACTTCGACGCGGCGGCCGTCGCGATGGATTGGCACGGGTACGATCCCAGTCGATGGAAAGGCCATGCCATCGATTCTAGGCTACCCTCGCCCCACATGCGCCCATTTCGCAGCCATGGCACCGGCCGTTTCGTCAATTCCGACCTCTCCTGCTGCGGACGGCGGGTTATCTTCGAGGACGGCGTGCTCATCTTTCACCCCGAGCGCGTCTACATCGCAGATGATGTCTACGTCGGACACCAGACGATCCTGAAGGGGTACCACGAGGGCATCCTGCGCATCGGCGCCGGAGCATGGATCGGCCAGCAGTGCTTTCTGCATGCCGCCGGCGACATCACCATCGAGGAGGACGTGGGCATCGGCCCGGCGGTCAAGATCCTGACCTCGCGGCACCGCGAGCCCGGCCGCGACCGGCCCATCATGGCGGGCGACATCGAGCTATCACCGGTGGTCCTGGAGGCCGGCTGCGATCTCGGGGTCGGAGCCATCATCATGCCCGGGGTGCGCATCGGCCGCGGGGCCCAAATCGGAGCCGGCGCCGTGGTCACCCACGACGTTCCGCCCTATGCCATCGCAGCTGGAGTCCCGGCACGCGTCCTGCGCGAGCGGACTGCCGAGCCATCAGAAGATCGGATCCGGATCTTCCCCGGGAGGCTCGACGATGGTTCGCAGCCGAAGCAGGAGCTCTAGCGTCTGAATGCGCTCTTGGAGCGCGGCGATCGTATGCCTTAGCTCGGAAATCAGGGCGCGACAATCCAGGCAATGCGCAGCGCAGTCCGGGTCGGTCATTCGAGGTGGCCGTCCGTCACCGCGATTTCGCTCGAGCACGCGGACGGGGTGGTTGTCCCATCGCCAGAGGTAACCACGAGCGCCCCGGTCCCGACGATCCTGCCGTCCGTGCGAAGCGCGATTTCAAGATGCTGCGTGATCGTTCCGCTCAGGTATGGGGTGGAGAAGGTGCCGATGAAGACGCATTCCCGCCCCGGCGCCAAACGGAGTTCGCCGGACGATGCGCGGCGGTCCCCGAGGATTGCCACCAGCTTGCCGGCCCCGGAGGCGAGCTGTAGCCTTTCCTTGGCGAGATCGCCAGGCGATCCCGGGTTGCAGGCGCCCTGGCTACAGCAGGTTGCGGGTCCGATCTGTTCCTCGATCGCCCACACCCCGG
>JBAZTM010000116.1:0-9000 GCA_041661925.1 Gemmatimonadaceae bacterium
GCCACCAGCAGCACGTGGAAGGCCGCCACCAGCGCGCCGAGGCCGGCGAGCGGCAAGGCGGCCCGCACGACGCTGCGATCGAACGGAAAGAGCCCGAACGGCAGGATCAGCGCCATCGGAAACATGAAGATGCGCTGGTACCAGCAGAGCGAGCACGGCGGGAGGCGCATGACCTCCCCGAAGAAGAGCGCGCCGAGCGTGGACGCGCTGGCGATCAGCCAGGCGAAGAAGACCAGGGTCCACGCGCGCGCGTCATCGGCCTGGTGGTTCCGGCCGCTCTGACGATCCGCACTCATTGCTGGCATGCACGGAAGAATAGCCAGCCGGCTGCGCGTCAGGTAGCGCGACAAAGGCCGCCCCGGAGGGCGGCCTTCGAGTGGCAACGGGCCAGGCGTCAGCGTCGCGGGCGTTACCGCGTCGCCGGCGTCAACGCGTCGCGGGCGTTACCGCCCCGCGGGTATCGCGACCACAGTCGAGAGATCTACCAGCAGGCGCTCGGCGAGATCCAGCCGCTGCACCAGGAGATGGCGAAACGCCTTCGCATCCGTGCGCGCGACCTCGCGCCGCAGGGCTGGCAGGTAGTCGTGAAGCAGGTCGTGCAGCTCGTGGGCCTCTTGGTCCGTGAGGTGGATTTGCATGGATACCTCCGGGAGTCTCGCGGTGATGTGAGGACCGCCGCGTCGCTACGAAATCGCCTTCTTCGGCTTCTGGATCTTGAACGAGAAGGCCTGCTCCACCAGCAGCCGGACGGGGTGCCCGGCAATGCTTGCGGGGCGGAATTTCATTTTCGGCATGGCCTCGAGCACGGCGCGCGCAAACGCCGAGTGGGTGGTGGACATCACGCGCACCGTGGACATGTCGATCAAACCCGTGGAGTCAATCACGAAGCGGAGGACCGCGGTGCCCTCGACCCGGCGCAGTGCCATCGTCTGCGGATATTCAGGCGCGGCGCTGGTCGCGTCGAAGATGGCGATGGAATCGACCTCAACGGCGCTCATCGCGTTGTCGCCAATGCCGGGCTCGATGGTCTCGGCGTCCGACGGACTCGGCGTGTAGATGGCCCCGTCGTGCGCTCCCATGCCGAGACCACCGGCGCCACTCAGGCCCTCGCGCCACGGCGGCGTCACCGAACCGAAGACCCGAAGGTCCGCGGGCGCCGGGGCGCTCTCCAGACCCGGGCGCAACGTCCCGATGTCGCGCGGCACCGGGTACAGGTACTGCACGGACTCCTCCACGAAGCCGCGCACGGCATCCACGACCTGCTGCCCTTTGAGGGCGAGGAGGATGATCACGCTGACATGCAGCGCGATGCTCACGATCGTGGCACCCAGCGATCGCGGAGTCTTCTGTTGCTCAGCAAGAAGAAGTTGCATGCCACGTACCTGAGACGGGGGCCTACACTCTCACAGGCTGCGGAGCCACGGGGTCGCACGCAGACGGCCCCTGTTCACAGTCTAGATCACCCTCGCCCGGTGCGCAACGAGAACCGGGTGCGCCGGGCGTGCCATTCAGTGCAAACGCGGCGCGCGCCGCGCGTGCAATCCGGTGGGCACGTTATCTTTACGTTGTCCCGTGTTCAGAGTTTCCCCGCCCCCGGTGACGCGATGCCCCGACCCGAAATCGACCTGAGCGCACTCGCTGGTCCCACCGCGGCCGCCGGCGTCACACGGGTCTCCGCGATGGCGGCCGGTCTCACGGGCTCGGAGATCCTCAAAATTGCCGCCGAAATCCGCGCGCTGGCTGGCAACGGCGCCCGGATCTGCAACCTCACCGTCGGCGACTTCGATCCGGCGCAGTTCCCGATTCCCGTCGCCCTTCGGGACGGGATCGCGCAGGCGCTGGCGCACGGTGAAACGAATTATCCGCCTGCCGATGGTGTGCTCGCGCTGCGTCAGGCGGTGCAGGCGTACTATCGCCGTGAACTTGGGCTCTCGTATCCGCTTGAGTGCGTCCAGATCACGGGCGGCGCGCGTCCGGTGATCTACAGCATCTATCGGACCCTGGTGGATCCCGGCGATCGCGTGGTGTACCCGCTCCCCTCGTGGAACAACAACCACTACGTGCATCAGCTGGGCGCGGTGGGGGTGCCGGTGCCGTGTTCGAGCGCCAACCACTTTCTCCCCACCGCGGCGGAGCTCGAGCCGGCGCTGCGCGGGGCCCGACTCGTCTGCCTGAACTCGCCGCTCAACCCGTCGGGCACGGCCATCACATCCGAGTCGCTCACGGCGATCTGCCACGCCATTCTCGCGGAGAACCGGCGGCGCGACGGCACAATCGAGCGGCCGCTCTTCCTGATGTACGACCACATCTACTGGCCGCTGTGCGTGGGCGCCACGCGGCACGTGACGCCGCCGGAGCTGGTCCCCGAGATGGCGAAGTACACCATTCTCGTGGACGGCATCTCCAAGGCGTTCGCCGCCACGGGACTGCGGGTCGGCTGGGCTGTTGGGCCGGCGGATGTGATTGCCCGAATGGGGACGGTCATCGGGCACCTTGGGGCGTGGGCGCCGCGCGCAGAGCAGGTGGCCACGGCCGCCTTTCTGGGAGACGTCGCCGCGCAGGATGCGTTTCGCGCGACGTTCGTTCCAGGCATCCAGCGACGGCTCGACGCATTGTACCGGGGACTCGAGCAGATGCGCGCGCAGGGACTTCCGGTGGAAGCGCTGCCGCCGATGGGTGCCATCTACATGACCGCGCGCATCCACCCGTTCGGAATGCGGACCGCAACCGGCGCCGTGCTCTCGACCAACGAGGACATCCGCCGCTGGATGCTCGACGAGGCGCAGATCGGCGTCGTTCCCTTTCAGGCATTCGGCGTGCCGGAGGAGAGCGGCTGGTTCCGCCTGAGCGTCGGGGCCGTGAGCGAAGCAGACATCACGGAGGCGATGCCACGCCTAGCGCAGGCCCTGTTGGGCCTGCGCTAGGCGCAGAGTACGACAGAGTACGACAGAGTACGACAGAGCGAGACAGAGTACGGCAGCGTGACGCGCATCACTTGCCCGGGGTACGCCCGGACGGGATCATACCTGAGTCGCCGACCTTTGCCCCCCGAATGAACCTTTCACCGCGCACGCACTCGTCTGGCTCTCGCGGTTCTGTGTGCTTCGCGGCGCAGCTCGTGATGCGTGCGGCGGCGCTGATCGTCCTCGGTGTCGGCGCGGGGTGCGGCAAGGACGCCACGCCGCCGCTTGTCGCCACGTCGATTACCGCGTCCGTGTCGAGCCTCTCCTTCGACGCCGTGGGGGCGACCGAGTCGTTCACCGTCACCGTGCGCGACCAGAACGGCGCCGTCATGCCCACCGCGGCACCGACCGTCACGTCGTCGGCGCCGACCGTGGCTTCGGTGGGCGGTGGCGCAAGTCCGACGGTCACGGCAGTCGCGAATGGCAACGCCACCATCACCGTGGCCGTGGGAAGCGCAAGCGTCGGCGTGCCCGTGACGGTGGCGCAGGTGCCCGGCGCGCCGAGCAAGGACGCGGGCGATGCGCAGACGGCGACGGTTGGCACGGCGCTGGGTGGCGCGATCCGCGTGAGGTTGCGCGATCGACTGGGCAGCGCGGTGGCCGGCGTTGCGGTTCTCTTCTCGCCCGCCATCGGCGGCGGCTCGATGAACCCCTCGACGACAACTACCGGAAGCGATGGCACCGCGTCCACCATCTGGACGCTGGGACCGGGCGCCGGCATTCACGCGATGCTCGCAGTCGCCGCGAGAGTGAAGGACACGGTCTACTTCACGGCGACGGCCATCGCCGGACCGGCCGCCGCGCTCGTCGCGTCGGTGGGCAACAACCAGACGGCCGGCGCAGGCACGCCCGTCGCGATCGCGCCCGCCGTGCGCGTCAACGATGCGCTCGGCAACCCGGTCGCGGGAGTTGTCGTCACGTTCACGGTATCGAGCGGCGGCGGCACGGCGTCCGGAACCACGGTGACGAGCAACGCGTCCGGAATCGCGACGGTGGGCAGTTGGGTGATGGGAAGCCTGACGGGCAGCAACACGCTCACGGCGAGCGCGCCGGGACTGTCAAGCGTCGTCTTCAGCGCAACGTCGTCGTCCGCGCCCATGGTTGCCTCGGTGCAGCCGCTTGTGCCCGGAAACTTGTTCGTCATTACCGGCACCGGCTTCGCCCCGACCGTCGCGGGAAACACGGTCCGCGTGGCGGGCGTGGCCGCAACAGTCACGTCCGCCACGACGACCCAGCTCACCGCCACCGCACCGTGCGTGGCCAGCGGGACGGTGCCCGTGGTCGTGACGAGCGCCGGTGCCGAGGGAGCCGCGGTCACGGCGACGGTGACCGGATTCCAGCGCGTCCTCGCCGTCGGCCAGGCATTTGTGGCATCGTCGAACACGGCAAGCCGCTGCAACGAGCTGCCGGCCACAGGGGGCGCGGCGCGCTACCTGATCTCCGTGTACAGCGCATCCACGTCGGCCAACTCGCAGGTGGACTTCGAGCTGAGCGGCAACGCGTCCGTCGGCGCCGCCGCCGCGAGACAGTTCGCCCCGCTGCGCGTGTCGCGCGCGGTGATGGCCGCACCGTCATCCGACACGCGGCGCGACGCGGCGCACTGGGAGCACCTGGAGCGGGAGCGCGCCCGCGTCACGGAGCTGCGCGCGCGCGCCACGACCATTCCCGTGCGCGGCCGCGCCGCAATCGCCGCCGCGGCCGCGCCCGCCGTCGGTGATCGGCGCGTCCTGTACTGGCCCTGGGGGTCCTGTACCGACACCACCGCGCGCATCACCGCGATCGCGCTGTACTCCGGCAGCCGGGCCGTCATCTGGGAAGACACGTCGAACGTATTGCTGGCCATCAACGACACGGCGCTCGCCGACCGTTACCGGCGGCTCGGGCAGGTCTTCGACGCGGACCAGTACGACGTGGTGCGCCAGACATTTGGTGACCCGCTGCTCCGAGACGCGCAAACCGACGCGGACGGTCGCGTGCACATGATCTTCACGCGCCGCGTCAACGGGCTCTCCAACGTGGCGGCGTTCGTGACGAGCGCCGACCAGTTCCCTCGCACGACCTGCGCCACCAGCAACTTCGGCGAGTTCTTCTACGGCAGCGTGCCCTCGAGCACCGGCACGTCGCTCGAGTCGACGGCCAACCCCAGCGGCTGGTACAACTTCATCGGGCGCACCGTGATTCATGAGGTGAAGCACATCGCCTCCATGGCGGCGCGCATGTCGAACGGCGCGCCGTTCGAGACCAGCTGGATGGAGGAGGGCACGGCCCGTCACGCCGAGGAAGTGTGGGCGCGGCAGGTGCTGCACCACACGGCGTTCGGCGGCAACGCCGGCTACGGCACGGCGACTTCCAATGGGCTGTATTGCGACTTCAATCCGTCGAACGCGACGTGCCTCAGCAATGACCTGCTGCGCCGCCCAAGCTTCGGCGCGCGGCGTTCATTCAATGAAATCCGCCCGCGACTGCTCGAGCCCTGGAACTGGTCGCCGTACGGCGACGCCACCGGGCAGACCGGAAGCGTCTTCTATCAGACGGCCTGGTCGCTGATTCGCTACGCGGTGGACCGATACGGGGCGTCGGACGCCGCCTTCCTGACGGCGCTGACCTCGTCGAACCTCACCGGCACCACCAACCTGGCGTCGGTAGCCGGCATTCCCATGGACCAGCTGATCGGCCAGTGGACGCTGGCGCTCTTCAGTGACGACTATCCGGGGCTCACGAACCCGTCCACCGACCTGCAGTTCCGCACGTGGAACCTGCGCAGCATCTACGCGTCGCTGAATGCCGACCCGGCATGGGTCGGACGCTTCAACACCACTTTCCCGATCCAGCCGACGGCGCTGTCGTTCGGATCGTTTGCGGCGCAGCAGACGGGCGTGCGCGGCGGCGCCAACGCGTACTTCGAGTTGAGTGGCACGTTGTCCACCCCGCAGGTGCTGACCCTGCGCTCCAGCACCGGCGGCACACCATCGTCGCAGCTGCGCATCGCGATCGCGAGGATCCAATGAGAGCGGCGTGGCAGGCACCCTGGGTCGCGACGACGAACAAGGCGGCGCACGCATCGACGCTCGCGGTGGCGCTCGCGGTGGCGCTCGCGGTGGCGCTCGCGGCCGCGCTCGCGGCCTACTCGCCCGCTGGCGGGCGGCGCACGGAGGTTCCCGCCGATACTGCGGCGACATCCACGACCGCTGCGCGCTCCACTGCTGCCACGGCGACGCGAACAACGTCGCCCGCGACACGCGCCGACTACCCATCTGATTCGGTGCGCGGCATCGTCGAGCGCGTCGGCAGTGACCCGACTACCTTGCTTGTCGTGCGTGGAACGGACGGCGCCGCGTGCGCGCTGCACATGACCGCGCCGCCGGCGTTCGAGGGACTGGAGGTCACGCTGTGGGGTCGGCGCGACCTCACCTCGGCGACGATGATGCCCGGCGTCTCGTGTTCGTTCGCGGCTGAGCGTTACGCCGTGCGCGCCGTTGACGGCATCGCGGCCGTGGACGGCATGCTGCGCATCGCCGGCAGTTCGTATGCGATCGAGACCGAGGGCGCGCGGCGGCCACTGCGCGACGTGCCCGCGACGCTGCGCACGCAGGTCGGCGCGCGCATCTACTGGGCGGGCCCCCTGGACCGTGCGCCAGCGGCGTACGGCGTCCTGACACCGGCACCGTGAGACCGCGCGCGATCCTTTAGATTTCCTCACCCCCGCGCGCGCTGTGCGCTCCCAGCCGGAGATCGCCGATCGTGGACGCCACGCTGCAGCCGTTCTTCCAGCCCACGGGCATCGCCGTCATCGGCGCCTCGCATGACCCGGTGAAGCTGGGCTTCGGCGTCGCCCGCAACCTCACGCAGTCGGGGTACCGCGGCGCCATTCACCTGGTGAATCCGCGCGGCGGCGAGCTGATGGGCCGCACCGCGCACCGCAGCGTCGCGGACATCCCCGATCCGGTGGACCTGGCCGTCATTGTCGTGCCGGCTGCCATCGTACTGGACGCGCTGCGCGCCTGCGGAGCGCGCGGCATCCGCGCCGCCATCATCGCCTCGGGCGGCTTCCGTGAAGTGGGCGCCGAGGGCGCCGCGCTCGAGGCCGAGCTGGGGCGCATCGCGCGTGAGCTCAAGATCCGGCTCATCGGCCCCAATTGCATCGGCCTGCTCGACACGCACCTTCCGCTCGACACCACCTTCCTCGCGCCGCCCCCGCCGGTGCCGGGCGACGTGGCGTTCATCTCGCACTCGGGCGCCATCTGCGCCGCCGTCATCGACTGGGCCACCGGGCAGGGCTTCGGGCTCTCGCGGCTCGTCAGCCTCGGCAACCAGACCGACGTCAGCGAGACCGACGTGCTCGCGCCGGTGGCCGAAGACCCGCACACGCGCGTGCTCACGCTCTACCTCGAAGGCGTGCGCGAGGGGCGGCGCTTCATCGAGCAGGCGGGCCACGTTACGCGCATCAAGCCGGTGGTCGCGCTCAAGGTGGGACGCTTCGCGGCGGGCCAGCGCGCGGTGGCGTCGCACACGGGCGCGCTCGCCGGGCACGAGGCAGCGTACAACGCGGCCTTCCAGCGCGCGGGCGTGATTCGCGCCGAGACCAATGAGGAGATGTTTGACTGGGCGCGCGCACTCGCCTGGTGCCCCCTGCCCCAGCGGCGCGACATCGCGGTGCTCACCAATGCGGGCGGCCCGGGCGTCGTAGCGGCCGATGCCGTCGAGGCGCTCGGGCTGCCGCTCGCCACGCTCGCTGACGCCACCGTCGTGCGGATGCGCACCGTGTTGCCCGCCGCAGCCAGCGTGCAGAATCCCGTGGACATGCTCGCCTCCGCCGGACCGCACGAGTACAGCGAGTGCCTGGCGGCGCTGCTCGCCGACGACACGGTCGGCGCCGTGATGGTCATCATGCCGCCGCCGCCAACGCACAGTGCCGAATCGGTATGTAAGGCAATGGTCCCCATCATCCGCGGCTCCGCCAAGCCGGTCGTCGTCGCGCTGATGGGTGAGAGTCTTGTGCGCCGCGCCAGTGAAGTGCTCCGCGCCGCGCGCATTCCCGACTACCGGTTCCCCGAACGCGCCGCGAGCGCGCTCGCCACGCTCGTGCGCCGCGCGGCGTTCGTCGCCGCTCCCGCGCCTGAGCCGGTGGTGTTCACTGACGTGCGCGCCGCGGAGGCACGCGCGGTGCTCGATGCCGCCCCCGCCGGCTTTCTCGGCCAGGAGGACGTGGCGCGCGTGCTCGGCGCCTACGGCATCGACCTGCCGCGCATCGTGCTCGCACCGACGCCCGACGCCGCGGTGGCGGTGGCGGCGCAGCTCGGATTCCCCGTCGCGCTCAAAGTGGCCTCGCCCGACATTCCGCACAAATCGGACGTCGGTGGCGTGCTGCTCGGGCTCGGCGACGCCGATGCCGTGCGCGCCGGGTTTGCCACGGTGCAGGCCAACGCGCGCCACGCGCATCCGCACGCGCGCCTCGACGGCGTGCACGTGCAGCGCATGCTGCCGGAGGGGCAGGAGGTGATCGTCGGCGCCGTGCAGGACCCGCAGTTCGGCGCGCTCGTGATGTTCGGCGCGGGCGGCACCGAGGTGGAGGGCGTCAAGGATGTGGCGTTCGCGCTCGCGCCACTGCCGCGCGCGGAGGCCGACGCGATGATTGACGGCACCTGGGCCGGGCGCAAGCTGCGCGGTTTCCGCAACGCGCCTCCCGCCGACCGCGCCGCCGCCATGAACGCGCTCCTGCGCCTCGGCCAGCTCGTCGCCGAGCATCCGGACATCGCCGAGGTGGAGATCAACCCACTGCGCGTGCGCCCGGACGGCGAGGGCGCGGTGGCGGTGGATGTGCGGCTGCGCGTGCAGGGTCGTTAGCTTTCGCGCGTCGATCCACCCTCACCTGAGCAGCGATGGCCACGAAGCTGAAGCGCGGTTACACCGATCCCGCCACCCAGGAATGGGTGAGCGCCACGGAAGTCATTCGCGAGGTGGACGGGATGATCGTCCGCCTCACCGTGCACGGCATCTTTCTCAAGGAAAAGGGGCGACGCCTCGAGGTGGGGCCGCC
>JBAZTM010000117.1:0-8975 GCA_041661925.1 Gemmatimonadaceae bacterium
CGGTGATTGGCGCCGCCGCCGCAGCGGACCGCGTACTTCTCCAGCCGCCGCCATCCCGGGGTCGTCTTGCGGGTGTCGACGATGCGCGCGCGCGTGCCGCGCAGCACGTCCACGAACCGCGCGGTAAGCGACGCCACACCCGACAGGCGCTGCAGGAAGTTCAGCGCCGTGCGTTCGGCGGCGAGCATGCCCCGCGCGCGGCCGTTGATGAAGAGGACCGTCGTGCCGGGCTCGACGCGGTGTCCGTCCTCGGCGTCGACGCGAATCTCCACCTTGTCATCGCATTGGCAAAAGGCGGCAAGGGCCAGCGGGACGCCGCAGAGCGTGCCGGCCTCCCGCGCCACGAGCGCGGCGCGCGCGCGGCGCGTGGGCAGGACAGTGGCGAGCGTGGTGATGTCGTTCGCCGCCTGGTCCTCGTCGAGCGCCGTCTTCACGAGGCGCGCAATCTGCGCCTCGGTGAGCGGAAAGTCCGGTTCTCCGCCGGCGAATGCCGGCGCGTCCATCGCGGCAATGCGCCGCGGGGGAACGCGACCCGGTGTCATTCGCCCGGGTCCACGCCCTCGGCGGCCGGCGTCGGAGTCCCGCCGCCTATGGACACCATGCGCTCGATGGCCAGTCGCGCCCGGTCGGCGATGTCGACCGGAACGGTGATGCGGTGCTGCAGGTGCAGCAGCGCGTCGCGGACCTTCGGAAGCGTGGTCACCTTCATGTAGGCGCACGACGCCCGCTCGTTGGCCGCGAAGAACTGCTTGCCGGGATACGCCCGCCGCAGGCGATGGAGAATGCCCACCTCGGTGGCGACGATGAAGGTGTCAGCCCCGCTTTCACCGGGACGCTTGATCATTCCCTCGGTGGACAGGATGTGCACGCCGCGCGGATCCACGTCCCCGGCGGAGACGGCCTCGACGACGCTTGTCGCGCAGCCGCACTCCGGGTGAATCAGGAATTCGGCGCCCGGATGCAGTACGCGTTGCAGCCGGATGTTCTCTGGATCGATGCCGGCGTGCACATGGCACTCGCCCATCCAGACGTGGATGTTCGTGCGACCCGTGATGCGGCGCACGTGCGCGCCAAGGAACATGTCGGGCAGGAAGAGAATCTCCCGGTCGGCGGGAATCGCGTTCACGACCTCGACGGCGTTGCCCGAGGTGCAGCAGTAGTCGGTTTCCGCCTTCACTTCGGCGGTGGTATTGACGTAGGACACAACGACTGCGCCGGGATGCTCGGCCTTCCACGCGCGCAGCTGCTCGGCATTGATGGTGGCCGCCAGCGAGCATCCGGCGGCCAGGTCCGGCAGGAGCACGACCTTGGACGGCGACAGGATGGCGGCCGTCTCGGCCATGAAGTGCACGCCGCAGAAGACAATGACCTCCGCGTCGGTGCGTGCTGCCTCGCGGGACAGTCCCAACGAATCGCCGACAAAATCGGCGAGGTCCTGGACCTCCGGACGCTCGTAGTTATGCGCCAGGATCACGGCGCGGCGCTGCCGAGCGAGCGTGCGGATTTCCTCGACGAGCGCGGCCGTCTCCGCGGCTTCAGGCTGGTCAATCGACATGGCGGAAAGCTAGCCGAGGCTGCGTCCTGCTGCGAGGCTGGGGGAACTGGCGCGCGGCGCGTTCCCCCGCGATCATCCACGTGTGCAGATCTTCCTTGAGCTCGCCGCTGAACTGATTGCGCTGCTGTGGCTGCTGGCCATCGTGGTGCTGGTGGGCGCAACGGCGTTCCATTTCCTGATCTGGCGCAGGACGCCGCTGCCCTTGGGCCCGGTGCGCGACGCGACGGATGGGCAGATGTTCAGGCTCGTCATCCAATGGGGAACGTGGAGCGCCGCCGCGCTCCTGCTCCTGGCAGGTCCGCGGGCCCTGGGCGTCGCATCGCTGCTGGATGATCGCTTCTCGATCGCGAACCGCCTGTCCGCACTGGTATTGAGGTCTGAATGGGGCGTCGGCTTGGCCGCGATGTTGGCAGCCGGCATACTCGCGCTCGCGGGCTACGCGCTCGCGGGCAGGCACCGCTCGGTGGGCTGGTGGCTGGTCCTTTCCAGCGTCCCGGTGCTCGCCGTGGGCGCCGGATTGCAGGGCCACCCGTTCGACGCCTTCTCGACGCTGACGCTCGCGCCGATCTTTGACGGACTGCATGCCGTGGGCATCGGTGGATGGCTCGGCGCCTTCTTCTTCCTCATCCTCGCCGAGCGACGCCTGAAGGCGCACACGTCGTCGCCCTGGACGGACCCGCTCGGCGCCATGATCGAGCGCTATTTCCGCATGTCGGGAGCGCTCGTGTCGGTGGTGCTCATCACCGGCCTGTTCAGCTCGGCCACGCACCTCACGGGCTTCGACGACATTCGCGGATCGCCCTACGGGCGGCTGCTCGCCGGCAAGGTGGCCATCGTCCTCATCATCCTCGCGTTCAACGAGTACCTCCGGCGCCACGCGGAGCGACAGGCGCGCACGGCCGAGCGATCGCAGCTGGTGCACACGCTGCAATTCCAGGCCGGGCTCATCCTCGTCGTCATGGGGCTTACCACGCTCCTCGTGGACACACCGCCACCGGCGGCGAACGAGGTGCGTTCCGAGGTCTTCCGCAGCGCACCCAAGGGATCGCTCGAGTCGCGCGACCTGGAGATGCCGCGCTAGCGGCCGACGCGGCTAGATCTCGATGTGCCGTCCGCGCCACTTGTGCTTGGCGCGCGGAAAGTCGCGGCGGAAGTGGCCGCCGCGCGACTCGCGGCGCAGGAGCGCCGCGCCGGCGATGACCTGCGCCGTCTCGATCATGTTGGCCTCTTCCGTGGCGCCCGCCGGCAGGCGGGAGACGAGTTCATCGAGGCGCTCCACGCACGTCCGCAGGCCCTTGGCGGTGCGGTCAATGCCGGCGTAATCCCACATCAGCATGCGCACCGTATCGGCAGCCACCTGGGCCGCACCGCGGTCGCGCAGCACGGGGACGCGCCAGTCGGTCTTGCGGGGCAGGCGCGGCAAGTGCGGCAGCGTCCCC
Organism: Gemmatimonadaceae bacterium; assembly: GCA_041661925.1. Taxonomy (GTDB): domain Bacteria; phylum Gemmatimonadota; class Gemmatimonadetes; order Gemmatimonadales; family Gemmatimonadaceae; genus PNKL01. The sequence continues at coordinate 2,995 of JBAZTM010000117.1, forward strand.
ATGTCGCGCGCCACGCGCTCGGCGAAGACGAGTCCCTCGAGCAGCGAGTTCGAGGCCAGCCGGTTCGCGCCGTGCACGCCCGTGCACGACACCTCGCCGCACGCATACAGCCGGTCGAGTGACGAACGGCCGGCAAGATCTGTGACGATGCCGCCCATCATGTAGTGCGCCGCGGGAGTCACCGGAATGCGGTCGCGCCGCGGGTCGATGCCGCGCGCCACGCAGAGAGCGAGGATTCCCGGAAATCGCTTGGCAAAGGCGCGCTTGATCGTCCGGGCGTCGAGAAAGACCTTCCGTCCGGCCTGCTGCTCGCGGAAGATGGCGCGCGCGACGACGTCGCGCGGGGCAAGCTCCGCACCGCGATGGATCTTCACCATGAAGCGCACGCCGGCCTCGTTCACCAGCGTTGCCCCCTCGCCGCGCACCGCCTCGGAGACGAGTTGCAGCGGGTTCTCCGGCGTGTCGAGCGCCGTGGGGTGGAACTGCACGAACTCCATGTCCGCGAGCTTGACGCCCGCCCGGTGTGCAATCGCATATCCGTCGCCGGTCGCGACGACGGGATTGGTGGTGTACCGGAACAGTTGCCCACAGCCGCCGGCGGCGAGTACGGTGGCGTCAGCAATGATCTCCACGGCCTCGCCGAGCACGCTGGCGCGCACGCCACAGCAGCGCCCGGCGTGCACGATGAGGTCGAGTACGCGCGCGCTCTCGAGAACGTGGATGTTCGGCGTCTCGCGCACGCGCTGGATCAGGGTGCGCGCCACTTCGGCGCCCGTCTGGTCTCCGTGCGCATGCACGATGCGGTGCCGCGAGTGCGCAGCCTCCTTGCCCAGGGAGAGGCGGCCGCGGAGATCCGTGTCAAACCGCGCGCCGGCACGCGCGAGGTCCCGAACCCGCGCCGGCCCTTCGGAGGTGAGCACCTCGACCGCCTCGGCGTCGCACAGGGCCGCTCCGGCCGCCAGCGTGTCCTTGCGATGGAGGTCGGGCGAGTCGCCGGCGCCAAGCGCCGCCGCGATGCCCCCCTGCGCGTACGCGGTGGCGGAGTCGAAGAGCGTCCGCTTGGTCAGGACATAGACCTCACCGTGGGCCGACGCCCGCCAGGCCGTGTGCAGGCCGGCGACGCCAGAGCCAATGACGAGGAATCGGGTGCGGATGCGCTGGGCCATCGTACTAATGGTCGCATGGATGCTGACGCAAGGACAGTGCATCGGTGCGCATTGGCGGCTATTTTCCGCCCATGCGGACCGTACGCCCCCATTCCGTGCTACGCACCTCGTCGAAGTCCTCCGCCCTGGCACCCGGGACGGGCCGCACGCATCGCGCCGCGGGGCGCAACAGGCCGTGATCGAGAGCGCCGGCGGGTTCTATGCCATTGCCCTGCGGGGCGCGGCGTTGTTCGGCACGATCGCCGTCATCGGCGGCTGGGCCTTCGCGCGAATCGTCGTGGCGCGCGCGGCCGGCCCGGCGATGGACACGTACCGCGCGTCGCTTGCGCAGTTCAGCAACCGCCTCGCCATGGCGGGAGCGGCACTCATCGCGGCGCTGATGGCACCGCGTGCCATTGTGCAGGCATTCGCCTCGGCCACTCCCGCCGATCCGACCGGCCCGCTCGTCCTTGCCGTGCTGCGGTCCCCATGGGGCATCGCGCTGGTGCTCCAGGCGATGGCCGCCGCCTTGGTCTTCGCCGGACTGCGTTTCGCCGGCGCGACGCGCCTGTACACGCGGCTCACCGACGCCGGCATCGCCATGCTGCTGGTCGCTCCGGCCTTCCTTGGACACGCCGCCGCCGATCCAGACCGCGCGCTGGCCTCCATCATCGTCAACACGCTGCACGTCGCGGCGGCGGGCGGATGGATCGGCGCGCTGCTCGTGCTCACGCTCCTCGCGCGCACGCTGCGCACACGTGACGACGGCGGATCGCTGCTCGCCTCGCTCATCGTCGCCTTTCACCCGCTGGCGCTCGCCAGTGCGGGCCTCGTGTTTGCCACCGGACTCGCCACCGCCTGGCTGCGCATGGGAGCGCCGGAGGGCATCGCCAACTCCACGTACAGCGGCCTGTTTGTCATCAAGGTGGTGCTGGTCTTCGCAACGGGAGCGGTGGGAGCAGGTCACGCCAAGCAGGCAAAGCGGCGCGTGGCGACGGTGGATCGCACAGCGATCGCGCGCACCTTGCTCGGCGAGTCGTTGCTGGCGGTGCTGGTGCTGCTCGTCACCGCCGTGCTTACCGGCACGGCTTCCATCGGCTGACCGATGACCGACACCGGCCAGCCACGCAACGACTCCCACGCCCGGGGCAAGCTCGTCGTCCTGATGATCACCGCCTTTATGGACATGGTGGGGATCCTGATGGTCGTTCCGCTGCTCCCCTTCTATGCCCAGGACCTCAACGGTTCCGGCTACGTGTCGCGGGCGCTGGCAGCGCTGCACATGAGCGGCGACGGCGCGGTGGTGTCGCTGCTGATCGCCACGTTCGCCATCGTGCAGCTGGTGAGCGCGCCATACTGGGGACGCGTCTCCGACCGATTTGGCCGGCGCCCGGCGATGATGATCGGCCTGGGCGGTTCCGCGCTGGCGTACCTCGTCTTCGCCTACGCGCCCACGCTTGACTGGCTCTTCCTCAGCCGCATCGTACAGGGCGCCGGCGGCGGCACCGTGGGCGTGATCCAGGCGTACGTCGCCGACTCCACACGTCCAGAAGACCGCGCGAAGGCGCTGGGTTGGCTGTCTGCGGCGACCAACGCCGGCGTCGCGCTCGGCCCAGTGATCGGCGGCGGCGCCATGCACTTCCTCGGGCGGAGCGGACCCGGGCTGTCCGCGGCGATGATGTCGTGCATCACCATGCTGTTCGCGTACCACTACCTGACGGAGTCTCACGACGCGGCCGCGGTGAAGGCCGCCGGCAAGGTGGTACGGAAATCGAGCGAGGCCGTCCTGCGCGTCGTGTCGCACGGCGCCGAGCCGGCGTCGCGGCTCATCTGGATCTACGCGATCACGATGGGATCGTTCCAGGCGATGTCCACAACCCTGGCACTCTTCCTGTCGTGGCGGTTCGGCGTGACGGCGTCGACCATCGGGTTCTTCTTCACGTACATCGGCACCATCTCGGTGATCACGCGCGCGCTCGTGCTCGGCAAGATGGTGGACCGATTTGGCGAAGCGCGGCTCTCACGGCTGGGGATGGTGTTGCTCGCATGCGGACTCGGCGGCATGCCGCTGGCGCCCAACATCCCCACACTGGCGCTCGCGGTGGCGCTCGTGCCTTTGGGCACGGCATTCACCTTCCCGTGCGTGACCGGTCTGCTGAGCCGCGTCGTCGCCTCCCACGAGCGCGGATTGTACATGGGCGTACAGCAGACGTTCGGCGGCATCGCGCGCGTCGCGGGCCCGCTCTACTTCGGCTGGGCCTATGACCACCTCGGACAGCGCGTCCCATTCTTCACGGCCGCGGTGGTGGTGCTGCTGACCATCACGCTCGGGCTCAACATGGAGTCGTACGTCAAGCCGACGGAGCGGCAGGCGGCATAGCCGCGCCGTCTCCGGTGCCCCGTCCACGCGGCGTGACGAGCCGCACGCCGCGCTGGAAGGTGAAATAGGCATACGCCCATTGCAGGAGCACGCTCAGCCGGTTGCGGAAACCCACGAGATACATGATGTGGACGAAGAGCCAGAGGAACCACGCCGGCCGGCCGGTGATGGCAATGCGCTGGCCGAAGACGGCCACCGCCTTGTTTCGCCCAATCGTCGCCAGTTCTCCCTTGTTGAGATAGCGAAACGGCTCGGTGGCACCGCCGTTCAGGCGCCGCGCCGCGTTGCGTCCGGCCAGGCGTCCCATCTGCATCGCCGCCGGGGCGACGCCGGGGACCCACCGGCTGACATCCCACCGCACCGCCGCCAGATCGCCGGCGACAAAGATCTCTGGGTGGCCCGGCACCGAGAGGTCGTCGGCCACGAGGACTCGTCCCGCGTGATCCACTGGCACGCCGAGTGTTCGGCCGAGGGGAGATGCCACATTCCCCGCCGCCCAGAAGACGGTGCGCGCCGCGATGTGTTCCGCGCCCATGGTCACGCCCGCAGCACTCACCTCGGTCACAAGCTTCCCCGTGCGCACCTCGACGCCCAGCCGTTCGAGGTCGCGGCGCGCCGTGGCGCTGACGCGCTCCGGAAAGGACGGGAGCAGGCGCGGACCGCCTTCGATCAGCATCACGTGCGCGGCCCCCGCATCGAAGCGGCGGAAGTCGGGACGCAGGGCGACCCGCGCGAACTCAGGCAGTGTGCCGGCAAGTTCCACGCCGGTCGGACCGCCGCCGACGATCACGAACGTCAGCAGGGCGCTCCGCGCCGCGTCGTCGGCCTCCCACTCGGCGCGCTCGAATGCGAGCAGCATGCGCTGGCGCATGTCCAATGCATCTTCCAGCGTCTTGAGGCCCGGCGCGTGCACCTCCCACCGGTCGTGCCCGAAATACGCATGCCTTGCGCCCGTGGCGATGATCAACGCGTCGTACCCGATGGTGCCCTGCCCGGCCACCTCCACCGTGCGCGCGTCGGGAGCGACGCCGATGACGTCGCCGAGGAGCACGGTGACGTTTTGCTGCGAGCGGAGGATCCACCGGATGGGGGCGGCGATGTCGCTCGGAGCGAGCGACGTGTTGGCCACCTGGTACAGCAGCGGCTGAAAGACGTGGTGGTTGGTGCGGTCCACCAGCGTGACATCCACCGGCGCGGCGCGAAGCGCGCGCGCCGCATGCAGTCCCGCAAAGCCGCCGCCGATGATCACGACGCGCGGCCGCATCGTCAGGCCTCCGCCGTGCGCGGCGTCCGCCCGAACAGGACGCCCACCGACACCACCGTCAGCGCGCCGACGACATTGTACCAGAGGAAGGCCACCGATGGCGCACCAAAGTTGACGGCGCCCACGGCCGCCATGCCGGCGATCAGTCCGTAGAACGCGCCGCTCCCGCGGGTGCGCGGAATCATCGCGAGCAGGAAGACGCCGAGGATCGACCCGTAGAAGTACGATCCGAAGCGGTTGACCACTTCGATCAGCGACCCGAGGTCGGCCGCGAATGTCGCGACGACGCACGCGAACACGCCCCACGCGCCGGTGGCGGCGCGTGAGACCCTCAGGAAATGCGCGTCGTCAGCCTCGGGACGAACCCACCGGCGATACAGGTCGATGACCGTGGTGCTCGAAAGCGACGCCAGCTCACCAGCCACCGCCGACATGGCCGCGGCGATCACCGCCGCGATGAAGATGCCGGTGAGTCCGATGGGAAGCTCGGTGAGGACGAAGTGCGGAATGATGTAGTTCACGTCCGCAACCGACTTGGCACCCGGCACGGTGGCCGCTTTCATCGCGTCGGCGCGCACCGCGGCGACCTCCTTGTCGCCATCACGCAACGCCTGACGCGCCACGGCGTCCGTGGCCCGCGACGTGCCGGCGAGGGCACGGGCCGCCTCGGCGCGGTGCGCCAGCGCGACGTCGTAGCGCTGTGTCACCGCCGCATAGGCCGCGGGGTCGGCCGCGCGCATACGCTCGGCCTGCGCCGGATTGTAGTAGAGCGGCGGGGTCGTGAAGACGTAGAAAACGAACACCAGCACGCCCACCAGAAGGACCAGCGCCTGCAGCGGGATCTTCCAGTAGGCGCTGATGAGGTGCGAGCTGCGCGCCTCGTCCACCGACTTCGCCGTCAGGTAGCGCTGCACCTGGCTCTGGTCAGTGCCGAAATACGACAACATCAGGAACGTGCCGCCGATGATGCCGCTCCAGAACGTGTACTGCTTGGTGAGCGTGAAGTCGAAATCGAAGATGTCCAGTCGCCCGGCGGCGCCCGCGATGCGCAAGGCGTCGTCCGGGCCCACGGGGATGCGCACGAGCAGCACGATGATGACGGCCACGATGGCGGTGATGACGAGCACCATCTGCTTCACGTCGGTCCACGCCACGGCCTGCAAGCCGCCAATCATCGTGTAGATCACGGTCG
>JBAZTM010000118.1:0-8908 GCA_041661925.1 Gemmatimonadaceae bacterium
AGGCTGACCGCAAGCGCCTCGGCACGTTCGCGCCGCTGGGCTTTCTCATGCAGTGACTTCGTGGCCGCGCGCACCCCCAGGTCGGCCAAGACGAAGAGCACGACGGAGACGAGCAGGATCAGGGGTACCATACGACGATTCCTCAATCAGGGTGACGTTATATCCTGTCAGAACTGCACGAAGTCAGGTGCCTCAGGTCGTACTGCAGCTCCGAGGGGAGCACCCGATACAGCCATCCCTCGAAGTACGGATCGCGCTCCATCACCGCTGGCGCCGACCGCACCGTCTCATTCACCTCGACCACGCGGCCGGTGACCGGGCCGAGCACTCCGTGCTCGAGCCCGTCCGCCGCCGTGACGGTCGCACAGCTTGCACCTTGCACCAACTCGTCTCCCACGGCCGCCAGGGTGATTGCCTGGATCGCGTCGACGGTCCGGATGAAGAGGTCTGTCACGCCCACCTTCACCGTGCCGTCGCGCTCCGACATCAGCCACGAGGCGTAGCCGAGACGGTGGTAGCTCGCCGGCGGCGGCACCCACGCAATCGAATCGGGCCGGGCATCGCGCGCCGTCGCCTCGGCCTCGTCCTGCAGGCGCGCGTACACCATGCCGCGGCGCACCGACGCCAGCAGTTCGTCGGAGGTGAACGGCTTCGGAATGAAGTCGATGGCGCCCGCGCCGAGCGCCCGCACCGCGTTCTCCATCGTCGACATCCCGGTCGTCAGGATGACCGGCGTGGTGATGCGTCGCCGCCGCAGGTCGATGAGAAAGGCAAACCCGTCGATATCGGACATCATCACGTCGCTGATGATCAACCGGTACCGGGTGCGCAGCACCTTGGACATCCCTTCCGCGGCGCTCGACGCTACGTCCACGGTCAGTCCGTCGGCCGTGCAGACGCGATGGACGGCGTGAGTGATCACGCCCTCGTCGTCCACGACCAGGATGTCGCGCGTCGCTGTCATGGCTCCACCGGGATGCGGATGATGAACGTCGTGCCGACGCCCACTTCGCTCTCGACCGTGATCGAGCCGTTGTGGTTGTCGATGATGCCCCAGATCACGGCGAGTCCGAGCCCATTGCCCTTCTGCCCCTTCGTGGAGTAGAACGGCTCAAAGATGCGCGGGATCTCTTCGTGCGGGATGCCGGCCCCGGTGTCCCGCACCTGAATTTCGACGAAGTCGCGGTCGCCGCCCTTTTCGAGCTCGGCCCAGCGCTGCCACGTGCAGGCGCGGTTGGTGCATCCTTCCACGAAGCCGCGGCCCGGCACCTCGAACTGGAACGTGGCGCTGCCGCAGTCGGGACACGGCGACCCATGCATGTTGAGCGAGGACGAGCATTCGGGGCACGTCACCTCGACGTGCATGCCCGGCTCGGGCGCAATGCCGAACTGGTGTCGCGCGAGCCCGTACATCGGGTCGCGGTAGATGAAGCCCTCGTGCCCCTCGGCGCGCACGCGCACGCGGATGGACGGTTTGTTGTCGATCCGGACCTCGGCATTGATCAGGCTGTGCCGCTTGGGGCACTGCGCCTGCTTGATCTGCGTGATGCCGATGGGCGAGAGCTTGAGGCGCGAGGTCGCCACCGTGATGGTGCCGCCGCCGGCGTCGGGCCCGATGGCGTCGGACGCGTTGACGAACAGGTTGATAAAGACCTGCTGCATCTGGTTGGCGTCCACCGTCACGGGCGGCACGTCGTCGCCGAGCGCCTGTACGAGCTTCACCTGGTTCAGTGCGAGCTGGTTTTCCACCACCACGGCGGCGCGCGCGATGATCTCGTTGATGGCGGCCTGCCCCTTCTTGGGCACGGATTGCCGGGCGAAGTCGAGCAGGCTCTTCACGATCTCGCGGCAGCGTATGGTCTCGCGCACGATGACCTTGAGGTCTTCCTGCACCTCGGGCTGGTCCTTCGTGCGCTTCTGCAGGAAGCTGCTGTACGTGAGCACGCCCGTGAGCGGGTTGTTGATCTCGTGCGCCACGCCGGCGGCCAGGCGGCCCAGCGACGCCAGCTTGTCGGACTGCACCAGCTGCAGCCGCGCCTCCGAGAGGCGCTGCGTCATGTTGTTGAATGAACGCGCGAGCATGCCCAGTTCGTCGTCGCGCTCCTCCGGAATGACGTAACTGAGGTCGCCGCCGGCCACATGGCGCGTCGCCTCCACCAACCGGCGCACCGGCAGCGCCACCCAGCGCCGGACGAGCAGGCCGATGATCACGATGAGCGTGACGAACGCGCCCAACGCGAGCATCATGATCTCCAGCTGCCCGCGGCGGATGGCCCTGTCGATCTCCGTGAGCGGTAGCGTCACGTCAAGCACGCCGAGTACCGTCTGCGACTTCGGGTGCGCATGGCACGCGGCGCTGGAGCAGGTCCGCGTGTTGTAGATGGGGTTGATGATCCCCAGGGTGCGCCCGGAGTCCGGATGCACGCGATAGACGCGCGTGCGGTCCTCGATATCCACTTCCCCGAGCGGCTTGTCGGCCGAGTGGCACAACGTGCACGCCTCGGCGTTCTTGTCCACCGACCGGCCGATCTCGGTGGAGTCCGATGAGTAAATGATCTCGCCGGACTTGTTCATGATCCGGATGCGCTGGATGCTCGGATCGGTGCCGATGCGCCGGATCGTGGTGCGAATGCGATCGCGCTGATTGAGGAGCATGTCGGCTTCGGTGCTCGACTTCACCGCCTCGCTCAGCTGATTCGCGTGCCGTTCCACTTCCGCCAGCAGGCTCCGGTTGTCAGACCGGCTGTTGAAGTACGCGAAGATCGCGATCGTCACGAGGGCAATCACCCCCACGGCAACCGTGAGCTTCGAGCCAAGCGTGCGGAAGTACTTCATGCGCTATCGCTTCGGCGTGCCATGGCTGACGGCCTTGCCGGGCTTCTGCGCCGGCCAGGACTTGTCGTCGTGGCAGCCTGAGCAGGTGGGCTTGGCACGGAATGTCTTGTCCTCGTGGCAGCTCACGCAGTCGAGATCCTTGTGCTGTTCGTCGAGTTCGAGGCCCGTGCGCGCATGGCTGAACGTTGCCTGCCAGCCCTTGTGGCAGCTCTCGCAGTCGGCGCTGATGCTCTTGTACGCCCCCGGCGCCTTGTGGCAGGACTTGCAGTCGAGCTGGGCGTGGAAGCGGTTGAGCGTGAAGCCCGTGCGCCGGCCGTGATCGAACCCGATGCTGCGCGAGGGCATGCCCTTGTGACAGGTGGCGCAGGCGTCGGTGGTGTGGCAGTTGGCGCAGCGTTCGTGCGCCTGCTCTTCCGTCATCCCGGCCCTGGTCACGCGGTTGAGCACCGGCTGGCTGGCGGCGACGCGCTTGGCATCGTGACAGGCGCCGCACGATTGATTCTGGTGACAGTCGGCGCAGGCGAGGGCGAAGCGGTCGGTATGGTCCTTATGGAAGAAGGTGACCGACTTCCCCTGCTTGGCGTTGGTTTCGTACACGATGCGTTCCGGCGCCTTCACGGTTGGCCTGGGCGCAGCGACACCGGCGGCCTTGGCGGCCGCACCCTGCTTTTCATGGCAGGTGCTGCACGTGCCCGTGGGGTTCCACTCGCGGTGACACTCCACGCACTGCCGATGCATGGCCGCCTTGAGGTCGGGCTTGCCGAGGTCCTCGCGGCGCCGCGACACGGCGTGGCAGTTCTTGCACTTCTGGATGGGCCGGGCCTGGTCGTAGTGGTGACAGCCGCTGCATCCCTTGCCCGTCTCGGCCATATGCGCGTGTTCGCGATGCGCGAACTTGACCGGGCCGTACGTCTTGCCGGCCGTGCCGAGCGTAATGACAGGCGGCGCCTCGTCCACGGCGTGATAGCCCGTGATCTTGAGGCGGGGACAGGCGGCGAGTGCCGGCGCGTTCTTGGTGGGAGTCACCGCGGTGTGGCAGGCGCGGCAATCCAGTGCGCCGGAGCCGGTGCGCGGCGCCGGCCGCGTCTGCGCGGCGGCGGTGGCACTGACGACGAGGAACAGTCCGACGGAGGCGATGCGTCTCATGGCCTTATCCCCGGACGGAGTATTTCGAGGCGGGCGTCAGGCTGCGATCGGGCAGGCTGATGACCGGGAAGATGATGACCGCCGCGCGGTACAGCAGCACGAGGATCGAGATGAAGCCGACCGTCACGGAGATTTCGCCGATGGACGGGAAGTACGAATGCGTCGCGTAGGGTGGCGTGTAGGCGACCACGAAGGTGTCGAGGCGGTTGAGCAGCACGCCGCCAACCACCAGGGTGGCGGCGATGAACAGGAGCCGCGGCGACTTCTGCACCACGGGCGACATGAACATCCGCAGGGGGATGACGACCCCAAACAGCAGCTCGATGACATACATCACGCTCACCGTGCTGATGGTCTTCAGGTAGACAAATGTCTCGCGGATGAACAGGTCGCCCAGCTTGAACGCGAGGTAGATGCCGAGCAGCGGCGCCACCATGCGTCCCATCCGGCCGAGGATGTGCATCTCGGGCTTGAGCCCGAACGAGCGCGACGCGATCAGCGACTCGAAGATCACCATCGGAAAGCCGACGGAGATCGCCGAGAGCAGGAAGAGCAGCGGCGAGATGGGCGTCTGCCACAGCGGATGGATCTTGGGCCCGGCAATGACCATCAGCGTGCCGAGCGACGACTGGTGCAGCGTCGAGAGCACGACGCCGGCGATGATGAAGACGAACATCGTCTTGTCGAGCGTGCGGTCGAGCAGGCGCAGCAGCTTGTTGAGCGGCGTGTTGAGTCGCGCCAGCGCACCGGGCAGGTTGACGCGCCCCATGAACCGCTCGGTCACGACGGGGAGGAACTCGATGTACAGCACGGTCATGTAGATCATGACGCAGATGCCGACCTCGAACAGCGCCGAGCTTCCGTTCCACATGAACAGCGGATGCCAGATGTAGTAGTAGCGGCCGATGTCGATGGAGACGCCGACTGCGACCATCGTGTAGCCGAGCATCGCGGTGAGGAGCGCGGGGCGCACGACGGCGTGGTACTGCTCGCGGTGCATCACGTGCCCGAGCGCCGCCGTGGTGAAGCCGCCGGCGGCGAGGGCCACGCCGGCCGCGACATCAATGCCGATCCAGATGCCCCAGGGATACTGGTTGCTCAGGTTGGTGACGGCGCCGATGCCGAACAGGAAGCGGCCGCCCAGCCAGACGAGGCCGTTGAGGGCGAGCAGGAGCAGGACGATGACGCCCGGCGTGATGAACTTCTTGTCGAGCGGCGTGGGTCTCATGAAGTGGCTCATGCGTGGTCCTCCTCATCCTCGGCGCGCTGCCGTGACGTCCACATGACGGCGCCCAGCAGGGCGTAGAGCGACACCGGCGGCACGAAGTACGCGAAGATGCCGTGCTGTATGCTCTCGGAGACGCCGGGGGCGGGGTTCTCGCCCAGCGTCGGGAACTTCAGGTCCTTGAACTCGGTGCCGGCGAGGTAGCACCAGCTGGTGCCGCCCACTTCCTGCTCACCGTAGATGTGGTTGACATAGCGATCGGGCTGACGACGGATGCGTTCGCGCGCCACGCGCACCAGCTCTTCGCGCGGCCCGAAGGTGAGCGCCTCCACCGGGCACGCTTCAACGCACGCCGGCAGCTTGCCTTCGTTGCGCCGGTCGGTGCAGAAGTCACACTTCATGATGCGCGGGCCGATGGCCTTGTCGTACTCGAAGGCCGGCACCTGGAACGGGCAGGCCACCATGCAGTAGCGACAGCCGATGCACTTGTCGGTATCCCAGAGCACGGCGCCGTCGGCCTGCTTGGAGATGGCGCCCACGATGCACGCCGACACGCAGGCCGGATGGTCGCAGTGCATGCACTGGACCTTCACCGTGGTCGGGAGATCGGGCGTGGCAGGGTTGTCGAACTTGTTGACGACCGTCAGCGCGGTCTCGTCGGGTCGTCGCAGGGCATCCATCGGCGACGTGTCTTCGTACGCCTCCAGCGGAGGCGTCTCCATGCCGTGCGCCGTCTTGCACGCCCATTCGCAGTTGCGACAGCCAATACAGACCGTTGTATCGACCAGCACACCCATGCGATCGGGTGACAGGATGTTCTTCGGTCCTGCGTGCGCGGTGGTTGGGGTGAGTCCCGTTGCTGCGGCGGTTATTACTGTGCTGGCCTTCAGGAAGGACCGGCGGTTCTGCGATTTCATTGGTACGTACCCTCGCAACCTTAGCTGAGAGAGGGGCACCGTCACGTTACGACAAGGACCACCAACCGCCTATCGTAAGAGCGACTACGTGGTGTAAGGCTTTACCAAATCGTGGTTCCGAAGCACGACGGTGCGACGCCATTGCGCGAATCGGGAAACCGGCCTTCTCCACTCTCATTTCAGCCTCCGACGGGTGGTCTGTCGCGGCGATGGCGGGAGGCAGCGCAACCAGCGCTGTCAGGCGAATCCTCGTCGCAATAGAGGCAAAGTCGCACGCGCCGGATGGTCAATCTCGGCCGCATGTCAGGGAGTGGGGCTACGGGCGCGCGCGCCGTGCGTCCGTGCGTTACTGCGGGCCGCACCGCCCATCAATAGTCGCTGCTGCCGCGTAACCTCTGGATGCGGCGAACGGATGGATGTCGCAGATTCCGGTTCCGCCATCCGGCGGCGCCATGCCACCCCAATGGGAGTCCCGAGATGCAGCCCTCGCGTATCCTCCGCGCCCTTGCGCTCACCCTGACCGTCGGCACCGCCGCATTCGCACAGGACGATCCGGCCCTCATTGCCAAGGCGCGGGCCATTCACGCCAAGGCGCTCAAGATCGACACGCACGTTGACTTCAACCCGGCGCAAATGATCGGACCGCCGCCGAACTACGTCACGGGCATCGAGCGCAACAGGGTGGACCTGCCCAAGATGGAGCAGAACGGCCTCGATGCCGTCTTCTTCAGCATTTACGTGGGGCAGCGCCAGGACTTCAGCGACTCCGGCTACGCGTCGGCCATGGCCGCCGACGTGGAGAAGTTCGACGCGGTGCACACGCTCGCCGAGAAGATGGCGCCCGGCCGCATTGCGATCGCGTACACGGCGGCCGACGTCCGCAAGATCCACGCGGCCGGCAAGAAGGTCGCATTGATGGGCGTCGAGAACAGCTGGGGGATCGGCACCAACATCACAAACGTAAAACGGTTCTATGACCGTGGCGCGCGGTACATGTCGCTGTCACACGACGGCCACAACCAGCTCACCGACTCGGGGACGGGCGAGAACGATGGCGTCTGGCGGTGGAACGGCCTGAGTCCGCTCGGCCGGCAGGTGGTGGAGGAGGCGAACCGGCTCGGCATCATGATGGACATCTCGCATCCGTCCAAGGCCAGCAACCTGCAGGTGATGGCGATGTCGAAAGCGCCGGTGATCGCCAGCCACTCGGGGGTGCGCGCGCTGGCGGACGTGCGGCGCAACCTGGACGACGAGCAGCTGCTCGCGCTCAAGAAGAACGGCGGCGTGGCGCAGATGGTGGCGCTGAGCAGCTTCGTGAAGGTGCCGACGCCCGACTCACCGGAACGTGCGGCGGCGATTGCCGCGCTGCGCACAGAGCTCGGCATGGGCGCGCGCGGCGGTGCGGGCCAAGCGGCAGCGGGACAGGCGGCAGGCCAGGCGGCCGCACGCCGCCCCGGCGGTGCGTCGAACGACTCGCTCTTCGCGGTCTACCGGCAGAAGCTGGCAGCGATCGACGCAAAGTTCCCGCCGTCGCCGCGCGCGACGGTCAGCGACTTCGTGAATCACATCGACTACGCCGTGAAGTTGATCGGCATCGACCACGTCGGCATCTCGTCCGACTTTGATGGCGGCGGTGGCGTCACCGGCTACGACAACGCCAGCGAGTCGATCAACGTGACCATCGAACTGGTGCGGCGCGGTTACAGCGAGAAGGACATCATCGCCCTGTGGGGCGGGAACTTGCTGCGGGTGATGGAGGCGGTGGAGAGGACTGCCAAGAAGTGACTCCGGTGCTGGGAACAGGGAACAGGGTGTGGTGCGGGGGAGAGAGGCGGGGTGTGGTGAGGAGGGACGAGGCGGCTGACACTGACGTTCTCTGCACCGCCCCTCCCCTGCACCACACCCTGATCCCCCATTCCTGCACCTCGCCCTGTTCCCCGATCCCTGTACCTCACCCTGTTCCCCGCACCCTGAACCTTTGATATGACCACCCCCGCCGCCACAGTCGGCATGCCCCTCTCCTCAGTCGACACCCCGGCCCTCCTCCTCGACCTCGATGCCTTCGAGCGCAACGTGGCGCGCGCCGCCGATCTGCTGCGCGGCACCGGCGTGCGCCTGCGACCGCACGCGAAGAGCCACAAGTGCGCCGAGATTGCGCTGCGCCAGATGGCGTCGGGCGCAGTGGGGGTCTGCTGCCAGAAGGTCAGCGAAGCCGAGGCGCTGGTGGACGGAGGCGTCCCTGACGTGCTGATCTCCAACGAGATCGTCGGCACGGAGAAGCTCGATCGGGTGTGCGCGCTCGCACGCCGCGCGAAGATCGCGATCTGCGTGGATGCGGCGGAGCACGTCACCGCGCTCGAGGCGGCGGCGGCGCGCGCTGGCGTGCAACTGGACACCCTCGTGGAGGTGAACGTCGGTGGCAACCGGTGCGGCGCCGAGCCCGGGGCGCCGGCGCTGGCACTCGCGCAGCTGGTCGCAGCCAGTCCCCATTTGCGCTTTGCGGGATTGCAGGGGTACCAAGGGAGCGCGCAGCACGTGCGCACCGTCACGGACCGGCGCGCCGCGATCGCCCTCGCCATCGCACGGATTCGCCTCACACGCGAGCTGATTGTCGTCAGCGGCATTCCCTGTCCGACGGTGACGGGAGCCGGCACGGGGAGTTTCCCAATTGAGCTCGCAAGCGGCGCCTTCGACGAACTGCAGCCCGGCTCGTACATCTTCATGGACGTGGCCTACAGCCGCAACGCATTCGACGCCGCCTGGCCGCCGTTCGAGCAGAGCCTGT
>JBAZTM010000119.1:0-8724 GCA_041661925.1 Gemmatimonadaceae bacterium
GGCCCCGACGACTTCCAACGCAAGAGCATTGACGGCCTCGGCGACAACTGGCCGATCACGTACAAGGACGTCGCGCCGTACTACGACAAGGTGGACCAGCTCGTCGGCATCTTCGGGTCCAAGGAAAACCTCCCGAACCACCCCGACAGCATCTTCCAGCCCGCGCCGCGCCCGCGCTGCCACGAACTGCTGATCAAGCAGACGGCCGACCGGCTGGGCATCTGGTGCATCCCGTCGCGCCTTTCGATCATCACCAAGCCGCTGCATAACCGCCTGCCGTGCCACTACTGCGCGAACTGCAATCGCGGCTGCATGACGAACTCGAACTTCACGTCGGGCAACGTGCTCATCTTCCCGGCGGCCAAGACGGGGCGGCTCTCCATCATCACCGACGCGATGGCGCGCGAGGTGACGGTGGACGCCAAGGGCAACGCGACGGGCGTGAGCTACATCGACAAGCCGACCGGCAAGGACATGCACGTGAAGGGGCGCATTGTCATCCTGGCCGCCAGTTCGTGTGAAAGCTCGCGCATCATGCTCAACAGCAAGTCGCCGCGCTTCCCCAACGGCATCGGCAACCAGAGCGGCGTCATCGGCAAGTACCTCACCGACAGCACCGGCACTGACGTGGGCGGCTTCATCCCCAAGCTGGCCGATCGCGTGCGCCACAACTGCGACGGTGTGGGCGGCGGCCACATCTACATGCCGTGGTGGCTCGACAACAAGAAGCTCGACTTCCCGCGCGGCTATCACATCGAAGTGTGGGGCGGCCTTGGCCAGCCAAGCTACGGCTTCATGGGCGGCATCGAGAACTATCCCAACTTCTCCGGCTACGGTGCAGGTCTCAAGAACGACTATCGCCGCTACTGGGGTTCGACCATCGGATTCTCCGGCCGCGGCGAGATGGTCCCCAACGCCGACAGCTACTGCGAGATCGACTCCACCAAGAAGGACAAGTGGGGCATCCCCGTGCTCAAGTTCCACTGGAAGTGGAGCGATCACGAGCACAAGCAGGTGCGGCACATGCAACAGACGTTCCGCAAGTTGATCGCCGAGATGGGCGGCGAAGTATGGAGCCCGATGCCGGGGCCCGAAAAGGGCTATGGCATTTCCAACGGCGGACAGATCATCCACGAGGTCGGCACCGTGCGCATGGGAAACAGCGAGGCGAACTCCGCGGTCAACGCACACCAGCAGGCGTGGGGGTGCAAGAACCTGTTCGTTGCCGACGGCGGCCCCATGGTGAGCCAGGCTGACAAGAACCCGACGTGGACGATCATGGCGCTCGCGTGGCGAACCGCCGACTACATCACGCAGCAGCGGAAGGCGGGGGTGCTATGAGGCGGAAGACGACCGAGAACGACCGAGAACGACAGAGTGCGGCAGTCACGGCGGGGTCGTCGCGTGCGCTGCCGTTGGCTGGGCAGCTGGACGCTGCGCCGCAGGGAATGGATCGGCGCGACGTGATGAAGATGCTGGGCGCGGCGTCACTCGCGGCGATCGGGCTGGCCTCACCGGACGTCGCGCGCGCGGCGGATTATGCGCACGCTGCGCTGCAGCAGGGCGCACCGGCGTACAAGACCATCTTCTTCACCAAGGCCGAGTGGCCGATGGTGCGAACACTCTCCGACCTCGTCATCCCCAGGGATGCGCGATCGGGCAGTGCCACGGACGCAGGGGTCCCCGAGTTCATGGACTTCATCCTGGTCGAGTTCAACTGGAACCAGAAGTGGATGCGCGACGGCCTGCAATGGCTCAACGGCGAGTGCACCAAGCGCTTCAAGCGCGGACTCGTCGCGTGCACGCCGGAGCAGCAGAAGCAGGTGCTCAACGACATCGCCTTCCCCAAGAAGGCGCCGGCGGCGCTCAAGCCTGGGGTCGAGTTCTTCACGAAGTTCCGCGACCTCACGGCGACCGGCTTCTGGAGCAGCCGCATCGGCTACAAGGACATCGGCTACATGGGCAATACAATCGTCCCGGTCTGGGAGGGATGCCCCGAACCACAGCTGCAGAAGCTCGGCGTGTCGTACAAGATGTCGATGCGTCCGGTGCGCCGCGGGTAGCGCAGCAGATTCTAGCGCAACACGAGGCAGCGCGGCGCCGCGTTGCCAAGTCCCGGACGGCGGGGCATCCTTGTCGGATGCTTCGCCGTCTTCTCTTTGCCTGCATCATTGCTGCGGCGCTCCTGCCGAGCACGGCGCGTGGGCAGCGCGTCTTTCCCGGAACCAGCCGCGATACCTCATCGGTCACGCGGCTCATCGTACTCGGCAGCGGTACGCCGGTGCCTGATCCGGAGCGCGCCGGTCCGGCATACGCCGTCACGTACGGTACGCGCGTCTTCCTCTTCGATGCCGGCGCCGGCGTGATGCGTCGCGTGGCCGCGGCCGGCCTGCCAATTGACGGCATGACGGCCGTGCTGCTCACGCACCTGCACAGCGACCACACGCTCGGCCTTCCCGACGTCATTCACACGACGTGGGTGATGGGGCGTTCGATCGTCATGCCGGTCATCGGACCGCCCGGCACCAGCGCGATGGTGGGTCACCTGCAGGCGGCGTGGATCGAGGATGTGGTGCTGCGTACCGAGGGAACCGAGCGCGGCCGGCGCGGCGGTCAGCGCGTGGACGTGCGAGAGACGACTGGCGGCATTGTGTACGATTCCGCAGGGATTCGCATTCGCGCCATTCCCGTACCGCACGGCGGGTGGCCCGTGGCGTTCGCCTTCCGCATCGACACGCCAGACCGCTCTATCGTGCTCGGCGGCGATACCGCACCGAGCCGCGCGCTCGAAGAAGCGTCACGCGGCGTGGACCTGCTGGTGCATGAGGTCTATGCCAGCACACGGGTGGCTCCAGAGAGGCGCCCCGGCGGCGAACTCTGGCCGCAGTACCTGCGCGAGTTCCACACGTCCGACGAAGAACTCGGCGCCATCGCCGCGCGCGCCCAGCCCAAGCGACTGATCCTCTCGCACGTGCTCCGCATGGGCGGGACAATGGAGGAAGTTCTTGCCGGCGTGCGGCGCGGTGGGTTCCGTGGAGCTCTCGAGGTGGCGAAGGATCTCGACAGGTTCTGAGTGGCTGCGCAGGCTTTTTCACCACGGAGCACACGGAGGGCGGCGGAGGGCCACGGAGTACTGCGATAACTGGGGGAACAGGTCATGCCTCGCAGGCGTCGGAGTGGCAAAGGTAGTTCCCCCAAGAAGTAGCAGTACTCCGTGGCCCTCCGTACTTCTCCGTGACCTCCGTGGTTGAGAAGGCCAGCTCAGCATCGGTCGTATAGCGCACCCCCCGCAACGTGAGCGATAATTCAAGCCAGTGGGTTGTCCGCCTCCCTCCGTTCTCCACGCGTTCCTCCTTACCTAACCCCTGCACCCCTCCCCATGCCTCCGCTTGGCGTCGGTTTCATTGGTTCCGGCTTCAACGCCCGCTTCCATATGCAGGGCTGGGTGGGCGTCCGTGACGCCGACATCCTCGGCGTCTGGAGTCCCGACGACAAGGGCGCCAAGTCGGCTGCCGCGTACTGCCGTTCGCTGAACGTCGGCGACTGCAAGGCGTACCGCAGCATCGCGCAGATGGTGGCCGACCCGGCCATTGACGCCATCTGGCTCAGCGGCCCCAATCACGCGCGCATCGAGAACGTCGAGGAGATCGTCGACACGATCAAGCGCGGCAAGGGCGAGCTGAAGGGGATCGCCTGCGAGAAGCCGCTGGCGCGCAATGTGGCCGAGGCCAAGCGCGTGAAGCAGCTGGTGGACTCGGTGGGGCTCAGGACCGGCTACCTCGAAAACCAGCTCTTTTCTCCTCACGTCGAGGCGGGCAAGAAGCTCATTTGGGCGCGCGGCGCGGCGACGACTGGGCGTCCATACCTGGCGCGCGCCGCCGAGGAACACAGCGGCCCACACAGCCCGTGGTTCTGGATGGGGCAGCTGCAGGGCGGCGGCGTGCTCAACGACATGATGTGCCACTCGGCGCTCGTCGTGCGGCACCTGCTCACCCGCCCCGGTGAACCGCTCAGCACGGTGAAGCCCGTGCGGGTCACCGGTCACATCGCGTCACTCAAGTGGACGCGCCCAGCGTATGTGAAGAAGCTCAAGCACAATATGGGCGCACAGGTGGACTACTCGAAGGCGCCGTCCGAGGACTTTGCCTCGCTCACGATCGAGTTCGAGACGGCCGAGGGATACACGGTGATCGGTGAGGCGTCCACGTCGTGGAGTTTCGTCGGCGCCGGCTTGCGCCTCTCTGCCGAACTGCTCGGACCCGAGTACTCGATGAAGTGGAACTCGCTCGACAGCGGGCTCCAGCTCTTTTTCAGCCGCGAGGTCACGGGGCGCGCCGGCGAGGACCTGGTGGAAAAGCAGAACGCCGAGCAGGGGGTGATGCCGGTGGTGCCGCAGGAGCATCTGGCGTACGGCTACACCGACGAGGACCGCCATTTCGTGAACGTCTTCCTCGGGCGGGAGGAGCCGCTGCTGACGTTTGACGACGGCCTTGAGGTCGTCAAGATGCTGATGACGGCGTACCAGAGTGCGGAGAGCGGCAAGACGCTCGCCTTCCCGCCGAAGAACCTCGACACCTTCAAGCCGAAGGTGGCGCGGGGGACTTGGAAGCCGTGAGCATCGGGCGCACGATCCTTCTCAAGATGGCCGACTCGCCGTTCCTCAACCGGCAGGCGACGCAGCGCGCGTTCGTGAAGCGCGCGACGCGGCGCTTCATGCCGGGCGAGGCGCCGGAGGACGCGCTGCGCGCGGCGCAGGCGCTCAAGGCCGAGGGGCGAGGCACCGTGTTCACCAAGCTCGGCGAGAACATCGTGGTTCCCGCCGACGCCGAGGCCGTGCGCGACCACTACCTGTGGTTCTTCGACCAGTTGGCCACGTCGGGCCTCGACGGCCACGTGAGCGTGAAGCCCACGCAGCTCGGCCTCGACCTGTCGTACGACAAGTGCCTCGAGCACATGATGGCGCTCGCGGCGCGCAGCGCGTCCATTGGCAAGATCTTCTGGATCGACATGGAGGGGTTCGTCTATGTGGACCCCACGCTGAAGCTCTACCGCGCGCTCAAGGCCAAGCATCCGCACGTCGGGCTGGCCCTGCAGGCGTACCTGTATCGCACGCAGGCCGACATCGACGCGCTGATGGACCTGAATCCCATCATCCGGCTGGTGAAGGGGGCGTACGCCGAGCCGTCGTCAGTGGCGTATCCCGTGAAGGCTGACACGAACCGCAATTACTTCGATTTGTCCGACCGGATGCTGCAGGCCGCAGCGGTCGGTCGGTGCACGCCGATCTTCGGCACGCACGACATCCCGTTGCTCGACCGGCTCGTGGCGCGCGCCAAGGCACACGGCACGCCCGACCGGGGGTACGAGATCCACATGCTGTACGGCATCCGCGACGCCGACCAGCGCCGCCTGCGCAGCGAGGGGCGCACGGTGAAGACGCTGATCAGCTACGGCAACGCCTGGTACAAATGGTACATGCGGCGGCTGGCGGAGCGGCCGGCGAATGTGATGTTTGTAGTGAAATCGATGCTCGGATAGAACGACAAACGGCGCCTCACGGCGCCGTTCGTACGCAATGACCGAATCGCTGCGACCTACAGCCCCTCCACCGCCCTCAGCATTCCCGCGTACTCGCGCCCGTGCACCATCTGCACGCCGGTCTCCTTCACGAGCGCCGCCACGTTCACCGGCGTCACCTTCCCGCCAGCGATGATGATGATGCGGTCGCCGGCGCGCTCCACCAGTCGCTTCAGGTTTGGCGCACCCTTCTCTGCCGTCTTCGCCCCGCCGCTCGTCAGGATGCAATCGAACTGCAGCGACACCAGCAGCTCCAGCGCCTCGTCCTGATCCTTCACGCTGTCGAACGCGCGATGAAAGCCCACCCGCATGGGCGCTGCGATCGCATGCAACTCGGCGAGCCGGTCCGCATCCACCTCTCCCTCAGGCGTGAGAATGCCGATCACGACACCATCCACGCCAAGTTCCTTGGCCACGGCGATGTCGCGCTTCATGATCTCGAACTCGTCGTCCGTGTAGACGAAGTCGCCCACCCGCGGGCGCACGAGCACGTGCACCGACACGAGCAGTCGCTCGAGGCAGCGCGCAATCAGCCCGGCACTCGGCGTCGTGCCGCCTTCATGCAACGGGCCGCACAGTTCGAGGCGGTGGACACCGGCCTGCTGCGCTGCCAGCGCCGCCGCAAACGAATCAACCGCCGCTTCCACGCGCACCGACATGGCTACTTGCCTCCAGGGGGCGGTAGGGTGGCCGCGAACTTCCACTGCGTGCGGAAGTCGCGCGCCAGCGGCTGCTTGAGCATCAGCACCCGCACTATCTCCACGGGCATCGACCCGTGCGCAAAGATGAAATCGTGAAACTGACGGTTGGTCATCTTGCCGCCGTCCACCACCTCGTGATGGAGCGCGCGGAACTGCAGCCCGCCCATCATATACGCCACCTGGTACAACGGCCCGTACGACCCATTGAACGACCGGCGCACCTCTGCCGTGGCGTTGGCTCGCTCATGACCCACCCGGTCAATCAGGAACTCGATGCACTGCTGGGGCGACCAGTTCCCGAGATGGAAATTGAGCGAGAAGATGATCCGCGCCGAACGGTGCATGCGCCAGAATAGCGCACCAATGCGGTCTTCCGGCTTGCTGTGGAAGCCGTTGTCCCAGAGGATCGTCTCCCAGTAGAACGCGCCGCCCTCGCTCCAGAACGGCGTGCCGAACTCGCGCCGGTACGGGTAATAGCGCGACGTCATGAACCCCTGCATATGGTGGCCAGGGATCATCTCGTGAAAGGCCGTCGCGTGCGAGAAGTGCGGGTTGTTGCCGCGCATCGCCATCAGCTTGTCGTCGTCCGACATGCTGTCGGTGGGATACGCCACTTGGAACACTTCGCCGCCGAGGAAGAACGGCGAGGTCTTCTGGCGCTCCGGTGAGATCATCTCGATACGCCAGACGTCCTGTGCGAGCGGCGGGATGGTGACCATGTCGTGGTCGCGGAGCCACTGCACCGCCTCGAACTCGAGGTCACGCACCATGTTCACCTGCTCGCCTGGCGGCACGTAGCTCTGCTTCACCTTCTCCATCGCCGCCTTCCAGTCGTCGCCGAACCCCATCTCGCGCGCCGCCTTCTTCATCTCGCGCTCGCCCCAGTCGAGTTCCTTCTGGGCGATGGCGATCAGTTCCTCCGGCGTGTACGGGAGCATTTCGTGCGTGATGCTCGTCTCGATGGCTGCGCGGCCGATGGGCAGGCCCACGATGGGCTCGTCGTCGCCGCGCTTCCAGCCGACGATCTTCTCGCGCAGCACACGCTGATAATTGACGAGCGCTGAATCCGCCGAACGGTACGGCGCACCCGTCCACCAGGAGAAGAGCGGATCGTAACCGTTGTAGAACTGGTGCCAGCTGCGCAGCAGCGTGCGCAGCGACGCGGTCACCTCGGCGGCGCGGTACGCCGCCACCTTGGTGATCTTGGCCGCCGACGAGTCACCCTTGGGCGGATTCTCGATCTTGGTGCGCAGCGCGTTCACCGTGGCACCGATGTACGCGAGCGTGCGCGCCGAGCGTGGGCCATCCACCGCCTCCATGCGGCGGCGCGCGTCCTCGAGCGCAAAGATCGAGTCGCCAAACGGCAGCAACGCGCCAAGGTCGGCGTACACCTTGGTATCGCGCTGCAGCAGGTCCTGCGCCTCCTCGATGGTGTTGCGGAGGAGGACGTGATCGGCCTTGGCGTCGTGGCTCAGCTTGCTGAAGTCAATCGCCTTGAGCTGACCGAGCCACTCCGCATAGAACTTGCCGAACACGTCGCGCTGGGCCGGCGAGTATTGCTGCGGATAGCGCCGCTGCAACACGCCGCGGTCGGCGCTGTAGCGTTCCACCACGCCGCGCAGTTCGCTCCCGCGCTCGGCGATGAGGAGGTTCGCGTCGGGAGCGTAGACGGACGGCCGGCTCTGCACGTGCTTGTTCGCCGGGACAGATGTCGCTTTCCGTGCCTGTGACCCTGCCTGCGGTTGCGGCGCCTGTGCCTGCGCCCCTGATGCGGCGGCACACAGGCTGACGAGCGCCACCGCGACCGTGCGTCTGTGCCGGTGCATCAGTAGCTGTACCCGGTGCGGTACTTTGGCGTGATCCATTCCGGGTCGATCCCCTTGGTGAGCAATTCGCCGGTGGTCGGGTTGAGATCAATACTGCGACCGGCGCGGACGGCCAAGTTGCCGAGCACAATCATCTCGGTGAGTGGGCCGGCATGGCCGGCGATGTTCGAGCCGGGCTGCGTCCCCGCCTTGATAGCCTCGATGAACTCGCCGTACACGCCCTTGGTGCGCGGGAACTTCTGCGGCAGCGGTGAGGCCTTCACGGCCTTGTCCGCATCGGCGTCCACGAGGCGAGGATTCTCGCCGTACGTGCCGGCCAGGATCATCCCCTTCTCGCCGACCCAGAGCTGGAAGCCATCATCGCTGTACGGCCAGTTCTCGGTGAGCGGCCACCCTTCCGGACGCGCCGGAAGAATGCCGCCGTCACGCCAGTTGGCCGTCACGATGCCGTTCTTGCCGATGGCGTTCATCGTGCCGGCCACCGGGAACTCATACGTGATGCGCGACATCTTGGGCGCTGTCTCCGGGAAGAGCGGCGACGTTTCGGGAATCACCTTGCCCGGGAACTTGAGGCCGAGGATCCAGACCGCGCAGTCCATGATGTGGCAGGCCATGTCGCC
>JBAZTM010000120.1:0-8656 GCA_041661925.1 Gemmatimonadaceae bacterium
CGGCGATGCACCGGCTTGAGGCCGTCGCGGACATCGGGGAGCGCGCGCGACACGATCACGCTCATCGAGTAGTTGATGAACGATTCCCGGATCTCTTCGTCGATCAGCCGGGGGAGGATCCGCTCGCGGTTATTCGGTGCGGTCATGTGCCGTGTCAGGGGGGTGGAAAAAGGCCCTCGACCAATCGGGAAAATTTACCGAAAAGACCGCGAAAACGCAACAGTCAATTCAAGTTGTAACCGATTGTCATTCAATCACTTATGGAATGGCGCTTTTTGACTTCAACCACGAAGGGCGACGGGCGCGAAGGACCACGAAGTTTGCCTGCTTGCACGAATGCAAAACGGTGAGCCGCTCGGCCCACCGTTCCGTCTCCTTCGCGCCCTTCGTTCTTCGTGGTTGAAGTCACCGCCTACGTCCACGTCCGCACGATCGCCATCAGTCGCCACTCGCCATTCACGAAGTGGAACAGGTACGTCGAGCCGCCGGCGCCCTGTCGTAGCCGCATCGCTCCCATTTGCTCCGCGGGGCGGTTGACCGCCACCACCGCATAGTCGCGCCACAGCACCGTCGCGATCACATGTGCGTATGTCAGAACCGCCGTGCTGTCGCCACGGTGCGCCGCGAAGAACTTGTCGCGCAGGTCGAGCAGTCCCCGTTCACCAAAACCGATCGTCAACTCCGTGCGCGGCGGGCGCGGCATCGTGAAGTTCGTCAGCGGCGGCAACAGCACATAGTGCGGCTCCTCCGGGACGAAGTACTCACACTTCTTGGTGTCGGGATTCCAAAACTCGCCCGCGAGGCCGGCGGCGATGGCCCCGTGCGTCGGCGCGCCATCCGCCACGTCCCAGTTGGGCCGTGACATGCCCACCTCCCACCCTACCACGGCGCGAAGCAATGTGTGCCCGCGCGCGTTGTCGAAGGGGTTCTCAACGCCCTCGGCGATCACCAGCCGCTCGAGGCGCGCCAGTGCTTCGGCGGCGTACGGGGCGCCGGCGGCGCGTGCGGAGTCCGGAAAGGTGCGCAACACGCCCTGATTGCACTGCATCGTGTCGAGGTGCACGAAGCGCGCCGCCGACAGGATGGCAACGCGCAGCGAGTCGGCTCTCCGCACGGGCGCCAGGCTGTCCTGTGGCACCGGCGCTGCCAGCGACGCCGCCAGCAACAACGCCGCGACCACGCCTACGCCCCGTTCGGCGCCGACGGCGTCTTGGCTGGCGTCGCTTCCTCCGCGAGCACGTCGGCTTCCTCGGCCTCCACCTCGCGGTCGATCGCGTCGCGCTCGGCCTTGTAGGCCTCGTACCACGAGCGGGTGATCTCGCCGGCGAGTTCACGGTTGCCGAGCCCGAACGAGAGCGCGAGGGCCAGCGCGACCGCACCAAAGATGATGGCGAAGGCCGTGGTCACGATCTCGGTGGCGACGCCCAGTTCCTGCAGCGACATGAACACCGCGAGCAGCACCACGCCGCCCTTGCCGACACGCGCCAGCGTCGGTCCGCCGTGCAACGAGCTCGTGGACGCGCCGATGAGCCCGCCGACGAAGTCGCCCAGCACGATGCCGACGATGATGATGACGACGGCCGCCACGACGCTCGGAACGTACCCGACGAGTTCGCTGAACAGCGACGCCAGCGAGTCAAGGCCGAGGGCGTTGGCCGCGAGCAGCATGGCGCTGAACATCACCAGCCAGAACAACAGATTGGCGATCGCCAGCGTCGGGTTAAGGTGCGAGCCGACGCGGTCGAGCGACACCACGCCGCCCTTCCTCAGCACATCGTTGAGGTGCAGACGGCGCAACAGCCGCGCAGCGCCCTTCTGCACGAGCTTGGCCAGCAGGTAGCCAGCGAGGAGGACGACGGCCGAGCCGAACAGCGCCGGGATGTATTCCCAGAACGCGGCGAAGCTCTCTTGTAGACGATCGAGGAAGTTCAAGACGAGGGACTCGATGAGGGTCCCCATAATGTACTACTAGAACGTGAACCGAACGAGCGAATGGCTGCCGGGGACGCGGCTTGCCGCCAGCGCCAGGGCTTGAGGGCTCACCGTCAACCGCTCGCTGATGCGGCGTCCGGCATCCGGACGGGACCCCATCCAGCGTTCCGCCATCCAGACTCCACCGGTCGCTCCTGCCGCCCCGAGCGCAGCCGTGACCGCGTTGAACCGATCGCTCGAGCCGACCAGCACCGCCACGCCGCCTCCCATCAGGGCGCCGGCGAGCCCGCCGGCGGCAACCAGCGTCCCCTCGCCACGGGCATGATCAATGCGGCGCACGAGCAGGCGATCGCCTGCCACGAGACCGGCGACCGCCCCGCCAAGCAGGGCGAGCGTGCTGGTCTTGTGCCCCGGATGCCCGTTGGCGACGAACGCCCCGCCGGCCGTGGCTCCGATGAGTGAAGCGGTCCAGAGCGCCTGCACGTCGCCCGCGGTCACGTTGTAGCGCGAGTAGGTGGCGTACATGGCGCCGAGCTGCATGCCGGCCACCGCCGCGCCCGCGCCCACGGCGGCGCGAGCGCGAGCATTCGTGTAGTCCTCGTCGAACGCGTACATCGTGCCCACGGCCAGTCCCGCCGCCGCCTCGGCGCCAAAGACTGACGCCATCGCCGCGCCCGTGGTGAGCCGCTGGCCGAGCGTCAAGGCGCCGGCCGTGCCAAGAATCGAGCCGAAGAAGATGCCGGCGGCATAGTCGTTCTTGCCCGTCAGCGCATACTGCACCGCCGCGCCGGTGGCAGCGCCGAGAATGGGCGCACGGGTCGCCAGCAGCTGCATGCCATCCGTGATGCGTAGATCGCGCGCGAGTTCCGCGGCCGCAAAGAAGCTCCCACCGGCCATCACGAGGTAGGCCGCCGCCGCCGGTACCGGCCGATCGGCGACTGTTGCCGCGAACGAGGGCCCGTACAGCACCACGCCAAGCAGTGTCTGATTGCGCACGAAGGGCGTTCGCGCGATGCGCGCCACGGCGGTCATCCCCGTGTCACGCATGGGCGCGGTCATCGGCCGCGCATCGGTCGGCGGCCCAGCGCGGCGGGCGCTGTCGGCAAGCTCGAGACGGGGCTTCGGAACGCCCGGCGGGTCCTGCGCGGCAAGGGGCAGTGCGAGCAGAAAGAACGGCAGAAGTCGGCGCATGTGTGCTTGTTGGGGAGTCAATCAATAGACGGTTCGAAACGCTGGGGCGTTTCGAACGAGGAGGAGGAGTGCAGGGGTTCGGAAGGAGAGAGGAGTGGAGTCTGGGGGATGAGGGAGGTGGCCTCCTCTTTTACTCACCCCTCACTCCACTCCTCTCTCCTTCTACACCCCTGCACTCAATTCCTCGTTCCTCTCCTGACATCAAACATCACCGACCTCCGACAGCTTGGGCACATCAGCCACTCCCGCCGCCGCGCGTAGCCCAGCCCGAAGCTCCCGCCACCGATCACGCGGGCCGTCATGCCGACGGCGCAGCGCGGACACCGCACGTCCGTGCCCGCGGTGAACGCCTCGCGCATCGTGCGCTGCTCCTCGTCGGTGTATTGCGCGCGTTCGCGGCCGGGTGACATCACGCATTGACCTGCAGCACGACCTTGCCGAACTGCGCGCCGGACTGGAGGTGCGCCAGCGCCTCACGGCCACGCTCGAGCGGAAATGTCGAATCCACCGGCAGGGAAAGGCGTCCAGCGATCAGTTCGCCGATGACGGCATCGAAGTCGGCGTCGCTCCCCATCGTGGACCCCATGATCGTCCACTGGTTCCAGAAGAGCCGCCGTACGTCAGTCTGCAACGCATGTCCTGAGGTGCCGCCGCAGGTGACGAGGCGGCCGGCGCGGCCCAGCGCGCCCAGCGACTGCTCCCACGTTGCGGCGCCGACGCTGTCTACCACCACATTCACGCCGCGCTTGCCGGTACGGGCGCGCACCTCGCGCCCCACGTCAATACCGGTGTGGTTGATGGTCTCGTCGGCCCCCATGGCACGCGCACGCGCAAGCTTGTCGTCGGAACCCGACGTCACCCAGACGCGCGCGCCGCGCGCCTTGGCGATCAGCAGCGCCGCCTGCGCCACACCGCCCCCGATTCCCCAGATCAGCACCTCGTCGCCGGCCGTCACCTGCGCGCGCGTCACCAGCATCCGCCAGGCGGTCATCGCCGCGAGACCGAACGCCGACGCATCGGCATCCGAGACGCTCGCGGGAATGGGGCGCACGTTGGTGGCCGGCACGACGATCTCGTCCGCGAAAGTGCCTGGCACGTGCTCCCCAAGCACCCGGAACTTCACGCAGAGCGGCTGTTGGCCCGCAAGGCAGTAATCGCACTGCCGGCAGCAGAGCCCCGGATTGATCACCACGCGGTCGCCGGGGCGCACCGTCGTAACATCGTCGGACACTTCCGCCACCACGCCCATGCCATCCGCGCCGATGATCCAGGGGCGCGTGATCTTCATGCTGGGCAGGCCGCGCACGGTCCACAGGTCCAGATGGTTGAGCGGCGCGGCGCGCACGCGCACCCGCACCTGCCCCGACGCCGTCAGCACGGGCGGGGCGATGTCGGTCCTGAACTCGACGCAGTCGATGGACCCGGTCGCGGAGATGGTCAGCGCGCGCATGGAACTACAGACGGGAGATGGGAGATGGGAGATGGGAGACGGGAGACGGGAGGCGAGAGGTCCGATCCATGCGACCTGCGCCCCACCGCCCGAATATATTAGGTTGGGTGGAAGCGCAGTCGCGCCCGCCGCGCCGAATCGCCCGTCTCCCATCTCCCATCTCCCACCTCCCATCTCCCATCTGACTTCTCGAATGCAGATCCGCGTTCCCCCCCTTGGCGAATCCATCACCGAAGCCACCATCTCGCGCTGGCTCAAGCGCGAGGGTGAGGCCGTGAACATCGGTGACACGCTGGTCGAGCTTGAGACCGACAAGATCACGGTCGAAGTGCCAGCCGCGAAGGGTGGCGTGCTTGGGAAGCGGGCGAAGCTCGAGGGCGACGTCGTGAAGGTGGATGAGGTGTTGGGAGAGTTGAACGAGGGCGAGGTTGGCGCGCAGGGCCTAGTGACGGCAGACCGCAGCGGGCAGACGGCGGACGGCACGACTCCCGCGCCCGTGGCTCCGGAACCCGCACCAGCGCCTGCCCAGGTGCGCGCCGCGCCGAGCGCGGTGCGTCTGGCGGTTGAATCGGGCATCGACCTCGCCGCAGTATCCGGTACCGGTCGCGGTGGCGTGGTAAGCAAGCCGGACGTGTGGGCGGCGATGCAGGCAGGGACGAAGACGGCAGAAGGCGGAAGGCAGACGGCAGACAGGCAAGTCACCGCACCTGTTGCTGCGCCTGCTGCGGCACTCACACCAGTGGCGTCCGCATCTGCCGTCAGCCGTCCGCCGTCCGCCGTCTCGGCTCCCGCCGCATCTGCCGTCAGCCATCCGGCGCCTGCCGACTCGGCGTCCGCCGGCAGCGTCCGCGAGACGCGCGAGAAGATGACCACGCGCCGCAAACGGATCGCCGAGAACCTGCTGCAGGCACAGCACGCCACCGCCCATCTGACGACCTTCAATGAGATCGACATGAGCGCCCTCTCGGCGCTCCGCGAGCGCATGAAGGAGCGGGTGGAAAAGGAGCACGGCCTCAAGCTCAGCTTCATGCCGTTCTTCGCGAAGGCGGCGTGCCTGGCGCTCAAGGCGTTCCCGACGGTCAACGCGCAGGTGGACGGCGACGCCATCCTTTACAAGCATTACGTGAACCTCGGCATCGCGGTGGCCAGCGACGCGGGACTCGTGGTGCCCAACGTCAAGGACGCCGACCGCAAGAGCATCCTCGACCTGCAGCGCGCCATCGCCGCGCTCGCCAAGACGGCGCGCGACGGCAAGCTCACAATGGAAGACCTCACCGGCGGATCGTTCACCATCACGAACGGCGGCGTCTTCGGGTCGCTCATCTCGACGCCGATCATCAACTTTCCGCAGGTCGCCATTCTCGGGCTGCACAAGACGCAGGATCGCCCCATGGCGGTCAACGGGCAGGTCGTGATTCGCCCCATGATGTACGTGGCGCTGTCGTACGACCATCGCGTCATCGACGGCCAGCAGGCGGTGCTGTTTCTCGTGAAGATGAAGGAACTGCTCGAGGATCCGGCGACGATGCTGATCGATTAATGATTCGGAGCTCGGATTGAGATTGCGGATTCTGATTTGCGATGGGGCTTGCGAATGTCGAGGGCGCCGGAGGAATCCGGCGCCCTTTGGTTTCTCAGCCGCCGAGCCGCGGCGCGTTAGATTCAGGCATCCTCAACGAGTATCTGTCCCGTGCCTGATAACCTGACTCCTGACGTCCTTGTGATCGGCGGCGGCCCCGGCGGCTACGTCGCCTCCATCCGCGCCGCGCAGCTCGGCCTGTCCACCGTCTGCGTCGAGATGGACCGCACGCTCGGCGGCACTTGCGTCAACGTCGGCTGCATTCCGTCCAAGGCGCTGCTGAGCTCCACCGAGCACTACGAGTTCGCGCGCCTGCACGCGGCCGACCACGGCATCGACTACCAGGGCGTGACGTTCGACCTCGATCGCATGATGAAGCGCAAGGACGACGTGGTCTTCCAGAACACCAAGGGCGTCGAGTTCCTCTTCAAGAAGAACAAGGTCACGTGGGCCAAGGGATTCGGCACGCTGAAGGCCGGAAACGTCGTGGACGTGAAGGCCGAAGACGGCACCGTCACCACCTACACCCCGCGCCACGTCATCCTCGCCACGGGCTCGGTGCCCGTGGAGCTGCCCTACCTGAAGTTCGACGAGGAGCGCATCGTCTCGAACGTCGGCGCGCTCAAGCTGCACGACGTGCCCGGCCAACTGATCGTCATTGGCGGCGGCGTCATCGGCCTCGAGCTCGGCTCGGTCTGGCGTCGCCTCGGCGCGCAGGTCACCGTCATCGAGTTCATGCCGACGATCCTGCCCGGCAACGACGACGACATCACCAAGGAAGCGGCGCGCATCTTCAAGAAGCAGGGCATGGACATCCACGTCGGCACCAAGGTCACGGGCGGCCGGCGCGAGGGCGAGCGGGTGATCGTCGAGGTCGAGGAGAAGGGGACGCCGGCCACGTACACCGCCGACTGCGTGCTCGTCTCCATCGGACGTAAGCCGGCGCTCTATGGCGTTGACGCCGCGGCGCTCGGGCTCACGCTGGGGCCGCGCGGCGAGATCGCCGTGGACGACCACATGCGCACAAACCTCCCGAATGTCTACGCCATTGGCGACGCGGTCGGCGGCAAGCTGCTCGCGCACAAGGCGGAGGAGGAGGGGATCATTGCCGCCGAGGTGATCGCCGGCAAGAAGGTGCACATGCACTACCACAATATGCCCGGCGTCGTCTACACTTGGCCCGAGGTCGCCACCTGCGGCCTGACGGAAGCCGAGGTGAAGGCAAGCGGTCGCGCGTACCGCGTGGGCAAGTTCCCCTTCTCCGCCAACGGCCGCGCGCGCTCGATGAACGAGACGAACGGCTTCGTGAAGTTCATCGTCGACACCAGCACCGACGAGATCCTCGGTTGCCACATGATCGGCGCCAACGTCAGCGACCTGCTGGCTGAAGTGGTGCTGGCGATGGAATACCGCGGCACGGCGGAAGATATCGGAGCGACGGTGCATTCACATCCGACGCTCAGCGAGGTGGTCAAGGAAGCCGCGTTAGCAGCGCTTGGACGCTCTATTCACATCTAGCTGGCGTCGCGTACAGCCACCGCGAAGGCCGAAGGGCGCGAAGGGGCGCGAAGAGTTCATCACTTCGCGCTCCTTCGCGCCCTTCGAGCTTCGTGGTTGTAGTCTGCCCTACACGCCGTACCGTTCTTTCAACACGTTGGCGTGATGCAGTGCGTGGCCGGTTGTGATCCACGCGAGGGCTCGGACGCTCACCTCTTTCCCACTCGCCGTACCACGGCGGGTCCAGGCGGCTTCAGGGAGCCAGCGCAGGAGCGCGAGGGTGGCGGCGCGGACGGCCGCGAACTCGCCGAGCAGGGTTTCGAGCGGGCGGTCATTGGCGCCGCAGGACGCGGCGTAGGCGTTCTCGTCGAACGCGGCCAGGGGCGTGGCGTCACCGCGCGCGATGCGCAGCGCGCGATAGGCGAAGATTCGCTCGGCATCCGTGATGTGACAGACGACTTCCTTCACCGTCCACTTGCCCGGCGCGTAGGCGAAGGCCGCCTGCTCCTCGCTCAGCTGCTTCAGGCGTGCAAGGAAGGTGTCACCCTGCTGCGCGAGCGTGCGGGTGATGTCGCCGTCGGGCACGGCGCCCACGTACGTGCCGTAGTACGGAGCGAATTCGTCGGCGTTCGGCCGGATGGTTGCGGCAGTGCTCATCTAAATCCCCCTGTGAAATTCCACTTTCACGTCTGAATCTAGGGTGTAAGGGTTTCGTGAGGAAATGCCTCACAAAACTTCCATAATTGCACCCCATTCCGCGTCGATGCCCCCAGTTAGACATTCCCTCTGCGACCGGTAGCGCGCTGAACGCAGGTGGCGAAGCACCGGAGACAAACATATCGGGTAACGCAGGGTCGCTTCGGCGACCCAGCGTGTCGCGGTAGGCACAGCGGGGGGCGCGTACAGTGCGCCGGGGGGCCGTCACTGGCTCGTCAACCGCTGACCTACCGCGACTCGCGTTAAGAACAGAAATACAACAGAAAGACAACAGAAAAAAACAGAGAGAC
>JBAZTM010000121.1:0-4408 GCA_041661925.1 Gemmatimonadaceae bacterium
CGCTTTTGCGCGTTCGCACAAAAGCCTGACGCAGATCATGGTTTGGGCCTGTTGTGCAGCGTTTTGTCCGAAAAATAACGCACGGCGAGTTGACAGCGCAGGGCAGAACGGCTATTCTCTTGAACGTGGGGAGGGCGATTGACCAGCCCCACGAACCCGAACCAGGAGACGCGCCATGACCACCGCCACGAAGACCACCACGAAGACCACCACCGAGAACCCGACCGAGATCCGGATCAAGGCGATCCGGAAGAAGGACACGCCGGCCCTCCGGCGCCGCTTCCGCGAGCTTTTCTGGCAGGCGCCCGAGGCCACGATGCTGCGCGAGGCGATGATCAACGCGATCGTCGCCGAGGAGTGCGGCGACAACTGTGAGTTCAAGCGTCAGGATGGCACGTGCGAGTTGGACGCCGAGCGCTGCGATGGCCAGCGCGAGTGCCCGCAGGAGCCCGCCAGCGCCACGCAGACGATCGAGACGAGCAACGAGCCGGGCCAGGGCGAGAACGCACCGGAGACGGGCAGCGAGGACGACTACGCCAAGGCGCGCGACGACGCGCTGATCGCGGATTGCGATGCGGCGAGCGACGCGAGCGCGATGACGCTGGCCGAGCACGAGACGCTGCTGCGCGCGCAGGCCGAGGCGATGGACCCACTCGACGAAGACGCCGAGTACGACGCCGCGCAGGCAGAGGCCGAAGCCGAAGACGCTGCTGAAGACGCCGCTAACGAGTGCACGGAAGAGAACCCTTGCGACGACTGCCGCGCGGGAGACGACACGCCCGCGCTCGACGAAGAGGAAGAGGCGCTGGCCGAGGCGGTCCGGGCGATGGAGCCCGAGGGCGACACCGACGGCTACCCGCCCGCGGCGGGCGAGGCCAAGCCGAAGCTGCGCATGGTCACGATCCGTTGCACGCCGCTGCAGGCGGCGAACATCGCCGAGTGCCTGCGCAACAACCTCCAGACGCTCGACGCCGATGCGATCATCGACGCGCTGGAAGCAGAGATCGCCCGGTGCCGCGCGGCGTTGACACCGAAGACGCCGAAAGCCCCGCGCGAGCCCCGTACGGGCAAGCCCGAACATGCGCTGCTGGTGCAGGGCACACTTCTCCAGCGCCGCGTGCGCGGCCAGACGGTCGCGGAGGCCGAGGTCTTCGACGGCGGGCGCGTGTACTACAAGAGCACGATGTACAAATCGATCTCGGGCGCCGCCAGCGCCGCGGCAACTGACCTCGGGCTCACGACGCGCCAGAACGGCTACGTTTTCTGGGGCGTGAAGTAGCCCCTACAGCGAACCACGTAGCCACCGCCCGGCCGCCGGCATCGTAGGCGGCCACGAGGTGTGCCATGAAGAAGACTGAGATCGAGATCGGCCAGGTCTACCTGGCCAAGGTCAGCGGAGAGGTCCAGCGCGTGAAGATCACCGGGGTCTGCACGTACGGCGGATGGCTCGCGCGCAACCTCGCCACGGGCCGCGAGATCCGCATCAAGACCGCGGCGCGGCTACGTCCGGACCTGATCGTCTACCGCGCCGCTTAGCGGTGCCACGCACCATCTTGCACCCGCTGAGCCAGCACCTCAGCTTGGCGGGTGCTCTCGACGTCCCGAGCCAGCACCAGCGCCGCCAGAAGCCGCAAGCACGTCGTCGAGGACTCGCCCATCACTACATCGCTCGCCACACGGTCGGTGGCGTCTGCGTTGAGCCGGGCTTTGCGCAGCGCTTCGGTGAGCGCCGGCACGTCACCGGGCATGCGCGGCAACGGGTCGGTCCGGATCTCGTCGCCGCACGTGATGTGGCGCGCGATCGGCATCTCGCCTTCGCCTTGTGGGTCAAGCGCCAGCGCGCGTTTCGGGTCCATCGGGAAGCCGCACTTCGGGCAGAGCGACTCGTCCATATCACACCTCGGCGCGGCGTCGTCTTCGCCGCAGGTCCAGTCTACGCCCGCACTGCGC
Source organism: Gemmatimonadaceae bacterium (assembly GCA_041661925.1). GTDB lineage: Bacteria > Gemmatimonadota > Gemmatimonadetes > Gemmatimonadales > Gemmatimonadaceae > PNKL01. Next base: position 1,951 of record JBAZTM010000121.1, read on the forward strand.
CAAAAACACCACCGCCCGCAGGGCGAACCGAGCGGGCGGTGGCGTGGAAGCGGAGCAGACGTTCCGCGCGACGAATCGCGGCAGGACACCCGAACCAGCGAAAAGGCTACACTCGGCGGGAGATTCGCACAAGCGGGCTACGGAATGGGCGCAACCGACGCCACGAGCACGAGCGAACTCGCGGAAATCAGAGGCGTGCGCGCGCCGCCCGTTGCCGCCGTGTGCCAGACGTCGTGGCACGCGCGACCCCAATCTACGCGCCGCGTGTCAGCAGCGGCGAGCACGAGGTCGAAGCCCGCGCGCGTGCCCGTAGCGCTTTTGGCCCAGAGCACCGTAGGATCCTGCGGCCGGCGCTTCGCCGTCCAGACTGCCGTTGCGCCCGTGCAGTCCACCGGAACGCCGGCGGGACTCACGACGCGAAGCCGCAGTGTGAACGCGGCGCCGAGCGGGACGGTGACCTCGTGCAAATCGTTCTGCGGCACCGAAGCGGCGCGAGGCGTTCCGTCGTCTAGCACGACCGTGACATTCGCGATCACCATCACAGCCCCCTAGATCGCCGAGTACGCCTCGACCTTCGCCCACGTCTCGAAGACGCCGTCGTCCATGTTCTGCCGCAGCCACAGGCTTCGAGCGCGAGTCGGCAGTTCAAGCCGCTGGCTTTGCTGGCCGTGCTGGAGCTGCACGTGGTCGGTGACGCCGTCAAACGAGACAGCGATGATGGTGTGGTCGGCGAATTTGCCAGTTGACGAGTTCGTGACGACCCAATGGCTCGGGAACGACCCGATCTCCTCGGGCCAGACGCACGAGGGCTCCGTGGGATATTTGTCCACCACGGACAGGTCATACTCGCGGGCGTAGATCATGTGGCAGACCAGGCGGTCAGGCGAACGACGCAGACGCCGGCGCCCGCGATCTTGCGGGCCCAGCACGACCGCGCGCGCGTCGGCGCCCAGATGCACTGGCTTTGCTGGCCGCGTTCGAGGCGCACGTGGTCAGTGACGCCGTCGAACGAAACAGCGATGATTGCGTCGGCTGCGCCCTCGTTGGCGCAGAGCCACTGCCCGGGAGACGACGTGTTGTCCTCGGGCCACACGGCGTGAGCCGCTGCGGGATAGGCTACGACGGCTGCGACGTTGACGACGGTGGCCTGGATCATGGGGTTGCCTCGGGTGGTGCTGTGATCTCGTCCGGCTTCGGCACGAGCGCGAGCGCGGGCTTGCCCGGCTCGGCGGGCGGAACGGCGTTGCGCTTGATCTCGCCCGTGGCGAGTTCGAGTTGGTCGCTCGGGCCGATCTGGTACGCGGTAAAGAGCCTCGCTTTCTGCGCCTCAATTTCGGCCGCCGCCTGGCGGCCGCGCGCCTGAGCAGCAACGAACTGCTGGCTCAACGCCTGGCACTCGAACTGCGCCGAGCGCACCTGCTCGTGCGCGAGATTGAGCGCGAGGCGCTCGTTTTCGGTGATCTGGTTGGGATTCTGTGGTTCGGTGGACATGTGTTTCCTCGGCGCTGCTTCCGTGCGCCGAGGAAAGAATGCCACGCTGGGAGGAGGGTGTCTAGCGCTACGGTGCGATCACGATGACGCGGCCGTCTGCGCCGGGGGCTGCCGGAGCGAGCGTGTCGCCTGCCGTTCCAGCCGTTCCGCCGTTGACCGCTGCGCCGCCTGCGCCGGGTGTGCCCGCTGCGCCGCCTGTCACGGTGACAGTGCCCGCGTTCACGTAGCTGTCGGTCACGAGCACGAGCGCGCCGCCGGTTCCGCCGCCGCCTGCGCCGCCACCGCCTCCGCCGCCCGCAGCGCCCGCGGCAGTGGAAGCGCCGTCTGCGCCTGCGCCGCCGTTTCCGCCCCTGCCGCCGCCGCAGACGATGAATCCGCCGGCCTCGACTTCGATGGCGTCTGCGATGAGGATCGCCATGCCGCCGCCGGCTCCGGACCCGCCGCCGCCGCCGCCGCCGCCGCCGGTCTCGGTTGCGCCTGCCGCCGCACCGCCCGAGCCACCGCCGCCCGAGCCGCCGCTTGCGCCGGGCTTCGGAGCCACGACGCCGCCGGCTCCGAACAGCACGCCGAGGGCCCGCCAGATCGAGCGGAGCATTCCCTGCGCGTAGGTCAGGCCGGTTGCCACTGCGAGAGCGCCCTGTGCGCCGCCAGGACCGGCGTCGCCCGCGCCCCCGTTGCCGCCCGTTCCCGAGTTGCCCGTTGCGGCTTCGGCGATGCCGGCTGCAGGCGACGAAACGACACCCGGATTGCCCGCGACGCCCACGGCTGCGGCAGGACCGATGCCGACCTGCCCGTCTCCGCCCGCGCCGCCCGCTGCGGCTGCGATGGCTCCGATGTTGTAGCCCGCGGCTACGGCCGGGCCTGCACCGCCGCCCGCACCATGCGCGGAGCCGACAGCGTCATCGCCGTTGAAGCCCGCGCCACCGGAGCATTTGATGATGCCGCCGGCCTTGACGAGGATCTTCGT
>JBAZTM010000121.1:4418-8646 GCA_041661925.1 Gemmatimonadaceae bacterium
CGATCGTGAGAGTGTGGCCTGCGTTGACCGTGATGGAGCTGTACTCGCGCAGCCGGTCGAGCGTGACGTTGCCCGCCGTGTCGAGCGGACCGTCGGCGCCCGTGCCCGAGTATTTGTTGGCCACGAGCTGCGTCCAGACGGCCAAGCCGGTGGCGACCGAAATGGCCTGGAACGCCTTGCCCGTCGCGGTGTTGAACCATGGGCTGCCGATGCCGTACCCGAGCGTGTTGTCGTCGGTGCCCACGGGGTCAACGACGGCGGTGAAGTTCCCAAGCGGCGCGATCTGCGTCCGGGTCTGCGGCTCGACGCTCACGAGCAGGCTGGCGCTCGCGTTGATCGTCGCGACGTACGCCACGACCTGCTGCGAGGCCGGCTGATTCGGCCGCGTGACGGTCAGACCGCCCGTGGCGTCGAAGTAGACCGGATCGCCCACAAGGATGATGCCGCCCGTGGTGTCGAGCCCCGACGTGGTGAGCAGGTACGTCCGGCGAAGGACGATCTGCCCGTCGATTCCGAGTTGCGCGGCGAGAACGCCCACAGCCGGCTTGGCCGCGTTCGTGCTGTCGGCAAGCGCGACCGTGCGCAAGCCCGTGGTGACGTCGAAACCGAGAAGCGTGACGGCCTTTGCCTTTGCGAGCGCGCCGCCCGTCTTGTTGATGACCGCGGCGTCGCACTGCGGCACCCAGACCGCGGCGCCGACGCCGACGCTCTGCGCGATGTAGAGGATGCCGAGCACCTGGTCCCACCACCACGAGCCCGCGGCGAATCCGGCGGTGCTGTCGTCGGTGACTGCGGGTGCGGCGTTGCGAAGCGCCCACTGCGGCAGGAACTGGACGCCGCTCTGCGGCTCGACCGAGACGATCAAGTCGCCGTCTGCCGCCAGCGTCGCGACGCGCGCAACGATCTGCGCGGAGGCGGGCTGCGTGGGCTTCGTGAGCGTCAGCGCACCGGCGCTCGTGAAATACACGGGATCGCCGACGGCGCATCCGCCGTTCGTGGCAAGACCCGAAGCGGCGAGCAGGAACACCCGGCGCAGCGGGATCGTGCCGTCGATGCCCAACTGAGCGCCGAGAACGCCGGCGGCCGGCTTGGCAGTGCTCGTCGAGTCAGCGGCCACGACGGTCCGGAGGCCGGTCGTCGGGTCGTAGCTCGACAGGGCCACGACGAGGCTCTTGGCCAGCGCGCCGCCCGTCTTGTTGATGACCATCGGTTCGGCGATGGCGCTCCACTTCGCCACGCCCGCGCCGATGGCGTCGCACTGGAACCACCCGAACGTCGCGGTGTTGAACCAGAGGCTGCCGACGATGTAGCCCTCGCTCGTGTCATTCGTGGGCAGCGGGTCCACCGTGGCGTCGAGCTTGTCCTTGATGACGTCGTAGGTGCCCGTTCCCGTCCGGCGCACGCGGCCGGTCTGGCTGCCTGCGAGGCGCGCATCGGTGAGGATGCCGACCTTGACGCGCACGGGCTGCACGCGGATGCGCAGCACGCCGCCCGTGGGGCCGGCGGCCAGCGTCGAGACCTTGCCGACTTCCTGCGCGTAGACCGTGGCGGACGTCGCCGACGGCTCAGAGAGCGTGAGCGCGCCGGTGCTGTCGAACCAGACCGAGTCGCCGACGGCGCATCCGCCGTTCGTGGCGAGGCCCGAAGCCGCGAGCAAGAAGTCATCGGCCACGATCGTCGTGCCGCCCGCGCCGAGAGCGATGCCGAGAACGCCGGCGGCTTGCTTCGCCGGATTCGTGTTGTCCGCTGCGACGATGATCCACGCCTTCGTGGCCGGGTCGTAGCTCGTGACGGCAAAAGCCGTGTTCTTCGCGAGGCCGGCTGCGCTCTGCACGCGGATGCCGCGGCTCTCGTCGTCGGCGAGTTTGTACCAGCGCCCGGCGCCCATGCCGGTCGCGAGCACGATCTCGTCGCCGTCGGCGCCTTCGGTGCTCGTGGCGCTGTAGGTGTACGTCGAGCGGTTGCCCGTGGCGTCTGCGATGACGACGCGGGTCTGGCCCTCGCTCGCCGTGGTGAGCGCTGTCAGCGCCGCGATGTCCGCAACGAACAGCCCGCCGATGCTCCCGACGAGCGTGTCGACGTAGCCCTTCGTGCTCGCGTCGGTGGCCGCCGCGGGCGCGCCGAGGCCGGTGATCTTCTGGCCGTTCATGGGCAGCGCGGAGTCCGCGGCGACGAAGAGGCCCTTCAGATCGGCATAGAGGATCTTGATGCCCGAGGTCTCGGGCGAGCTGGCGGTGTCGCACTCGGCCGTGGTGAACGCGGCGTCGGTGAGCCCCGCGCCACCGAGGTACGTGCGGACGTTCGTCTGGGTGTCCTCGATGATGATCGACTCGTCCTCGCCCAGGATATATTTGTAGGGCCAGGGAAGCGGGAGAGCTGCGCCGGAGGTGTTGCGAAGGCGAGTGCCGATAGCCATGAGATGTGTCCTCGTGTGAAGGGCGCGGGTCAGCGCCGCTGGTTATTCTGCCGCGCGCAAGCGCAGCGTGCAAGTGCCGCGCGCTACACCGCGCGCAGCCTCATTTTCTACGCCAGCCCGTGCAGGCGCATCGTCGCGCCCATTACCGCGTCGCGTTCGCCGTCCATCAGAACCCCCACGCGGCTTTCAACTCCGCGCTGAGCGCGGGCACGACTGCGGCACCGAGGTCCCGCGGCCAGAGTACCATCTCGGTCAGATCTCCGACCCAGCCCGCGACGCCGCCGACCCGGCTCATTAGGTAGATCGTGAGATTCTGAAATGTTGACGTGTTGTTGGCCGCGAACAGTGCTGTAAGTGCCTGCGAGACGCCGTCCTTGTAGAGCGCGATGATCTCGTCAGCGGCCAAATTCATGTCAACTCGCAAGACCCAGACGTGCCACGACGCGTCAGCGAAGACCGCCGTGTTCTTTCCGTCCATTCCGACGTTTCCACAGATTCTCATATTCACGGATTTCGCGATTTCGCGAAAGAACATCAAGCCGCCGTTGGTCGTCCCGCCGTTCGGGCCGATCTCCACGAGGATCTGATCGGTGCCACCGACATTTTGTGAGCACCAGGCCAGGGTAAGCGCTTTCGTTGCGGTCAAATCGACGGTCGCGGACGTGTAGAGGTTCTGCGCTCCGGCGCCGCGCATCGCCGTGCCGACGGTAGCAACGCCGCGCTGCACGGTGCACCGCTGTCCTGCTGTAGCCTGTGCCCACGCGCGCCCGACGCGGTCGGTGTGCGCGGCGATGGCGTCTCCGGATGCGCCAGCCAGGCGTTGTGCGTCGAACCAGATCGCCGGCGCGCCAGCACCGTTCAGGGCGTTTCGCTGGGCTTCTCGCTGCATCCCGAGCATCCGGCCTCCTACGGTGTGACCTGCATGCCGTTGATTGCCACGAACGTCGCCAGTCCGTTCGCGTCGCAGTCCATGACGATGGCATCATAGACCGTGACGCTGTTCGCGCCGAGTTGGAGGGGCAGTGCGGCGCCGCCCCACTTGAAGCATGCGTTCCACGCGCTGAGCGTGTCGCCGCCGTTGGGCGCGTCAGTTCCCTGAAGGAACTTGAAGCTCAAGCGCTGCTGCTTGTAGCACTGCGTTGGCGCGTTGATCGTCGCAGTTTTGCCGTCTGCTTCCGGGCATGTGATGAGGAACAGGAGATCACCGCCGCCGCCGCATGCGGGCGTCATGCTGGCGTCTACCCACGTGAGTGTGCGCGCTGCATCGTCGCCGAACGCATATCGGCCGTACCAGGTGTCCTCGTCGCTGGAATACGTGAGCCAGAATCGGTCAACTTTCCGGGCAGTGGGGCTCACGTAGGGCGTGTGGCCGCCGAGCCATGTCACGTTGACCCAGGTCAGAAGCGCTCCGCCTGTCGCATCCTGCTGCGTCTCGACGTAGAGTTGCTGGCCGTCCACGCCATCGGCCACTGTGATCGCGCGAGTCGCGAGCGCGTGATCCATGAGCACGTAGAACTCGCGCGCAACTGTGGGGTCCAGCGCGATGGCGGCCTGGTCCGGGAGTGGCCTCCGCACGCCTCCGGCCAGTGCGTTGATAGCCGAGTTCACGCTGCCGGCCACGACGCCGCCGTATGCCGCGTGCGCAAGGACCGTGTCCGCGTCGCCCGGCATCGGCACGACGGCGAACGCGCCGCCGTTGACCGAGAGCTTCAGCCGCTGAACAGCGCCCGGGTCGTAGACGAGTTTCGCGTGATTCGCCGCCGCCAACACGGCGAGCGAGCCGGCGTCACCTGTGAGGTCCAGGTAGATCGG
>JBAZTM010000122.1:0-8561 GCA_041661925.1 Gemmatimonadaceae bacterium
CAGCGATCATCCCTATGAGTCTGGAGCCTGGGTGATGGGAGTGCCAGCCTGCCATTCGAACGGTCGGGCACGCCGGACCGTTGGATTCCACGGTGACGACCGCACAGATTCAGGGGGCGGCCCTTCGCCGCCTTTGCCCGCTCCGGAGAACGACTCATGAGGATCCGTCTCGCCCTGCTCGTCATTCTCGCCGCTGCTACGATGCAGCCGGCGTACGCGCAGGGTGCTCGCGCCTATACCCGCGCCGATACGCTGCGCGGCTCGTTCAACACGCCACAGCGCTCGTGGTGGGACGTCACCTTCTACGACCTGCACGTCGCGGTGAGCCCGCCCGACAGCTCCATCAAGGGCTACACCGGCATCACGTATCGTGTGCTCAAACCGGCGCAGGTGCTGCAGGTGGACCTGCAGGTACCGCTGGTGGTCGACAGCATGGTGCAGGACGGCAAGGCGGTGAAGTACCGTCGCGACGGCAACGCCTTCTTCGTCACGCTCGCGTCGCCGCAGCGCGCGGGCGCCAGCAAGCAGTTGACAGTCTACTATCACGGCAAGCCGCAACCTGCCAAGCGGCCACCGTGGGATGGCGGCTTCACGTGGGGCACCGACAGCCTCGGCAATCCGTGGATCGTCTCCACCGACGAGGGCATGGGGGCGAGCGTCTGGTGGCCGAACAAGGATACCGAGGCCGATGAGCCGGACAGCATGCGCATCGCCACCACAGTGCCCGACCCACTGGTGAGCGTGGGCAACGGCCGTCTGCGCAGCATCCGCAGCAACGGCAACGGTACGACCACCTATGAGTGGTTCTCCGTCAATCCCATCAACAACTATGCCATCAACGTGGCGATCGGGAAGTACGAGCACTTCACCGAGCTGTACCAGGGCGAACGCGGCACGCTGACCATGGATTACTGGCCACTCGCTTACCACGTGGATGCTGCAAAGAAACAGTGGGCACAGGCGCGGCCGATGATGGCGTGTTTCGAGAACTGGTTCGGCCCGTATCCGTGGTACGAGGACGGCTACAAGCTGATCGAGGTCTCCAACAACGGCATGGAGCATCAGACCGCCGTGACGTACGGCAACGGCTTCGCCAACGGCTATCGCGGCCGCGATGCCTCAGGCACGGGCTACGGCATGAAGTGGGACTTCATCATCGTGCACGAGAGCGCCCACGAGTGGTTTGCGAACAACATCACGTTCAAGGACCACGCCGACATGTGGGTGCACGAGAGCTTCGCCAACTATTCCGAGGCGCTCTATACCGAGTGCCTGTTCGGCAAGCAGGCGGGGGCGGAGTATGCGGTAGGGGTGCGACGCGGCATTCGCAACGACCGGCCCATCGTGCCGCCGGATCGCGGGGTCAACGCGTCGGGCTCCGGCGACATGTACCCGAAGGGCGGCACGATGCTTCATATGATCCGCCAGATCGTGGAGGACGACGCCAAGTGGCGCGGCATCCTGCGAGGGCTCGGCAAGACGTTCTGGCACCAGACGGTCACGGGAAGCCAGATCCAGGACTACACGATCAAGGAGTCCGGCAAGGACCTGTCGAGGATCTTCGAACAGTACCTGACCACGACCAAGATTCCCGTCCTCGAGTACGCCATTGAAGGCGGCAACGTGAGGTATCGCTGGGCGAATGTCGTGTCGGGCTTCAACATGCCAATCAAGGTGCGGCTTGCCGGGGAAGGCTACGAGTGGGTGCACCCCACCGAGCGGTGGCAGACGGCCAGGTTCGCCCTCCCCAGCGCGGCGGATTTCAAGCTGGACGTGAACTTCTACGTCGAGGGAAAGAACGTCGGCGCGGCGCCAGCGCGCTAAGGCACAGACAGGCGCCGGCGCCCTGACACCAGAGGCGCCGGCGCGGCTGCACCTGCCGTGGAACCCGGTGAATCACGGTGGGTACGATGGGACAAGGCCCACGCGACACGCGGCAACGGCCGCCCGCCGGGCTTACCCTCCCGGAGACCGTACCATGAAGAACCTTCGGATTTCAGCTCTTGCGGCGCTCGGCCTCGCGGTCGGCGCCGTGCTCGGCGCATCACCACTGCGCGCGCAGATCACAGAGGTCTCGCGCACGCCCATCGCCGACGCCGCCCAGGTGACGTTCGGCTACGTCTGCGATGACCGTTTCATGATCCGCAACGACGGCACCAAGCCGATTGACCTCGAGTATGGCCTCGAGAAAGGCACCGAACACACTCGCATCACGTTGAACGCCCGCGAGTCTGTGGAGCTCGCCTCGCCGTCCAAGGCAGCCATGGAACTGTGGATGGATGGGCGGCTCATCGCCCAGGCCGTCAAGGAGAAGCGTTCCTGCAAGGATGTCGTGGGCAACTCGCAGGTGTCGGTTGCGGAGCCCGACGTGCAGACCAAGGAACCGCGCCGCGTCACCAACATCTATACGTCGTGGGGCCCGCCGTATCCGTTCTATGATCCGTGGGCTTTCGGCTTCTACGGTTCATTCGGCGTTCGTCCATACTACTCGGGCGTGCGCGTCGCCTTCCCGATCATCATCGGCGGCAGCCACCGCGTCGCGTACCCGCGGCGGAGGCGGTAGCACGGCGCGTCAACGCGGGGCTCCTGACCCCGTGTTGACCTAGCGTAGTACCGGCAGGCCGTGCACATCGCGCGGCCTGCCGGTATTGCCATCGGCGATCACCGCGGCAACCCAAGCGACGTCAGGGGACTGCGTGCGCGCTGTCCATTCTATTGTTGTCGCGCGCCCTGGCTGCAGGGTGACTCGCTTCGTCGACTGACTCACCGTCAGGTTCTCGCCGCGCACTTCGAAGCGATGCGCACCTCGCCCGGTTGCCATGACGCGGATCTTCAGGTCGCCATTCGCGGCACGCGAGGAACTCACTCGCCACTCGAGCGCTGACGACGCGCGCGGTTCGGGCGGTGGCCCCTTCAGGTCGGCCATGAGCCAGAGCCATCGGGCCGACGAATGCACCCAGACTTCCTTGAACACGTACGTGTTCTGCGACGGCCAGTACGGGAGATCGCTATCACCTCGGCTCTGCATGCCCACGGGCAGTGCGCCCACGAAGTCACCGGATGAGACGCTGTACTGCTGCACCCAGTCGTAGCCCACACCGTACATCGTGCTCTGCGCAAACGGGTTGCGGCCAATGACCCATTGCGCCTGCCGTTGCGCAAGATCCACGCCGGCGCTGTCGCCGCGCAGCCGAGCCGTGACGGCCAGCGCCTTTGCCTGCGACAGGAGGATGCCGTAGTTGCCCCGTCGCGCAAACCAGACGGGGAGAGTTCGCAGGTACCACCCATCGCCCATCGCCATGCCTGACCGCACCTGCGCCCGATATGACTCTCGGGTCGCCTGGTGCAACGCCCCCGAATCGGGTACCTCCCAATCATCGCTCTCGCGATACACGTAGGCGGGGAGCACGTCGTATGGCGCGGTCACTGCGGCGCTCGCCTTCTGGTACTCCGCGTAGAGGACGAGCGTCGAGTACCACCGCATCCAGTCAGGGTGCGACGGCAGCGTCTCCACCAACTGCCCAAGGGCTACGATTGGCGCCTGGTCATTGCCGCGGTGGAACTGATGGAACAGGGTGTCACGCTCGGGCCCCGTGTAAAAGAACCCCGCCAGCGGGAACGAGCGTCCCACGAACTGCTTCTGCTGTGATGCCATGATCACGCGCGCGAGTTCGACCGCCTTGTCCGCATACTGCCGCTTCCGCGTGGCACGGTACAACTCGAGCGACGCCGTGATGCCGATCCCCGCCAGCTCGAGTCGCGTGGCTGCGAAGGCCGGCGTGTGCCACGTCGATGGACCCTCCACGCCAGTGATGGCGTACCGCCAGTCGTCCTTCGCGGTCCGCAGGCTGCGCGCCGCCCGCTCGGGGTCGCGCTGCTTCAGCACCCGGTACGCAATCGCCTCGGCCGCGGCCGCGATGTAGTTCGCGTTCGGGTTGTTCCTCGCCTCACGCGACCGGTCATCCGCGGTGCCCACAATATTGTCGGTCCACAGATTGTGGCTGGCGAACCCCATGCGGTAGCCGCCGTCGAAGCGCCCCCGCAGCACCCAGTCGAGCCCCCATGTCGCCTCTTCGATGAGCCGCGTGACCAGCGCCGTGTCGCCGCCGCGCACCGCCAATCGCTCCGCCAGCGCGAACATCGCATAGGTCGCCTCACCGGTGTTGATCACGCCCTGCGAGAGGTCGCCGGCGTCGTGCCAGCCGCCGGCCATGGTGACCCGCTGGTCGCCGTGGGTCGCAAACCAGTCCAGGTGATCCACGCCATGCGATCCCGGGACGGCGTATCCGCACCGCTCACCATAGAAGAAGTTGAGCGTTGCCCAGATGGATTCATCCCACGCATCGGCACCAATTCGGAATGGACGCGTCGTCGTGCCACCGCCGCGAATGGCGTAGGTGCCGGGGGTGTTGATTTCCGAAAAGTCTATCCGAGCGAACTCACCTAGCCTCGTGCGTTCGGGTTGTGTCGGCTTCCGCAGCACGACCTCGGGACGTGCCCCGCCGCTGACGCGGAGCAATTCGAACTCGGCACCCGCTGGCGCGTTGACCACCGCCGACTTCGAGAAGCCGCTCTGATAGCCCGCGTGGCTGAACGCGACCTTACCCGCGGCAAGATTCCAACCCGTGTGCTGATCCGGCTCCACGCGTTGCAGCTCCACGCGACCGACCTCGAACCCGACCCGGTCACCGGGCGCCGCCAGCATTTTGTTCACCCAGTAGCCGATCTCGAGCATCGTCACGCGATCGCGCGCCAGCGGCTCGATCTCCCACACGATCTGCTGCCACCTGTTGCCGGCAAGCGTGACGAAGTGAATCCCCTCGCGATTGTACCGGTCGGGGACGCGTTCGGCACCCGCGTTCCGCATCACGATCTGAAGTGGCAGCATCGGAAAGCCCGCGACGTCGGCGCGAATCCAGAACGAGAGCCGGTTGTAGTCGCGCCAATCCTCGCCGGGCACCGGTCGCTGGAGGTTTACCGACGACAGGCCATTGCGCGTCGGCGCCGGTTGGTCGCGGAACATCCGCATGTCCACCCGCATGAACCGCATGCCATCGTGCGTTGCCGCCGGAAAGGTGAGCGACCCCGTCCCGGAGAAACGCCACGTCGTCGAGTCGGCGATGTCGTCGAGCACACGCCGCGCGAGCACTGGCTTAGCGAGCCAGCCAGCGTCTGCGGAGTGCGCCATGTCGATCGGCAGCAGCGCCCGCTGTGCGCGGGACACCGCCGGTGCCACAACGAACAGGAGAAGTGCGGCGCCAAGAGTCCACAGACGTCCGGTCATAATTCGTTACACTCCCTTCCTGACGGGCGGCGTCCCCTTTGGTGCGGCACGCAGGTACTGCGCCGGCCAGGGTTCGGCGTGCTCCAGCTGCTGCGCCGCGTGCAGCGGCCAGTGTGGATCACGCAACAGCTCTCGCGCGAGCAGTACCAGGTCGGCGCGTCCGGACCGGATGATCTCGTCCGCCTGCGCCGCCTCGGTGATCAATCCGACCGCTGCCGTCGCGATGCCCACCTCGCGCCGTACCTGCTCAGCGAATGGCACCTGATACCCGGGTCCGAATGGAATTCGCGCTCCTGATACGTTGCCACCCGACGAGCAGTCAATCAGGTCAACACCGTCCTCCTTGAGCAGGCACGCGAGTTCAACCGTCTGCGGGACATCCCACCCCCCTTCGGTCCAGTCGGTGGCGGAGAGTCGCACAAAGAGCGGCAACTTCTCCGGCCAGACAGCGCGCACTGCCTGTGTGACTTCGCGCACCACTCGAGTACGATTTTCAAACGAACCACCGTACCGGTCGGTGCGCCGGTTGCTGATAGGCGAGAGAAACTGGTGCAACAGGTAGCCGTGTGCGGCGTGCAGTTCTATCACCCGCATTCCCGCGGAACGCGCGCGACGCGCGGCATCGCTGAATGCCCTTACGATGCCCGCGATGCCCGCGAGATCGAGCTCCTGCGGCACCAGGTGACCGTCGGCAAACGGTACGGCGCTCGGAGCCGACACATCTTCCCATCCGCCCTCCGCCGGGGGCGCGGTGTCGGCTCCTTCCCACGGACGGCGCATGGACGCCTTGCGACCGGCGTGCGCCAGTTGGACGCCGACGACTGCGCCGTGCTCCTCGGCGAAGCGCACGATGCGGGCCAGCGGCTCCACCTGGGTGTCGTTCCACAGCCCGAGGTCGAAGGGCGAGATCCTCCCTTGCGGGGTCGCAGCCGTCGCTTCAACGATCACGAGGCCCACGCCGCCCACCGCGCGGCTTCCGCAGTGTACGAGGTGCCAGTTGTTGGCCAGACCGCCCGTCGCCGAGTACTGGCACATCGGCGACATGCCGATGCGGTTGCGCAGCGTTACGCCGCGCAGGGTCAGGGGATCGAAGAGACTGGGCATGAGGTTTCCCTTCTGCGCACCTAGCGGCAGGTGGTTGATGGAATCGTCGTTGCTGTCGTGGCGCTGCTGTACGTTACGCGCCGAATCACGGCTTCCAACGGCTGGCCGTTTGCCGGCGGCTTGCCCGCATACATCCACAGGTTCACGTGCAGGGGCCAGCGACCACTGGAGATCGTCAAAGAGCCGCTTGGCACGAACGTCCACGCGCGATATGGCACGGTATTCGAGGATATAGACGTCACATCGAAGCTCTGGAAACTCACGGCGGAAGCGGACCAGAGAAAACGATGAACGGAAGCCGCTACGGGAGACTCCCATCTCGAGGCGCACTTCCTCAGGTTGCCCTTCGCGCCCGATCCTGAGTACACGACGTAGTTGAGATTCGTCGCATTCGCCGTCGTCGCTCCGAAGCGCGCCAGCTCGATGTCAATCTCATGCAGGCCGTCGAGGGCGCCGCCCGGATACGTGAAGAGTCCGAGGACGACGTTCGGGTCGAGCGTGTTCACCGGTGACGCGATCTCCATCTCGACGCGTCCGTAGCCCACCAAGTCCGTCGTGAACACTTCGGCGCTTGTCCAGACGCCCCCAATGCGATCGATGCGCAGGTGCAGTCCGTCTGTCTCGAGCCACGCGTTGCACGCGTTCCACACGTTGGGTCCCGGGCCCGACAGACCCTGCGTGCGGGCCTGCCACTGCAGGCCGCCGAACCGGCCGAGCTCCGTCGCACATCGCACAGAGGGCACGGCCGCCTCAGCGGGGGGATTGTTGTCAGGAGTCGGAGGCGCGTCGGTTGGCGCGTCCGTCCCCTGCTGACACGCCGTTGTCATCATTCCGAAGATCAGCACCTGTCCCATCCAGCACTTCGACACTGCAACTCCCTATGCTGCACGCTCCATCGAGCGCCGCGGCGTCGCGACGGTGACGAGCACGATAACGGCGATGTTCACCAACAGCGCGACCACGCCAATGTTGAGATCCTTCGCGATCTGCGGGAGCCACGGCGCTAGCTTCGCCACCGACGTGCCCGACAGCGTCACTGCGGCCACTGTGAACTCGCCCGCGATGATACCCGACAGGGCCGCGGCTGTGCTGATGCGCGGCCGGTCGCCGAACGACAGCACCAGCGCCGGGAAGAGCTGCGTCACCACGTTGTATCCCATCAGCAGCAGCGCGACGATTGCCTGGCCACCATGCAGGGCCAGATAGAGCGACACCAGTGCCAGCACCGGAACCATGGAGCGCGCGACAATGCCGACCGTGCGATCGCTGCTCTGCGGCACGGCAACGCGGAAGATGTTCTTGGCGAGGATTGTCGCCGCCGTGATGAGCAGCATCGACCCCGGAACAAGTGCCGTAAGCAGCCCGGCCGCCCCGATCATTCCCACCGCCCATGGCGCGAAGGTCATCTTCGCCAGTCGGAAGAGCGACAGGTCCGCCTCAGCCCCAATCAACCCGGGCACCGCCAGTGTGGCGGCGAAGCCGGTGAAGAATACGAACAGCACGACAAGCTGGTACAGCGGCAACACCACGGCGTTCTTGCGAAAAACGTTCTCGCTCTTGGCGGTATACACGCCCGCAAAGAACTGCGGCCACGTGTAGACACCCACGGAAGTCAGCAGGACGGTCGAGATGAACCACGACTGGCTCATCCCCGTCGTCGGAAGCGTGAGGAATCCTGGCTTGGCTGCGTCGATCGCCGAAAACATCGCGCCATAGCCGCCATGCAGGTGCACGGGGAGGTACACGCCCATCACCACGACGATGATGAGGATCATGATGTCCTTGAGCGTCGCGGTCCACGCGGACCCGCGCACGCCGGACACGACCACGTACACGATAAGCGCCGCCGTCCCGCTCCACATCGCGGTGACCGGCGAGATCGCACCGTATGACGCCTCCGAGACAATGATGCCCAGCCCCTTCAGCTGCAGGACGAGGTACGGCACCAGGGCCGCCACACCCACCGCCGACACGACGAGCCCCATGGCGGGGCTTTCGTACTTGGCGATGAAGAAATCGGCCTGCGACACGAGCCCGCGGCCGCGCGCGTAGCGCCAGATCGCCGGCAGCAGGAAGTACGAGATTGTGTAGGCCAGCGTCAGGTAGCACAGGATGTACAGCGCCGGCGCGCCCTTGCTGTACGCCCACCCGCTTCCGCCGAGGAAGGTGAAGG
>JBAZTM010000123.1:0-8453 GCA_041661925.1 Gemmatimonadaceae bacterium
CTGCGCGCGCGCAGGCGGTGGCTTCCGCTCTATCGCCGACTTCGTGCAGCGCACCCAGCTCGACCGCCGCGCGCTGCGCTTGCTCGCCGAGTCGGGGGCGCTGGACGCGTTCGTGCGCGATGAGCCCGCGCCGCGGCGACGGCGCGTGGCGCTGTGGAAGGTGCTCGAGGCGCAGCGCGGGAGCGGCGGGCCGCTCGCGTTGTTTCCCGAAGTGGCGGTGCCTGCGGCGCTCCCCGCCTACACGGCGCCGGAACTCACCGAGGCGGATTACCGGCTCACCGGCGTGTCGCTGCACGGACATCCGATGCGCCACCTGCGCGCGCTGCTCAAGCTCAACGATGTCGCCACCGCCAAGGCGCTGCTCACCGAGGGACGGGACGGTGCGCCGGTGGGGATGGCGGGCCTCGTGATCTGCCGTCAGCGCCCGGGGACGGCCAAGGGATTCGTCTTCCTCACGCTCGAGGACGAAACGGGAATGGTGAACGTCGTCGTGACGCCGAAGACGTTCGAGCGGCAGGCGCTGCTGATCTCGCGCACGCCGCTGCTGCTCGTGCGCGGCGTCCTGCAGGTGGAGCAGCGCGTCGTCAACATTCGCGCGCACGAGTTCCTGCCGCTCGAGGGAACCATCGAGGCGCGGTCGCACGACTATCACTAGCGCGGCTCGCTTCCAAAATCGTATGCGAGACTCCACATTACGACGTATCCTCCTGACGGTCCCCCTATGACGACGCCCCCCGATCAACTGGCGCAGGCCACGCTCGCCGGCGGCTGCTTCTGGTGCCTGGAAGCAACCTTCGAGCGGCTGCGCGGCGTCAGCGCCGTAAAGAGCGGATATGCCGGCGGGGCGCGGCCGAACCCGACGTACGAGCAGGTCTGCACGGGCGTCACGGGCCACGCCGAGGTGGTGCAAATCACGTATGACCCGCGCGAGATCTCGTACCGCGACCTCCTCGAAGTCTTCTTCACGATCCACGATCCCACGCAGCTGAACCGCCAGGGGCCGGACGTCGGCACGCAGTACCGTTCGGCCATCTTCCCGCACACGCTGGAACAGGAAGCCGAGGCGCGCGCGGTGATCGAGATGTTTGTCCGTGATACCATCTACGACCTGCCCATCGTCACGACCGTCGAACCGAACGCCACTTTCTGGCCGGCGGAATCGAACCATGACCGATACTACCGGCGGCATCCGTTCCAGCCGTACTGCCTCGCGGTGATCGCCCCCAAGGTCGCCAAGCTGCGCGCGAAGCACGCCGACAAGCTGCGGGCCTAGCCCCGCGGCGCGCGTGGTCGCCGGTCGCACGCCGCCGCGATAGATTCGCCACACGCACCCAGACGGGAGAGACGCACGATGTATCGCTCGCTCGACGACTTCGCCGCGGCGTGGACCCAGGAGACCGACAGCACGCTCAAGGTCTTTCGCAGTCTCACCGACGCGTCGCTCGCGCAGCCGGTCGTCCCCGGGGGACGCACCCTCGGCTTCCTCGCATGGCATATCACCTGCACACTCGCCGAGATGGGCGGGCATGCCAAGCTCAACGTCGAAGGACCGACGGACAAGACGCACCCCGCCGTGCCCGCGCACGCGGCGGACATCGCGGCGCAGTACGAGCGCTCAGCGGCCTCGCTGCTGGCCGTCGTGCGCGCCACGTGGACCGACGCCCAGCTCACTGAGACGATCCCGATGTACGGCGAAGAGTGGGCGCGAGGACTGGTGCTGACGATCCTGCTCAACCACCAGTGGCATCATCGCGGCCAGATGACGGTGCTGATGCGGCAGGCGGGAGTGCCGGTGCCCGGAGTGTGCGGCCCGTCGCGCGAGGAATGGGCGGCGATGGGCATGCCCCCGATGCCGTGATCGCCTGATGTACGAACACCACACCGCCCCGCTGCTGCCGCGCCGTCTTTTCTGGCGCCGCATGCTGCGGCATGGCGGCATGGCGCTGGCGGCCATGATCGTCTCGTTGTTCGCGGGCACGGCCGGCTATCACCTGTTCGGCGAACTTCCCTGGGTGGACGCGCTTGAAAACGCCTCCATGATCCTCGGCGGCATGGGTCCCGTGGATCCCATCAAGTCCACGGCGGGCAAACTGTTCGCCTCGGGCTACGCGCTCTACTCGGGCGTCTTCTTCCTGCTGATCGCCGGCGTGCTCTTGGCGCCGGTGTTCCACCGGTTGATGCACCACTTCCACCTCGACCGCAGTGAGCGGTCGCGGTGAGCTCACCGATCCCCGCGCCGCACCGCACCGCACCACTGCGCGTCCTCGCCGGCGCGGCTTTCCTGATGGCGACGTCGGCCGTCGGCCCCGGCTTCCTCACGCAGACCGCCGTCTTCACACAGCAGTTGGGAGCGAGCTTCGGCTTCGCCATCCTGCTCTCGGTGCTGTTCGACCTCGGCGCGCAGCTGAACATCTGGCGCGTGCTCGTCGTGAGCGGACGGCGCGCCCAGGACGTGGCCAACGTCGTGGTGCCGGGCCTCGGCCATGCACTCGCCGTTCTCGTCGTGCTCGGCGGACTGGCGTTCAACGTGGGCAACGTCGCCGGAGCCGGCCTCGGCCTCAACGTCATGTTCGGGCTCGACGTGCGTACGGGGGCTGTGCTCAGCGCATTGCTCGCCATCGCGATCTTCGTGGTGAAGGAAGCGGGGCGTGCCATGGACCGCTTCACCGTGGCACTGGGTTTCGTGATGATCGCGCTCGCCTCGTATGTGGCCATCGCCGCGGCGCCGCCGCTCGGTGAGGCGCTGCTGCGCAGCATCGCCCCCGTGCGCATCTCCCCGCTGAGCATCGTCACCATCGTCGGCGGCACGGTGGGCGGCTACATCACGTTCGCCGGCGCGCATCGCCTGCTCGACGCAGGGCTCTCCGGCACGGGTTCGCTGAGGGCAGTCACGCGGTCGGCGACCACTGCCATCCTGCTCGCCTCGCTGATGCGCGTGGTGCTCTTTCTCGGCGCGCTCGGGGTGGTCTCACACGGCATGCAACTGGATCCCGCGAATCCGCCCGCCTCGGTCTTCCGCTTCGCGGCGGGAGAAGCGGGGTACAAGATCTTCGGCGTGGTGATGTGGTCGGCGGCAATCACCTCCGTGGTCGGTTCGGCGTACACGTCGGTGTCGTTCCTGCGCGGATTGCTGCCGCGCATGGAGAATCGCTGGACGTGGCTCGTCATCGGGTTCATCGTGCTCTCCACCGCCGTCTTCGTGACGGTCGGACGACCGGTGAAGGTGCTGATCGCCGTGGGCGCGCTGAACGGGCTCATTCTTCCGCTGTCGCTGGGGACCATGCTTGTGGCGGCCAGCCGGCGCACGGTGGTGGGCGAGTACCGGCACCCCGTAGCGCTGACACTCGTCGGCGCTGCCGTCGCTTTCGCGATGGCGTGGCTCAGCGTGCAGACCCTGGCTCGTGATCTTCCGGCGCTTCTGCGATGACCCCCCGACGGAGCTCGACATGAACCCACCAACCCTCGCCACCCACCTCCACGCCATCCTGCTGCGCGACCTGCGCGGCCTGCGCCGCGAAGTCGAGGCGTATCCCCACGACGACGCGGTCTGGGCGCTCGCGCCCGGCATCGCGAACTCGTGCGGTACGCTGGTGCTTCACCTTGCCGGTAACCTGCGCCTCTACGTCGGCCATGTGATCGGCGGCATCAGTTACGAGCGCGACCGTCCGCGCGAGTTCGCCGCCCGTGGACTGCCGCGCACCGAGTTGCTGCGCGAACTCGACGCCGCCATGGACGCCGTGGATCGCGCCCTGCCGCAGGTGACCGAGGCGGTGCTCACGAGCGAGTTTCCGCTGCCCATCGGCACCGCGCGTGTGAACACCCAGGAATTCCTGCTGCACTGCGCCGCGCACCTCGCGTACCATCTTGGACAGGTGGACTACCACCGCCGCATCACCACCGCTTCCTCCGTGACTGTGGCGACCATGGCGCCGGGGGAACTCTCCAGCGCGCGCCCGCAGTGATGGCTCGCGTGTCGCGCTTCAGGATTCCGCCACCCAGCGACTGGATCCTGTTCGGCCGCCCCGCGGGCGAATGGGTGTACCTGGCCGCCATGCTTCTACTCGGGGTCAATGAGTTGCGGAGCTTGGCGCCCAGCGATGCTACCAATACCGTGGAGCAGTTCGTCGCCGCCGGCCAGCTCACCATAGGCCTCACCGCGATCGGCGCGGTCCTTGCCACGCTCAAGGGATGGCGCAGCGGTCTGCGCTTCCTCTGGCTGTTCGCGGCGGCGGTCTGTGTCACGGCACCGCTTGCGACACAAGAGTATGATGGCGCGCCTCCAACCGATGCGGTCGTGGCTGCCCTTGGGGCGCTCGTGGTCAGCGTCGCCGTGCTCTGGTACGGCCGCCGCCGGTTGCATGCCGCGATCACGCGGCGGGTGTGGCCCGAGATGCTCGCTGAGCATGCGGCGGCGGCGGATGAGTTTGCGGCGACCATTGGCGCCCTGACTCCCGAGCAGTGGACAGCGCGCCCGAGTCCCGAGGCATGGTCACCGGCGGAGATCACCGATCACCTCGCGCGCACCTACGCGCAGTACGCGGGCGAGGCGCGCGGCAAGAATCCGCTTCGCATTCGACTGCGGCTTCCGTGGCTGCTCTTCGCGCGCGCGTTCGTGAAGCCCCGCCTGCTTGGCGGCGCACCATTCCCCAAGGCCAAGGCGCCGCGCCCGTTGCGTCCAGGCGCCGGCGCCGACACGCCCGCCGATGGCGTCGCGCTCTTCCGCGCCACTGGCGCCGCCTGTCTGCGCGACCTTGGACTCCTCGCCGAGCGCCGGCCGTACCGGCAGCTCGTGCACCCGTACCTGGGCGCGTTGCCGCTGTATGACATGGTGCGGTTCGCCGCCCAGCACGTCCGTCATCATCATCGCCAGGTGTGCGCGGCAATTGCCGCGCCGCCATCGAAGGAGACCTCGCATGTCGTCGCGCCGTGACGCTGTAAGAACGCTGGCCGCGCTCGCGGCCGCCGGCCTATTCCCGCGGACGACCCGCGCCGGTGCAAGTGCGCCCGGTGTGATTGAGCGCATTGGCCTGCAGCTCTACACCGTGCGCAGCCTGATGACCAAGGACATGCCCGGTACGATGGCCGCGGTCGCGGCCGCCGGATATCGCGAGGTCGAGTTTGCGGGGTATTTCGGTCGCACACCGGTGGAGGTGCGCCAGTTGCTCGAAGCGCACGGACTGACCGCGCCGTCAACCCATATCGGGCTCGACGCTGTGCGCGAGCAGTTCGGCGCCACCGCCGCGTCCGCGCAGGCCATTGGCATCCGGTACCTGACGATCGCGTCGCTCGACATGCGGACCATCAAGTCCGCCGACGACTGGAAGCGCATGGCGGACGTGTTCAACGACGCCGGGCGCCGCGCCAACGCGGCCGGCCTGCGCTTTGCTTACCACAACCACTCGGTCGAGTTCACGCCGGTGGATGGCGCAGTGCCGATGGACCTGCTCATCGGTGGCACGGATGCGTCGCTCGTGGCGTTCGAGCTCGACCTCTTCTGGGCGATGAAGGCCGGGCAGGATCCGCGCGCCTACTTCGAGAAACATCCCGGCCGCTTCGAGATGGTGCACGTGAAGGACGCCACGGCAGCACCGGCGAGCGACATGACGGACGTCGGCTCAGGCGTCATGGACTGGAAGCGGATCTTCGCCGCGCACGAGGCGGCCGGCATCCGCCACTACTTCGTGGAGCACGACAGCCCCGCCGACCCGATGCAGAGCATCCGGCGATCGGCGGACTATCTCAAGGCCCTGCGTTTCTAGTCGAGCGCTTCCTCCAGGCGCTCGCACAGCGTCTTCAGCACCTTGATGCGCGCGTGGTACTTGTCGTTGGCCTCGATCATCGTCCACGGCGACATCGCGGTTGACGTGCGGGCCACCATGTCGCAGACGGCGTCGCTGTATGCGTCCCACTTCTTGCGATTCCGCCAGTCTTCCTCGGTGATCTTGAACGTCTTGAAGCTCACCTTTTCGCGTTCCTTGAAGCGCCGCAGCTGCTCGTTCTTGGAGATCGCCAGCCAGAACTTGGCCATCACGACGCCGTGCGTGGAGACTTCCTCCTCGAAGTCGTTGATCTCGCTGTAGGCGCGCTCCCAGTCGTAGGGCGAACAGAAGCCCTCGACTCGCTCCACGAGCACGCGTCCGTACCACGACCGGTCGAAGATCGTGATGTGGCCGTTGCGTGGCAGCTGCCGCCAGAAGCGCCACAGGTACGGGTGCGCCCGCTCCTCTTCGGTCGGCGCGGCAATCGGCACGACACGTACGACGCGCGCGTCCACGGCGCTCGTGACGCGCCGGATGGTACCGCCCTTGCCCGCGGCGTCGTTTCCCTCGAAGACCACCACCACCGAGCGTTCGCGGAACCGCTTGTGCCGCGTGAGCATCGCCAGCTGGCCCTGCCACTTCTCGAGGTCCTTTTCGTACTTGGACTTCGGGAGCTTCTTCGTGAGGTCGAGTTCGCTGAGCAGGGTCCGGCGCGCATCGATCTCAGGCGCATCACTCGGGCGCGCCGGCGTCGGCCGCGTCGCCTTGGGCGCCGCGAGCCGCACCTTCAGCGCGCGCAGCAGCTCCTCGGCCACGAAGAGCTCGCGATACCGGCGGTCCACGCCCTCGACCACGAGCCACGGGGCGAGCGCCGAGGAGGTATGCCGGATGGTTCGCTCCGAGACTTCGCGGAACCGGTTGTACTTCTCGAAGTAGTCCTCATCAATGCCGGTCACCCGCCAGCGGGTATGCGGGTCCTTCTTGAGTTCCTTGATGCGCTTGCGCTGCGCGCTCTTGGAGAGATGGAACCAGAACTTCAGGACCAGCGCCCCTTCCTCGGAGAGCATGCGCTCGAAGCGCACGATCTCGTCAATGCTCTTGTCCAGCGTGGCCCAGCGCACCTTCCCCTTGGCAAGCGACGCGTCGAGGATGGGCTGGGTGTACCAGGAGCCGAAGAAGACGCCGATCCGCCCGTTGGGCGGCAGCGCCCGCCAGAACCGCCACATGCGCGGCCGCTCGAGTTCCTCGTCGGACGGGTGGCCCATCCCGTTGACTTCGACGTGCCGTGGATCGAGCCACGACGTGAGGGCGTTCACCGTCTCGCCCCGCCCGCCGCCCTCCACGCCGCCGACGAGCAGCAACACAGGGAACGCTTTCTGGTCCTTCAAGGCAAACTGCGCATCGAGCAGTTCGGAGCGCAGCGCTGGCACGCGCGCGTCGTACGTGTCCTTGTCTATGGCATGACCCAGCTCGGCATCCTCGAACATGGCGCCTCCCGCGTC
Organism: Gemmatimonadaceae bacterium; assembly: GCA_041661925.1. Lineage (GTDB taxonomy): Bacteria > Gemmatimonadota > Gemmatimonadetes > Gemmatimonadales > Gemmatimonadaceae > PNKL01. The sequence goes on from JBAZTM010000123.1 coordinate 7,262, forward strand.
CCCTTCAACATGGCGCGTCCAGCGGCGGTGCTCAACCAGTGCGGCGGCTGGCGAACGGGCGTGCGAAGCGACATTTTCGCCGGATGCAAACGCAACCGAAGCGCCTCGAATACGATGTGGTGATCGTCGGCTCCGGCGCGGGCGGCGGCATTGCCGCCCATGTGCTCGTGGAGGCCGGTGCCAATGTCCTCATGCTGGAGGCCGGCGGCTGGTGGGACAACACCCGGGATTCCACCATGCTCAAGATGCCGTACGATTCGCCACGGCGCGGGGCGGGCACGCCCCAGCGACCGTTCGGCGAGTTCGACGCCTGCATCGGCGGCTGGCAGATCCCCGACGAGCCCTACACGGTTGCCGCGGGTCAGAAGTTCGACTGGTGGCGGGCACGCATGCTCGGCGGCCGCACCAATCACTGGGGACGCATCTCACTTCGCTTCGGCCCCGACGACTTCCAGCGCAAGAGCATTGACGGGCTCGGCGACAACTGGCCGATCACGTACAAGGACGTGGCGCCGTACTACGACAAGGTGGACCAGCTCGTCGGCATCTTCGGGTCCAAGGAAAACCTCCCGAACCACCCCGACAGCATCTTCCAGCCCGCGCCAAAGCCGCGCTGCCACGAACTGCTGATCAAGCAAACGGCCGACCGGCTAGGCATCTGGTGCATCCCGTCGCGACTCTCGATCATCACCAAGCCGCTGCACAACCGCTTGCCATGCCACTACTGCGCGAACTGCAATCGCGGATGCATGACAAACTCGAACTTCACGTCGGGCAATGTGCTCCTGTTCCCGGCGGCGAAGACCGGACGGCTCTCCATAATCACCGACGCGATGGCGCGCGAAGTGACCGTGGACGCCAAGGGCAACGCCACGGGCGTGAGCTACATCGACAAGCCGACCGGCAAGGACATGCACGTGAAGGGGCGCATCGTCATCCTGGCCGCCAGCTCATGTGAAAGCTCGCGCATAATGCTCAACAGCAAGTCGCCGCGCTTCCCCAACGGCATCGGCAACCAGAGCGGCGTCGTGGGCAAGTACCTCACCGACAGCACCGGCACCGACGTGGGCGGGTTCATCCCCAAGCTGGCCGATCGCGTGCGCCATAACTGCGACGGCGTGGGCGGCGGACACATCTACATGCCGTGGTGGCTCGACAACAAGAAGCTCGACTTCCCGCGCGGCTATCACAT
>JBAZTM010000124.1:0-8411 GCA_041661925.1 Gemmatimonadaceae bacterium
GGGTGAGTGGTGCGTGCGCCGCGTGTTGCCGCTCGAGGGTACGGAGGCGAGAATTGTCGCATGCATTCCGCCACGCACCGCTGGCTCCTCGCGCTGCTGCCGCTCGCGGCGGCATGCGGCCGTGGCTCGGCGCCGGCGGTGGTCGCTTCGAGCGCCGCCGACACGCTGCTTCTTCCGGCGCCGGCAGAGTCATCGTTGGGCAACGACCCCGTGTCGCGTTCGGTCGCGCGCGGACTCGCCCTCGTGACAGCCACGCGCGACTCGCTGCCATCGCACGTTGGCGCCGACCTGCGCTGCGTTTCGTGCCATCTCGATAAAGGCCGGCGCGCCTTCGCGATGCCGTGGGTGGGTGCCTACGGCCGCTTTCCGCAGTACCGGTCGCGATCGGCGCGGGTCATACGCCTCGAGGAACGCATCAACGACTGCATTCGCCGGAGTCTTAATGGCCGCGCGCTCCCAGTGGAGGGCGACGACATGCGGGACATCGTCTCCTACATCTCGTGGCTTTCGCGCGGTACCGCGTCAGGGGCGCGCCTCCTTGGAACCGGCATCGACTCGCTGGTGCCGCTCGCGCCCGACACGACCCGGGGTCGCGTGGCGTACGCGCAGCACTGCGCCCGATGCCACGGCACCGATGGGGAGGGCATGCTGCGCCGAGGGCTCATCAACGCCGGGCCACCGTTGTGGGGCGCGGGCTCCTTCAACATCGGATCAGGGATGGCGCGTGTGCGCGTGATGGCGGCCTTCGTGCACCGGCACATGCCCTTTGATATGCCAGGAACCTTGTCGGCGCAGACGTCCTTTGATGTGGCGGCGTATATCGGATCGCGCCCGCGCCCGGACTTCCCGGGGAAGGAGCTGGATTGGCCGAAGGGGGACGCGCCGGTGGATGGGGCGTATCTGACGAAGGGCGGGGTTCGGTGAGGCAGATGGGAGATGGGAGATGGGAGATGGGAGATGGGAGATGGGAGATGGGAGATGGGAGATGGGAGATGGGAGATGGCGGATGGCAGATGGCGGATGGCGGATGGCAGATGGCGGATGGCGGATGGCAGAAGCGGTCTGGTATCGGCGCGAGCGTTTTGGCAGATTGCAACCTCACGATTTCTCGTCCCGGGGATCAGGTCGATGATTCAGCAAGCGATACAAGCAGGTTTGGTGCGCCGCGTAACGCGCGCACGTCGTGGCGTGGCGATGGGGTGCGTGCTCGCGCTGGCGGCCGCGTGCGGCGGTGGCGACAAGAGCGCGCCGGCCGCGGAGACGGCGGTTGTGCCCGACACGCTCCTGCCGGCGCCCGCGGAGTCGCTGCTCACGCAGGACTCGGCGTCGCGTTCCATCCAGCGCGGCATGGCGCTGCTGCTTTTCACGCGTGACTCGCTGCCGTCGCATGTGGGCAACGAACTCCACTGCACGTCGTGCCACCTGAACAAGGGGCGCAAGCCGTTCGCGAATCCGCTGGTTGGCGTGACGAACCGGTATCCGGCGTACTGGGCGCGCACCGGCACCGAGGTGACGGTGCAAGACCGGATCAACGACTGCTTCCGTCGCAGTTTGCACGGCACGCCATTACCGGCGGACGGCGCCGAGATGCGCGACATCGTGGCCTACCTGACGTGGCTCTCGAGCGAAATGCCGAAGGGCCCGCACGCGGGGCTTGGCGTTGATTCGATCCCGCCACTGCCACCCGACACGGTGCGCGGCAAGACGCAGTTTGCCATGTACTGTGCGCGCTGCCACGGGGCCGATGGACAGAGTGGGAAGAACCTGGGCATCACACGCTTCGGTCCGCCGCTCTGGGGCCCGCAGTCGTTCACCATTGGCTCGGGGATGTCGCGCCTGCGCATCGTGGCGGCGTTCGTGCATCACCACATGCCGTTCGACGCGCCGGGCTTCGTGGCCGACTCGATCGCGTATGACGTGGCGGGCTTCGTGCTGTCGCGCCCACGGCCGGACTTCCTGGGCAAGGAACTCGACTGGCCCAAGGGCGGAGCACCGCCGGACCTGGCGTATAAGACGAAAGCAAAGCAATAAAGAGAAACAACCGAGAGACAACAGAAAGGAAACAGAGAGACAACAGAGGTAACGAATGTCCGGGGACTGGGCGTCGTCGTCTGTTGTCTCTCTGTTGTTTCTCTGTTGTCTCTCTGTTGTCTCTCTCTTCACCTGCCTATCTTCATCGTATGCCAGCGAAGGGTTCATCCGGTCCACGCCGTCGCTCCCGGGGCCGCAAGAGCGGGAGCGCATACGCCCCCACGCCCAAGGTCACGCTGACCTCGGTGCCGACGGGGCGCGCGGCGTATTCCGATACACGCGAATGGCTGTTGCACGAGCATGGGCCCATCTGCGCGTACTGCGAGAGCGTCATCCCCGTGCGCTCGGTGACGCTTGATCACGTCACGCCGCGGCGCGGCCAGACCGCCTACGACCGGCGCGACAACCTCGTGCTCTGCTGCAAGGCGTGCAACGCGGCCAAAAAGGACAAGCCGCTGCTGGCGTTCCTGCTCGGCAACAAGAAACGCGTCGTGGCGCTGTACAAGTACGGCCAGCACCTGAGTCATCAGCTCGTCGAGATGGTGAAGGACCTGCTGCCCGAGGAGGACCGGCCGCCACTGCCGACGATCCCGCATGCGAAACGTGTGCGCCGCAAGACGTCAGCCGAGATCTTCGGCAATCATGGCCACGAGGCGTCCCCATACCTCGATGATCCGCCGGCGACCCCGCCGCGTCATGCGCCGCCTGCGGCGCACGCACGGCGTGCTGCCCCCGCAGCGCCGGTCGTGGCTGCGCCGCTGCCGGGCACTGCGGCCCCGGTCGCCAAGAAGAAACGCAGCCGTGGTGGACGCGGACGGCGGACCAAGCATTAGTCTCTGCGCGCCGCAGGAAGTAGTTCTTCGGTGCGATGGTTCGTTTCGGGCGTGAGGGCTACTCATTCGGGAGCAGCATACTCTCGAATCCCGGAGGGGTTCTCATGTCTCGCGCCCAGATCTTCAGTGCGGCCATCGCCGCAGTACTTCTCGCCTCGCCGCTCGCGGCGCAGAGCGTGCTCGACCAGTCGCCGTTGTCCCTCGGCGCGCCCTCGGCGCTCCAGGCACCCGCGGTGACGGTGCAGGCACCGGCGGTCACCCCCGCGCTCGCCTCCACGCAGGCTGACGTCGCCGTCGGCGTGCGCTCCGTCGCCATGACGACCCCGTTTGCTCCGGCCCCCGTGCCGCGCGCCTACGGACGCAGCCCGGCGCTCATGATCGTCGGCGGCGCGATGCTGCTGGTCGGCGCGGTGATCGGTGGCGATGAAGGCACCATCGTGATGCTCGGCGGCGGCGGCCTGGGCCTGCTGGGACTGTGGTACTACCTGCGCTAGTCACTGGGCAGGGGAAAAGGGGCGTCGCGCTTCCATGAGCGCGGCGCCCCTTTTGCGAGTGGCTCATCGGTTCACCCACGTACGCCAGCGACGGTCGGTGCATTGCCGGATAGCAGAAACCGCGCCGGGCGTGTCGCCGGCGCGGTTTCGACAGTCACGCGCGATTACACCGCGCCCGGTGGCAGTTCGACGATCTCGAGCCAGTAGCGGCCCAGGACGTTCATGGCGGCGACGAGTCCCGTGAAGGTCACGGGCTTGGTGATGAACGAGTTGACGCCGAGTTGATAGCTGCGGGCGATGTCCGCGCTGAGGGCGGACGTGGAGAGCACGACGACCGGAATGTCGTGCAGGGTCGGGTCGCCCTTGATCACCTTGAGCGCTTCGCGTCCGTCTATCTTGGGCATGTTGAGGTCGAGCAGGATCAGTCCGGGGCGTGGGGCGAGGCCCGTTTCTCCGGCGTATGCGCCGCGCTGATACAGATAGTCGAGCAGCTGCTCGCCATCCTCAACGAACTGGAGCTCGTTGGCGATGTGCGCATCCTCTAGGGCCTGGCGCGTCAGTGTCCGGTCGTCTTCATCGTCGTCGGCGATGAGGATCGTGATCGGGATCTTGTGGCGATGAAGGTTCATGACATCAGTCCGGAGACGTGCTGCGTGACCGGCAGGGTAACCGTGAATGTCGCACCCTGGCCGGCACTGCTCACCGCGGCAATGGTGCCGCGGTGCCGCTCGACGATCTTCCGACAGATCGCGAGGCCAATCCCGGAGCCGTCGTACTGGTTCCGGCCGTGCAACCGCTCAAACATCCGGAAAATCTTGTCGGCGTGGTCCTGATGGAAGCCGATGCCATTGTCCGCCACCGTGATGATACAGTACTGCGCATCGGGGCGCTCGGCGCTGAGCCGCACGAGGGAGGGCACGTCAGGCCGGCGGTACTTGATGGCGTTGCCGAGGAGGTTCTGGAAGAGCTGGCGCATCTGCAGCGAATCCGCGTCGATGACGGGCAGGGAGCCCACCTCGACACTGGCCCCCGCCTCGGCGACCACCGTCTCGAGGTCGGCGAGGACGTCGCGCGCCACGCCGGATAGGTCGGTGGGGGCGAACGACTGGATATGCGTGCTGACCTGCGAGTAAAGGAGCAGGTCGTTGATAAGCGTTCGCATCCGCAGGGCCGCGCCCATCATGCGCGAGAGATGTTCCTTGGACGCAACGTCGAGCGCCTGTCCCGCGGCGAGTTCCAGCCGCTCACCGAAGGAGAGAATCTTGCGCAGCGGCTCCTGCAGGTCGTGCGAGGCCACGGAGGCAAACTCATTGAGCGCGGCGTTGGAGCGCTCGAGCTCGACGCGCTGCTCGAGGAGCCGCCATTCCGTGATGCGACGCACCGTGACGTCCTCGATGGCGACGAGAATCACCCGGGGCATCGTATCGTCCTGATGCACGACGCGTGCGTTGAGTCGCATGATCCGGCGGCCGATGGTCGGAAAGACGTGATCTACGTCGAAATCATTGACCGCGGGGGCCACGGCGAGCTTGTCGCGCAGCAGTTCGCGCAGGGCGGGGATGTCCCACTGTCCGTCGCCGAGCGCGAACAGACTGCGTCCGATGGTGTCGGTGGGCTCCACGAGGAAGGAGCGAAAGAAGGCGCGATTGGCCTGCGTGACGTGGAAGGACGCGTCCACGACGATCAGCGGTTCGCGCACCGTGTCCATGATGTCGAGCAGAAGCTGCTCTGCGGCGGGGACGTCGGCGTGCGGCGCGCCCGGCGGCGTCCCGCTTACGGTTTTGAGTTGTGACACGGCCGCTCCTCCGAAAGTGCGGATCGCGAACCCCCAAGGGACTGGCTGACCGGGACTTGCTCCCCAGTGCAGGCAGTGTGCCATGAAGGCCCACGGTGGCTCGCACGGCGGCGAGCCTGCACCGACCGGCCGTTATCACGACCGATCAGTACCTATGACGGACGCTAGGGCATTGTGCCCCAACCTCGCAATCGCTCAATAGAGGTAGGCCGGATGCGTGGGGCGGCAGACGACCGGAACGACGACCCCGCACGGCGCGCGCGCGACGTCGTTCGGTCGCTGGCACGCTTGATGCTTATGGGCCGGGGAAGTTGCGATCTGGCGTCACATGGTCAATGTTCAAGGTTGTAGCTGGTCTGCGTTCCCCACCTTGTGCCGAGCGTCATGGTTCCCAGTTCTTCCATCACTGTCGCCATCATCGACGACAATCGACTGGTGCGCGAAGCCCTCGCGTCGATGCTGGGCAGGCTGCCCGACTTTCAGGTCTTGGCAGCCGCGGCGGCGTCGCCGGCCTTCCTGCGGGAGTCGGCGCCGCACGTCGTGCTCCTCGACGTCGGGCTGGGCGAGGAAGACTCGCTGAAAGTGGCGGCCTCCATCCGTGAGGCCGCGCCCACGGCGAAGGTGGTCATGATGGACCTGATCCCCGTGAACGGGGAGATCATCGAGTTCGTGAACGCCGGCGTCTGCGGCTTCGTGCTCAAGGACGCCACATTCGACGAGTTCGTGGCGACCATCCGGGCGGTGGCGGCCGGCGAGAAGGTGCTGCCGCCGCGCCTCACGGAGTCGCTCTTCTCGCAGATCGCGCAGGAAGTGGACGGCCGCGGACGGGAGCATGTGCTGGAAGACGTCCGCATGACGCGGCGCGAGCGCGAGGTGATTGAGCTGATCGGCGAGGGACTGAGCAACAAGGAAATCGCGCAGCGGCTCAACATCGCGACGCATACCGTCAAGAGTCACGTGCGCAACGTCATGGAGAAACTGGCGCTGCACACGCGATTGCAGATCGCCGCCTACTCGCATCGGTCGCCGAGCTAGCCGCGCCGTCGCGCGCGGCCCCTCGCACGAGTGCTCCCCGCTGCGCCCTCGCGCGCGGCCGCGCGAACCCCCAAATGGCGTAGCTCCGCTTTCATCCTTTTGTGCGATGGGTGCGTCACGCCCTGTTCCGTAGAGTTGGGAGACACTACTCACGGGAGCAGTCGCATGAAGAGAGCCCATGGCCGGATTGGCGACGCGGCGGCGGTCGCCAAGCAGAAGTCGAACGCGATGATTGAAGCGACCGCCGAGCTGGCCGAGACCGCGATGCTGAAGGCGGCCGATGACATACATCGCGCCGGCGACGCGCTGAATGACGCGAGTGCCAGGCTGGCGAAGTCGGCGGCCAAGTCGTTGCGCGCGGACGCGCGCCCCCTCAAGCTGGTGGACTGACCATGCGACCAATCGTGATGATGGTGGCGGCGCTGACGTTCGCGCCGATGATGTTGCAGGCGCAGGACGGCGGTTTCGGCATCAAGGGCGGACTCTCGTATGGCAACGTCTCGAATGGCGGCGCCCTGCCGGGGTCGGTGACGCAGCGCTCCGGCTTTGCCGTCGGCATCAGCGCGCTGACCGGCGGTCCGATCGGCATTGGCATCGAGGCGCTCTACGCCCAGCGCGGCGTGACGAGCAGCATCGAAGCCGACCGTTGGCACCTGGATTACCTGGACATCCCGGTCTATGTGCGCCTCGCGATGCCGAATAGCGTGGTGACGCCGTTTGCATACGCCGGGCCCCAGGCCTCCTTCGAGCTCAAGTGCGGCGCGGGGAGCTTCAACTGCCCCGACACGGGGCGCCCCAAGGCGATCTTCGCCGGTGTCATTGGCGCCGGTCTGCGCCTGAGCCAGATGCACGGCCTGTCCATCGAAGGCCGGTACATCTACGGCCTGACGGACCTCAAGCTGAGCACCGTCTCGTCGTCGGAGAGTTATCAGACGCGTTCATTTCTGCTCCTGGCTGGCATCGCCTTCTAGTACGGCCAGTCGGTAGAGCACCACATCCCTCGTCCGCGCCCTGACGCCGGCGGGGGATGTGTGCGTGGAGGGGAGCAAGCGTTACGCCACGCTACGCCAAGCGGCGTACGCACTCTTTCATCCGTTCGTGCGATGGGTTGGGGAGTCGGCGGCCGGTACCCTCAAGCATGGGCCAAAGGTTCATGCGAACCGTTGCGCCCATCGTGCCCGGCCAGGTCACCTGAGGGGCACGGTCCCCACAATCCACACAAGTCGGACGGAGTGCAGATGACGCGATCACTACTGGTGGGTGCTATGGTGCTGGGTCTCGCGGCCTGCGGGAACGGTGCCGCGAAGGATGCGCCTCCGGGCGGCGCTGACGGGTCCGCCGGAACGGCGCGCGCGGCGGCGGGACGATCGCTGGACGCGGGTACGCGCGTGGGTGCCACGCTGCAGACGGCGCTCAACTCGCGAACGAACAAGGCCGGCGAAACCGTACGGGCGGTCGTCAGCGCGAATGTGACGGACTCCCGCGGGCGGGTGGTCATTCCCGCCGGGTCGAATGTGCTGCTGTCCATTGTGAAGCTCGAGCCGGGCAGCGAGCAGATCCGTCCCGAGGGACGACTGGAACTCGCGGTGAAGTCGGTTGAAATCGACGGTGTGACGCATCCGATCTCCGGAACGCTCGCCCCGATTGCGCACCATTTCGAGGGGCGCGGCATCACCAAGGATGAGGCCGCGCGCATTGGCGCGGGCACGGCGGTCGGCGCGGTGGCCGGCCAGGTCATTGGCAAGAACACGAAGAGCACGGTACTGGGCGGTGCGATCGGCGCCGTCGCGGGCACGGCCGTCGCGGTGCGCTATGCGTACCACGATGTCGTCGTCTCGGCTGGCACGCCGATCAGCTTCACGCTCGCCAACACACTGACACTCGCTGCGAGATAGGGGAAGGCGCCCCATGCTCGCATTCACGCAGGCTGCAGGAGGAGTTGTTATGACGCATAACCTGAAGGACCGCATTCGCCGGGCGCTGACGCCCATTCGAGGGAACGCGCGTGCGTTCCTCGCCGCGGTGCTCGTCGTGGCGTTTGCCGCGGCGTGCGACGTGCACGGGATTTCCGAGCCCGGCACGCTGGTCAGCATCACCGTGACGCCCAACGCGACGCTGATCGTCGGCGGCACGCAACAGATGGTGGCCGTCGGCTACGACGCCGAAGGACGCGCCATCGCGATCACGCCGACGTGGTCCGTCGCCGCGGCCGGCGGCACCGTG
>JBAZTM010000125.1:0-8203 GCA_041661925.1 Gemmatimonadaceae bacterium
TTTTGACCCCACGCGAACGGAGCACGAGAACATGCGCGAGAGTTCGTACGGTTGGGTCTACGACTGTGGCAACCTTGCGTTTGTTTGGCGGCCATCGGGCGCGGGCGCCGCCTAGCTCGAACTGGTTAAATATCGCCCCTCGCGGCTTTACATGGTGCAGGTCCCCTTGCAGCTATTGTGTCCTCACACAGTAGATGGTCCTGGGCTCACCCTCGCGCTTGGGGTTGTCTCCCAGGACAACAGGGAGACCCATGACCACCCCCAGCATTTGCGGCCCCGGGAATCGCGTTCGTTCGTACCTCGCCGAGCTGCTCCAGCTTTCGTCGGGTGAGCTTCGTCCCGTCATCATCCCGCTGCAGGCGACGCTGACGACGTCGGTCTTGACGTTGTCCGACTCGAACTACGTGGTGCCCTCGGACCAGGACCTCTACATCTACTCCATCGCGGGGTACCTGGCCTCGAACGCGCTCGCGTCCGAGCCGACGGCGATGCTTGGCTGGTTGAACCTCGACCCGAGCGAGCGCTTCTTGGTCAAGGCCATGAACTGCGTCGTGCAGCTGGAAGACGTGTCGCGCACGTACAAGTTCTTCGAAGGCCGCGAGGCGACGCTCGCCAGCATCATGCCGCCGTTCGGTTCCCCGGTGCAGTTCCCGGTGGAGACGCCCATCCCGGTGAGCGCGAAGCACTCGCTCAAGGCCACGTTCACCTTGCAGGACACGGCGGCCGCCACGGTCGGCGCGTCCACCGACTACGGGGTGCAGATCACGGGCGTGCTCGTCCCGCATCGCGGAGCGCGGTAGGAGGCCTAGGTCCATGAGGACCATCGAAGAGTGCAACGGCCTCGGTCGCGTCGCGACTCTGGCAAGCGCAACGAATCGCGTGAGCCAGCGGCTCACCGACCGGCTTCTGGCGAAGCCGTACATGGCGCGCAAGGTCGCGCCGGCCATCTCGGTGCCCGAGCTGATCAGGTCCACAGTGCTGTGCGAGCGTGGAGCCATCGGCGCCCCCTGCCAGGGCCGGACCCAGGTGCCGAACGTGGGTCTCGGCGGGCTCGGCTTTTCGTGGCCCGGGTCCACGATCATCTCCAACAACGTGGCTTGCGTTGGGCTGCAGGACGTACTCGGAGCCATGGGCCTCGCCCTGGCCGAGGCCAAGCGCGTTGGCGCGTCAGGGCTTGCGGTCGGCGACGCTCAGGCGTTCTACGACAAGGAGACGAACTGGTCCTCGGCGTCCAACCCCATCCTGCCCAGCAGCTGTACGGCGGTCACTGACGCGGCCAAGGTGCGACTCGCGGCTTTGAACGCAGCTGTTGGCTCAGCGGGTGGTCAGATGACCGCTCCTCCGGTCAGCGCAGGATCTGGCGGCGCAGGCGGGCTCGTTGGCGATTGGATGGGCACGATGCGGACGGTCGCCATCGCCGCCGCTGTCATCGCGGGTGTCGTCGTGGTCGCGCCCATTGTCTGGAACGCGGTCGCAGTCAGCAAGGCAAGGCGGTGACCGATGGCAACCGAGGCCTCGATCGAAGTCGAGCTGAACACGGGCTCGGCGCTCTCGTCCGCCGCTACGGCGCTTCGGCGCGTCGCGTCGATGCAGGCGGCTGCAATCAGCGCGATGAAGAACGCCGCCTACGCCTCGGGGCGCAGCCTCGCCCAGGCGTCGAGCGCGAGCGGCTCCGTGTTTGCCCGGGACGTCGCCCAGGTTGACCGCACGCTCCGTGCGCGCGAGGCGTTTCACACCAACGTGCTTGCCGAGGCCGAGAAGTACCGCGCCGCGTATCTCGGGCTGGCCGTTCGTGCTCGGCAGTCAGCGACCGAGGCACTGCGTGTGGCCGCGACCTCGCGCGGGGACAGGCGCGCTGCTGCCATCCAGAAGGCGTCGATGGACACGGACAGCGCCGAGGCCATGGAACGCGCGGCTGAAGCGGTCGATGCGGCGCGGGACACCGTCGGAGAGCCCGAGGTCGTCTCGTCCGCCGCTGCTCGTCGTGCTGCCGATGATGCAGGCGTGTCGTTGGCGAACCCGGCGCGCGTCAGGTCAGTCTCGACCGATGGCGGGAGCATGTTCTCTCAGGGCCCGATGAACGTGGCCAGCCTCATGCCCGAGTTTTTCCCCGAGGAGACGCAGCGCATGGCCTCGGCGCTTGGCGGGCTTGGAGAGGCTGCGCCCACTGACTGGTGGGGCGCCGTTCGCCAGTCGCTTGGCCTGGGTGCTCAGCAGCTGGGCGCCAGCGCTCAGCGGGTGGGCCAGGAAGAGACCAAGAACAACCCGGCGGCGGGCGCGCTTGTCTCCACCGTGGGCGGGCTCTTGCAGTCGCTCGGGCTCGCGGCAAACGGACAGTTCAATGCCGGGGTCGCAGGCAAGGCCCAGCCGATGACCGAGTCCACGTTTCCGGTCATCCCCGTCGTCATTGGTGTCGGTCTCGTTGGTCTCTACCTCTGGAGTCGGTCATGAACGTCGAAGGACTTTTCTTGCGCGCGGCGTCAGCTCGTGGACTCGGGGCGGTCAACAGCCGGCTCCAGGCGCCGAAGCGGCGCGGGCTTGCCGGTCTCGGGACTGCCAAGATCACCGAAGAAGGTGACCAGGGTGCTGTTGTGGACGTTGGCGTGCCAGAGCCCAAGTACACCGCTTCGTTCATGTCGCCCACCGGCACGGCGGTGAAGAGCAGCTTCGAGATCTGGAAGCCGGGCACCATCGCCTCCGAGCCTACGGGGTCCGGTGGCGGATTCTGGTCCACCATCGCGGACACGGCCGGGAAGATCTTCACGGGCGCCTTGAACCCGCAGCAGGGGTACCTGCCGCCCGTGCAGCAGCCGTCCTCGCCCTGGCCCTGGGTCGTCGGCGGTGTCGCCGTCGTCGGTCTCGGCGTTCTCCTCGTCACCAGAAAGAAGTAGGCCAACCATGAACCCGTTCGCAGCAGGTCGCAGCCCCTTCGCCGTCGAGCCCGCCTCCAGCGGGAAGGTTCCCGTCTCGGAGTTCCTGAACACCGCGCGGTACTCGGGTGGCTCGGGCGTGTCCGGGCTCGGCGCCGGCACCGTGTACGTGCCCTCGGCCGACGGCAAGGGCTGGGTCGCGGCCGGCGACGCGCCGACGGACTCGGACGTGTACGCGGAGACGTTCGCCGAGGTCTGGGGCAACAAGGCCTCGCAGATGGCCAGGAGCGTCGGCCTCCCGACCTGGCTCGGCCCGGTCATTGGCGTCGGCCTGCTTGGTGTCGGCGGGTACTTCGCGATCAAGGCGTTCAAGAGGCGGTAAGTCGATGACCGAAGGGCAGGCGCAGAGCACGCTGGCTTCGCTGGGCGCGCAGTACCGGGCGCTCAAGGGCAACGTGCAGTGGTACCAGGCAGCGGACAAGACCTGGTTGGCGGTGACGCGCGATGGGCGCGGTGATGTACGGATTCAGCGGGTGGCAGCGAACGCTTGCGGTTGCTGACCGCGTAGCGGCCAGGAGAAGAAGATGGCGAAGCGGACCAAAAGGAAGTGCTCGTACAGGACGCGGTGCTCGCTGCGTGTACCGCTGCTCGGTTGGTGCCTCTGGAGCACGAAGAAGAAGGTCTGCAAGAAGCGTGGTCGGAGGTAGCCCATGATCAACTTCAACGCACCCCCCAAGAAGCGCGTGGCTGCTGCGCTCAAGGGCTTCGGTTTCGGTACCGTGCGGTCCACCGCGCAGCACCTTCGGGGTCTCGGGCTCGTGCGCCCGATGGTCAAGCTCACCGTCGCTGGCGAGGCGAAGGTCAACACGCCCATCTCCATCGTGCCGACGAGCAGCGGGGGGATGACGCTGATGACCGAGAAGGGCGGCGGGGGGTCACCCAACGTCACTCAGCCAACCGTCGAAAGCGGGCAGACTGCGAAGCACCCGGCGCAGGGTACGGGTGACCCCGCTGGGCGCGAGAAGGATGTCTTTGCCGAGGGCCGGACCGAGACTGACTGGTCCCCTGGGTCAGATGTCGAGGACTCGGGTGGTGGGAGCGAATACCCCCAAGGGAACGAGGACAGCGGCGGGGGTGGCGGTGGCGGGAGCGAGTACGCCCAGGGCACTCCAGGCGACGGCTCGTCGGCCACGGACACGAACCAGAGGCTGGTCGTTGCCACGGGCTCGGCAGTCCGAGCTGGAACCGGGCTCATGGCGCAGATCTCGGCGCTCCCGATGCCGGTGAAGCTCATTGGCGGTGCGGTGGTGGCATACGCCGTCCTCAAGCTGGCCAAGGTGATCAAGTGAGCTTCTTCCCGGAGACCCTTCGCCCTGGCGAGGTGACGCACAACGTTTTCGCCCTGAAGCGGGTGAGCCCGCGCGCGGTGCGTTTCTTCGGACGTTCTGGTGTCGCTGAAGTCGTGCGCGGACGCGGGCTCGGTGGACTCGGCGGGGACAGCCCCTCGGAAGAGGTTATGCCTCCAGAGGTTGCGGCGGCCGGACTTGCCAGTGCGCAGGGCAAGCTCGCGAACGCAATCCGCCAGCGCAAGGACTGCGACAAGTTCACCCCGCTCTCGGTCATCACCGGGGGCATCAACATGGGTCTCTGCGTCATCAAGTGGGACGGCGCGGTGTCGTACTGGAAGGACCGCGTGTCCGAGTGGGAGGGTGCGCTGGGGATGGCCCAGGCGCAGGCGGCGGCAGCTGCAGCGGCCGAAGCGACGCCTCTCCCAGTTCCGACCGGGGTCAAGAGGCCGACCAAGCTGCCGGGCAAGACCGGGTCCGCTGGTTTGGCCCTGACCGCAGCCGGCGGGTTGCCCAGCTGGGTCAAGATTGCCGGCGGCGTGCTGCTGCTCGGCGGGCTCGCGTACGGCGTCTCTCGGTATACCCGGAGGTAGATGATGCGCGCCATCGAAGTCACAGGCCTCGGGGCAATGGATTCAGTGACCCAGGCGATGTACGACAACCTCGCTCGGGCAAGGGCGCAAGCGGACGCAGCGCAGGCGCAGGCTGCACAGGCGCAGGCGCAAGCGGCCGGCGCATGTGGAGGCCCTGGTCAGCTGCCGTGCAGTCGCCCTACTGGAGGAGCAGCACCAAGTCTTCCTTGGGCGAGCACAGCTGAGGTCAACAAAGCGCGCGCGTTGGTCGCGACCATTCAGGCTCAGTACAACGATGCTGTCTCTATGCGCGCTGCTGCTTCGGGCGCGGGGGACGTGTCCGCTACCGTCATGGCTCAGTACAGCAACACGGTCGCCAACCAGGCTGTTGCCTCGGGCATGTTGGACGTGGCTGCCATGGACGCCAACATCGCATTGCTCGGAAGCGAGCTGGTCAAGGCTCAGGCTGCTGCGGAAGCCGCCAATCGAGCCGCGTGGGGCGCGTCTCGATGGACGTCTGCCAAGGAGCAGGCGGCGCAGGCCAAGCTGCAACCGGCGCTGGCAGCGCAGGCTGAGCATGATGCTGCGCTCAGGAATTGGGTGTCGGGCGGCAGACTGACCGTGGCGCAGAAGCTCGGACTCAAGCGGGTGGAGCTGAAGCCTGGAAAGGAAGCGGCGCTGGAGTTGCTCCAGTACGTTCCCTTTGGCATGCGTCAGGTCGAGTCGACTGACGACGCGGTCACGCAGCAGTCCTCGGGCTTGCCCACCTGGGCGTACGTTCTCGGCGGGCTTGCAGTCGTGGGCGCGGCCGTGTGGCTCGGACGGAAATGATCGCTTCTCTCCCCATCATGCAGCGTGGTTCCGCCGGCTCCCGGGTGGCCGAGCTGCAGGCGCGGCTGGCGAAGATCTTGGGCGAGAACTCGACCGTCCGCATCACGGGTGTGTACGACGGCCAGACCCAGAACGCGGTGCAGTCGATGCAACTGGCCCAGAATGCCTGGGCGCGCGATACGGGCGAGCAGTCGACTCGGAATGACGGGCTCGTGGATGCGGAGACCTGGGAGTTCCTCACGAGCCGGACCGGGCGGGTCTATGTCCCGCGCGTGCGCTTGAACGGGCTCGGGGCTGCCGACGCGGTGATGCTCGACAGCCGGAATGCGACCTGGACGTGCCGGTCGGGTGAGAAGGTGCCTGTGTACGGGTCATGTCCCGAGGACTCGGCTCGGGTTGGGCTCACGCAGACCGCTATGCTCCCCTCGGGCAACACCCGGTTCTACATCGGTCTCGCGGCGGGTGCGGCAGCAGTTCTTCTCATTCTCTGGGTGAAATAGATGGCCTCCTGCGGCGGAACAGTCCTGAAGATGGGCATGCGCAGCCCCTGCGTGGCGTACTTGAATGGGCTGCTCATCACGCGTGGTGCTCTTGCCGAGCGCGACGTCGCGGACAAGAGCTACTTCAGCCCGGTGACGTCCGTTGCGGTGCGCGACTTCCAGGGCCAGAACGGGCTCACCGTCGATGCCATCGTCGGTCCCGAGACCTGGAAGGCGCTTGGCGAGGCCGTGAGCGAGACCAACGTGTTCAACGAGGTCAACCCCAAGGGCGTGAACGTCGGAACGAACCCGGCGGCGATCCGGCCGGCGGGCCCCGGGCAGACCGTCGTCGCGGGCCCCGGGCTCATCGAGCGCTTGAAGACCGGCTTCGCCGCGATGCCGACCTGGCAGAAGTGGGGCGTCGTTGCTGGGGCCATCGTCGCCACCCTCGGCGTGGCCTACGTCGCGTCCACGAACAAGCCCGTGAGCGGGCTCGGGTTCATCGACTTCCTGAACGGAGACGAGCCCAAGCGTAAGCCCCGCGCCAAAAGGTGCGGACGCACCCCGGACGAAGGTACACTCGAAGACGCGGAGGATGTTCTTCCAGAGGCTTAGCATCTGCGGAAGCCTTGGAGGCCTAGACCATGCCAGCACTTCTCTCAGTCTTCGGCAACATGTTCACGGGCGCCAGCGGCGCGCAGGGAACATCTGCGGTCATGCAGCTGACCCAGGCCGCGCAGGCGGCTGAGGCGGCGGCGGCGCGGCAGCGGACCATGATCTACGTCGGTGGCGGGCTCCTTGCGGCGCTCGCGGTCGGCGGTGTCATCTACTACGTGGTGAGGTAGCCCATGGCGAGCATGTTCGCGAACCCCATCCGCATCCAGAGCGCTCCTTGCGCTCCTTGCGCAGCCAAGCGCCGCGCGGGCCTCGCCGGCCTCGGCGGCGGCAACATCCTCACGGACCTCACGTCCCACCTGGACAACCTCTGGGGGAACATCACGGGCGCGACGGCGAACCAGCGCGCGGCCGCGTCGGCGATCGAGCTGCAGACCATTCAGGCCAACGCGGCCATCGCCGAGGCTCAGGCCCGGTCGGAGACGCTCCAGAAGGTCGTCCCCTGGGTGGCCGGCGGTGCGATGGTTCTCGTCGGTGCGGTGGTGCTCGTCAAGGTCATGGGGAAGAAATGAAAGCCGCCCGCTCGAAGCGCTGCTTGCGCGTGAAGCTGACCGGCTCGGGGAGTCGTCCGGTTGCCATGAAGATGGCGCGCGCGTTGAACCTGGTTCATCCGGCGTACTCATTCCACGTAGTCTCTGAAGGCGCGTATGTCTCTGACTTGACAGGGCGTAGAACGCGGGACTACGCGGTGTGCGCGAGGCGCCGAGCGAAGTTTTCCAAGCTGGCAAAGGCGAAGAAGTGGCTTACGAAGAACCACATGGAGCGGCTGATCCCAGGAGTATTTTTTTCATGAACCCGTTCATGGCACAGCAGATGGGCATCTCCCAGGTCCCCGGCGTGGGCTACGTCGAGCAGCTCGGCGCGCTCGGCGACGACTCGTCCGTGATGATGATCTCGGGCCTCGGTGCCGACCCTGTCGTGCCCGAGCAGCGCATCATCGGCCAGACGAAGTCCGTCCTCGTAGACATGCAGAAGTGGTACCAGGCCGTGCCCTGGTGGGTCTGGTTGCTGGTGGCCATTGGAGCCATTTCGGCGGGCGCGTACCTCTTTCGGAACCTCAAGAAGGTGACCTGATGTTCGGTGCATTTGACGACACGGCAGAGCAGGTCTTCGCGCGGCGGCGTGCGGCGTACGCCGAGCCCGAGCGCTACACGGGCGACGCGGACATCATCATGGACCGCTCCCAGGAGCCACTGTACGTGCCCCACGCGCGGCCGGCGCGGCGTGCTCGTGCAGCGTCGATGAGCCATGCCGGCAAGCCGCCCTCGAAGAAGAAGCGCCTGCTCGCGATGAAGAAGATGGTGCGCGCGGGCATCCACGTTGGCCGCTGCGGCGAGGCGCTGAACCACTGGCGCTCGCTCGCGAGCAGCGGGTTGCCCGGGGCGAAGAAGGCCGCGCGGCAGCTCAAGAAGACGTTCGCGAACAAGTGC
>JBAZTM010000126.1:0-7528 GCA_041661925.1 Gemmatimonadaceae bacterium
GCGAACGACGGAGTGCACTGTTTCATCGTGACCTCGAAGTGTAGGGAGGAGCAGGACTGGCTCGGCGGCCGGAACTACTCCTTGATCATCACCAACAACATCTTGAACCGGCCCAGCGCCTTGAGCGCGTGGGGGCGGTTTGCCGGAAGCTTCAGGAGCTGACCCGTGGAGACGTGGTGCGGCGCGCCCGCGATCGTGACTTCGCACGCACCCTCGATCATCAGCACCAGTGCGTCGTAGGCGGCCGTATGTTCGCTCAGCCCCTCACCTTCATCGAACGCGAAGGCGGTGACGGTCCCGGCCTTCTTCTTGACGATGGTGCGGCTCACGACCGCGCCTGGCTGATACTCGACCAACGCGGCGAGGGCGGTGGCGCCCTCGAGTTCGTCTCGCACTCGCGGTTCATCTGGCATGTCTCACCCGGTGCCCTTCGAAGAATGGTATAGCAGCGTCGCTCAGCGCCTGCGACCTCCGAGCAGTGATCCGAGCACGCCGCGCACGAGTCCGCGCGATATTGCGGTGCCCGTGCTGCGCGCCGCGCTCTTGGCCACGAGGTCGAACAAGCCGTCGCGCTTGCCGCCACGCGGGCCGGTCGTGCCGAACAGCAGCCCGCCCAGTCCGCCGAGCACGGCCGCGCCGACCGCACCCGCCGATCCCGCCGCGCTTGCAGGCGCGACAGGGGCCGGTTGACCGGCCGGCGCGCCGGATGCCGCTGCAGCAGCGCGTGCCTTCAGGATTTCATACGCGGATTCGCGGTCAATCACCTTCTCGTACACGCCCGCCACCACCGAGCGCTGAATCAGTGCCGTGCGCTCCTCGGGCGTGATCGGCCCGATCTGCGAGCCCGGCGCGAGCATCCACGCGCGCTCCGTGATCCCGGGCGTCCCCTTGGCATCGAGCAGCGAGATGAGCGCCTCACCCACCGCGAGTTCGAGGATCGCCTGCTCGATGTCGAGGCCCGGATTGGCGCGCATGGTCTCGGCGGTGGCGCGCACCGCCTTCTGGTCGCGCGGCGTGAAGGCGCGCAGCGCGTGCTGCACGCGATTGCCGAGCTGTCCGAGCACCTTGTCGGGAATGTCGATGGGATTCTGCGTAACGAAGTAGACGCCGACGCCCTTGGAGCGGATGAGCCGCACGACGAGCTCCACCTTCTCGAGGAGCGCCGCCGGCGCGTCGGCGAAGAGCAGGTGCGCCTCGTCGAAGAAGAAGACCAGCTTGGGTTTCTCGACGTCGCCGACCTCGGGGAGATTCTCGTACAGCTCCGAGAGCAGCCATAGCAGGAACGACGCATAGAGCCGCGGGCTGTTCATCAGCTTGTCCGCGGCGAGGATGTTCACGACGCCCTTGCCGTCCACCGTCTGCATGAGGTCGTCGATGTTGAGCATCGGCTCGCCGAAGAACTTCTCGCCCCCCTGCTCCTCGATCTGGAGGAGGCCGCGCTGGATGGCGCCGATGCTCGCCGCGGAGACGTTGCCGTACTGCGTCTTGATCTGCGCGGCGTTGTCGCCGACGAACTGCAGCATCGCGCGCAGGTCGGCGAGGTTGAGCAGGAGGAGCCCGTTGTCGTCGGCGATCTTGAACGCCATCGCCAGCACGCCTTCCTGCGTGTCGTTCAGGTTGAGAAGCCGTGCCAAGAGCAACGGCCCCATGTCCGAGATGGTCGCGCGGATCGGATGTCCCTGCTCCCCGAACACATCCCAGAGCGTGACGGGGCAGGCGCCCCACGCGGGTTCGGGCAGCCCGAGCTTCTCGAGACGCGCCATGAGCTTCTCGCTCGGTGCGCCCGCCTTGGCGATGCCGCTCAGGTCGCCCTTCACGTCGGCGAGGAAGACGGGAACGCCGATTGCCGAGAAGCGCTCGGTCAGCACCTGCAGCGTGATGGTCTTGCCCGTGCCGGTGGCGCCGGTGATGCAGCCGTGGCGATTGGCGAGGGCGGGGAGCATCGCGAGGTCGAGGCTCGCGGACTTGGCAATCAGTAGCGGTTCGGGCATGGCGGGGGAGATTGCGACAAAGTGGGACAGAATGCGACAGAGGACGGCAGGGACTACGGCTTCCTGGGCGGAGATGGATGCTGGACGCGCTGGTCCTCGCGATCGCGGATGTCCGTGAGCCGCCGCACGACCTCCGGCTGCAGCGGCGCCAGGTCCTTCGTCTCCCCCGGATCGCTTGTCACGTTGAACAGGCGCAACGTGTCGCCCATCCAGACCGCCTTCCATCCGCCGAACAAGACTGCCGACTGGTCGCGATCGGGTGAGAACCAAACGTAGTGATCGCGGGCCGCCACCGCGCCCCTGCCCACGAGCACCGGGAAAATCGAACGCCCATCCATATTCTTCGGTGCCGGGAGGCCCGCTGCCGCTACGACGGTGGCGTGTATATCGGTGAAGTCCGTCCGAACGGCCGACGTACTGCCCGGCTTCACGCGTCCCGGCCACGCCACGATGCCGGGCACCCGCAAGCCGCCCTCGTACAGGTCGCCCTTGAAGCCGCGGTAGTTCAGCGTGCCCTTGAACCAGCGCCCGACATAATTCGTCGTGCCGTCGTCAGCGCCCTTCAGCATGGTGGCGCCATTGTCCGACAAGAAGATGATCAACGTGCGCTTGGCGATGCCAAGCGAGTCGAGCAGCGCACGCAGGTGGCCGAGGTCCCGGTCGAGCCGGCGCACCTGCGCCGCGTAACTCTTCTTGGCCACGGGCCACGGCTTGTCGGCGTACGGCCCAAGGTCGGTGGTCTCGTAGCCACCGTCCTCGTACCCGCGCGCGCCCTCGTTATTGATGTGCGGAAGGTTGGTCGCCCAATAGAGGAAGAAGGGCTTCCTGGCATTCGCGCGCACAAAGGCAAACGCCTTTGCGCCGATCAGGTCCGGCGCATACGCGACGCGCACCGTGGCGCGCCCGGTGCCCATGGGACCGGGTGCAGCCACCACATTTCCTGTCTTCACCGAATCGGCGTTGCTGATCAGGTATTCGGGATAGTAGTTGTGCGCGTGCATCTGGTCGCGGTAGCCGAAGAAGGCGTCGAACCCCTGCGCGTTCGGCCAACTCTCCGGCTTGCTGTCCCAGCTCAGGCCCCACTTGCCGAAGATCCCGGTGGCGTAGCCGCGCGCCTTCAATCGCTCGGCGAGCGTGATGTCCGAAGGACGCAGGTAATCATTGTCGTTATCGTCGAGCCGGCAGTGGCCGTTGTGCAGCGCCGTCATCAGCGAGCAACGGGCAGGCCCGCACACCGCCGCACTCGACCGCACCTCCGTGAGCTTCATGCCGTCACGGGCGAGCCGGTCGATATTGGGCGTGAGGATATCCTGCTGCCCCCACGGCCCGATCTCGCCGATGCCGAGATCATCGGCGAGGAAGATGACGATGTTGGGAGCGGCCGCGGCGCCCGCTCGCGGTGCCTGCTGGGCAAGGGCGGGGGCGGTCAGCGTCACGCCGAGGGCGAGCAGCAGCAGGCGACGGGTCATGCGAAGGCTCCCTACGGGATGTGCCGTCCCGCAGAACGTGATTTCCGTGCGCGCAGGCGCTGCGAATAACGTACCTGCCGGGGGCCCGAGGCGAAAATGGCGTCCGGCGGCTATCGTATTCGCTGGGCCTCGCGCCCAGCCGCCCTTCGCGTGGAGATCCGATGTACCCGTTGCGCCGCGCCGCGTTCCTGCTGATTGTAGCCCTCGCCCTGCCAACCGGCGCGTCGGCTCAGCGTGCCTCGGGAGAGAAGCTCGTCTTCATCGTGCGCCACGCGGAGAAGGCCAACGCCACCGAACAGGACCCGTCGCTGAGCGAGATCGGCCGGGCACGGGCCGTCGCACTGGCCGCCGCGCTGCGCGATGCGGGCGTCAGCGATGTGTTGGTCACGCAGCGCAAGCGGACGCACGAAACGGCGGCCGTGCTCACGGAGGCGCGGCAGCTCACGGCGCATGTGGTGCCATTCGGCGCGTCGACGTCGGATCACGCCGCGGCGGTTGCCGCCGCCGTGCGGCAGGCCAAGGGCAACGCGGTGCTCGTGGTGGGCCACAGCAATACCGTCACGCTCATCGTTGCCGCACTGGGTGGGCCACGCCTCCCCGAACTGTGCGATGCCGAATATTCCAACCTGTTCATCGTGCGATTGCCGGCGCGCGGGTCGCCGACCTTCGTGCGTGCGCACTTTGGTGCCCCCGACCCCGCAGATGCGGGCACCTGTGCCGCGGCGATGATGCGGTAAGGGTTCCCTCATTCCCCTCACGCCGTCCTCCACTCGTCTCTCCTTCCACGCCCCTGCTCCCCTCCCCGTGACTCTCTCACGCCTGTTCGAGAACAACCGTAAGTGGGCGGCACGCGTGGCCGCAGAGAACCCCTCGTTCTTCAGCGCGCTCGTCGAGCAGCAGGCGCCGGAGTACCTGTGGATCGGCTGCTCCGACAGTCGCGTGCCGGCCAACGAGATTGTCGGCCTCCTGCCGGGAGAACTCTTCGTCCATCGCAACGTCGCCAACGTGGTGGTGCACACCGACCTCAATTGCCTCTCGGTGCTGCAGTACGCCGTGGACGTGCTCAAGGTGAAGCATGTGATTGTCTGCGGGCACTACGGCTGTGGCGGCGTGCGCGCCGCGCTCGACGACGCGCGGCTGGGGCTCATCGACAACTGGCTGCGGCACGTGCAGGACGTGCACCACAAGCACCGCGACCTGCTAGGCGCCATCGGTGACAGCGACGCGCGCCTCGCGCGCCTGTGCGAGCTGAACGTTGTGGAGCAGGTGCGCAACGTCTGCGAGACCACGATCCTGCGCGAGGCGTGGGCGCGCGGCCAGGTTGTGACCGTATACGGCTGCATCTACGGCCTGACGGACGGCCGACTCAAGGACCTCGGCCTCGCGGCACAGTCCTGGGCGGAATGCGAGGCACAGATCGCCGACGTCACGCGAGCGTGACCGGTACGCTGGCCTTCTTTACCACGGAGCGCACGGAGGAAAGACGGAGGGCCACGGAGAAGGACAACTTCTTGGAGGAACAGCGCGCGCCACGCAGAGAGTTGCGTGGCGCGCTGTCGTGAACCCCAGTTGGTGCAGTTCTCCGTGGCCCTCTGCTGTTTTCCGTGTGCTCCGTGGTGAAAGAACACCCCGAAGCGCGCCGAACGTGTAGCTACCCTCGCCGCGCACGCCAGCGCCGCCGAGCCTCGCCGAAGCTCACCAGCTTGCGCTGATCCTCGTCGTACAGGGCAAGGCGCAGCACCTTGATCGCATCGGGCGCGTGGAGCACCGGCGCGAGCTGGAACATCGGGTGCGAGTTGTGCGCGGCCTCGAGCCGGTAGTTCGGCACCTTGGGCGCCAGGTGATGCACGTGGTGCAGGCCGATGTTCCCCGTGAACCACTGCATGATCCGGGGGAGCTTGAGGTACGAGCTGCCGCGAATTGCCGCGTCCGCGTAGTCCCATTCCTCGTGCTCGGCCCAGTACGCGTCCTCGAACTGGTGCTGGGCGAAGAACAGCCAGATGCCGCCGAAGACCGACAGGTAGTATGCCGGCAGGTACGTCGTGACGAGCGTCTTGGTGCCCAGCACCATCACGAGAATCGCAATCAGCCCCGCGAGCGAGACATTCGTGAGGATCACGCTGGTCAGTTCGTCCCGCGCCGCGCCCTTGCGCAGCGACGGAAAACGCTGGTGCAGGAAGAAGTAGACCGGCCCGATGGTCAGGAGAAAAGCCGGCATGCGCGACAGGCGGTAGCCCAGGCGCCCCATCCAGCCCCGCGAGAAGTACTCGCGCATCGTCAGCGTGTAGATGTCGCCGATGCCGCGGCGGTCGAGGTCGCCCGACGACGCGTGGTGCAAGGCATGCTCGCGGCGCCACTTGGCGTAGGGCATGAAGGTCAGGAATCCCGTGATCACGCCCACGATGTCGTTGGCGCGGCGGCTCGTGAAGAACGAACCATGGCCGCAGTCATGCATGATGATGAACGTGCGGGTCAGCAGGCCGGCCGTCGGCAGCGAGAGCGCCAACGTCAGGAGGTAGGACACCTGGCGGGTCCAGTACAGGGCGACGAGCGCCACCACGAGCAGTCCAACGGTCGTCGCCAGCTGGAAGATTGAACGACCGCGGGACGCCTGCGCGTACGGCGCGATCAACGAGCGCCAGTTGCGCGGCACGTTCGTTGTGGGCTGGACTTCAGACACGTGGACGGGCTGGGCCATGCAGTACTTCTCCCTGGGTTGGTGAACAGACTCTAAAGATAGCCGGATTCTGTCCGATTTCACACCAAGCAGTCGTGGGAATTACCCTGACATTTTGGCACGAGTACAGCACAAAGCCCGACGGACATTGTGTCCGTCGGGCTCTGAGATGCAACGCCAACGACCCGTCGCGCTACCGGCGCCGTCTCGTCGGCTTCGGCGCACTCGCCGCGTCAACGAGCGAGGCCCTGCCTTCGCCGGTCAGCGTGATTTTCACCGCACCGCCTTCCTCCAGCGCCGCGATTGCCACCTTCGTAGAGTCGAGGTTCGCCGTCATCGAGACCGGACGATCGAGGAACGACGTGTCCTTGGGCACGATATCAAGCGCGTACACCCGCTTCATTTCCACGAGCACCTTCCGCAGCGGCTGATGCTCGGACACGAAGTTGCCGTCGACCCAGCTGAAGCCAAAGTTGGCGCGGTCTTCGCTCAGGTCCATGAACGTGCCGTTGCTCAACACGAGCAGCGTGCTGCCGGCCGCGAGTTGCTTGATCTCCTTGCCGGCCCTGACCGTGATGGTGCCGCTCAGCGTCTTGAGCATCGCCGCGTTGCTGTCCTCCGGGAACGAACGCCCCACGAACTCCGCGTCCGACACGTCCACCCAGGTGTTGCCGACTTTCACGAGCAGCGGGGTGTTCGAGGCCGGTGCCTTTATGGCGGCGGATCCCATGATCTGCATCGCGCGCGCGTCGAGCGGGTAGCTCGCCGTGTACTTCACCGTGCTGGACGAGCCGAGGCGCACCACCGTGCTGTCCTCCATCGTCACCGTGCCGCGCTGTCCATCGCGGCTCCGCATCGACTTTGCATCATCCTGCCCCAGCAGCTGTCCCGCCTTGGTGGCGTCAGCGCCCTTGTTGAGATACCAGAGGGGAATGCCCGCAGCGAGCGCGAGCAGGAGCACGACTAGCACGTAGAAGCCCGTCCGCTTCGGGCGCGCAACTTTCTTCATGTGCGCGGCGGCTTCGTGCCGGCTGTGCTCGGCGCGCTTTCTCGCGGCCTCTGCCGGATCCTCATGCGCTGCATGCAGGACGCCGACGACCTTTGCCCACCACTGGTCGACCGTTTCCGGGACGGCGGCATCGTGGGCCTTGGCGTGATTGCCCGCCATATGGTGGGCAGCGGCGCGACGGCGCTGTTCGTGCAGTGCTTCGCCGTTCACGGCGTCGTGCAGCAACTTCTCGAGCTGCGCAGCCGACTCGATCTTTGCGCGGCGATCCCAGACGTCGAGGAAGGCGCTGGCCGCGACCTTCTGCGCGGCGGCGAGATCCTCGAGCTTCTCGTTTGCTTCCTGGGTGATGGCTTCGAAGTTTGCGCGGAAGAACTTCTCCAGC
>JBAZTM010000127.1:0-7443 GCA_041661925.1 Gemmatimonadaceae bacterium
ACCTTGCACGGATCGATACAAGGAGGACCCCGTGAGACCCAACGCCCTGACGCCCGAGCCGACCGACGACGAGATCACCGTGGCCGCCGCGGCCGAGCGCGCGCGGGTGTCGCGGTCGCACATCGGCAACCTCGCCAAAGATGGCAGGATCACCGCCCGGCGCATCGGCAGCCGGGTATTCATCAACACCGCGTCGCTGCGGGAATATCTCAGGAGGACCAGATGGACGACAACGTGATCGCCTTCCCCGCGCAGGCCGCCCCGAAGATCCGCCCGGTGTACGAGGCGGCGATCTCCATGCGGCTGTTCATTCATGTGACGGCCGTGACCGAGGCGTGCGAGGGGTTGCCGGTGGATGTAGCGGCCAAGTGGGGGGACCTCTGCGCGTTCCAGATCGATCCGGCGTTTGGGCATCGGTACGACATGGTGACGGCCGACGCGCAGGGGATGGTGTGGCCGTTGAACTTTGGCGGGCGGGAGGCGAAGGTGTTTATCCCGTGGGGGGCGGTGCAGGGGTTGACGGTGTTCCAACGGCCGCCGGAGGGGATGGCCGCGAGCGAGGCGTGATCCTGACGCACCGCGTAAAATCGCAAGCGCTTGCGATTAGGTTACAACGGGTGGAAAAGGAAGGCCGTTGTAATCTTTGGGTGGACGATAAAAAGACTTGACGGGGTGCAACTCTTTTAGTATGGTGTGGCTGTAACAAGGGGCGGTGAGACACCCCGCCACAAGGAGGACCACATGAGCAAGCCCACACCGACCACCCCCGCCAACGCCTTCCCCGGCCTCCACCCGTCATGCAAGGGATGCCGGTACGCGGGCAACTGCAACGACGACGAGTGCGCCGACCTCGCGGACGCCCTCAACCCCGGCAGGGCGGAGATGATGGCCGCGATCGACGACGCCGACAACAACCGCGCGGGCTGGTAGGAGGACGCGATGACGAACATCGAATGGGTGAAGCGAGAGGCCGAGAAGCTGATCGCGCTGTTAGCCGACCCGCACCCGGGGCTGATGACGTGGGCCGGCTTCTACGGCGAGCGCATGCGAAACATCAGCAACTTCTGGTGCGAGCCCGAGATCAAGGAGGCGTGCGACCTGATACAGGGCGCGCTGATGTCGGGGAAGCTCACGCCGTCGCACGCCACGCAGGACCTCACGAAGGCCCTCGGGATACTGCGCCGGCTCCACGCTGGGGCCGAGAAGAACGAGGTGCAGTCATGACCCCCTCCACACGCACGCAGGTCAACATGATCCTCAACGCCATCCTCGACACGCTCGCGGAGGGCACCCCCATCCCTGCCTCGTACCCCGGGCTTGCGGCCGAGCAGTCGGGCATCCCGCCGGAGGTCGGCCGCACGGCCCTGACGCTGGCGGTGGAGTGCGGCATCTGCAACCGCAGCAACGATCTGCTGACCCCCGGGCCGAGGTTCGCGGACATCCTCGCGGCCAAGAGAGCGGCGACAACGTAACGATCACAAGGAGGAACCAATGGCGAGAGCATACACAAAAGCCGAGATGCGCGAGCGATTCCTGCGGCATGTCGCATCCGTCACCGACTACTGGGCGGAGCTGCCGGACAAGACCCCGCAGGAACGCACTGCCGGCGTCGCGTTCTCGATCCTGGTCGCGCTCGATGGCGAAACGCTGGCGCTCCCCGGATTCAACGTCGTGTGCCGCCCGCACCCGGACGACAAGAAGTACTGCAAAAGCAAGGGCTGCAACTGGACGCCCGACGGATGCGACATCGGGGGCGCGCTGCACGAGCAGTTCGCGAAGATGAGATGAAGCACCGCATCGTCATGGTCAGCATCCCCCCGCCGGGTGGCGACCGCATCGGGGCGCTGCTGCTGTCGCACATGCACCAACATCAGGAGACGCAGCGGTCGTACGAGCTGTGGGTGGACAGGTGGTCAAAGACGGCGCTGGCGACCCTGCGCGCGATGCGCCTGCGCAGCTCCGGCGTGACGCCGGGACGGAGGACGTGCTGCGAATGACCTGTCGCCACCCACGCCGCACGGTATCGGGCCCCATCCCCTTCACCCGCACCCTTAGCGACGTGTTTATCTCCGTCTGCGCCGACTGCGGCGAGGAGGTCCACACGCTGTATGCAGAGCTCACAGGCCGGGGGGACATGCGGCACGTGTGGGAATGGTCACAGTGGCAGCAGGAGCAGGCCCGGCGCGCACGGCTTCCGCAGCCGTACCGCAGCGACATCCTGCGCCACGGTGGGGAGGGTGATCCGTGATCCTCCGCGCCACCGTCGACGCCTGCATCCACTTCGACGAGGCCGGCCTCCCGACCGCGTTCATCCGCGAGGTGGAGAAGGTGCTCACGTATGCGAACCCAAAGTTCTTCAGGACGCAGGCGATCGGCCGGTCGACGTGGAACATCCCCCGCACGATGACCACGTTCGATCACCACATGAGCACCATGTCGCTCTATCGGGGCACGGCCTCGCGGCTGGTGGAGATCGCCGCCAAGCACGGGATCGACGTGGAGTGGACCGATAACCGCGTGAGCGTACCGCACGCATTCAAGTCAAAGATCAAGCCGTACGAGTACCAGGGCCTCGCGGTGGACGCCGCGGTCAAGGCCGGGCAGGGGATACTCACCGGGCCGTGCGCTAGTGGAAAATCGGTGATCGGGCTGCTGATGGCGGAGAAGTTCGCGCAGCGCACGCTGGTCTGCGTTCACAACACCGTGCTGCTGAACCAATGGATAGAGAAGGTGCACGACTTCTACGGGATCAAGGCCGGCATCATCGGCGGTGGCAAGCGGGAGATCACCCCGATCTCGATCGGACTTTGCCAGACCCTATGCCGTGGCGTCGACGATCTCAAGGACAAGTTCGGCCTCGTGATTTGCGACGAAGTGCACCACGCTAGTTGTAACACTCACCAGACGGTCTTCAACTGGTTCCCCGCAAAATACAAGGTCGGGATCTCCGCCGACGAGAAGCGGGCCGACGGGCTGGAGTTCCTGATCTACGACACCTTCGGTGAAGTGCTGTACCGGATCAACAACCCGCAGCTCGATGCGGCGGACCGGCTGATGCCGGTGACGATCCGCATCGTGGAGACCGACTACGACGACCCGCTGTACCGCGAGGCGCAGGGCGCGAACAAGGATTCGGTCGGCATGCTCACGGACCTGGTCGCCGACCCCGAGCGCAACGCGCTGATCATGTCGCTGATCATGAAGGAGTTCGACCCGACAGTGCGGCGCTCGATGCTGCTGCTGACCGGCCGGGTGTCGGCGTGCGAGTACTGGCACCGCGAGCTCACCGCCCGCGGCATGAAGGTCGGGATGCTGATCGGTGCCCAGCACAGCGGCGGCAAGAAGGCGCAGGAGGAGACGCGCCGCGGGCTGATCTCGGGCGAGATCGATATAGCGATCTCCAACTCGCTCGGCGAGGAAGGACTGGACGCGCCGGAGCTCGCCCGCGTGTTCTGCACCGTACCCCTTAGCAAGGGCAGCATGCGCCGCATGAACCAGATGATCGGCCGGCTCAAGCGGCCGGCGGCGGGCAAGACCGACGCGGTGTTCTACTACCTATGGGACCGCAAGCTGTACGCCTGGGTGGACCGCAACGGGCGCGTCAGGGAGTCGGACATGCCGAAGAAGATCAGCAAGGCGTTCGACGACACGGTGGAGATCCAATGAGGAAGCCGAAAGTGCCGCCCGCCACGATCGCGCAGCTCGAGGTGGTGGCGTTCGAGCGCGCCAAGCAGGACGCGCGGTGGGGCGAGCAGAACCACGGCCTCGAGTGGTGGACGTGCATCCTGGGCGAGGAGTTCGGGGAGTTCTCGCAGGCGGTGCTGGAGACGAAGTTCGGCGGGCCGAAGGGCGGGATCGCCAACTGCTACAAGGAGGCGAAGCAGGTCGCGGCCGTGGCGGTGGCGATCATGGAGTGCATCAAGCGCACGACGCCGAGCGCGATGGATACCGCGGCGGCCACGCTCCCGATCGGTGAGCTGTCGTCGCGTGCGGTCCCGATGCCGCTGCGGCTGAAAGAGTTTGCGGATGCGTTCGCGTTGATCTATAGCGAGGTGCATGGGGCGTACGTGCCGAACGCCGGCGACCGCGCGGGGGCCCGGGCGGTGCTGACCGCGGCGGATGGCGACGCCGAGAGGGCGAAGGGGTGGATGCGGTGGTTCCTGCATGACGACTGGTACGGGAAGCACTGCCCGACGTTGGCGAGCATGGGCAAGCAGATCAACGCCGTGCGGGCGAAGGCGGAGGCGAAGGGCGGGGGGATGACGGACGAGCTGTGGAGGAACAAATGAAGGACGTGCTGCGGATCGTTTGTGACTACCTCGTCGACCACGGCTACGACGGGCTGTGCGACACCGACATCGGCTGCGGCTGTGCGATGCCCGACCTGGCGCCGTGCGACGGCCTCCAGTACAACTGCCGCCCCGCCTACAACCACCCGTCGAAGGCGAAGCGCATGGGGTTTAACGTGTGGATGACGCCGCGCAAGGCCCGCCGTGCGTAAGCCCGCCTCCCGCCCGGCCATCCCGACCGCCACGCCCGAGCGCGTCGCGGAGCTGCTGCTGGTCTCGGGCCTGCCTCCCGCCTACCGCGACTGGACGCTCGAAACCTACGATGTCACCGACGCCAACCGCGAGGCGTTCGAGGCCGTGACCGCATACGCCCCCGACGACCGCTCGCTGTACGTGGGTGGCCAGTCGGGCAGCGGCAAGACCCGCCTCGCCTGCGGGCTGCTGCTGCGCCTGATCGAGAGGGCGGTGGTGTGCAAGTACGCGAACGTGCCGGACCTGCTGGAGCGGTGCTTCGCGCGGGACGAGGACGACCGGCCCGACCTCGACCGGCTGATCCTGCCACCGCTGTGCCGGGTGCTGATCCTGGACGACATCGGCTTCGGGACGTACGTCGGGTGGAAGCGCGAGGCGATGGAGCAGACGCTGTACCGGCTGATCAACGGCAGGATCGAGCACGGGGTGCCGACGGTGTACACCAGTAATTTGCCCTGCGGGGGGGAGGAGATGCGCAAGCGGTTGGGGGATCCGATCGTGTCGCGGATCGCGCGCGAGTGCGAGGTCGTGACGGCGGGCGCACGATGAAGCTCCCGTCGAACCCCCGCGCCGAGCGCGCCGTGCTGGGCGCCCTCATGATGTCCACCGCCAACGGCGCGCCCGAGACCGTCGACCGCGTGCGCTCGATCCTCTCCCCTCCAGACTTTTACGCCACCGTCCACCGCCTGATCTATCAGGAGATCCTCGCGCTGCATGCGGAGGGCATCGCCCCGGACCTCGTGCAGCTCCACGATCGGTTCCTGCAACACGGCACGCTCAAAGACATCGGCGGGCTGGACGCGCTCAACAAGCTGATCGACAACACCGTCACTACCGCCCGCGCCGAGCAGAACGCCAGGATCGTGCTCAAGCACGCCCTATCCCGGCAGGCGATCGATACCGCCCAGAAAACGATCGAGGGCATCAGCGCCGGCGAGCTCGACCCGGTGGAGGCCGCGACCGCCTTATCAAAGGCGGGTCGGGACATCATTGGCAGGTCAGGCGGGAGCAGCCCCGAGAGCGAGTACGAGCGGTGGAAGGCCGGCTTCGACCGCAAGCTCGCGGGCGGCGCCACGTTCCGGTCGACGACGTACTCCGGGTTGGACAAGGTGCTGTCGATCGGCTTCGGGCCGGGCATCAGCGTGTGGGCGGGTCGCACGGGATCCGGGAAGTCGACCACGTTCGGAAACCTCGCGCGGCGGTTGGCGCTCGCGGGGCAGCGGGTGCTGGCGTTCCCTAACGAGACCGGGTGTCGGGAGTTCGCGGACATGATGGTGTGCGCCGGCGTCGGCATGCCGCACGACCACCTGCTGAAGTACCCCGAGAGGGTAAAGCCCGAGCAGTACGACCGATCGCTGGAGCTCGGCAAGACCCTGTACAACAACGTCGTGCTGCGCCCGCCGCCGACGCCAAAGGAAGGCCGCCGGTGGGGCAACCCGAACGCCCCGATCATCGAGGCGTACGCGGCGGAGATCGTGGCGGCCGACTGCCCGATCGTGATGGTGGAGCTATTCCAGATGGGCTTCGCGTCTTTGGATCCGTCGGACATCGTGCTGGCGCTGTACGAGCTGCGCCGGTTCATCGGCACCGCCAACCGCTACCACATGGCGATCTTCCACCACGTGTCGCAGAAGGACGAGAAGGGCAAGCAGAACAAGAAGCGGCCGAAGATGCACGACATCCGGGCGTCGCAGGGATACGCCGAGAGCGCGGACCTGGTGATCGGCATCCACCGGCCGACGGAGCCCGAGAGGGAGAAGGACACGATCGAGTACGAGGTGCTGAAGCAGAGGGATGGCAGCCCGGCGGGGCCGATCGTGCAGTTCGCGTTCAACGGCCCGTTGCGGTTGATCGACGGCGAGGGTGATCGGATCGACGGGCTGATGGTGTCGCGCGAGCCGATGGCGGAGACGACGGGGGCGGGCGGGGTATGATCGCAAGCGCTTGCGATTCGATTACAAACGCCAAAAAACCACCGCCATTGTAATGTGAAAATAAACGATAAAAAGACTTGACGGGGTATAACACCCGATATATAAGGGTATCAGATACAGCGCGGTGAGACGCGCCACAACAGGAGGAGCCGACATGGCAAAGCACGAACAACTGGCGACAATGACGGCCGTGAGTTTTGGGTTACGAGACGTCGGGAGACCGGTAATGTGGTTCGGTGTTGACTGTCTCGACGGCGGTGCGTTACAGGTCATGAGTTGGGACGCCGCCGCGAAGATGATCCGGGACTCCGGCGTGAGCGACACCAGTCAGCTCGCGGGCAAGGCGTGTGTCGTCGAAGTGGACGACGATCAGTGCACCATCAATTTCGTGCGCATGTTCAAGAAGCCGTGACCCTTCTCTCCCCCGTCATCGCCGCCCTTCTCGGCGCCATCGCGGCGGCGCTCGACATCATGGCCGCCCGCCTGCGCCGGTGGGCGACCCCTCCCCCTCGACCGATACTGCCCGCCGTGCGCGTGATCGACATCGGCGGCCGGCGGTTCGTCATGGCTGACAACCTGCCACACCTGTTACCACTGGAGGACGCATGAGCATGATCAGTCCACTGACCGTTGACGAACGGTACGCCTACGCCTGCGACAACGCCGACGCCGCGCTGGTCTACTACGACCGGGGCGACGTGCCGAAGGCGCTGCTTACCAACGTCGTCGCCAACGTCCGCAAGGGCGGCCGGTCCGACGCCGAGTGCCGCACGTACTGGCCGAGCGTCCGCAAGCTCGCGACGCGGCAGGTGCCGGAGATGTACGCGCAGGGGCACGTGCCGCCGCCTGAGTCCCCGAGCGAGTGGGCGGCCTCGGCGGTGGAGGCGATTCTGCGGTGCATCATCGCGGACAACCACGGGTATCTGCGCGAGGAAAACGCGGCGGCGGCTGCCGTGGTCATGACTGCC
>JBAZTM010000128.1:0-7356 GCA_041661925.1 Gemmatimonadaceae bacterium
TACTCGATCGCCACGCTCTGCTGCGCGCCCAGGCGGTGCTCGTACTCCAGCTCCGTGCAGTTGCGGCCGTACACGAACTGCCGCACGGTCTTGCCCTCGGACTCGAACAGCGTGTTCGGGGGCCGCACGATCAGCTGCCCGCGGTCGATGTACGGCACCAGCGCCGACTGCCCGCACAGGTCCACGATCGCGTCCCACATCTTGATCTGCTCGGCCTGCCCGGACGTGTTCTGCTGCTGACCGCTGGCGCCCCGCTGGTCGCGCGGCAGGGTCTCGAGCTTCTTGACCGTCAGGTCGTACCCGGTGGCGACCACGATCGGCGTCCCGAGGGTGGCGCGGCGCAAGCTGACGATCTGCTGCAGCACCTGCGAGACCGGCGCGCCCAGGCGGACGCTGCGGAGCTCGTCGGACGTGATGTCTGTGTCGATGTACAGCGAGGTCAGGTCGCGCGCCTGCACGGTCACGATGTTGCCGTTCTTCCCGAACTTCGACTTCCACGTGTCGGCGTACCCGAGGAACCGCAACCACTTGGCGGCCGGGTCGTCGTGCATCACCAGCGACGGCAGCGACCTCCCGGCGGTGACGGCCTTCCATCCCTGCATCCCACGGGAGAAGTTCGACGTGCTGACCGTGCCGAGGTAGACCTCCACCAGACACGACCGGACCGTCCGCGCATCCACGGGGCAGCGCATGAAGTCGAACGAGATCGTCACCTTGTCGCCCGTGCGGACGCTGTTGCACTCGACCTCGGCCGTCATGGGGATGACCGAGAAGTTCGCGCTGTTGGGGCCCGTGGCGCTCTTGCGCAGGTTCTGCAGCCGGCCCTCGATCGTCACGGGGTCGAACGTGACCGACCGCGAGGGGTCCGACTGCCCCGGCTGCGACGGCACGCCATCGCCCTTCGCGGTCTCATCGTACAGCGTGCCCGCGCTCTGCCCCTGCTCGTCGAAGTTGAGCGCCAGCTTCACCACGCAGGATGGGTAAAGGACCGGCATCAGAACTTCCTCGGCAGCGTCGGGATCAGGATCGTGGTGCCGGGCTCAACCTGCGTGCCCTCGATCATGTTGTAGTCCGCGATGTCCCTCCAGTTGTCGGGCGTCCCGAAGAACTTGGTCGACACCCCGCGGAGATCCATGTTGATCGGCATCACGAACGACTGCTCGACCTCCGGCTCGATCCAGCCGGCGATCGTGTCCATCATCGCGCCGGCGTCGGCAGCGATCTCGCCCATCTGCGACTTCGCCTCGGTCTTGTAGCCGGCCGCGGCCGCCACGTCCGTGAAGCTGTCGGTCGTCGACGCCCACTCGGCGCTCACGGCGTCCAGACTGTCGGTGATGCGGAAGGCCGCCAGGCGCACGGTGTTGGCGATCCCCATCGCGTTCTGCAGGGTATCCAGCGCCTCGACGCCGAGCTCGGTGTAGTCGGTCACGATCGCGGACAGCTCAAGGATCGAGCTCTCGATCAGGTTGATGTCCTCGTTCACCGCATCCAGCACGGCCTTTGCGAACCGGGCCGGGGCGGTCACGGTCTTGCGGAAGTTCTGCACCTTGTCGAGCAGGCCCTCGGGGAACTGCGACAGGTCATGATCGGCGATGACCGCGATCTTCGTCGGGATCGCGTCCGACATCCACAGCCACTCGATCTCCCACGCGATGTCCTCGCGGCGGTCGGTCGGGAACGACGTGTTTTTGATGATGCCGACCCGGGCGATGTCGTCCCACGTGACCTTCAGCTTCTGCCCATCCTGCTGGAGCTTCCAGATTTTATCCCGCACGTCGCCGGCGGTGCGCAGCCGCTCGCCCGGGGCGCCGACCTTACCCCACTCGGCGGTCGCCTGCGGTTTGGTGATGTTGTCGTTGACCGGCTCGCCCGCGCCCGTGAGGGGTGACGTAATGATCTGCGTCGCCTTCTCGGCCGCCGCATCGAAGATGCCCTGCGCCTGCGGAGCGATCACATCCGCGAGGAACCGGGTCTTCCACATGCCCTTCCACGTGGTGTTTGGGTGGTCGATCCCGAGCATGTGAATCGTGGCCTCGGGGTTGCCGGGGTAGACATGCTTGACCGCGACGGACTCCTTCTTGAACTCCAGCGGCCGGTACGGGAGCGCGCGGCCGGCCAGCACGAGCTGCCACTTGCCGTCGGACGCGGAGGTCATCTGCTCGATCGTGATCGGGACCGCCGAGCTGATCGCGGTATGTCCGGCGTTGAGCGCCATCAGAACCCCGTCTGGGCTGCGAACGACAGGTCGGTCACGTTAGACGTCACGCGGTTGAGCGCGAGCGCCTGCAGGTCCTCTTGGAATACGACGGCCACGCGGTCGGGGTCCTGGTCGCGGAAGTCCTGCTTGATGTTGAACGTGGCGCCGGGGAAGTTGAGGTTCATGTCCTTGCCGCGCATCGCCTTCTTGGCCTTGTCCTCGGCGAGCCGGTCGGCCTCCATCTTGTCGTGGACCTTTTTGGCCGCATCGAACTGCTTGCGGTAGTACGAGGCGCGCGCGTCTTGCGCGTCGCCCTCGGCCTTCATTCTGGCGATCTGCCCCGCCTGCTCGACCTGCCCGCGATCGCCGCCCATGAACAGCATCCTGTATTGAGCGTATGCCACACGGAACTCGGTGACAAGCATGGTGAAGAAGTCAAGGAACGCGGTGACTATTTTTCCGATGGAATCAAGGGCGAGCGGGACCATGAGATCCCACCACGTAGACATTTTACCGATCGAGTCGTCCGCGCCTGCGCCGAAGATCCCCCGGATGGTACCCCACAGTCTGACCGCAGAATCCACCAGCCCTTCCCATGTCTGCACGAGGTAGTCGCGGATGCCGTCGGTGTTGCGGTAGATTGCCAGCGCGCCCTCGCCGATCTTCCACAGGATGCCGCCGAGCAGCGACAGCCGCGCGATGCCGGCGGCGATCACGCCAATGGAACCCATCGCACCCGACAGCAACGTCGACCCGGCCGCACTGGCTGCTCCTGCGCGCGTCCCGAGCGCCACGGTCCCCGCCCAGTTGTTGCGCACCAGCCCGATCGCGTTCCCCATCGGTGCGCCCGCTGCAATCGCCCCCCGCCCGATGTTCCCGAACACCCCGGCGCCGGTGGTCATCATCAGGCCCTTGTTGATCAGCATGTAGTACGTGATGGCCTTGACGGTCTTCAGCACGCCTTCCATGTTCTGCGCGAACCACCGCAGCGGGGACCGGATCGACTGCATGGCGTTCAGCAGCTTCGGCCGCATGGCGTCGATCAGCTCCTTCATCAGCGGCATCAGCTCGTTGCCGATCTCCAGCGACAGCCCCTTCCACGTCAGCTCGAGCTCTCGGCGGGCATCCTTGAACCGCGCGAACGATGCCAGCCCCGCCTCCGTCACCTCGACGCCCGACTTCTTGGCCTCCGCCATCAGGTCCATCAGGCCCTGGCGCCCGAGCTTGAGCGCCGGCAGCATCTGCTGGGCGATCCCGCGCTTGTAGTACGTGGCCGCCACGAGCAGCGGATCGCCCACGGCCTTGTTGACCTTGTCCGCGATCTCGAGCAGCGACCCGACCGCGGATCCATCCTTGAGCGCCTTCCACGGGTTGGCCTTCGCGGTCTTCCCCATCGACAGCGCCATGTCCTCGCCGAGCTCCGTGAGCCCCTTCATGTTCATGGCCCACATGCGGGTGTGGCTGTTGAGCGCCTCGACCCCGCTGTCCGTCAGCGAGAACGCGCCCATGATCTGCGACGCCTCGCGAGCGCTCATGCCGAGCTCGCGGTTGAGCTTCTCGACCTGCTCGTACCACGCGGTGGTGTCGCCGACGATCTTACCGATCCCGAACCCCGCGAACGCCGCACCGGCCGCCGCCTTTAGCGCACCGACCGCGCTCGTGACGTGGCTCATGCCGGTGTCGAGATTCTTCAGCCCGGCCGCCATCTGCCGCACGGGGCCGCTCACGTGGTCCGTGAGACTGAATATCGCTTCGACGTTGTACTTCAATCGAGGTCCTCCATCCCGAACCCGTCACCGCCACCGCTCCCGGCCTCCGCCTCGACCAGCTTCTTCACCGCCTGGTACAGCCGATGCCGGTCGTTCACGCGCATCCCCCGCACCACATCGTACGGCTGTCTGCCGTACCGGCCCAACGCCGCGATCTCGTACCAGTAGCCGTCCGCCATGTCCGCACTGCCCACCGCGCACGCGAAGGTCGGGAACTCGATCAGCCCTCCACCTTCTCGCTCGCGAAAAAACTCTGCGCCTCCTCCTCCGTTGTCTGATGCAGCTTGTTGTACGCTGACGTGATCAGGTCGCGGGCCTTCGGGTCGAGCTTGTTCCAGACGGCGTTGACGCCATCCATCGCCCAGTCGACCGGCGTGCCGTCCCACGCCACGATCGCCTGCTTGACCAGCTCCGCACCGAGCTTCGCGAGCTTCATACCCGCGCGGTCGATCGCCATCTCCTGATCGTCACCCGTGAGCTTCTTCAGCGTCACGGTCGCGGGCTTCTCGCCCGCCCGGTACTTCTCGGGGATCGTGTAGGTGAACGTAGCCATCTGGGAACCTCCGGTTGAAGTGGGTGGATGCCGGACGGAGGATTGCCCGACGAAGGGCACCGGCAGAGCCACCCAGGACTTACGTCCTCCGTGCGAACCTTAGCCGACGCGGAACTGGCCACACGACCAGTTGAGCGTGAACGTCACGTAGTCGTTCTTCCCGGGCGTGCTGACCGGGATCTCCCCGAAGTAGACATCGGGGAACGTCACGCGCTTGCGCTGGCCGCTCGGAGTCGCGTATGACGTCTGGATGTTGAACTGCACGTTGACCTCGCGGTTCTGCGCCCGCAGGGAGATCGCCCGCATGAACCGCAGGAAGTCCAGATTCTCAAGGTGCATCGTGATCTTGCCGGACGCGCCGTGGAAGGTCTCGTCGTAGCGGTCGCTCGACTCCCCCACGTACGCTTCCTGCTTGATCTCGGTCTTGATCGTGAACTCGTGGTCCTTGATCGCGGTGAAGTTCTCGTTGAGCTGGCCGTTCTCGGTGATCGAGAGAACGGTGTTTAAGCCTTTGATCCGATTGGAAGACATGCGGTTCTCCTTTTCCTTTCAGCGTGTCAGCCGGCTTACGCCTGCTCGACCACGACCGTGTTGCCGATGAAGGCGTTGATCACGATGTTCCGCATCTTGCCGAGCGTCTTGCCGCGGACCTCGATCACATGGATCTCCGCAGCTTCGGTCGCGGCGGTGTTCCCGCTCACGTCGTCCACGCTCCCGGCCGCGAGGCGCTGGAAGCTCACGTTCTCCTCGCTCACGAGCCCGTCGACAAACCCCTGGATCACGCTGAACGCCGAGTCCTTGTTGACGATGCTTCTGGTCTTCTTGCTGTAGAAGTTCATCCGCTGCGCGATCGACTGCGTCATGTAGTCCGACATGCGCGTGCGCTCGATGTCCTTCCTGCTGGCGTCGACGGCGGCGTAGCTGTTGATGCCGTCGTCGAACTGCGCGCCGCCCTCCATCGTCAGACCCATGATCCCGGCGGCCACAAACGCCTCGTAGTCGGGTGAGGTCAGCTCGCCGATCAGGCCGCCGCTGCGGCAGTTGCTTTCGAGGTCCACGACGCCCGTGAGGATGTCCGGCACGTACTCGGCGGGGCTGCGCTCGGGCGCGATGTTCGACATGATGCTCGCGGCGAAGGAATCGCTGGTCACGTCGACGTTGTAGCCGAGGTCCTCGTGGTAGGTCTGCGCGCCGGGGAAGCAGTACACCAGCCGCTCGCTGGGGTTGACGCCCACGCCGAACGTGGCGGGCGTGTTGCCCTCGGCGACAGTCTTTGTGGTGCCCTGCGTCGGGCTGATGCAGGCGATGCGGAACAGGCCCTGGCTGAACGCCGTCGCCACGTGCGCGCGGAGCTGGGCGTTGATCGGGACCGTGTGCCGGGTGCTGAACAGGATGTTGATGTCCTTCGCCGGGGCGTTGCGCGAGAGCAGCGTCGCGATGGCCGTGCTGTACGCGACCGAGGGGTTCCACGCGGTGGTGTCGGCCGCGTTCGTGACGGTGAAGACCTCGGTCACGCCGTCGCCGTCGAGGTCGAGCGCGGCGATGGTGTTGATCAGGCCGGCCGTGGAGACCGCGCCGCCGTAGACGGCTGCGTTCGCCGGGCGGACGGGGATCGCGGTGCTGCCGGTCTCGACGCCCGTGCCGGTGGCATCGGTCGTGGCGAAGTACACGTCCTCGAGCGTGGCGAAGCGGTTGCCGCTGATGGACGCGCTGACGATCGTGCCCGCGGGGATCGTGCCGGTGGTGCCGACGCCGCCCGCGCTGCCGTAGTGCTGGATCAGGTCAAGGCCCAGCGCGGTGCTCATGTCGGGGGTGCCGGTGCCGAGGTTGATGATCCCGTTCGGCGCACCGCCGGCGGTGGCCGTGCGGACCTTGAGGTACACGCCGTCGTCGCTC
The DNA here is from genome assembly GCA_041661925.1 of Gemmatimonadaceae bacterium. Lineage (GTDB taxonomy): Bacteria > Gemmatimonadota > Gemmatimonadetes > Gemmatimonadales > Gemmatimonadaceae > PNKL01. The sequence continues at coordinate 6,416 of JBAZTM010000128.1, forward strand.
CACGCGAGGCCGTTGACGCCGATCGCGGTGTTGATCACGAGGATCGCCTCGGCCATCGAGACCGCCGTGATGTCCAGCAGGTTGCTCGACCCGGTCCCCTGCACGGCCGCGGTGTTGAACGCGAGGACTGCGTTGGCGCTCCCGCCCTCGACTTGAATGTACGACCCATACCCCTTCTTGTCGCTCTTGACCGTGACCTTTGTCGCGCCGGTGGTCGCCGTGGCCGAACCGCCCACGAGCAGGTCGTTGATCGCCGCCGCCACTTCCTCGGCCGTCGCAGCACCGGGGGCCACGAAGTACGGGGCCGCCAGCGTCAGCGTCTGTCGCGCTCCGCCGTCCACCTTTACCCACAACTCGTTCGCGGGGAATGCGAGGTTGTAGACCTCGGCGTTTGCGCACTCGCGGGAGGCCGCCGCGGCGTTGAACGTGGTCGTCACGGGGGCGCCGAGGGCGTCGAAGTCCAGCACGAGCTGGCCGGCCGGCGTGAGCACGAACGGCGCCGGCATGGTCGACACGATCGTCCCGTACGTGGACAGCGTGCGGCTGATCGCCACATGCCCCACGTGCTGGTCGACGTTGAGCACCGCCAGCCGCGAAAACGTCTTGTTGCGCAGCGACAGCTCGCCGTTGCCGTTGTAGGTGTACTGCGTCGAGAGCCCGCCGATCGCGGTCTGGTCGCCGAGCGTCGCCATCCACCCGCCGAACTTCTCGATCCGGTCCTGCGCGCTCGTGACCTCCGTCGGGATGTTGGCGTACCGGAAGCCCTTGCCGAACTCCCCGATCACGCACGCGAAGCCGGTGCCGACCCCGAGGATCGGAACCGGGCTGGCGTTGTCGACCACGATCACGCCCGGTCGCTTCGCGATCTCGGACAGTGACGGCATGCTGGTGTAGCCGCGGATACCCATTTTACGCTCCTTCCAAAGATGTGACTTCGACGG
>JBAZTM010000129.1:0-7203 GCA_041661925.1 Gemmatimonadaceae bacterium
AGAAGATGGGGCTGCTCGGCGCCGGCGGGTCCGCGCCGCCGCGGCAGATCGGCGCGGGCGAGGAGATCGCGCACGCCGAGATCGAGGACGCGCGCGAGGAGAAGAAGTAGTTGGACGCTAGCGCAGCGCCGCGCCGCTTCGGCCTGGCGCTCGCCGGTGTGGCGGCGGCGGCGCTCCTCGTCTGGCTGGCGGGGCGCGTCGCCGATCTGCTTCTGCTGCTCTTCATCGCCATCCTGCTGGCGGTCTATCTCGGCGCGACCACCGACTTCCTGCTCTCGCGCACGCGGCTGCCGCGCGGCGCCGCGTTCGCCACCGCGATCGTAGGCACCATTCTCGCCGTCATCGCCATCGGGTCGCTCCTCATTGGACCGGTCGTGGCGCAGACGCGCGAACTGTTGAGCGTCCTGCCGCGCTACGTGCCCACATGGGAAGCACAGCTCGAAGGATTGATTGCGGGCATTCCGGGCCTGAATGAGCTCGTGCGGCCCGGCGAGCACCAGCTCGTCCAGCTCGCGCTGGAAGAGGTGCGCGGCTTCGTGGGCGATGTCGTGCCGCGCGTGTTCGGCGTCCTGCACGGCTTCATCAACCTGGTGTCGGTGCTGGTGATGGCGCTCTACCTCGCGCTGCGCCCCGACATCTATCTCGACCTCGTCGTCACGCTCACGCCGCCGCGCCACCGCGATACGGCGCGCGACGTCATCCGGAGCGCGACGCTCGCGCTCCGCGCGTGGACCTTCGCGCAGCTGCTAGCGATGTTCGTGCTCGGCGCGCTGACCGCGCTGGGCCTCTGGATCCTCGGCGTGCCGTACTGGCTGACGTTCGGCATCTTCACCGGCATCGTCGCGCTGGTGCCGTTCTTCGGCACCCTCGTGTCGTCGCTGCTGCCGGCGCTTTTCGTGCTGGCCGACGGCGACGGGGTGAAGGCCCTGCTCGTGGTGGTGTTCGGCTTCGTCATCCACTTCATCGAGAACAACGTCGTCAACCCGCTCATCATGCATAAGCACGCGAGCCTGCCGCCCGTGCTGACCATCATGAGCGTGCTGATCTGCGGCAAGCTGCTCGGACCCATGGGCCTGCTCGTCGCGGTGCCGGGCCTCGCCGTGCTGCTGGTGCTGCTGCGCAAGCTGCTGGTGGAGCGCGGGTACGGCAGCGGCGCGGCGGTGCTGGACGACTGAGCGGGTGCCCCGGAGCCGCACGCTCCGCGCGATCGCCCCTAAACTGCTTACCACGGATTACACGGAAGAAGGCGGATCTCACGGATCCTGGCTGTGGGAGGTGTTCCGTTCAAGGGCTGGATCCGTGTGATCCCCCAGTTTCCGTGGTATCCGTGGTAGGTAGTTGTCGCACCCCCTCGCCCGCTGCGCACGCAACCGCGCACCGCGCACTTTCGATACCGGCCGCACGCGTATGGTGACGTACCGGCGCGCGTGAGCGTGCATACTCGGCGCACCCCCAACGGAGTGCGCCCGTGTCCGACGCCGTCGTGTCATTCAACAACATCCGCAAGGTCTACGGCGCCGCGCTCTCCGGGGTGCGCGGCGGCATTGTGGCGCTCGACGGCGTCAGCGGCGAGGTGCATGAAGGCGAGATCGTCGGCGTCGCCGGGGCGAGCGGCGCCGGCAAGAGCACGCTGCTGCGCATTGCCGCCGGCATGCTGCGCGCCGACAGCGGCGACGTGACCTGGCTCGGCGCCGCCAAATGCCCGCCGTGTCTCGCTGCCTTCATTCCTTCGCACGCCATCCTCCACGAGTTCCTGACGGTGCGCGAGGCGCTGCGCTTCGCCGCAGTCCAGCGCGAGCCGTATAGCGCCCGTCGTGTGGTGGCCGAGGATCTCTGGCCGGCCCGGCTCGGCCTTGCGCACCGGCTCGACGCGCGAGTGGGCACGCTGCCACCGGTCGAGCGGCGCATCGTGGCGCTCGCGGCGGCGCTGCAGGGCGCTCCGGCGCTGGTGGCCTTCGATGGTCCGCTCGACGGCATCGACCCGACCGCGCGGCGCGAACTACGGCGCGCGCTTCAGGTGGTGTCATCCGGCGGCGTCGCCGTCCTTATCGGCGCGGCGGACCTCGGCGTACTGGCGGGGGTCGCACACCGCGGCGCACTGCTGCGGGAGGGGCGCGTCGTTGCCTGGATCGATCCGCGCGCCGCCGCGCCGCGCAATGCGCTCGAACTGGCGGTGGGGGCCCCCCGCGTCGCCGCGGCCCGGCTGCGCCGGCACCTCGCCGCCTCGTGCCGTCGCGATGGCGCCGTCCGTGTGCCGCTGGCGGACCGATCCGCCGAAGAGGTGCTCGCGCTCTGCCGGGAGGAAGGGATCAGGGTACTACGGTCTCGAGTGGTCACGGAACCGGTGGCCCGGTGGACGGTACCCTAGGCGTCCGGCTAGCTTTGGGGCATGCCCGAGTTCCGCCTCTACAATTCGATGTCGCGATCCGTCGAGCCGTTCGCCCCTGCCGACGGCGAAACGGTGCGGATGTATGCCTGCGGTCCGACGGTGTACAACCCCGCGCATCTGGGGAACTTCCGCACGTTCCTCTTCGCCGACCTGATGCGCCGCTCGCTCAAGCTGGCGGGGTTCAAGGTGCGCCAGGTGATGAACCTGACGGACGTGGACGACAAGATCATCAAGCGCGCCACCGAGCAGGGGAAGACCGTGCGCGAGGTGACCGAGCCGGTCATCGGCATGTTCAACGCCGACCGCGACTACCTGCGCATCGAGCCCGCGGAGGAGTATCCGCGCGCCACCGACTTCATCGCCGAGATGGTGGATCTCGTGCGCCGGCTCGAGCAGAAGGGGATCGCCTACCAGGCCGACGACAAGTCGGTCTACTTCGCCATCGACAAGTTCCCCGGGTACGGGCGCCTCTCGCGCCTCGACACGCGGGAGCTCAAGACCGGCGCGCGCGTGGCGCAAGACGACTACGCCAAGGAAAACGCGCAGGACTTCGCGCTGTGGAAGGCGGCGACGCCGGACGACGAGAAGTGCGGTGCGGCGTGGGACTCCCCGTGGGGACGCGGCCGTCCCGGCTGGCACCTCGAGTGCTCGGCGATGGCGATGAGCCTGCTCGGCGAGACGATCGACATCCACACGGGCGGCATCGACCTGCAGTTTCCGCACCACGAGGACGAGATCGCGCAGAGCGAGGCGGCGACGGGCAAGCCGTTCGCGCGCTTCTGGTGCCATGGCGAGTTCCTGCTCACCGACGGCAGCAAGATGGCCAAGCGCGTGGGCAACGTCGCCACGGTGCAGGACTTGCGCGCGCAGCAGGTGAGCGCCGCGGCGGTTCGGCACCTGATGTTCTCGACGCACTATCGCAAGCAGCTCAACCTGTCAGGCGCGGCGCTCGAGGCGAGCATGGAGGCGGTGCGACGCGTCGGCGATTTTGCGGAGCGACTCGCGTCGGCGACGGGCGGAACGCCCAAGCTGGCCGAGCTGGCAGAGACATTCCGCGCCGAGTTTGACGAAGCGCTGCGCGATGACCTGAACGCGCCGCGCGCGCAGGCGGCGCTGTTCGTGTTCATCAATCAGGCGAATGCGGAGCTCGACCGGCGCGGGAGCGATGCGGCCGGGCTGGCGGCGGCGCGCGAGGCGTTTACCCGCGCCGACGGCGTGCTGGATATCGTGCCGGAGCGGGAAGACGTGGACGCCGGGCTGGCGGCCTGGGTGGACCAGCAACTCGCGGCACGGAAGGCGGCCCGTGGTCGGCGCGACTTCACGGCGGCTGACGAGATCCGCAAGTCCTTGGAAGAAAAAGGGATAGTGGTCGAGGACACACCACAGGGCGCACGCTGGAAGAAGCTGCGCTGACGGGCCTCTTGGAGTCGCCGTAAAGCCAACAATTGCAACGGCTTGACACCTGCCATAAACGCGAGTATTCTACGAGTCTCGCAAAAAAATGGCCAGTCGCTGACGTAGCTCAACTGGCAGAGCACTTGATTTGTAATCAAGCGGTTGCGAGTTCGACTCTCGCCGTCAGCTCTGTTGGCGATTTGGGTGCAGGGTGTGGGAGGAGGAGAGGGCTGGAGGAAGTGCAACGGTGGGGTACCCAAGTGGCCAACGGGAGCAGACTGTAAATCTGCCGGCGTATGCCTTCGAAGGTTCGAATCCTTCCCCCACCACTTGAGCAACGGGCGGTGCGTCGAAGGATCCAGGTGGGAAACGGTGGGTGACTTGCGGGAGTAGCTCAGCTGGTAGAGCGCAAGCCTTCCAAGCTTGATGTCGCGGGTTCGAGCCCCGTCTCCCGCTCTGTAGAGAAGCAACAGAGAGACAACAGAAAGGCAACAGAGTGCTGGCGTAGCTCAGTCGGTAGAGCACACCCTTGGTAAGGGTGAGGTCATCGGTTCAATCCCGATCGCCAGCTCTGGATGGTGCAGCAGGCAGGAAGCTCGACATGGCACGCAGTGCCACGGGGGCGGTCAACCGTGAACCGCCAATACTCGCAGCACACAGGAACTAGACATGCCCCGCGACAAGATCATCCTCGCGTGCAACGACTGTAAGAACCGCAACTACTTCACCACCAAGAACAAGCGCCTGCATCCGGAGCGCGTCGAGTGGAAGAAGTATTGCCCGCGCTGCAACAAGCACGTGGTGCACAAGGAGACGAAGTAAAGTGGCCGTCGAGGTGGTGCCTCAGGGTCCCGTGCAGAAGACCGTCACGTTCTACCATGACGTGATGGCCGAGATGAAGCGGGTGACCTGGCCGGACCGGGCGCAGGTGCGTCAGCTCTCCGTGGGTGTCGTGTTGCTCTCGCTGTTCATCGGGGGCGTCATTGCGCTGATGGACGTGGTGCTCCAGCAGCTGCTGGTGCGCCTCCCCTCGGCGTTCTAGGAGCCTTCGTGACGCATCGGTTTTACGCGATCCAGACGACCTCTGGACACGAGAACAAGGTGCGGTCGCTGATCCAGCGCAAGATTGACGCGGATCCGGCGGCCCCCGAGGCGCGTGCCATTCGGCAGGCGCTCGTGCCCACGCAGGAAGTCGTCGAGATCAAGAACGGCAAGAAGGTCACGGTCGAACGCAAGGTGTATCCCGGGTACGTGCTGGTGGAGATGGAGGCGCACGAGGACGCGCTGCACACCATCGGCAACATCCAGGGGGTCATCAAGTTCGTCGGCAAGGACCGCGACCCGCAGCCGTTGCGTGAAGATGAAGTGCGCCGCCTCCTCGGCATCGCCGATGAGGCGGAGGAAGCGCCGCCCAAGGAGGAGATCCCGTTCCTCGTGGGACAGGCCGTGGCCATCACCGACGGTCCGTTCACGGACTTCAATGGTGTGGTCGAGGAAGTGATGCCCGACAAGGGCAAGGTGCGGGTGTCGGTGTCGCTGTTCGGACGGCCGACGTCCGTGGAGCTGGACTACCTGCAGTTGCGGGCGCACTAGGCGGAGCGCCTACGGTGCCACGGTTTCCTCAACCGTGGTGACCGCTTTGCCGCCGAAGAGACTGATGGGAGAAGGGAGGCTGGAGATGGGAGACCATCTCCCATCGCCCATCTCCTATCTCCCATCTCTGCAACGCCACGCGTGATGGCTGCCATACTCACGCACCGAGGGATACCACGACCTCGCAAATCACACCGTGGGAGTCGGCGAGGCGATTGGCGCCCCGCCCGAACGTCAGAGGAGCACCATGGCAAAAAAGGTCGTCGGTTTCGTCAAACTGCAGATTCCTGCAGGCAAGGCGAACCCGGCCCCGCCGGTCGGCACCGCGCTCGGCCCGCAGGGAATCAACATCATGGCATTCTGCAAAGAGTTCAACGCTCGGACGCAGGGTCAGGACACGATTCTCCCGGTCGAGATCACGATTTTTGCCGACAAGTCCTTCACCTTCATCCTGAAGACGCCGCCCGCGGCGATCCTCATCATGAAGGAGCTCGGACTGGAGAAGGGGTCGGGCCAGCCCAACCGCAACAAGGTCGGCGCCATCAGCAAGGCGCAGATCAAGAAGATCGCCGAGCTCAAGATGCCTGACCTCAACTGCGATTCGATCGAGTCCGCCATGGCGATGGTCGCCGGCGCGGCGCGCTCGATGAGCGTGGAGGTGAAGGACTGATGCCCGGCACACATGGCAAGAAGTACCGCGCGGCGGCCGCCAAGCGCGTGATCGAGCAGTCGTACGCGGCCAAGCAGGCGCTGGAACTGGTGAAGACGGGCGCGTACGCGAAGTTCGACGAGACGGTGGAGGTGGTGGTGCGCCTCGGCGTCGACCCGCGGCACGCCGACCAGGTGGTGCGCGGCACCGTCGTCCTCCCCGCGGGGACGGGCGCGACCGTGCGCGTGCTGGTGATCGCCGTCGGTGACAAGGCCAAGGAAGCCGAGGCCGCCGGCGCCGACTACGTGGGCACCGAGTACATCGCCAAGATCAAGGAAGGCTGGACCGATTTCGACGTCATGATCGCCACGCCCGACCAGATGGGCCAGGTGGGCCAGCTGGGTCGCGTGCTCGGCCCCCGCGGGCTGATGCCGAACCCGAAGGCGGGGACGGTGACGATGAACATCGGCCAGGCCGTGAAGGAAACCAAGGCGGGCAAGATCGAGTTCCGCGTCGACAAGGGCGGCAATGTGCACGCCAAGATCGGCAAGGTCTCGTTCGGCCTCGACGCCCTCGAGACGAACTTCTCCGCGTTCATGGACCAGATCGTCCGGTCCAAGCCTGCCGCGGCGAAGGGTGTCTACGTGCGGAACCTGTCGATCTCGTCGACGATGGGTCCCGGGGTGAAGGTCGACACCACCCCCTACCGGTAACGAGCCATGAAGCGCACAGACAAGGAAAAGCTCGTCGCCGAGCTCAGCGAAAAGATCAAGGGCGCCAGCGCGCTCTATTACACCGACTTCACCGGGCTCAACGTGAAGCGGATGACGGACCTGCGGCGCCGCCTGCGGCGCGCGGGCGTCGAATACGTGGTGATCAAGAACTCGCTCGCCATCCGCGCGGTCAATGAGTGCGGACTGGTGGGCCAGCCGATCAAGGGACCGACGGGCGTGGTGGTGGCGAAGGACGCCATCGCCGCGGCGAAGGTCCTCGCCGACTTCGCCAAGGCCAATGACCAGCGGCCGGCGGTGAAGGGCGGTGTGTACGAGGGGGCGGTGGTCGACCAGGCCCTGGTGTCGAAGCTGGCGACGATGCCGACCCGCGACGAGGCCCTGAGCATGTTCGCGGGATACCTCAACAGCATCCTGATGTCATTCGCCCTGGCCCTCGACGCTCG
>JBAZTM010000130.1:0-6864 GCA_041661925.1 Gemmatimonadaceae bacterium
GCCGAATAACGCCAGACCGCATCGCGGCGCTCGAGACGATCGAGGGCTGGCAGTGGAAAGACGACCTCGATGCCGCCTGGTGGACGAACTTCGAGCTGTGCTGCGACTATGTGGCCGAAAACCACGAGATGCCTACGGCGAAGGCCGTCTATCGTGACATCAATCTCGGCAAATGGGTCAGCACCCAGCGTCAGGTGAAAAAAGGCCAAGGCCACGGCAAAATGACGTTAGAGCGTATCGAGGCGCTGGAGACAATCGAGGGCTGGAAGTGGGAGGACGATCTCGACGCCGTCTGGTGGACGAACTTTGAGCTGTGCTGCGACTATGTGGCCGAAAACCACGCGATGCCGCCACAGAAGATCGTCTATCGCGACGTCAAGCTCGGCGCGTGGGTCGGCACCCAGCGTCGAGCGAAAAAAGGCCAAGGCGGCAAAATGACGCCAGAGCGCATCGCGGCGCTCGAGATGATCGAATGCTGGCAGTGGGAAGATGACCTCGACGCCGCCTGGTGGACGAACTTCGAGCTGCTGTGCGCCTATGTGGCCGAAAACCACGCAATACCACCGCGAAGTGCTGTCTATCGCGACGTCAAGCTCGGCTCGTGGGTTAGCAATCAGCGTGCGGCGAAAAAAGGCCAAGGCAACTCCGGCAAAATAACGCCAGACCGCATCGCGGCGCTCGAGACGATCGAGGGCTGGCAGTGGTAAGCTAAAATCACTTTTTTCACCGGAGGAATCAAAAGGACCTTCAAATGCGATTCGTACATAACAACTACATGCTGATCCTCGGTGGTGTTCCGTCAATCAGTGGCTCTTTTTGGATCACTGATATAAATCACTGTGCGGTATAGACGGTGCGTCAGAGATGCATACACGGATGTTCTCAGTTGTCGTGATGGCTCTCATCCTCGCGCCGCTGGGCGCGGATGCGCTCTTGTGCGCGCCGGGCACCTTCTATTGGGTCTCCGAGGGCATTGAGCGGTGCGCGCAGTGCCTTCCCGGTTGTGCCTGTCCAGGCAACTATACGCCGTGTCTCGGCTGCTCTTCGGGCACCTACAGCGCGGCGGCCGGCGCAACGACCTGCACGGCGTGTCCCGAAGGGACGACGACCGATTCGATTTACAATGCAGGCTGCGACCCCGAGAATTTCCTGACGCCATGCGCGAACGGGCTCGGCCCGCTCGGCTTCGCGGCCTGCCACCCGAACCCGCCGGCGCCGCGGACAGCGTTCGCGATGCCGACGGGCGCGCTCCAGGTCCCGCCGCAGTACCTCGCCGGCGGACCGCCCCCGGTGCCGAACGTGGTTCCGCCGTACTACGATGACACCGACAAGCCGTTCCTGCAGCAGAGCTATTAGCCGCGAAATTGAACCCGTGGAAACTCCCGGTATCAGTCATGACCGAGTCCGACGAAGATATTTTGGAGACCCTGCTGGGCGGGGAGGCCGTCAACGACGCGGGCGCAGTCCAGGCCGAAAACGACGAGGTGCTGGCGCAGCTGCTCGGCGGCGAGTCGGACGACGACAGCGACGACGAAGCGCCGCCGCCGCTGCAGCCCGAGGACGACCCCGGGAGCGACGAGGAGCGCGCGGTCGCCGCGGCCGCGCGCCACCGCCGGGGGGTCCGCGGCTCGGCGCTCGAGCGCGAGGCCGAGGGGGTCGAGGTCGACGACGGGCGCCCCTGGCCCGAGGGCGGCCACGGCCTGCGCGCGCCGCGGCTCCTGACGGCCGGCGACCCGCGCGCCCCGAACCCGCCGGGCTTCAAGGGCGAGCTCTTCGCGCCGCAGGCGACGGTCCTCCACGCGATGCTCGCGCTCGAGCGGCGCCCGGTGCTCGCGGTCGACGACGAGTCGCACCGCTGCCTGCCGCAGTGGCGCCCGGCGCTCCAGACGAAGGTCGCCCGCGTGAGCGAGAAGTTCTCGTTCGGCAAGACGGTCCTGGCGCTGGCGCTCGTCTGCGCCCAGCGCGTGCCGGCCCGCACGCCGGAGATCGTGCCCTTCGCGACCTACGCGACGAAGCCGTGCCACAACCGGGCGCACGTGTTCACCGGGGAGGTCGGCGGCGGGAACGCGGCGGCGGACTTCCACCCGGTCGGCCGGTCGGTAATCCCCGAGACGACGCTGCGCTACCGGCGGTTCCTCCCGCTGACGATCGTCGCCGCGGCGTCCAACGTCATCTCCCAGTGGGAGGAGAACACGCGGAAGTTCACCGACCTCCGCTTCTTGACGGTCGAGAACGTCCGGGACCTGCGCGACTTCGAGCGCGCGTACCGCGAGGGGGGGCTCGCCGCCTACGACCTGCTCTTCCTGAAGGCCGGGCGCGTGACGACCTCCTTCGTCGTCCCGGGCGAGGAGAGCGAGATCGCCAAGCACGCGAAGGCGAAGAACCGCTCGCTGTTCGAGGCCGTCGCCAGGATCCTCGAGGGGGTCCCGGTCGCGCGGCTGATCGTCGACGACTACGACACGCTGAAGCTCAGCGCCGACGACCGGTTCATCCCGGCGCTGTTCACCTGGCTCATCAGCGCGACGCGCCGGCAGACCTCGGCGCGGATGATCGTGCGCCCGGCCGCCAGCGTGGAGGAGTTCCTGCGCGTCAACGTCGTGACGCCGGCCCCCATCATCGCGGCGGGTCTCGACGACATCATCAACCGGGTCTTCAGCCTGCACTGCTCGCCGCGGTACGTCGACGTGCACCTGAACACGACGGCGATCGGCTTCCGGCGGATCTACGTCCGCGGGGGGCGCGCGGCGGCGATGCTGCGCAACCTGGACGTCCCCGCGGAGGTCCTGGAGATGGTCAACGCGAACGCCGTCGGGACGGCCGCCCAGGCGCTCGGCATCAACGCCGGCAGCGTGGCCGACGTGATCCGGCGCGTCGTCGGGAACCACATCGACAAGCTCCGCGGGGCCGTCCGGCTGCGGGCGGACGTCGCCGCGGCGCGCGACGAACTCCGCCGGCGCGGCGGCCCCGGCGAGCGCGACGCCGAGCGCCTGCGGGCGCTGCGCGCGGCGCTGCACGAGGGGGTCCGCGCCGGTATCGACGCCGCCCTCGAAACGATGGCCGGCGGCCTCGGCAAGGAAGCGGCCGCGTGCCTCGACGCGCTCGACCGGCTGGCCAACGAGCAGGAGGAGAACCACGGCAAGTCCCTGGCGCGGATGCGGGACAACATCCGGGAGCAGCAGTGCCAGTGCTGCACCGTCCCCTTCGACGGCGAGGAGGCGACGGCCGCCTACGTGCTCGTCGGCTGCTGCCAGATCATCGTCTGCGAGATCTGCATCACGAAGTCCGACGGCCGGCGGAAGATTTACATCCAGCGGTGCCCGAACTGCGCCCGCGACATCCGGGTCGACACGGGCCTCGTTCGCGTTGGCGCCGAGCTCGACCTGGAGGAGGCCCTGCGCGACGACGCGCTCCTCGCCGGGCCGGCCGCGGCGCCGGTCGCGGAGCCGGCCGGCGCCTCGGCGGCGCCGCCGAAAGAGCCCGTGGACGCGCTGATCGCCGCGATCGCCGACGAGAAGCTGCGCGCGCTCGTCCAGCTCGTGTCGGGGCGGCCGGTCGAGTGCATCCGCGACGAGGGGCGGGCGCCCGCCTTCGTGACGGGCCTCCTCTGCGGCCGGCGGAACCTGCCGTGGCCGGACGCGAAGCCGCGGAAGTACCTGATCTTCACGATGCACCCGGAGTCGACCGGCGAGCTGAGCGCGGCGCTGACCCGGTGCGGCGTTGGCCACAGCCTCCTCCGCGGGAACCGCGAGCAGAAGGACGAGGCGGTGCGGCGCGTCCAGAGCGGCGAGGTCGGCGTCCTGCTGGCGACCTCGGCCAAGGACAGCGGGGGGCTCCACCTGCCGTTCCTGTCGCACATCGTCCTCTACCACAAGGTCCTCGACCGGAACGTCGAGGCCCAGGCCGTGGCCAGGGGGCAGCGCCTCGGCCGCGAGCACAACCTGGAGGTCGTGGCGCTGCTCAACGAGGCCGAGGCCGGCGACCTGTAGTCTTAGTGTGGGCGAAAAAAATGAGGCCGAGGCCGGCGACCTGTAGTCTTAGTGTGGGCGAAAAAAACGAGGCCGAGGTCGGCGACCTGTAGTCTTAGTGTGGGCGAAAAAAACGAGGCCGAGGCCGGCGACCTGTAGTCTTGGTGCTCTGCTGTTCAACGCAAGCGGTGCTTGTGCGAAAAAAAAGCGATCACTTCTTCTTTTTCGAGATGCGGCGCCACGCCCCGACCCGCACGAGCCGGCGCCCGAGGAGGCCCCTCGGGCCGCCGCCGTTCAGAGCCCGGAGCGCCGCCGCCACGACGTCGGAGTCGTGCGTCACGGCCTCGGAGAGCCCGTACCACAGAACGCCGACGCCGGCCGCCGGCCTAGCGACGATGTCCCGCGGCCGGTACTTCACGTCGGCGGGGTCGACCGGCGCGTCGCGGAAGACCAGGAGGAGCATCGGCATCCCGGTGCTGGAGTAGCCGACGGCCTCGTGCAGGAACAGGCCGTGCGGGCGGAGCCCGCGTGCCAGCGCGGCCGTTCGCGATTCGTACGTTCTTGCGCCGCGGTAGCGGGAGGCGAGTGTGATGTAGCACACGCGGCCGCCCCGCCGCGCCCAGCCGACGAGCGCCGCGAGGTTTTCGTCGTCGATCTTGGGCGCGGTCAGGTCGAGGAAGGCGGCGACCGGCGCGCGCAGCTCGGCGAACGCGTCGCCGCGGACCAGCCGCGGCCGGCGGTCCCATTCGGCGACCCGCAGCCGCTGCCGGTCGTGGACGTTCTCGTTTTGCTCGACGACGGTGATCTGCTCGGGGCGCACGCCGGCCCGCACGCAGGCCGCCGTCGTGCACATGTCCTCCTCGTCGAGGACGAGCACGGACGCGCCGGGGTTTTCGGCCGTCAGCCGGAAGGCTTCCGCCGCGAACTGCTGGTTGATCTCGTACTTGATCTCGGAATTGTTGTATCCGGAAGCCACCATGTGTTTCCGCCGTATCTGAGGCGTTTTCGACTTCAAATTTGTGCAAAAAAGACTACTTTTGCTCGGCCTGCTCGGCGGCACGGGCCAGTTTTTGTTTCGCCCGGCCGTTGATCAGGTGTTCGGGCGAGTTGACGTGCCGCTCGCGGTCGCGGTTCGTCGGGTACTGGCCGGTTTTGTTGCACACCGTGCACCGGTAGCCAGTTGTGAGGGTCGTTCGATCCACGACAACCACCCAGCAGCCACCGTCGGCTTGGGTTTGCTTGTCTTCTTGCGCTGCTGAGCCATCCTCGGAGCCGCTTTTCGCTCGTTTCGGCGGCCCTTGTTGCGCCGCCGGCGGACCATCTTCGGAGCCGGCTTTTGCTCGTTTCGGCGTCGAGTCTGAATCGTCATCCAGCGATATCGCGTGCGACGTTGTTTGGGTCTGGGGTGCCTGTTGCGGTTTGTCGGGCTCACCCGTCCGCTGGGGACTCGGCGCGGCCGCTTGTCTACTTGCGCTCGGAGCAGCGCTCGGAGCAATGCTCGGAGCAGCGCTCGGAACAATGCTCGGGACAGCGCTCGGAGCAGCGCTCGGACTTGCGAACAGACCACCGCTCGGAGCAGCGCTCGGAATAGCGCTCGAACTTGCGAACAGACCACCGCTCAGGGCAGCATTCAGGGCAACGCCCAGTCCACCACTCGGACCCGCGAACAGTCCACCGCTCAGGCCGCCGCTCAAATCAGAGCTCGGACTTGTGAACGGACCACCGCTCAGAGCACCGCTCAAAGCAGAGCTCGGACTTGTGAACGGACCACCGCTCAGAGCACCGCTCGGACCACCGCTCAGAGCAGCGCTCAGACCACCGCTCGGACTTGTGAACAGAGCAGCGCTCGGACTTGTGAACGGACCACCGCTCAGACTTGTGAACGGACCACCGCTCAGACCACCGCTCTGAGCACCGCTCTGAGCACCGCTCTGAGCACCGCTCAAAGCAGAGCTCGGACCAGCACCCAAGCCAGATGAACCGAGTTGTCGCATTCCAGCAAGTTGGGCGTCCGCCACATAGTTCAGGGAAGAAGCAACCTCTGTGCCACAGATGTACAACATCACCAAGTTATCTTTCTCCCGCTGAGTCAGCCCCGAAATGGGCTTCAACGCATTTCTGATCGCGCTAGCGTTGACCACTCTCTCATCGAATGGTTTCATCCTGTTTAATGAAATGAGATGATTCATTTTTGGTCGCGCCCTTTCGGTCAAAATAAACGGCGCTAGTTGTTGGCCATCAGTTTCGCCAGGTTTGCCTGGTGTTCTCCCGAGACAACGTGGTCATGCCGCTTGCTGGCCGTGGGAAATACGCCAGTCTTCTTGCACACCCGACAATGACGTTGGACTGTGTTGGCGACATCGTCAATGATGATTTTCCAGCAACTGTCATCAACCAGCTGCTTGCGGTCGATTGGTGAAGTGGGATTCCAATCTTTTTCGTCGTCTTTCGAAGAATCCGAAGCGTCCGAATCGTCGGCGACCGTCTTGGCTTTCTTTGGCGGTCCCGCATTACGTCGATCTTGCATCGTTTCGAGGTCTCGAAGTCTCCGCCGGTGTTCGACGGAGTTTTCGTGGTCCAAGCGATGTGACAAAGAGCTGAACTTCCCAGAACTTCCACAGAGCGTGCAGAGGAGCTTTGAGTCGTCCATAGTTTCTCGCCAGAACCCGCCGACGCTGCTAGTTTCGTCGTTGAGAGTCGATGCATCGCGCTTTGCTGCTGACTTGAGCACCTCATCGGGCGCGGCTGGCGCCACAATGGGCGCGGCTGGCGCCACAATGGGCGCGGCTGGCGCCACAAGGGGCGCGGCTGGCGCCACAATGGGCGCGGCTGGCGCCACAATGGGCGCGGCTGGCGCCACAATGGGCGCGGCTGGCGCCACAATGGGCGCGGCTGGCGC
>JBAZTM010000131.1:0-6742 GCA_041661925.1 Gemmatimonadaceae bacterium
TCTCGGAGCGCCGTTTGAAGTCCGCGGCGCCCGCGCGGCCACGTGCAGCCGTGGCTGAGCCCGTAGAAGGAGGCGGCGAGCCCGGTAAGGATGTTGATCCCGCTGAGCCTGACGACACCGAGCGCCAAGACGACGACGCAAGCGACGCTGACACGTTCAACGACCACGGGCTCACAGACCTCCTCAATGCCCGTTTTTCGGACGCCCAGCAGATGATCTGGTTTGGCAAGAAGTTGGCCGAGAAGGGGCTGCACAAACGCGTTCGCGCGATCCTGGTCGAGATCGTGTCCGACGTGTCGTGGGTGGACGAGTTCGACCGCGGCGCGGCGGAACCCGACCGCTGGCGCGCGACGGGGATGCGCGAGGCGGACTGGGCGGCGTGCATACGCTGGATCGACAAATTCGATGAATCACTGGATTCTGAGCCCGTCGCGAAGCCGAGCAAAGACGATGCGAAGGCGCTCGTGGTCAAAATCCGCGAACTTACGCAGGTAATGGCGATCGAGTCGATCACGTTTGATCTGAGTGTCGCCGTCGGTGAAGATCACGTGCAAGTCTGCGACATTGTGATCGACACGCTGGCGTCGTGGGCCAAGATGCGCCTTGTGCTGATGGCTCGCGTTTGCACGGTGCTGTCAGCGAGTAAGAGCGCCGCCACGGCGTGGAACGCGACGCTGACTGACGCGATGACGCACGTGCAACGGCGCCGCGCCACGGGTGCGCGGTCGTCCGAGGTGGCGGTGCGGGATTGCGCGGTGGAGGTTTTGCGCGCGACGGAGCACGGCGAGACGTGCGAGGACATCACGCGCGGTTTGATAGTGCCGCGCCACGACGAGCAAGACATCTGCTTTGATTTCACGAACCTGCTTGGACGCGTTCGCGCGCTCATGGGCGCCGACGCCGTGCCGCGCCGCACGCTGGCGGCGGCGCTCGAAGAGATCGGAGGTGCAGAGCACAAGGTCTCGCTTGGCGTCGGGCGAAAGCGGTGTTGGACGTTGCCGTTCGCGGCGGTGGAGGATAGCGATGCGCCATTTTGAGCCGAACACAGACGGGTGGCACGGACAACATCGCGAGTTCGTTCTCGTCGGGCCGCCGGGAACGGGCAAGACGAGGGCGATCCTCGATGCGTGGCTCGTGCCGGCGTTTTGCGCCGACGTAGATGTGCGGCAGGTGCTGGCGTGCAGTTTCACGAAGGCGGCGGCAGGCACCATGCGCGAGCGGCTGGCCGAGGCGATCGACCGGAGCGCGGACGAGCTCAAGCGCGTGTGCTCGACGATCCATTCGGAGGCCTTGCGCATCGTCAAGATGACGCGCCGGGTGTCGGTGTGGGACGGAAAGAACGCGAGGAAAGTCAAGAGCAAAGCGAAGTGCGCGGCGGCGGGCGACGAAGACGACATCGAGATGCGTTGGGAGACGCTGGACACGCCGCAGTCCGATCTCAGGAAAGAGGCTGAGCGGTGTTGGGGTCTGGCGCGGAACCTTCGGATCGACATCGAGCGAACGGCATCGGGCATCGGGCATGCGGTGGATCGGTTGGCCAGCGCGGGCAAGTTTCGGACGCAGGAGATCGTGGCTGAGATCTTGGCGATCGAGAACGAGAAGCGCGATCGCCACCAGGTGGATTTTACGGACATGTTGACGATCGCGCTCGGCGAGCCGGCGCCGATGCGTGAGCTGCTGGTGGTCGACGAGGCGCAGGATTTGAGCCCGCTGCAGGTGGCGCTTGTGCGGCACTGGGCGGAGAACGCGGAGCGGCTCGTGTGGGTAGCCGACCCGGACCAAGCGATCTTCGCGTTCGCGGGCGCGGACGGCCAGTATCTCACGACGTTGCTTCGCGACGGCGTCGAGCATGCGGCGCTGTTGCAGTCGTGGCGCGTGCCGGGCGTGGCGCACGCGTGGGCGCGGCGGGTGATTCTGCAGAATCGGGATCGGGAGGACGCGGCGTATCTGCCGACGGCGGAAGACGGGCGCGCGATCCAGGTCAAGCGCCCGGAGGAGGCTCTCGGCGTGATTGCACAGACGCCAGGGACGTGGTTCGTGTTGTCGAGGATTTGCGCGGACTTGTCGCCGTACGCGGGGGCGCTTGCGGCAGAGGGTGAGCCGTTCCTGCACGAGCGCGGTTCGAGTCCGTGGGGCCAGCGTGGGAAGCCGCGGGTGGAGAGTGATGCGCTGCTCGGGCTGCACGATCTGGTGGTGTCCGGGCGCACGACGAAGGGCCGGGCCAAACGGGTGATCGACGCGCTGCCGGCGGTTCCGAAGCTTGTGTTTTTCGCGGGAAAGAAGCTTGCGGCGCTCGACGCGCACAAGGCTTTTGTTGGCGACGCGGTGACGCGCGCGCAGATGAGCGCGTGGGGCGTGATGCTCGACTGGAGCGAGCGGGGCGTGTTTGAGGGGCTCGACGCGATCGAGCGCGAGCATCGGGAGATCGGGGCGTGGGCGAAGAAATACGCGGCGCAGCGGCTGATCGTCGAGCGGCATGGGTGGGATGCGCTGGAGCGCGAGCCGCGGATCACGTTGACGTCGATCCACGCGAGCAAGGGCCTGGAGCGGGATCACTGCGTGGTGATTTCGGGGCCGCAGTGGGTGTTGCAGCGGCATCCTGGCGAGATCGCGGAGGAGCGGCGGATTTTGTATGTGGCGCTGACGCGGTGCCGGCGGACGCTGGTGCTGCACCGGACGGAGCAAGACACGTTGTGGCGGGTTGGACTGTAGCGGCGGGTTGGACTGTAGCGGCGGGTTGGGATGTGAGGTGAACGATGGGGTTGAGGCCAGAAATGCGTGACCGTCTGGTGGGCTCGATGCCGAAGGCAGAGCCTTGGTGCGATCACAAGGGCAAGACGTTTCCCGTTCGGCGAGTGAAGGCGGTGGGCACGGTGACGCTGCAATGCCATGAGTGCGGAGCGCACGGCGAGACGCTGGGCTGGAAGGCGACGGGGCTCATGCGCGCAGAATTCGAGTCGTTGCGGCAGGAGGACGTGAAAGCATCGGAAGCGTGGTCGACGCGGCACTACTCGAAAATTCATGAGGATAACGTGGCCAAGGCGGTAGCGCAGCACGACCTATTCCAAGAGAGCCACGACGCGCTGACGCGGACGGCGCGGTGGGCACGTGTGCGCGAAGAGGTTTTGAGGCGAGCGAACTACCTGTGCCAGTGCTGCCGGAGGGCGCGCGCGACGCAGGTGCACCACACGCACTATTTCACGGATGCGGAGGGCCGGTGCGTGGGCGGCGAGCAGCTGTGGTCGTTCGTAGCGCTGTGCGCTCGGTGCCACCAGCCCGGAGGCGGCAAGGGATGGGCGCCATGCGCATGCGGCGAGACCGCGACGGCGAAGGCGTGGGCACACTGATCCACGTCATGGTTTACGCCCAAAAATAACACACGGCGCGTTGACGGGCGAGGGCGGATCGGTTACTGTCTTGAACGTGGGGCGCGGGACGCTCCCGGGGAACGCGCATGAACATCCTGACGAAAAACGCCCTGATCGAGATCAAGCGGGTTCTTGCGACGCCGACCGCGTCACAACGCGACGTCGAAGACGCAGCCCGGGGCGCGTACAAGCTGTCGGTCCAGACCCAGTGGGGCGAGGAGAATCGCCAGCAGTTCCAGCGCTGGTTCCGGCAGCTGCGCGCCAGGACGGGCGCTGGTCACTGGGGCAACGTATGACCCCGCAGACGCCGACCCTGATCCTGTTCGACGCTGGCACCGGAGCCGATGCCCGCGAGGCGCGCGGGCTTGCCCTTTTGGCGCGAGCGAACGGGGATCGGGTGGTGTTGCGCGCTACGAGCGCGAACGGGCGCACCGGCGGCCCGTGGGTGCGTTCTGTGCGGGAGGCGCTGGGGCCGTTCACGCGGTGGGACCTGGCGCCCAACGGGGACTTGACGATCACGTGGGAGGACAAGACGCCATGACCTCGGGCTTTCTTTGCCGCGACAACCTCGCGGTGCCGCATGCCGCCGACGGCCTGTTGCGGTGCGCGGATCCGCTTTTCCGCGCGATGCTGTGCCGCGAGTGCGCGGCGGTGCGGGCGACGAAGATGCGGCTGCTCGGGATCGCGTACACGTGGACTGTGCTGCCCGGGCGCGAGGCGAGCGAACAGCAGGAGAACGCCGATGCCCAAGCCTGACCCGATCGACCTGATGCTGAATGACTGGCCCGTGTGCCCCCACTGCGGGCACGTGGACCGCGACGCGTGGGAATACGGCATGCATGACGGCAACACAACGGAAGTCGAATGTGGATCGTGCGACGGCACGTATTCGGTCGAGTGCTGTATTTCGGTCCGGTACACGACAGCGGAGGTGCCCGATGGGGCTCTTTGACGGCCAGCCGACAAGCCCGGCGGACCTACCGCAGCGCGGCGACACGATCAAGGACCGGAGCGGCAGGACCATGCGGCACAAGCCCTGGTGCCAGGTCGTTGGCGCTGGGCCCGCGGGCAAGACGTGCAAGACCTGCGCGAAGCTGTACCGGCACGTGCGAGGATCGACGTACCTGAAATGCAGCGCGCAGCACATGACCGGCGGCCCGGGGACGCAGATCGCCGCACGTGATCCGGCGTGCCGTCTCTATGAGGCCAACGCGTGACCGCGAAACTTTACGAGTTCAAGCCGCGCCCGAAGTCGCCCGACGGGGGCAACGCGGAGTGCCCGCCGCCGCCCGAGCCCACCGAGGCCGGTGCCGTCGTCCGCCGCCCGGAGTGGCCGCACGTCTGGACCTCGACGCTCAGGCGGATTGTGCGCTACGTTGCAGGCGTGCACGGCATGCTTGTGGGGCCGGCGCCGGACGGCGCGAAGTGGCCGAAGCAGTGTGCGGACTGCGACGTGATCGTCTGCAATCCGGCCGAGCTTGCGGCGGAAGACCGCCTCGGTTGCAGCGTCGCGCCGACGGCGGAGCCGAACGGCCCGAGGAGGAACGCATGAAGGCGATCACGGTCAGACAGCCCTGGGTCTGGGCCATGCAGTTTGCGGGCAAGGACGTCGAGAACCGCTCATGGAAGTGCCCGCCAGCCATGTTCGGCACTCGCGTCGCGATCCACGCGAGCAAGTATTGGTCTCGCGCAGTCATGCGCAATGACGTGAAATTCGTTGGCACTCTCGCGCGCCGGATCATCTCGCTGCCGTCGATCTACGTCACACTGCAGTGCTCGCTCGGCTGCGTCTGCGGCACGGCTGAGATCGTACCGCTGGACGAGACGTCGCCGTGGTGGATGGGTGAATATGGCTTCGGGCTGCGCAACATGATGTGGCTGCCGAAGCCGATCCCGTGCCGCGGCGCGCTGAGGTTTTGGCGGGTGCCGGACGACGTGCTGAGCCAGATCGTGGCGCAGGATTTTGAGGTGACGCGATGAAGCCCCGCGCGCACCGCATCAAGCGCCAGCGATCGAAGCGCGAGGCGGTCAACAGTTGGTACGTGGTGCCCGTCGTCGAAAGCGTCGAGGACCGAGACAGTGAGCCACCGCCGCAACGTGTTCCGGAGCGGAAACCGTTGCCCACGCGGCGCCGCATCCTGCGGTGCCAGAGGTACTGAGATGCCGATGCCAGAAAACGATCCGCGAGTCGATTGGATGCGCGAGCAGATCCGGCGTGTGGGCTGGGACGCGAAAGCGCTTGAGGCCGCCGCCGAACGGCTCTATAGCCAGGCGTTCCGCACCCGGGCACTCTCGCGGGTGTGCGAGCTTGGGATCCCGGCGGAGCACGCAATTCCCATCGCAATTCCCATCGCGATCGCAGCGTACGACTCGCATGTGGCCAAACAAAGGGCACGAAGATGAACCCCGACCTCTTGCAGTTTCTCGCGAACGTAAGCGCCGGCCCGAGCGGGTCGATTGAATTTCCCGGGCTCGGAATTGTGCAGGTCCTGGTGGGCACGGAGACGGGGATCGTACGGGACTGGCTGGTCGAGACGATCCGGAGCTGCGCAGAGCGCGACTTGATCACGGCCCGGGCAACACCCGAGCACAAGGATGCGCCGTGATCCGGACCGTCGCCGCACTGTATGTTCTGGAGCGCGGACCCTACTCCGATCTGGAGGGCGTAGACCTGTGGCCGGAGTCGCGCGACGCTCGGTTGTACGCGGGGCCGCACCCAGTTGTGGCGCATCCGCCCTGTGCCCGGTGGGGGGCGTTCGCCGATGGATCGCCGCGGTATCCGGGGCGCTTCGTCGTGGGCGATGACGGCGGATGCTTCGCGGCTGCGCTTGCGTCCGTGCGACAATGGGGCGGTGTCCTGGAGCATCCGGCGCGCAGCAAGGCGTGGAAGCGCTTCGGCCTCTCGCGGCCGCCATGCGCCGGCGGCTGGGTGCCAGCGGACACTCTCGGCGGCTGGACGTGCCACGTCGAGCAGGGCGCCTATGGGCACGCGGCGCGCAAGGCCACCTGGCTCTATGCCGTGGTGCCTCCGGAGCGCCTGCCTGCGTTGGCGTGGGGGCCGGCACCGGGCGAGTTCGCGCTCTGGGCAATGGCCGATGAGGTGCGCAGCAACAGGCCTCCGGGTCCGCGCGTGACACACCAGCAGAGGGCCGAGACGCCCCCCGCCTTTCGCGACCTGCTCTTGCAGATCGCCCGGAGCGCGACATGAACGCAGCCCTGCTCGCGGCCGCCGTCGCGATGACCTCGCCCAGCGCCGCGCCGGCTGCGGACGCAGCGATCCGCGCGGGCGCACGGATCCATGCGATCTATCACGAGACCCGGGTCACCGCCGAGGACCTGCTGGCGATTGGGATCGTCGAGACCCGGCTGACTCA
>JBAZTM010000132.1:0-6728 GCA_041661925.1 Gemmatimonadaceae bacterium
GGGCGCTCCTGCTGTTGTGGATCGGCTGGTCGCATTTCGGTCTTTCAACCAACGACAACGCCCTCTACACCTTCAGCTTCCTGACGCTGCTCTACATGGCGGTGTTCTCCATCGTGTCTGCGCGGGAGCGCCGCTGGTTCTGGGCGACGAGGCCCGGCACAACGCTCCTCGTGGCGCTCGCGGCGGAGGCGCTGATCGGCACCGCCCTGACCTTCGCGGACATGCCGGGACTCACGTCACTCCCTTGGTGGCAGACGCTCGCCATCTTCGCCTATGCGATGGTCTCGTGTCTTGTCGTGAACGACGCCGTAAAGGTCGCGATGATCAAATGGCGCGTGCGTGCCGCCGCGGCATAGGTCGCCGAGCGAGCGTGCCACGAATGAAAGGCGAGGCGAACGTGCGCAATTCCGAAACACCATCGACACCCGCTGACACCAGTTCACGACGCTTCTACCATGGCACCCGTGCGGAGCTGAAGCCGGGTAACCTGCTTGCACCCGGCTATTCCTCCAACTACACCGAGCGGCGATCGCCCTGGGTCTACTTCAGCGAGACGCTGAACGCAGCGACGTGGGGAGCGGAGCTGGCAAAGGGCGATGGACCCGGCCGCATCTATCAGGTGGAGCCGACTGGCGCGTTCGTAGATGACCCCAACCTGACGGACAAGAAGTTCCCCGGGAATCCGACGAAGTCGTATCGCTCCCGGGAGCCGCTGCGGGTCGTGGCCGAGCTCCTGGATTGGCAGGGACATTCTCCAGCGGAAATCCAGGCAATGAAGGACGGCATCGCGGGCAAGGAGCCCATCGACGACTGAGCGGTACCGCCCGGTTCGGCGTCACGGGAGACAGTGGCGAGCCTATCGTCGTGCGACAGAATGATTCCCAGCGTGTTCCCCGCAGTGTCGGGGAATCGCGCGGCTTTGTGGTTGCTTGCCTCATTGTCGCGCTCCGCCATTCCGGTAACTTGGAAATGGTGGGCACGCGCACGCCGCGAACCGGCGGTTCGTTCACCGAAAACATGAGAAATCTCCCGGGCATTTCGCGTTGGCAATGATGCGGGTGGCGGGCGGTGTTCGGGGGACCCTGTGACAACTCGGAATCTTGTCGGGGCATGCGCCGTCGGCGCAGCGTGCCTGCTCGTTGGCTGCGACGCGATCAAGGACGCCGCGTCGATCACCGGAAACACGAACACCGGGTCCACGACGATGGTCGTCTATCCCGGACAGGTGGTCAGCGGCCAGGCCGACGCTAATGGCGGCGCGCAGACCAAGGTCTTTCCGCAGACCCTCGTCGCGATCGGCGGCCAAGTGCTGTCGCAGTACACATGGAGCAAGACGACGGGCTACGCGCTCCCGATGGCGGGGTTGCTCGTCGACGAGAAGGGCGTCGTCACCGGCAGCGGCATCAGCATCAAGGCCGGCACGTACACCATGCATGTGGACGTCAAGGACGCCACTTCGATCATCCGCTCGGGCACGGTGACGGTGCAGATCAACGCGTGCAACAGCGCGGCGGGCACCACGAATCCCTGCATGGCCGTCAACGTGCAGAGCACGAGCGGCTTCTACCTTCCCGCCGGCAAGGTAGGCAACGAGTACGCGGCCACGATCTTCGCGATGGGCGGCACGCCGCCGTATCGCTGGGCGAAGGTGTCGGGCGAATTGCCGCTCGGCATGTCCATTGACGCCAGCGGCGGCGTGTTCAAGGGCAAGCCCACGGTCGCGGGCACGTTCAACGTCAGCGTCCAGATCACGGACAACCTGAACAAGAGCACCACGGCGCCGTTCACCCTCGTCATCGCGCCGTGAGCTGATCCGCGGTCGCAACGGGTATAGCACGGCCGTCGCCGCCGACGGCGGTCGGTCGGGGCCACCGCGCCGGACGCTGAGGTACGAACGAGCGCGGCGATGACCCCTGCGCGGACTGGTGCCCGCTCCCGCCGTCGCGTCAATTAGAGCTGCCGCAACTCGACGATCGTTCGCCCCCCGAAACGGAGCCCCCCATGCCCACCGCCCTTCGACGCGCCCTGGCCATAGTCCTCGGCCTCGCCGTAGGCGGCGTCGTCAACATGGCCCTCGTTATGCTCGGGCCTTCTTTGATCGCGCCGCCTTCTGGCGCCGACATGACGACCGCCGAAGGCCTCAAGGCTGCCATGCCCTTGCTGGAGCCGAGGCACTTTCTCATGCCCTTCCTCGCGCATGCGCTCGGCACGCTGGTGGGCGCGCTGGCGGCGGCACTCATCGCCGACTCGCGCCGCGCCTTCGTCGCGTACGTGGTGGGCGCGTTCTTCCTGTGCGGCGGCATCGCGGCGAGCGTCATGATCCCCGCGCCCGCCTGGTTCAAGGTGCTGGATCTCGCAGTGGCCTACCTGCCGATGGCGTGGCTCGGCCTGTCCATCGCCGATCGCGTGAAGCCGGCAGCCATCGCATGAACGCCCTGAACGCAGCGCTCCGATCGGAGCGGTTGTTCTCGGTCGCGCCGCGCGAGGTGTTCGCCGCATTCGAACAGCCGGACCGTCTCGCGAAATGGTGGGGTCCAAGCGGCTTCACCAATACGTTCGAGCGTTTTGAGTTCAGGCCCGGCGGTCGGTGGGTCTTCATGATGCACGGGCCGAATGGCACGGACTACCCCAACGAGAGCGTCTTCCGGGAGATTCAGCCCGGTGCCAGGATCGTGATCGAGCATGTCGTGAACCCCTGGTTTGTTCTGACGGTGACGCTGACGGCCCGCGGTGACGGCACACACCTGACATGGGTCCAGGAGTTCAGGAGCCCTGCGGTGGCGGCGAAGCTGCGCAGCGTGGTCGACCCCGCGAACGAGCAGAACCTCGACCGGTTGCAGGCGTTGCTCGCGGGTGACGACGCCTGAACCCTCGCTAGCCCCCCTCTCCGCGGAGCAGCATTCACCATGACAGCGAACAAAGTCAAAGTCCCATCGCGCGCAGGCACTTCAGGCACGTCGGCGGCACGACCGAAGGCTGGCAAGAACGCGGTCGCAACGGGTACGGCGCGCTACGAACGCGCGAGCGGTACACGCGCCTCCAAGCTCATCGACCAGCGCATCCGCGACCTCGGGGATTGGCGCGGCGAGACCCTCGCGCGCATGCGGGCGTTGATTCTGGACGCCCACCCTGAGATGACCGAGGAGTGGAAGTGGATGGGCACCCCGGTCTGGTCGCACCACGGCAACGTGTGCACAGGGGAGACGTACAAGAAGGTCGTGAAGCTCACGTTCGCCCTCGGCGCCAGTCTCCCGGACCCAGCGCGGCTCTTCAACTCGAGCCTGGAGGGCAACACGCGTCGGGCGATCGACATCCACGAAGGGGAGCAGGTCAACGCGCGTGCGTTCAAGGCGCTCATGAAGGCCGCGGTGGCGCTGAATGGTGCGTCGGCGAAGACGCCAGTCGCAAAGAGGGGTGCGAAGGCCGGCGCGAAGGCCGGCGCGAAGGCCGGCGCGAAGGCCGCCGTCGTCCTGCTCGCGGGAGGCAACCCGCAGATCGCGAAGGCGGAGGGCGACGCCCCTGTGCGCGCATACATCGCCGCATTATCAGGATGGCAGCGCGACGTCGCGGAGCGCCTCGACGCGCTCATCGTGCGCCACGCGCCTGCCGTGCGAAAGGCGGTGAAGTGGAACTCACCGTTCTACGGCATCGAGGGTCGAGGATGGTTCCTCTCGTTTCATGTGTTCACGCGCTACGTCAAGGTGACCTTCTTTCGAGCGACCGCGCTACGCCCGGTGCCAGCCGGTGGCACGGGCAAGGACGCCCGCTGGATCGACATCCCCGAGCATGACTTCGATGAGACGCAACTGGCGGCGTGGGTGAAGCAGGCATCGGCACTGCCAGGCTGGGATGCGGGTCGCCCGGCCTCGAGCGCCGCGCGAACGTCACGTTAGACCCCGACCGAGCTCGACGCGGCCTCTAGTAGCGACCGCATGGCGCGTGCGTTCTATTTGACGTGCTCAAAGCAGCACGCACGGGCGACCGATTCGGCGAGTTCGCCCTCGCCCCGGAAAGACAGGTGGTGGCAGTCATGACGTATCGAGGGGTGCTGAAGATCCTCCCGAGCACGCCGGCGACCGGCGTGGTACTCGGTGCGGTGGCGTTGGCGCTCGGCAATGTCAACGCCGTCGTCGACGCATTTCTGCATCCGGAGATTCCGTACTTCGATACGGAACATCTCGTGGTGGGAGGCGCCACCGCCGCGGTCAGCGCGACACTCGGCGTGCTGTTGTTCCGTTACCTTCGTCGCCTGCGGCAGGCATTGGACACGATTCACCGCCTCGAGGCGATGCTGCCCATTTGCGCGAACTGCAAGCGCGTCCGCATGATGGACAGCGATCCTGATGTCCCTGAGTCGTGGCAGCCCATCGAAGCGTACATCGCGTCGAAGACGCGAACGGAGTTCAGCCACGGCATTTGCCCGTCGTGCATGGTGGTGCTGTATCCGGAACACGTGGCCGACGAACGCGTCGAACGACGCCCTGAGGCCTAGCCGCGCGCCTAGCACACCGGAATATCGCCGGACCCGGTCTGACCTCATGACTGCCCCCCACACGATTCGCACCGAGCGGCTGCTTCTGCGACCATTCCACGCGGCTGACGCGCCGGCGCTCCTTCCCGTGCTCGAATCCAACCAGGACCACCTCAGCCGGTGGATCCCCGAGCGCGTCTGGCGTCCGGTGCCGCTCCCCGGACTGGCACGGCGCCTCGATGCCTTCGCCGCGGCATTCGCCGCCGACCTCGAGTGGCGGTACGCCATCCTGTCGCCCGACGGCACGACGATGATCGGCGAAGTGGATCTCTTTTCGCGCGCCGCTGGCGGTCGCGTACCCTACATTGAGGCGGACCGCGCCGAGATCGGCTACTGGCTGCGCGCCGACATGGCGGGGCGCGGACTGGCAACCGAGGCGGCGCGCGCGATGCTTGAGGTCGCCCGGTCGCTGCCTCGCTTTACGCAGGTGATGATTCGCTGTGACGCGCTGAACGCGCCCAGCAGCGCGGTACCGGCGCGGCTCGGATTTGCCCTGACCGCAACCGAGCACGATGGGTCCGACGTGCTGCACGTCTGGACGCTTGCGCTCGGGTGAGTAGCTGCCTGCCGGGGGGCTCGATGATTCGTGCGCCCCTCTCCTACTTGAACCCAAAGACGAGCGGGAAGACCACCACCACGATCCACGCCCACGCGGCATACACCGGCAGGTACGACGTCTGCCACCGCTCGAGCGCCGCGAAGCCGGCGCGCTTGGTGAGGAAGCGGCCGTAGATCACGGCCGACCAGCCGAGATTCACCACCAGAATGATGTTCTCGCCCAGCGCGGCCACCTTGTTGGGGCTGAAGCCGAACGCGGAGATGCGCGCGACAATCGCCCAAAGCGCCATGGCGTCCACCAACAGCGCGCAGACGACGAGCGCAAACTGCAGGACATCGAAGAAGCCGGCCTCCTTGTGTGGATCCCGCGCCGAGATGGCGTAGAGGAGCAGGCCCACCACGAGGACGAGCAGCAGGTCGAAGCCGATCAGCGTCTCGCGCTTCATCTCGATGCCGCTCGCGGTGAACAGCGACGCGCCGAGGAACAGGAGCAACAGCAGCGTGAACAGCGGCGTGAAGATGTACGTCAGCACCGGCGCCATGTTCTCGATCACGCTCTGCTTGGCTTCCACCAGCATTCCGGCGATCACCACCGCTCCGGCCGCACCGCAGGGGATGATCCACGTCTGCATGAACTGCTCGGGATTGAGCCCGATGGCCTGGAAGATGAACATCGTGGTCCCCATCAGCACGCCGCCGCCGAGCGCGATCAACACGTAGTAGATGAACCACTCGCCGGTGAAGCGCACGTAGTTCATCCGCTGGTCGTGGCTGCGCCACGCGCCACCGGCGTAGGCCACGCCCACGGTGAGCCACAGCGCCATAGGGAGGTGCAGCGCGGCAAGCTGCAGTGTGTCGCCGGGTGACGTGAACGGCAGGAAGTTCATCGCCAGCGCGCCCACGACGAAGAACGCCGACAGCCCGATGCGTGTAGCGACGTCCGCGCCGCGTTTCCAGACGAAGAAGGCGGTGAGGAAGGGCAACACGAAGAAGCTGAGGTTGCGCAGGTAGAATGCCTCGGACGCACTGTCATCAATGCTCACGCCGAACAGCTGAGGGAGCTTCACTGCCACTCCCGCTGCCAGTGCCAGCGTGATGGCCACGCCGACCTCGCGGCGCCAAGCGGTGCCGCCCTTGTCGGCGTCGGCAACCACGAGGCGCTTCCACAGGCGTTCGGAATGCTCGCGCGCGAACTCACGCGAGAGTCCGTCGAGCTGGCCGAGCCGCTTCACGCCGATGAGGAAGGCCTCCTCCTCGTTGAGCCCGGACGCCTTGAGGTCGGCTACCTGGCTGCGGAGATGGTCCTCGAGCTCACTCACGTCGCCGGCGTCAATGGCCCGGCGTCGGCTCACGTACGCGCGCCACTCGCTGATCTGTTCTTCAAGCACGGGGATGCCTCCTGCGAAGCGCCTTCAGGTGTCCTGCGGCGTGCGCTAAATCGAGTTGAACGGGGTCGCGCGGAGTGCCTTGTTCACGGTTTGCCACTGCCGCTTCAAGATCGCCAGCTCCGCGGCGCCCGCCTTGGTCAGCTGGTAGTACTTCCTCCGTCGGCCCGATTCGGACTCGCCCCAGCTGGACTTCACCAGGGCGTCGCGTTCGAGACGATGGAGAACCGGATACAGCATGCCATCCGTCCACC
>JBAZTM010000133.1:0-4378 GCA_041661925.1 Gemmatimonadaceae bacterium
CTACTGGGGCCTGACCACGCAGGCGCAGATGGAGGCCTACCTGCAGTCGTTCCAGGGGATCGGCGCGGCGCACTACCACGCAAGCTTCGTTCCCTACGCGTTCTTCGCCGGCAGCTTCGCGCTCACGGTGTGGATCGTCTCGAAGGGGATCTCGGGCGGCATCGAGCGGCTCGCCCGGATCGCGATGCCCCTATTGTTCCTGTTCGCGGCCGTCCTCGCCGTGGTCGTCCTTCTGCTGCCGGCCGGTCCGGGTGGCGAGACCCCGTGGGACGGGTTGAACTTCATCTTCGAGCCGGACTTCTCGCTACTCGGCACGCCAGGCGTCTGGCTCGCCGCCGCAGGCCAGATCTTCTTCACCCTCTCGGTCGGCCAGGGGACCCTCCCGGCCTACGCGTCCTACCTGTCGAAGGACGACGACATCGCCCTCAGCGGGCTTGCGACTGCGGCCACCAACGAGACAGCCGAAGTGGTGCTCGGCGGCACCATCGCCATTCCGGCCGCGGTCACCTTCTTCGGCGTGAGCGGCGCCGTGGCCATTGCCAACGGCGGCTCGTTCAATCTCGGCTTCGCGACCATGCCCGTCGTGTTCCAAAAGCTCCCACTCGGCCACCTGCTCGGCGCCATGTGGTTCGGGCTGCTCTTCTTCGCGGGCCTGACGACGGCCGTGGCGCTCATGACGCCAGCGGTGGCGTTCCTGCGCGAGGAGTTCGGCCTGCCGCGCGGCCGCGTCGTCGCGGCGGTCGGTGTGGTGTGCTTCGGGCTCGGGTTGCTGCACGTCGCGTTTCTCGGCCACGGCTTTCTCGACGAATGGGACTACTGGGCCGGCACGTTCGCGCTCGTCGTCTGTGCCATCGTGGAGACCGTGCTCTACATGTGGGTGTTCCGGCCCGACAATGCCTGGCGCTCGATGCACGAGGGCGCCGACATGCGCATTCCCCGCATCTTCAAGCACGTGATGACCTGGGTGACGCCGGCCTACCTCCTGGTGATCCTCCTCTGGTGGGGCAAGGAGGACGCCCTGCCCATCATCTTGAACGAGAAGTCGGCGGGCAGCTCGAGCCCCGTCAATCCGGCGGACGCGCCCTACATCTGGCTGGCCCGCGGCCTGATGATCGTAATGGCGCTCGTGCTCGTCGGGCTCGTGCACTGGGCTTGGCGGCGTAACGGCTACGACGACCGCAAGGGATTTCGCGAAGAGCCGGCGCCCGCGCGCGCCGAGGAGGCTGCGCCATGAGCCCCGTGGCCATTGTCTTCTGGCTCACGAGCTGGGGCTGCGTGCTCGGCCTGGCCGGCTGGTGCTTCTTCCGGATCCTGCGCCACAAGAAGCACCATGATCCCGACGGCACCGGGCCAGCGGCGCCCCCGGTGCCTGGGGCGGCGGAGCCGCCACGCGAGGCGTGAACCACGCGGCGCGGGCAGAGACCGCCACCGCGCTCAGCCGATGCCGCAGACGCAGAACAGGGGAATGTAGACGTAAGAAGTAGGGCGATTGCGGGAGTGCGCCCGCGGTGAGCTCGCGCGCGAGCGGCGACGAGGCGCATGCGCAGCGGCGCAGTTCCGCAATCGTCGGGTTGGAGGGAGCCGGTGGCGCGGCAGCGTGGACGCGCGCTTACGCTATGGATGAATTGGCCGAGCAGTGAGGCGTGCGAGGTCACTGCGAAGGGGCGACCGGTCCGGGGACGGGTGGCCGTCGAGGCACGAGCAGGCGACATGGCGGCGTGCGGCCGGTCGCGAGACGGGCTGGCGGGAGGCCGTTTCGGCGATAGGATGGAGCTCGGCATGGCCACTCGTGCGAGCAGCTTGCGCGACACTTCTCCGGTGTTGGGCTCGGGTGGTCATGCTGCTTTCGGAGGAGCACGGGCGTCAGGGAAGGCGCGAGGCAGGGGGCGGCGTTCGAGCGCGCGCGAGCCGCAGTGGGGACAGGCGGTCACGTCGATGCCGGTCAGCCGCAGGATGACGTCGCGCCAGGTGGCGGTGCGGACAGGACGATCCGTGTCGGCCTCGGCCTCCGCGGTGCTCGACGCTGCAACGATCGGCTTGGGGGTGGCCGCGAGCAGGACGCGAGCGAGCTGGAGCCGACTTGTCGCGTGGCTCGCGGACATCAGGCCATAGTGCCGGATCTTGGTGAAGCCCTTGGGCAGGATGTGGCGCAACCAGCGGCCGAGGAAGTCGACGCCGCTGAGGGTGACGCTCTCGCCGGTCTTGGTCCGGAAGCGGACGCCGCGGTCATCCATCGTCAGGAGACGCTGGTTCGAGATGGCCACGCGGTGCGTGTATTGGCCGAGGTAGGCGATGACCTGCTCGGCGCCGCCGAAGGGGCGCTTGGAGTAGACGTTCCAATTCTTGCGGTAGAGGCGGCCGACGAGCGTCTCGAAGCGATTCGCATCGTGCACACGCAGCTTGCCGGCGCGGACGGCGCGGACAATCGCGTCGAGCATCTTGCCGCGGAAGAGCTTGCCCATGACGCGCACGGGAAACAGGAAGCGCGGACGGGTGCCGATCCACCGGTCGGCGTCCGTGCTGAGCGCGCCGCCCGTGACGATGCAATGCAGGTGCGGGTGGAAGTCGAGCTTCTGGGTCCAGGTGTGCAGCACCGCCGTGAGGCCGAGCTCCCCACCGAGGCGCTTCGGATCGCGACCGAGCTCCAAGAGGGTTGCCGCCGCGCACCGGAAGAGCAGGTCGTAGCTCTGCTTCGGATTGGCGAGGACCAAGCCGCGCAGCTCGGCGGGCAACGTGAAGACGACGTGGAAGTAGTGGGTCGGCAGCACGCGCTCGAGTCGGCCCGCGATCCACTTGGCCTGGGCCACGGCCGGGCACTTGGGGCAGTGCCGATCGTGGCAGCTATTGTACGAAGGGTCGCTCGTCGTGCCGCACTCGAGACAGACGGTCACGTGCCCACCGAGCGCAGCGGTGCGGCAACGCACCACGGCGTCGAGCACCGCGCGCTCGGTGAAGGTCAGGACGTGGTCTCGCTCGTAGGCTCCCCGGTGCGCGCGGACGATATCCGCGAGCTCCAGGGCAGCCCTTCCTCCCTGCGCGGACTCCAGTGGCTCCGCGCAGGGGCCGTGCTCGCACACGCGCCGCTACCCGGCGCGACGAAGCCGCGCCCGGGGCTTGGCACGCTTGGGCCCTGGGCAGCTCGACTTGCGCAGCCGGTCGGCCGGACTCTTGGTCTTGCGGATCATCGCCGGGCTGACCTGCGCGTAGCGGACCGTGCTCTGGATCGACGCGTGCCCGAGCAGAACCTGCAACGTCCGTAGATCGGTGCCCGCTTCGAGCAGGTGCGTGGCAAAGGCATGGCGCAGCGAGTGCGGCGTCACCCGCTTGCCGAGCTTGGCGAGCGTCGCGGCTTTCTTGAGCGCCTTGCTCACGGTCGCTCGTTGCAGCACCGTGCCCGGGCGGCGCCCCGGAAACAGATGCGGACCGGGCGGCCGCTTCTGCTTCCAATACGCCCGCAATAGCTCGAGCAGCCGCTGGGGCAGCATCGTGTAGCGGTCCCGATCGCCCTTGCCGTGCCGCACGTGGATGACCATGCGCCCGCTGTCGATGTCCGCCACCTCGAGATGCACCACCTCGCTGACGCGCAGGCCTGCGCCGTACGCCGTCACCACGATCGCCTGCATCTTCAGCGACCGCAGCGCCCGAAGCAGCCTCTCGACCTCCTCGGGGCTCAGGATCGCCGGCAGCCGGCGGGTTACGCGCATCTGGCCGATCCAGGCCACCTCCTCGGGCCGCTCGAGCGTGTGCGAGTAGAGAAATCGGAGCGCCGCCGCATAGACGTTGTAGCTCGCGGCACTCAGCTTCCGCTCCTCCACCAGGTGCAACAGGAAGTCGCGCACCTCGGCCTTCCCCAGCTCCGTCGGTGACTTCCGATAGTGCTTCACAAACGCCCGCGCGCATCGCAGGTACGTCGCTCGCGTGTTCGCGCACCGCCCGCGTAGCCTCAGATCCTGCTCCATCTTGTCGTGCAGCTTGCCCATGACGGCTCTCCGATGTTGCGACGCGCCCGACCACCGAGCGCGCGAGCCACCAGGATCGCCGACCGAGCCTCGCCTGCCGACCCCGACAAACACGGCCGACGGCTCACACCACTGGACACACGGCTCCCCTTCGCGGGCCGCTCTCTCCGCGGTGTCAGCGCATCACGTGGGCATAGCCCTTAAGCGCGACCGGTCACGACGACGCCACACTGCCGCGCCAGCGGCTTCGTCCAACCGCCCGAAATCATGCTCCTGGCAGCAAATGCCCAGACCTGGGGGTCAAGGAGTCGGAGGTTCAAATCCTCTCGCCCCGACTGATAAGCGGCTGAAATAACGCCGCTTTTCGCTTTTGTGGGGAACGCTCGGAGTTGACCGAGGGGCGGTGGTGATCAACTGGT
>JBAZTM010000133.1:4388-6586 GCA_041661925.1 Gemmatimonadaceae bacterium
CATAGCCCTTAAGCGCGACCGGTCACGACGACGCCACACTGCCGCGCCAGCGGCTTCGTCCAATTGAGATTTCGGCCCTTCCTGTCTTCCGGCCTTCCTGTGAATCCGTGAGAACGCCACCGCCGTCCCGCCGTTTCGTGGGACGCGGGTCGCGTCCGCGCGCGGTGATCGGCTAGGAATAATCGAAGCGACGTACGAGCCGGTGGCCGAGCGCTACCAGATTCCGCGCAGGAGCGCAGAGCCAGCGCCAAATGCCACGTCAAGCTCGATGGCAGGCGCCTGCGCGATGCCGAGCTCTTCGCGGGTCGGGATCGGGTTCCCGTCGGGGTCGAACCAGTCCTTCTGCGTTGCGCCGACGACGGTCAACGAGATCCCGGTCGCGATGCCGAGCAGCCCACCGACGACGCCGAGGGGGCCGAGGGTTTGCGCGGCCTCGCGATCCGACTCGCACTCCGGGTCGTTGGGCTTACAGTCCCAGAGGCCGGCCGACGAGCCGACGGTCTGGAACACGCCCGCGAAGAGGCTGATCGGTGAGGCGACGAGGGCGATGATTCCCACGGCGAGCACGCCCGGACTGCTGAGCTTGGACTCGGGCCTGCGATCGTCGGGGAGCCAATCCACGGCCTTGTCGCGGTCTTCCCAGAAGAGCTTCAGCCAAGCACGATCCGTATACGGATTAGGCGCGCTCGGAGGCGCGACCGCCATTGGTGGGGACGTAGGCGCTGGCGCGGGGGTCTCCGGCGTGCCGGCCTCGGGCGGCAGCGGCGCAGCGGTGGGCTCCGCCGTAACCGTCGGGGCCACCTCCGGCACCGTCGCCGCACTGCCGGACGCGGGGCTCGAGGTGGCTTCGACCGCCACGGGCGTTTCGGCCGAGCTCGTTGCCGCGACGATGCACAAGGCTCCAACGAGCATTGCGCAGGCTGCCTGGATTCGAAGAGCTCTCAACGTGCACTCCGGCGGTTGACTATCAAGTTTCTCATCCTTTCCACGGAGAGGCCATCGGCACAATGACAACTTCCCCGCCAGCCACGCCGCAGACGTGACCGCCATGGTACAAAGCCCCATGCCCCACGACCGCATCGCCGTCGTCGACTTCGGCGGGCAGTACGCCCATCTCATCGCCACGAAGCTTCGTCGGCTCCAGGTGCTCGCGGAGATCCGGCAGCCCGAGGACGAGGCGGCCGCGTTCGCGGGCGTCCGCGGCATCGTGCTGTCGGGCAGCCCGGCGCTCGCGTCGCGCGGGGAAGACGAGGATTGGAACCGCGGCATCCTCGAACTCGACGTCCCGGTGCTCGGGCTCTGCTTCGGCCACCAGGAGATCGCCAAGCACTATGGCGGCCGCGTCGAGCACGCGGCACGCGAGTATGGTCCGGCACGCCTTCGTGCGTCGCGCCCGAGCGCGCTCTGGCGATCGGTGCCGGACGAGCACGTGGTTTGGATGAGCCACGGCGACACCGTGA
Source organism: Gemmatimonadaceae bacterium (assembly GCA_041661925.1). Taxonomy (GTDB): domain Bacteria; phylum Gemmatimonadota; class Gemmatimonadetes; order Gemmatimonadales; family Gemmatimonadaceae; genus PNKL01. The sequence goes on from JBAZTM010000133.1 coordinate 5,849, forward strand.
CGGCGCTGCCCGACGGATTCGTGGAGATCGGCGCCTCGGTCGATCCCGACGGCCGCGTGCATCCCAACGCGGCGATCGCCGACGCCGAGCGGCGCCGCTTCGGCTTTCAGTTCCACCCGGAGGTCGACGACACCGAGCAGGGGCAGGCCATGCTCGCGAACTTCGCGTTCGAGGTGTGTGGCTGCCGGCCGAGCTGGACCATGCAGCGCTACCTCGACGACCAGCTCACGGCCCTGCGCGAGCGGGTGGGCGCCGAGCCCGTGTTGCTCCTCGCCTCGGGCGGCGTGGACTCGACGGTGTGCGCCGAGCTGCTCGCGCGCGCGCTCCCCCGCGAGCAGCTCCACCTGCTCCACATCGACAATGGGCTGATGCGCGAGGGGGAATCACCGGGCGTGCTCGCCGCGCTCGCGAAGCTCGGCCTCGGCGAGCGCGTCCACTTCGTCGATGCGACGGAGCGGTTCCTCGGCGCGCTCGAGGGCGTCGTCGAGCCCGAGCGCAAGCGGCGCGTCATCGGGGACACGTTCGTCGCGGTATTCGAGCAGGAGGCGGCGCGCCTCGGGCTCGACCGCATGCTGCTCGCCCAGGGCACGATCTACCCCGACACGATCGAGTCCGGGGGCACGCGCCGCGCGGACGTGATCAAGACCCACCACAACCGCGTGCCGATCATCGAAGAGATGATCCGCCAGGGGCGAGTGGTCGAGCCGCTTCGCGAGCTCTACAAGGTCGAGGTTCGCG
>JBAZTM010000134.1:0-6413 GCA_041661925.1 Gemmatimonadaceae bacterium
GTCGAAGATGGGCGACGTCACCAACAAGACGGACGTCGCGCTGGTGCTGAGCCAGGGCAGCGGCGCGGGCGGCATCTTCACCTTCAACGCGCCCTACTGCCAGGTGGACCCCTTCGAGGCGCCCGATACCGCCAACGACATCGCCATCGTGGACCTGACGCTGCGCACCACCGGCAGCGGCACGACGCCGGCGTTCAACATTTCGCTCACCTAACCCGCAGCGCCAAGGAGCAACGCCATGGACGAGAAGAAGCCGATCGTCAACGAGCACATCCTGCAGTTCTTCGAGTGGTCGCACCTCCCGCCGCACCTGCGGGTCATCTCCAAGCCGTTCTGTGAGCTGGCTCACGCTATCGTGAAGGGTGACAACGAGGCGGGCTCCTCGGTGACGTTCGGGGGCCCGCTCCCGCGCAACCCAGAGCGCACCGTGGCGCTGCGGAAGCTGCTGGAGGCGAAGGACGCGGCCGTGCGCGCTCTGCTCGCCAAGGTGGACTGACCATGGCGAACCTGACGCGGCGCTGGAGTTGGAAGAAGTGGGCCCCGGACATCGGGGAGAACCGGGAGCTCGAGGGCGGCCCGGTGCTGTGGCTCGAGCTGGCCGTGGGCCTGACGGGCGCGCAGATGGTGGAGCTGGGCGCGCAGCTGAAGAAGGCGCGCGATCTCCAGTACGTCCCGCCCCCCAAGCCGGTGCGGGGCGAGTTCTCCGACGAGGACTTCGCCGCGGCGCTCAAGGCCTACGTGGTGGCGTGCGAGGCGGCCTTCAAGGTGTACCTGGGCGCCATCCGCGCCGTCTTCGGGGCGGCGCTCGAGCCGTACGTGCGCGTCTTCGAGGGGCCGCACACCGTCGACGGGCAGCAACTGGCGACGCTCGACGACTACCTGCGCATCGTCGAGGAGGCTGCCGACTACGGCGTGCACGCGCGCACCGAGCTCGAGGCGGCGCTGGCGAGCGCCAACAGCATGGAGGGCCACGACGAGCTTTTCTTGCTGCGGTCCTCTGGTGGGGCGCGCACTACCGCCCCCCGAAGGACCGGAAAGACGGCCGCTCGCTGACGTGGGAGGCAGATCAGCAGCTGCGGCGCTTCGGCTACACGGTGAAGCCGCCGAAGAAGGGACAGAAGGGTGCGAAGGCGACGCTGGAGTTTCGCTGGGAAGGAGTCATCGACTTGGACGAAGCGCGCAAGGAGGTGGCGGACATCCTCGAGGTGTGGCGCGAGGTATCGCGGTGGCCGGACGCGCCGCCCTTCACCGGGGGCGTGTTCGACGAGTGGCCGCGCCGGTTGTCGCAGGGCATCTCGTTTCTGAAGTCTGAGTCGCAGGCCGTGCTGTCGTACCTGATGCACTTGGAGGGCTGACCCGTGGACTTGGCACTCAACATCAAGGGCGACGGCAGCGGGGCAGATGCCGCCTTCCGCGACGTCGCGAGCGAAGCCCAGGACGCGGCCGCCACCATCGAGCAGGCCTTCGCGGGCATGGCGAAGAAGACCGACGCGGCCTTCAAGCAAATGGAGGGCGAGACGGCGGCCTCCATGAAGAAGATGGGGGACGAGGGCGAGGCCGCGTGGAAGCGCGCCGAGGCCGCGGAGAAGTCGAGCGCCGCGCAGCTGGCGAAGGTACAGGCCGGGCTGCTCGCTGCCGGCGCCGCCGCGGTGGCCTTCGGCGTCGACTCGGTGCACGCCTTCGCCGAGGCGCAGAAGGTCCAGATGCAGCTCGAGCGCGCCGCCGGCGGGCTGACGGAGGCCTTCTCGCAGCAGGCCGACGCGCTCGAGGCCCAGCTGCACATCGACGGGGAGCTCATCAAGCAGCAGCAGACGCTGCTCCTGCAGTGGGGCGCGGCGCCGAGCGAGATTGAACCGGCGATTCGGGCCATCCAGGACTATGCCGCTGCCTCCGGCAAGGACGGGGTGCAGGCCACCAAGGACTTCCTGCAGGCCGTCGAGAATGGCGACGGGAAGCTCGCGAAGTACGGCATCTCCTTCGAGCAGACCGGCGACAAGGCGAAGGACTTCACCACCCTCACCAACAAGCTGCGGGACGCCCTGGGCGGCGCCGCCGAGGCCAACGCCAACTCGCTGCAGGGCTCGCTGGACGCCGTCACCATCGCCTTTGGCAACGTGAAGGAGTCCTTCGGTGGCGTCATCGGCGCCATGGAGCAGAAGACGGGCGTGCTGCAGCGCACCGCGGGCTTCTTCTCCAGGTGGGCCGCGCAGATCTCCAGCGCCGAGGGCATCATGGAGACGCTCGGCGCCATGAGCAACACCGGCCAGGTGACGGCGCTGCTGGGCGGCTTCATGTCGGGGCCCCAGATGCCCGACATCACCGGTGGCGCCGTCAGCAAGCCCGCGCCCGTCTTCCTCACCGGCCCGGACGGCAAGCGCGCGACGGGGAAGGACGCCGACTCTCTCAAGGAGCGCGCGCAGGCGGCGAAGGAGGCGGCCGAGTACGAGGACAAGCTCGACGCCGAGGCCACGCAGCTCATCGAGACCATCGCCCGGCAGACGGCCGAGTGGGAGAAGAACAACGCCGCGATGGTGGGCTCGACGGACGGCTTCAAGAACTACGTCGAGAACACGAAGCTGGTGGCCGACTCCATCAAGAATTCGCTGCCGCTGTACGACAAGCTCTATGCGGCGCAACAGGAGGCCAACAAGAAGGCGATGAAGAAGCGCGACGAGGACGCCGCGAAGTTCACGGCTGCGTCCGCGAAGGCCAACGCCGAGGCGCTTCAGGCACAGGAGGCGCAATGGGCATCAGCTGGGGCCCAGATCGGCGGCGCCTTCGTGGGCGCCCTCTCGTCGGAGTTGGAGAAGATGAGTGCGGGTGGGGAGTTCGACGTGGCGATCTTCGTGGGAGAGATCATCGCCTCGGCGGTCGCCATCGCCGGCACCGTCATCGGCTCGGCGTACGGACAGCCGGCCCTCGGCGCGGCCCTCGGCAACCTCGCCGCGATGGGCGTGCGCGCGGGAGCTGGGGCGATCTCCGCGAACAACCACAAGAAGCCCAAGACGATGCACTCGGGCGGCTGGGTGGGCGAAGACATCGACATCCCGCGCTACCACTCGGGCGCGTGGATTGGCTCCGATGAGCGCGCCGCCATCCTGCAGACCGGCGAGCGGGTGCTGGCGCGCAACGAGGTGCACCACATGGGCGGCCCCGGCGCGGTGGACAACCTCGCGAAGGGGCGAGGCGGGCCGGCCATCACCAACTACATCCAGGCGATCGACTCGAAGAATGCCGCGGAGAGCTTCATGGCCGATCTCGGCCAGGGCATGAAGCGCGCGCTGCGCACCGGCCACGGCGACGTGCCCCGGCTACTGGGGAGCCCGCGATGAGTCACGGCTACGCCACCGCCAACGCGCTCACCGGGCTCGCCGCGGCGTCCTTCGTCTGGAGCAGCGCCTACACGACCAACCGCACCCGTCTCAACGACGGGCGGCTCGACGTCCCGGCCGCCAGCGCCGGCAGCGCCCAGGGCTCGGGGCAGACGCTGAAGATTAACCTGGGCGCGGCGACGGCCCTGGTGGGCATCGCGCTCCTGAATCACAACCTCGCTTCGGGCGCGTGCACGGTGCTGGTGGAGGCCGCGACGGCAAGCGACTACTCCGACGCGGCCACCGTCAAGGCCGCCAGCACCATCGTCACCGCGGCGCCAAACCAGAAGGACACGGTGCTGCAGTTCCCATCCACCAACAAGCAGTACTGGCGCCTCACCTTCGTGCACACCGGCACGAAGATCGTCACGCTCGGCGAGGTGATGGCGCTCACCAGCATCACCAGCCTCTCGCGCACGAAGATCTACGGCCACGGCGAGAACGAGCGCTACATCACCAACCGCAACGAGTCCGACACCGGCCAGGTGCACGCCACCTTCCTCGCCGGCCCCATCCGCACCAAGCGCTTCAGCTTCAAGGACCTGCAGGGCTCCACCGAGCGCGAGGAGCTGATGGCGATGTTCCGCGCCACCCGCGGCGGCGTCACCAACCTGCTCTGGCTCGAGTACATCGAGAGCACCGCCACGGCCGCGACCGCCGCAGCTCAGGAGTGCCTCTGGGGGAAGATCAGCGAGTCGCACGGCTGGAGCGAGAGCGACTTCAACCTCTTCGACGTCGACGGCTTCGAGCTTGTGGGCCTGGGTCGTGAGGTGGGCGCTTGAGCTTCAATGATGAGGTGGTGAAGCCAGACAGGGGCCGCGCCTTCCGTGTCGACGTCTCCCTCGACGGCTTCTCCACCATCGCCTACCGCTACTCCGACGTGCCGGGCGCGCTCGACGGCACCAACGAGTACGAGCCGCGCGTGCTCGAGCTGGGCTCCGTGCGCCGCGCCTTCGGACAGCGGCGCATCGCCGCGAGCTCAACCACGTCGCTGCGGATGGCGAACGCTGATGGGGCGCTCGATTGGATCTGCGGCCGTGCGAACATCGCGGACGCGGCCAAGGCGCGCTTCCGGGTGTACGTGGTGCTCTATGAGGAGGGCGCCTCCCCGCTCGTCTTCACCTCGAAGATGCTGGGCGAGTTCGTCCTCTCGGCGTGGCCGGCGCGCAACAACGCAGTGGTGGTGCTCAGCCTCGCAGACGACTTCATGGGCCGTCTGGGCGAGGGGCTCCTGACTCCGACGCTGCTGAACTGGCAGTCGGTCGGCACCGCCACCAACAACCCCATCAAGAATGCGATCGGCATCCCCTCGCGCATCACCGAGCAGACGCCGCTGCAGCTGACGTTCGGCGAAGACATGACGCTGGCGTTTCCTCACCTCATCCCATGGGACAACCAGGGCGGCGCATCGGCCTACTACGAGACGGTGATCGTCCCACTCTACTGCACCACCGACTTGACGGCAGTGAGCCAGGACCTCATCCAACAGGTGACGGTGGAGATCCTCAACATCGGATCCGAAGGCATCGAGCCAACTCCGGCGATGGTCGAGATTCCGCGCACGGTCGAAGGCTTCACCCTCGGCGCGGGCGTGCCCGACACGCTGACCGTGTGGCGCGTCGAAAAGTCCCCCACCATCACCAAGGGCAGCATCGACTTTCAGGTGGTGTACCTCGTGGTGCGGAGCGATCTCGGCTGGTACGGCTTCCGCTACGGGACGGTGATTGATCCCGTGGCCCGCCGCGACTGGGAGGCGCGAATGTCGGCGCTCGCGTACCAAGGGAACTATCCAACCGACGCGGTGACGCAGGCGGGACTGCCCTACGCGCTATTCGCCTCGCGTGTGCAGAATTGGTACGTGCGAGCGACGCCGGGTTCGCAGATCACCAATCCTCCATCGTCGGGCTTGGGCTTCAGTCTCGCCCACGCGGTCGACGTGGTGACCGACCTGGTGTCCGTCTACTCGGGCGCCACCGTGGACGCGACGAGCGCCGCCAGAGTGAAAGCCGGAGGCCCCTTCGCCGCCTGTGCGGGCGTCGTGCAGCCCTGGACAGAGCGAGCCAACAACCCGAGCGTCCCACCTCCGCCGCTCTCCCTGCGGCAGGTCCTCACGAGGTTGGCGCAGTCGTCGGACTTCGACATCTTCGTCGACTGGAGCGGGCAAATCGCCTTCTCTTCCGACGTTACCGACTTCACCACGGCGACGCAGGCGAGCGGCCTCATGGAGGTGCTCGAGACTGAACTCAAGGACATACAGCAGTGGGTGCCGAGCGACGGCGAGCGGAGTGCACCCTTCAACCGCGTCTACTTCTCTGGCGGGAAAAAGGACCCGACCACGAAGCAGGACGTGCCGTTTCAGGGGCCCTTTGACATCACCGACGCCGACATTCCGCTCACCGCGCGCAGCATCGAAGTGACGCTCGAGCAGGGTTGGCGCCCGTTCCGGCAGCAGGCGCTCAACCCAACGCAGTGGCGCAACATCGACGGCTCGGCGCGCGATCGCATCCGCTTCGCGATGAGCAGGAGCGGCCTGCGGCTCGAGTTGGGCGACTACTTCAAGCTGACGTGGACCCGCGGCGCCTCCCTCGGCGGGCCGTACTCCTCGACCATCTTCCAGTGCGAGGCCATCGCCTACTCGCCCCAGGGCGACGTAGTGGAGATCGAAGCGGTGTGGCGCGACGACACGCAGACGGAGCGCCAGTACCTGCTCGACGACGAGACGCTGCTGGTGCGCAGCAAGGGCGCCACCTCCGGTGGATGCATCGTGACTGCGGGGTCCGCCGATGTTTCGTTCGGCGGGACCATCAACTTCGCCACGATGGGCGGGCAAGTGGGGGACATTCTTGTCCTCCGAGACACGACCGAGGCGGCCGACGCCTTCACGCGAAACCTCGCGCTGCGCATCACCGTGTATACGCCCGGCGTTGGCCTCACTCTTTCCGCAGCCATCACCACCTCGGCCACCGTAGCTGATGCCGACTGGTCCATCGTCCGCGGCGCCACCACGTACCCGACCGCCGTCAGCGACCCGACGAACTACCC
>JBAZTM010000135.1:0-6158 GCA_041661925.1 Gemmatimonadaceae bacterium
TCATGTTCTTCGTCGGGTCGGCTTTCGAGAGGTCCTTGCTGATGGCCGTCCACGACACGCCCTTGTCGGTGGACTTGAGCAGGTAGTTCGATCCGTAGTACACGACGTTCGGCGCGTGCGGCGAGATGATGAACGGCGTGGACCAGTTCACGCGGAACCGCGGCAGCGATCCCGCCGCGCTGTCCGCCGGCGCGACATCCTTGAAGTTGGTGATCGTCGCCGGCGACACCCGGCGCGGCGTGTCGGTGTGCGTGAGCGGGTCCACCACGCGGAACGAGGCGTTCGTCCCCTGCGAATAGACCGTGCGCCAGTCCGTGGGGTCGATGGCGATGTACTGGCCGTCGTCCCAGTGCAGCTTCCACGCGACGTCATTGCGGATGCCGAGCCCGTCGCGCGTGAAGCTCATGGTGCCGAACGTGCCGTTGTCCTGCAAGCCGGCATAGATCGCGTACGGCTCGCGCAGGTCGGCGGCGACCTTGTACGCCTGCATGATCGGCAGGTTGTCGTAGTAGAGGAACGTCGCGCCATGATCGTGCGTGAGCGTCAGCCCCTTGTCCTTGCCGAGGTAGAAGCGGTCCTTGTTGGCCGGATCGATCCACATGGCGTGGTGGTCGTAGTTTCCGCCATAGGGCGCGCGCGCTTGCACCAGTGTCTTGCCGCCGTCGGTCGAGAGCGACATGGCGGTGGCGAGCACATAGACGAGCTTGTCGTCGGACGGGTTGATGCGAATCTGGCTGTAGTAGAACGGCCGGTTGTTGTAGCGGTTGAGGTACTTCCACGTCGTGCCGCCGTCCTCGGACCGATAGATCCCCGAGCCGGGCTTCGACAAGTTCTCTGCACCGGGTTCGGCTTCGACGATCGCGAGGACGACCTTCGGGTTCTTGCGGTAGACATCGAGTCCGATACGCCCCGTCGGCCCGGCGGGCAGGCCGGCGGTGAGCTTCTTCCATGTCTTGCCGCCGTCCGTGGACCTGAAGATGCCGCCGTTCGTTCCGCCGCCGTTGAAGCGCCAGGGCAGCCGCAGACGCTGATAGAATGCCGTGTAGAGCACGTTCGGATTGGCCGGATCCATCACCAGTTCGGTGGCACCCGACGTCGGATCGGACGGAAGCCCGCCCGCCAGCTTCTGCCAGCTCTTGCCGCCGTCACTGGTCTTGAACACGCCGCGGTCACCGGTCGCACCCCAGAGATTGCCGATGGCCGCGACGTAGACGACGTCGGGGTTCGAGGGATGCGTGACGATGCGCGCGATCTGGTGGGTGTTTCGCAGGCCCGCGTTCACAAACGTCTGTCCGCCGTCCGTTGACTTGTAGATGCCATCGCCCCAGGCGACGCTATTGCGGTTGTTCGCCTCGCCAGTGCCCACCCACAGGATCCGGGGGTCGGCCTGGTAGATCTTGATGTCGCCAATCGACGACGAGCCGTAGCGGTCGAAGATCGGCGTCCAGGTGGTGCCGGCGTTCGTGCTCTTCCAGACGCCGCCGGACGCGGCGGCGGCCAGCACGAACCGGAAATCGGTGTCGAGCGCCTCAACGTCCGTGAAGCGTCCGCCCGGAGAGCCCGGGCCGATGCTGCGCCACCGATAGTCGGTGAGCAATGTGGAGGGTAGGTCCGTCGGCGACGACTGCGCGTGGAGCGGCGACGAGACAGGGCTGGTCACAACGAGCGTGAGGGCGAGGACGGGAAGTACACGTCCGAACGCGTGCATGAATCCGGCTCCAGGGGTGGGGGTTCCGGCTAATGACATACGTACGCGGTGCCGCGGTCTCCTGCTGACCACCCAATTGGAATGCAAAGACCCGCTCGCGCTGTCAGGCAGACACTGGCACCATGTAGGGCACTTTCTCCCTCGTATTCGTCTTTGCCCGCCGGTAGTTTCCCTATGTCGGCTCCCACGAGGAGCCGACTCCCGCCCCCCGGTTGCAGAGTCAGGTCCTTTCCTCTCGTACGGAGTCGGCTGCGCCCAGCGCGCTGCCTCCTGTGGTTGAGCGCGCCGCCGGGCGCAGGAGAATTGCCGTGAGCCAGTACCGCATCGCGTGGCTGCCAGGGGATGGTGTCGGCGTCGACGTCATGGACGCCGCCCGGATCTGCCTCGACGCACTCAAGTTCGACGCCCAGTACACCCACGGCGACATCGGTTGGGAGTTCTGGCGCACCGAGGCGGAGTCGTTTCCGCAGCGCACCATCGACCTGCTGAGTGCCAGCGACGCCGCGCTCTTTGGCGCCATCACGTCGAAGCCGGCGAAAGACGCAGAAGCCGAGCTCATTCCCGAGTTACAGGGGAAGGGGCTCACCTATCGCAGTCCCATCGTGCGCATGCGGCAATTGTTCGACCTCTACACCTGCCTGCGGCCGTGCAAGGCCTACCCGGGCAATCCGCTGAACTACAAGGAAGACATCGACCTCGTGATCTTCCGCGAGAATACCGAGGGGCTCTACGCGGGCGTCGAGTTCAGCCCGGTCCCCGAGGAACTGAAGGCGGTGCTCGTCAGGCTGAGCAAGCCGTTTGCCCACTTCGCGGATATTCCGGGCGATGAGTTCGCCATCACCTGCAAGGTGAACACACGGAAAGGGTGCGAGCGCATCATTCGCGCCGCGTTCGAGTACGCGAAGGTGCATGGCTATCCCAAGGTCACGGTCATCCACAAGGCCAACGTCGTGCGCGCCACCGAGGGCATGTTCCTCGAGGTCGGCAAGCGCATTGCCAGGGAGTATCCGGGCATCGCGATGGACGACGCCAACGTGGATGCCATCACCATGTGGCTGCTCAAGAACCCGAAGAGCTACAGCGTGCTCGTGGCGACGAACCTCTTCGGCGACATAATCAGCGATCTCGCGGCACAAATGGTGGGCGGACTGGGCTTCGCCTGCTCGGCGAACATCGGCGACAAGCTGGGCGTCTTCGAGCCGAGTCACGGCAGTGCGCCGAAGTACGCGGGGCAGAACAAGGTGAACCCCATTGCCATGATCCTCTCGGCCAAGATGATGCTCTCGTGGCTTGGCGAGAACGACATGGCGGCGCGGCTCGAGGCCGCCACCGCCGAAGTGATTCGCGAGGGACGGGTGCGCACCTACGACATGGGCGGTAGCGCGACCACGCTCGAGATGGGCGAGGCGATCGCGCGGAAGCTCTGACGAGTCCAGCCACCGGAGTGCGCAGATGACGCAGATCCTGATTCATGAAGTCGGGCCCCGCGACGGCCTGCAGGTCGAGCCGCGGGTCGTGCCGACCGAGACCAAGTTCGGCTGGCTCCAGCGGCTCATCGGCAGCGGCCTCGACATCGTGCAGGTGGGCTCGTTCGTGCATCCGCAGAAAGTGCCGCAGATGGCGGACACCGACGAACTGTTCCGCCGGCTGGCCGCCTCGAAGAAGAGTGGTGATGCGGTGCTGTCGGGGCTCGTGCTCAATGAGAAGGGGCTCGAGCGCGCGATGGCCTGTGGCGTGGAGATGTTCTGCATGGGCGTCTCCGCCTCGGCGACGCACAGTCGCAAGAACTCCGGCATGGACACCGAGGACGCGACGCGGCGCATCATCGCAACGGCGCTCGAGGCGCAGCGCGCCGGCCACGAGGTGCAGGTGAGCGTGCAGAGCGCCTTCGGCTGCGGCTTCGAGGGCGCGGTGCCGGAGTCGCGCGTGATGGGCATCGTGGCGGCCTACCTCGAGGCCGGCCTCACCGCCATCAGCCTCGCCGACACCGCCGGACACGCGCATCCGGCACAAGTCGGCGCCTACGTGCGGCGCATTCTCGCCATGGAACCGAACGCCCGGGTCACGGCGCACATCCACAACACCTACGGTGTCGGCATGGCCAATGTCTACGCGGCGCTCGACGCGGGGGCCACGTCCATCGAGTCGAGCTTCGGCGGACTCGGCGGCTGCCCGTTCACGAAGGTCGCCGCCGGCAATGTGGCCACCGAGGATCTCGTCCATGCCCTCCAGCGCACCGGGCAGCGCACCGACATCCAGCTCGACACGCTGATTGGCGTCGCCCGCGACGTCGCAGCCTTCCTCGGCCGCGACCTGCCCGGCTGCGTCTACAAGATCGGCCCGATTGCAGCAGGTGGCCCGGCCTCATGATTGCAGTCACTGCCTCTCTCGGTCGCACTCTGTCGCACTCTGTCGCACTCTATCCATGAGCCCGCGTCTGCTAGAAGGCATCAAAGTCCTCGATCTGACGAACGTCCTCTCCGGACCGTTCACCACCTTGCACCTCGCGCTGCTCGGCGCCGAGGTGATCAAGGTCGAGAATCCCAAGGACGGCGACCTCGCGCGCAAGCTCGGCATCCTCCCCGCGCTCAACAAGCGGCTGATGGGCACCAGCTTTCTCGCGCAGAACTGCAACAAGAAGTCGATCACGCTGAACACCAAGAGCGCCGAGGGGAAGGCAATCTTCCTCAAGATGGTGAAGGACGCCGACGTCGTGGTGGAGAACTTCCGGCCCGGCGTCATGGACCGGCTGGGCATCGGCTACAAGACGCTCTCCGCCATCAACCCGCGGCTCGTCTACTGCGCCATCTCGGGCTTCGGACAGACGGGTCCCGATGCGCTTTTCCCGGCGTACGACCAGATCATCCAGGGGCTGTCCGGCGAGATGGCGGTCAACGGCGACGAACGTCTGAACCCGCTGCGTACCGGCTTCCCGGTGTGCGATACCGTGGGTGGACTCAACGCGGCATTCGCAGTCATGGCGGCGCTCTTCCATCGTGAGCGCACCGGAGAGGGGCAGTCCATCGACGTCGCCCTGCTCGACAGCATCATGCCGCTGATGGGATGGGTGGCGGCGAACCTGCTCATCGGCAAGCAGCAGCCGTCGCTGATGGGCAACGACAACTTCACGGCCGCGCCGAGTGGGACGTTCCGGACGGCGGACGGCTACATCAACATCGCCGCCAACAAGCAGGAGCAGTGGGAGGCGGTCTGCGATGTGCTCGGCCTACCGGAGCTCAAGAAGGACCCGCGCTTCGAGGAGCGTGACACGCGCAAGCAGAACCGCAAGGAACTCACGCCGCTGCTTGAGGCGAAACTCGCGGCGAAGCCGACGGCGGCGTGGGTGACCGCGCTCAACGCCGCCGACGTGCCGAGCGGCGCGATCCTCGGGCTCGAAGAGGCGCTGCGCCAGCCGCAGGTGGTGCATCGCGACGTGCTGAAGCAGGTGCCGCTGGCCGGATTCGGCGACATCGAAGTCTTCGGTTTGACCGCGATGTTCGAGAAGACGCCGGGCAAGGTGGAAACGCCGCCGCCCGAACTTGGCGAGCACAATGCGGCGATCTACACCGCGCTGGGCATCCCGGCGGCGGAGCAGTCCGAACTGAAGGCGAAGGGTGTCATCTGAACCGGAGTCAGTCATGGGCATGACCGTTGCTGAGAAGATTCTGGCGCGCGCCGCGGGGCTCCCCGCCGTCGCCGCCGGTGATGTGGTGGAACCCAAGGTGGATCTCGCGATGTCGCACGAGAACGCCGCGCTCGTGATCAACCAGTTCCAGGAGGTGTTTGCGGGAACCGGCCTCGCCCCGACCATCTGGGACCCGTCGCGCATCGCAATCATCTTCGACCACCGCGTGCCCGCCGAGAGCCCCAAGACGGCGACGAACCAGAAGAAGATCCGCGAGTTCGTGGCGGCCAACGGTATCGCCAAGTTCCACGATATCCGCGGCGACACCGGCGGCATCTGCCACCAGATCCTGCCCGAGTACGGCTACGTCCGTCCGGGATTCGTGGTCGTCGGCACCGATTCGCACACAACCACGCACGGCGCGCTCGGCGCCTTCAGCTTCGGTATTGGCGCCACTGAGATGGCGTCCGTGTGGAGCCTCGGCTACGCAGTGAACATCGAGGTGCCCGAGACCATCAAGGTGGTCGTGAGCGGCAAGCTGCCGCCGTACGTTGGGGCAAAGGACCTCATCCTCCACGTCATCGGCACGCTCACGGCGCAGGGCGCCAACTACAAGGTGCTCGAGTTCCACGGCGAGACCATTCGCAACATGAGCACAAGCGGTCGCATCGCGATCTGCAACATGAGCGTCGAGGCTGGCGCCACGTCGGGCATCGTCCCGGGCGACGCGGAAACGGTGCGGTACCTTCGAGAGGTGGCCGGCGTGACGGATGACATCCCGCTCACCACGCCCGATGCCGACGCCCGCTACCTCCGCACGGTGGA
>JBAZTM010000136.1:0-6051 GCA_041661925.1 Gemmatimonadaceae bacterium
CCGGCACGCCGAGCTTGTCGTGCACCTGGTTGGTCATCTCGTAGCGGTTCGTGACTTGCCCGCCGGCCGAGTGGCCCGTCACGACGATGACGCGGACATTGGGGAAGATCTCCTTGCGCGCGGCCTTGCGGAGAATCTCGTCCATGAAGTCGAACGACGTGACGGCAGGATGCGAGATCGACGCCCCGCCCGAGCGCCACGAGTTGCAGTGCCAGCTGATTTCATTGGGCGCCAGCGTGTCGCGGCATCCCTGGCCGTCGTTGGATGCCATGCGCGGTGAGATCACGAGCGTATTCTCGAGCGCGCCGGCGAGGAATGCCGCGGCCATCGCCGAGCTGAAATAGCCGTCGGCATTTCGGCCCGCTCCGTGGACCATCACGAGCACGCGGGTGATGGACTCGTTGCGCACGTTGAGCGGGTGCGAACGGTAGACGAGCGAGCGCCCGGCGCCGGTGCCGACGACGATGAACTCCGTGCACTCGGGCGTGGCCGTCGTGCACACCTTGGCCTGGGCACTGGACGGCGCGAGGACGGCCGCGGCCGCGAGGATGAGCAGCTGGCGAATCATGGATCGGTCCTTATTGCGAGTAGGTGGAGCATGGCGTACGCGAGCGAGACTACGCGCCCAGACTCGGCCCCTCTGGCGGTTTCGGCAGCCCCGCCAGTTCATCCATGGTATGGGCGAGCGTGAAATCGAGGGCAGTCACGCCGCCGCTGTCATGCGTCGCGAGCGAAACGAGGACGCGCGAGAAGCGGATGTCGAAGTCGGGATGATGGTTGGCGGCTTCCGCCGCGGCAGCGACGCGATTCACCCACACCATGGCGCCGGCGAAGGTGGCGAAGTCATAGGTCTTTACAATCGCGTCGCCCTTGCGCGCCCATCCGTCCATCGCGTTGAGCTCGCGCTGGATTTCGATATCGGAGAGAGGGGGGGGACGCATAGGATCAGATGGCAGATGGCAGATGGCGGACGGCAGATCGCAGACGGCATGCGGCCGACGGCAGATGTGAACCTGATGAATGCTACGGGTTGCCGACCACTTGTCCAACACCCGGTGCCCGTCCGCCGTCTGCCGTCTGCCGTCCGCCGTCTGCCATCCCTCGCCTCACCACGATCAATTGCGCAACGACAGAAATCGCGATTTCCTCCGGCGTGTCCGCCGCGACATCGAGACCCACGGGACAGACGATGCGTTCCACGTCTGCCGCCTCCACGCCCCAGCCGCGCAGCGCCTGTGCGGTGAGCGCCGCCTTGCGGCGCGAGCCGAGCATGCCGAGGAAGCGCGGCCGCAGGGGCGCCACCTGTGAGGCGATGAGGGCGTCGTGCTGGTGTCCGCGCGTGCAGATGACCACGCAATCGGTGGCGGCCACCGCGGCGGCGCGCACGTCGCTGAAATCGCAGACCAGCACGCGCTCCGCGCGCGGATGGCGCGCGGCGTCGGCAAACTCGGGACGGTCGTCCACGATGGTCACGCGCCAGCCGGCGAAAGCCGCCGCCTCGCAGATGCGGGCCCCCACATGGCCGGCGCCAAAGACGACCAGCCGCGGCGCGCCGACGAGCGCCTCCACCACCAGGTCGTCGCCGAGCGCCGGTTCCTCGCGGCGGGTGTCGAACGCGGCAGCCGCGTCGCGCAGCGCGGCATCGTCGCCGACCTGCAGCGTGACCTGCGCGGTGCGCAGCACCTTGCGCGGCGTGCCGTCGGGCCAGGCGCGCGACGTGGCGAGCACGGCCCGATCGCCGCGCGCCACCACGGCGGCCGCCTCGGCATACAGCGCCGCCAGCGTCGCGTCGGGAATCACCGGCTCGATGAAGACCTCGGCGGTACCGCCGCACGTCAGGCCGTAATCGCCGGCAAGCTCGGCGTTGAGCGTGTGCGAGGTGCAGATCGGGACGCGGCGTTCGCAGACGTCGAGCGCCTGCTCCATGATGTCCGCCTCGAGGCACCCGCCGCCCACGGTGCCGAAGCGCGCGCCGTCGGCGGTGACGAGCAGCTTGGCGGTGGCGCTCATGGAGAGCGAGCCGCGCCGGCGCACGACGCTCGCCAGCGCGCCGACACCCCCGCCGGCGGCGAGTCGCGCACATTCGGTGAGGATGGAGGCAAGGCTCATGGTCGCACGTTATCGCGGCGGTGCGGGCGGCGCCACCGCGGTCAGGCGAGCACGCGGGCGAGCGCGTCCGTCAGCTGATCCACCGTGAACGGCTTCGCCAGAAAGGCGCGACCCGGCGCCTTCAGCTCCTGTTCCAGAAGGCCGTCAGTGTAGCCCGACATGTAGACGATGCGCACCTTCGGCAGCATGGTCACCAATCTGCTGGCCAGTGCCGAACCGTCCATGCCGGGCATGCGCATGTCGGTCAGGACGACGTCGATCTTGGGCGCGTGCTCGCGCACGACCTGCAGCGCTTCCTCGCCCCCCGGCGCCTCGAGCACCGTGTAACCGAATTTGGCGAGAATGCGACGCGAGGCGAACAGCACCGAGGCATCGTCATCCACCACGAGGACGACGGTAGGACGGAGCGCGGGAACGCCCGGCCGTTTCTCGGTTTCCGACACGGGACCTTCATCGTCTCTCGACACCATGGCTATGTCCATCCTGGAGATTCGCTGAACGCCGCTAGCTCTATGTTACACGGGAATCCAGCACCCGCAATCAACCAGAAGAGGCCGTCTGGTGCGGGAAAGCCGGCAGTGGCTGGTCACGGAGACTCACCGCGCCGCACGCTTGCCAAGAGCGCGCGCATCGTCGCCGCAGCTCCACCCATGCCCTCGGCCCGCAGCATATCCTCGTAGCGGCGGAACTCGCGTTCGGCCGCGGCAAGGTCGCCGGCGCGGGCTCGCACCATCACCAACCCGCGATAGCCCGCCTCATCGAGTGGCTCCTCTCGCACCAGCCGTTCAAACGTCCCCTCGGCTTCCTCCAGGCGTCCTTCGCGCAGCAACGACGCCCCGCACTGTTCCATCCCCCGAGCGTACAGCCGCGAGAATCTGTCACGCCACTCCAGGTGCCAGTCGCCTGCGGCGGTGCCGTCAAGAAATGCTCCGCGATGCAATGCCAGTGCATCACGCCAGGCGTCCGCCGGCACGGTGTCGCGGCGCGCGACGCGAAGGAGTTCCGTGACCCGCACTTCGAAGTCGCGCGCGTCAAACGTCACGGTGCCCGGCAGCACGAGCCGGTAGCGATCGCCCTCGAATCGCACCCACTCGGCGTCGCCCAGCGCGCGACGCAAGTGGTGCATGGCCACATGGAAGTTGTTTCTCACCTGACCGGCACTGGCGTCGGGCCAGAGCGCGAGTCCCACCTGCTCGCGCGTCTTCCCCTCCGGGTGCAACAGCAGCAGCACGAACAGCTCGCGGGTCTTGGCGAATCCCCAGCCCCGCGCCGCGTCCTTCTCCTCGCCGAGCATCACCTCGAATCCGCCGAACGTGCGCACCGACAACGCCGGTGGCGCCACACGCCTGGACGGCGCGGGAACGGCGTATTCGGCGGTGTTCAACGACGGTTCCGGGGCACCGTCGCGCGCCAGCTGCGCGCCGACGGCGGTGGCGAGAGCGACACCCGCGTCGCGTCCCATCTCCCGCCCCTCCGCTTCGGCCGACGCGAAGCCCGCGTCGCCCAACGCCTTCCTCGCCCGGGCAGCGAATGGCGCGTGGTACGCGCGGTCCACGCTCCACATCTCGGCGCCGATGGCATCGCGAATGTGCTGTCCCACGCCATAGAGCCGTGCCGCGTTAGGCGCGTCCCCCGACGCGGCCGCGCACGACGCCATCAACTCTACCGCCCGCGCGAGAAAGAGCTGCTGCGGATCGCGGCTGATGGCGTCGAGCGCCTCGCAGGCCAGCGCCGACGCTCGACGCAAGTCGCCGGTGCGCGCCGCCATCGTGGCCAGCTGCTGCAGGGCGATGGCCAGCTCGCGATCGAGCCCGAATACGCGGGCGATGCGCACGCCCTCTTCGGTGGCTTCCAACCCGCGGGCCACTTCGCCCTTGAGGACCAGCGCCATGCCGTGCAGCAGGAAGTTGAGCCGCAGGCCGTAGAGGTCGTTGGCGTGGCGCAGGTACTCGCGCGCCTGCAGCAGCAGGGGCTCAGCTGCGGGATCGCCGGCCTGGTTGAGCGCCATGGCCAGGTAGTTCTGCGCATCGGCCACGAGCAGCGGGTCCCCAACCTCGGCGGCGATGGCGATCGCCTCACCGCATTGTGCGCGCGCCGTATCGACCTGCGCCTGCAGGGAGGCAATCGCCCCCGACGAGAAGAGCAGGGCCGCCCGCTCGCGCGACCGCACGCGCGCCGCGTCGAGTGCGAGCGCCCCGCGCAGCCACTGACCGGCCTCGGGCCAGCGTCCCGATGAGAACCAGAACCAATGCAGCGCCGCCAGCAGGCGCAGGTGGCCGGACTCATCGTGGGCGCTGGTCCACGCAAGCGCCTGTCGTACGTTGTCGAGCTCGAGCGAGAGCCGACGCATCCACCGCGGGCGCTCGGCGCTGCGCAGGTGCGGCTCCGCTTCCCGCGCAAGCGCGGCCACGTACGCTGCGTGCCGCGCCTCGCAATCGACACGTTCGCCCCGTTCGTCGATCCGCTCGCCCGCATACTCGCGCACCGATTCGAGCAGGCGATACCACCCGACGCCCGCATCCTCGAGCATCTCCACCAACGACTTGTCCACCAGTGATGACACGAGGTCGAGCACGGCGTCGGTGGCGATGTCGACGCCGGCGCACACGGCTTCGGCCCCGTCGAGGGTGAACCCCCCGCTGAACGTCCCCAGCCGCGCCAGGACGGTGCGCTCGGCGTCGTCGAGCAGCGCATAGCTCCAGTCGATGGCCGCGCGCAACGTCTGGTGGCGCGGCAGGGCCGCGCGGTTGCCGATGGTCAGCAGGCGGAAGCGGTCGTCGAGACGGGTGACGACCTGCTGCGGCGTCAGCGCGCGCTGGCGGGCAGCGGCGAGTTCGATCGCCAACGGGAGCCCGTCAAGCCGACGACAGATCTGGACGATGGCGGCGCGGTTATCGTCGCTGAGCGCGAAGGCCGAGTTCACCGCGCGTGCCCGCTGCACGAAGAGCTGCACCGCCTCCGAGGACTCCGCCGCGTCGCCGCTCGCGGGAGGGAGCGACAGCTGGGGCACGAGCCACGCGGTCTCTCCGGTGACGCCCAGCGCCTCGCGACTGGTGGCCATCATCCGCAGGCCGGGGCACGCGCGCAGCAATGCATCGGCCAGGGAGGCGCAGGCGTCCACCAGGTGTTCGCAGTTGTCGAGCACCAGCAGGAAGTCCCGGTCCCCGACGATGTGCGCCAGGCGGTCCGCCGGCGTGCCGTTTCCCTGTTCGCGAACGCCGAGTGCCGCCAGGACGGCGTCGGGCAGCAGCGTGGCGTCGCGGAGGGACGCCAACTCCACCCAGGCGCCCTCGATACCAGACGTCGCGACTTCGCGTGAGACGACCTCGAGCGCGAGGCGGGTCTTGCCGCTTCCGCCCGCCCCGGTCAGCGACAGCAGTCGCGTCGTCGAGAGCGCCCCGTGAATGGCGTCGATCTCGCGCTCGCGTCCGACGAAGCTCGTGAGCTGGGCCGGCGCGGCACGCAGTCGTGCGACGTCTGTTGGGCGTTGCGCGCTGTCGGACGCAGCGGCGGAACGAACATGCATCATGCGAATGCGGCGCTGGAGAGGGCGTTGGGCGACATCTGAAGGCACCCTGATTCTCACCCGTGCGCGCGCTACGTCAATCCTCGGTGCGTGGTCTCGCCAGAAAGGCCGCGATGTGAGGGATGGCGCGCTCGAGTGAACTGAGCTCTCCGGCACCTACCCAAGTCGACAGCAGGGGTATGCCGTTGGGCAGCGCGCCGATTTGCGCATCGAATCCGTCTGCCTCGGTCCCCTCATTGGGAAGACCGCGCTGAAGCAGCACCAGCGAGGTCACGCGCTCGGGATCCGCGAGCGCCATGTCCACCGACGGGACTATCAGCGCGGCGTCGGCGACCATCGCCACGCGCCACAGGCCGAGGGCCTCGAGAAAGCACCCCAGCCAGGCCGGGAAGTCGGGTCGCTCCACCCGCGGATGC
>JBAZTM010000137.1:0-6041 GCA_041661925.1 Gemmatimonadaceae bacterium
GAGGCCGCCGACAGTTTCTGGCCCCGCTATGCCGACGTCATGGGACGCATCGGACGGGAACGCGGCTGGCCGCCTCCCACGCGCGCACATTTCGACCGGGAGCGCGCGCCGCACGGCGCGCTCCTGCTTGGCAGCCCGCAGCAGGTGATCGACAAGATCCTGTACGAACACGAACTCTTCGGGATGGACCGTTTTCTGCTCCAGCTGAGCGTCGGCACGATGCCGCACGCGCAGATGCTGCGAGCCATCGAACTCTACGGCACCGTGGTCGCCCCGGCGGTGCGGAAGGCAATGGCATGACCGACCAACCGCTCGTCCTTCAGGTGATCATCTGCAGCACGCGACCGGGGCGCAAAGGTCCGGCCGTCGCCGCCTGGGTGATGGAGCAGGCCACCGCCCACGGCAAGTTCGCCGTGGAACTGGTGGACCTCGCCGACTTCAAGCTGCCCATCCTCGACGAGGTGGCGCACCCGCGGCTCGCCCAATACGAGCACGAGCATACGAAGCGCTGGAGCGCGTCGGTGAAGCGCGCCGACGCGTACGTGTTCGTGCTGCCGGAATACGACTTCTCCATGCCGGCATCGCTGCTCAATGCGCTGCAGTGCATCTACCAGGAGTGGACGTACAAGCCGGCGGCGTTCGCGAGTTACGGCGGCGAGTCGGGCGGGCTGCGCAGCGTGCAGATGACGCGCCAGGTGCTGAGCACCTTCAAGGTGCCGGCGATGCTCGAGGTCGTCTCGATCCACCAGGTGGCCAAGCACATCGACGCCGCGACCGGCGCGTTCGTGCCGGAAGAGGGGTATGCGAAGAAGGCCAAGGCGATGCTCGACGAGCTGCACAAGTGGGCGACGGCGTTGAAGCCGATGCGAGCGTAGTGGGGGCACAGGGGGGGGCTGCCCTAACTGCTTACCACGGATGACACGGATCGGGTACGAATTGCACGGGTCATGCTAAAGGGACTTCGCGACGCTGACCCCGCCCGCGAGGGTAGTTCCCCCCAAAGGCTTGATCCGTGTCCATCCGTCCCCGATCCGTATGATCCGTGGTATGCAGTATCACTCAGCTTCCACAACTCATCCCAGTCGTGCCGAGGGGGCGTGAGCCAACGGAACGCTGGCGCGGGGCGTCTGCATCGGTAGGTTGCTCCATAGACCCGTAACCCGGCTCCTGCGCATGCGCCGTCCGATCGTTCCGCTCGCCATCGTGTTCGCCTTGCTCGCGCCGCCGGCTGCGGCGCAGTTGGCGGGCGAACGAACGCCGGGCGTGCGCGTCAGCGGCACCGTGCACGACAGCGTTGCCCACGCGCCGCTCGCCGGCGCGTGGGTGCAGCTCGCCGGCGCCGACAGCACCACGCAGGCGGCGAGGACCGTCGTATCGGATTCACTGGGCCGGTACGCTTTCGACGACGTGCCCGAAGGGCGCTACAAGCTGGGCTTCTTTCACGCCGTCCTCGATTCGATCGGCGTGGAACTGCCGCTCCGCGACCTGACGGTGCGACGCGGACGTTCAGCGCGCGCCGACCTCGCCGTGCCATCGGGAGGCACGCTGCGTGCGCTCATCTGCGGCGTGCGCTCGCCGCGCGATTCGGGCATCGTGGTCTCGGGCGCTGCGGTCATCGGCGTGGTGCGCGCGGCGCGCGGCGGAGCACCCGTGGAAGGCGCGACTGTCAGCGGCGAGTGGCTTGAGATGTCATTCCGCACGCAGGGCATCGACCGCCGCCGGCCGCGGGTGGTCGTCACCACCGGCGCCAACGGCTGGTTCGCGCTCTGCAACACTCCCGCCGGCGGCAACATGTTCCTGACGGCGAGCCGCGGCGCCGACAGCACCGACCTCATCGAGGCGGCCATTCCCATCGAGGGCTTCCTGCGCCGCGACCTCTACCTCGGCGCGGCGCGCACCGTCGTGGTGCGTGACACGACGCCCCGCCCTGACTCGCTTGCACTCCCCCCACGCATCGTGCGCTCCGGCGAGGGGCGCATCAGCGGTACGGTGATGAGCGCCGACTACAAGCGCCCGCTTGCCGGCGCCATTGTCCACCTCAGCGACGGTCCCACCGCGCGCGCCGACGAACGCGGCGCGTGGACGCTGGCGAACGCGCCCCTGGGGACACGCGTGCTCGAGGTGCGCTCCGTCGGCTACTATCCCGACCGGCGCGCCGTGCACGTGGTCGGCGGCATGCCGCCCGTGCAGGTGGCGCTCTCGACCTTCAAGTCGGTGCTCGACACGGTGAAGATCATCGCCCAGGGGGTCACGGATCGCCACGATAGCGGTTTCGAGCTGAGGAAGCGCACAGGACTCGGCCGCTACCTGACCAGCGAAGACCTTGAGCGTCGGGGCGCAATCTTCACGTCCGATGCCTTCAAGAACCTGCCTGGTGTGCGTCTCGACGGGGGCACGATTCTGGTGCGCAGCGCCTTCGGCGAGTGGTGCGAGCCGTCGGTGCACATCGACGGGCTGTACATGTGGACGCTCCCGGCCACTGATATCGATGGTATGGTCAGCCTGCGATTGGTGAAGGCGATAGAGGTCTATAACGAAGCGACTACCCCCGTGGAGTTCCAGCGCGCGATGACCGGGTGCGGCACGATCCTGATCTGGACCAAGTAACGCGGCCTCCCCACGCATGCGGCAACGATTCCTCTCGTCCCTGAGCTTCGTAGCGGCCGTCGCGGGCGACGCCTTCGCCCAGGTCCCCGACCCGGCGCGCGCGTTTCCCCGCGGGAGCATCAGCGGCGTGGTGCGCGACAGTCTCGCGCGCGGCCCGCTGGCGGGGGCCTGGGTGCAGTTCGTCGAGGCCGGCCGCCAGGCGACGGTCGCACGCACCGTGATAACCGACGCGCTCGGCCGCTTCTCGTTTGACCGGGTGCCCAACGGCCGCTACACCATCGGCTTCTTTCACGCCCTGCTGGATTCACTCGGCGTGGAACCGCTCCTGCGGCAGGTGACCGTGTCACGCGGCCGCGCCGCGCGCATCGAGCTTGCGACGCCGTCGCCGCTCCAGTTGCGCACTGCCATCTGCAGCACGCCCCGCGTCTTCCCCACTGGCGGCGTCGTGCTGGGCATGCTGCGCGACGCACAGACCCGCGCGCCGGTCGCCGGTGCAACCGTCACCGGCGAGTGGCTCGAAGTCTCGTTCCGGCCTGGCAACATCGATCGCCAGCGCAGTCGCGTAACCGTCACGACGGAGTCGAACGGCTGGTTCGCGCTATGCAACGTGCCGGCGCGCGGCATGATGTTCCTGCAGGCGAGTCGAGGCGGTGACAGCACGGACGTCCTCGAGGTGCAGGTCCCGGCGAGCGGATTCGTGCACCGCCAGCTCTTCGTCGGGCCGTCGCGGACGGTCGTCTTTGGCGCCGCCGTGCCGGAGACCGACACGCTGATGCTGGAGCGCCGCACGCGCGTTGGTGACGGTCAGCTCACCGGCACGATCGTGACAGCGAGCGGCGGCCGCATGATTCCTGGCGCTCTGGTGCGACTTGGCGACAATCCGCCCACGCGCGCCGACGACCGCGGTGCGTTCGTGCTGGCCGAGGCGCCCGCCGGTACGCGGATGCTCGAAGTGCGCGCCGTCGGCTACCACGCGACGCGGGTCGCGGTCGATGTCATCACCGGTGGATCACCGGTGACGGTGGCGTTGGCGACGTCAAAGGCGGTGCTCGACACGGTGAAGGTGATTGTGGCGCGCGCCGCCGACCGGCACGCCAGCGGATTCGAAGACCGTCGGCGTTCCGGCGCCGGCATGTTCCTGACCGCGCAGCAGATTGCGCGGCGCGGCGCATTCACCACCTCGGATCTCTTCCGTATGCTGCGCGGCATGCGCATCGGCTACGACTACGACACACTCGAGACCGATGCCAACCCGAACGCGCTCGCCGAGATGAACCAGCTCAGCGACCGGCGCATCCTGATGCGCGGGATCAGCGGCAACTGGTGCGAGCCCGCCCTCTGGTTCGACGGAAACCTGATCCCGGAACTCAGCGTGGATGCGATCGACGGCTGGGTGCCGCCTGATCGGCTTGCCGCCATCGAGATCTACACCGAGGCGACGGTGCCGCCGCAGTTCCAGCGCACGCGGTCGGGGTGCGGGGCCGTGCTCTTCTGGACGAAATGACGGCGCGCGATCAGGGCGGGTTGAACGTCGTTCGCACCGAACGACGGGCCCGCGGGAGCTTGGTCGTCGGGGCGCGACCGGCGGACGCGAACAGCTCGGCGCGGGTGCGTGTCTGCGCGGCCGTACGCCACGTGTAAATGTCCTCGCGCTGACGCGCGCCGGAGTACCAGAGCGTCACCACGTCTCGCCGCGCATCATACGCAAACGTGGAGCGATAGACGACATCTGCGAATTCCGGGATCGCGCCGGCCGTCATCACGGGACTGGGAAGGGTCCGCCAGGTGACGCCGTCGGGACTGGTCGCAAGGAAGATCGCCGTCGTGACGCAGGTTCCTGGTGCCTTGACCGGGAAGAGCGCCCAATACTCGGCGCGCGCGGGAATCCACGCGACGTCGATGTGCCACGCGAACTGTCGCGCCGGGATTGGCAGGGACACGGGCTCCGGTGCGGACCAGTCCACCCCATCGGACGAACGGCGCAGTTCGACAGAGGTCGTGCTGTCCTGGCATCCCGTACCCGCGTTGATACTCCACATGCGCCAGTCGCCGGCGCGTCGGCGCACGACAGCTGGCGACAGCACCCCGCCGCGCGGGCCGTCGAACAGCGCGCGCGGCAACCTCCATCTGGCGCCATCGGCGGAACGGGTGAGGAAGATGCGGTCGGTCAGTCCCGCCTGCCGATAGTAGAGGAACAACTCATTCCTGGCCGACGCATACACCACGTCCGGATCGGAGAGATGTCCCTCCGTTGGCTGCGCCAGGGGCATCGGTGCGTTCGGCGCCGCCTTCCATTTGACGCCGTCGAGACTGGCGTAGAGCGAGGGGTTCTCGTGCGCGGACGTTCCCATCGGATACGGCGTGAGCGCGAGATAGAAATAGCGCCGGCCCCAAGGGGCCACCGGCGCCGCATAGTCCGGATGCACGGCCTGATTTGAACCGTCGTAGGTGCGCAAGTCGAGCGCCACCGGCTTGGACGGGACCTGAAGGGTGGCGACCGCGTTGGTCTCCCGCAGTTCAGGAACGGTCGGAGCGCTTTTGTCCTTCGCGCAGCCGATCACGAGCGACGCCGCCGCGAGGGCGGCCCGTGCTCGACGATCGAGCTTCACGCGAGGTCGTTTCACTGCGGCGGCCTGTCCTCCACGCTGCGGCACTCGGCGCCCACGCAGGTGGTGAGCGCCTTGAGCCAGGCGGAGAAGCTTCGTACGAGTGCGGTGTCGGCACGGCTGGCGATGTTCTCGAGCTGGAACGGATCGCGGCGCAGGTCGTAAAGCTCGAGCTCTCCGGTGGCGTACTCGACGTAGGTGTGGTCGCGCGTGCGCAGGGCGTTGAAGCTGTTGGCGCCAAACATGCCGTCGGTATCGCCAGGCTCCTCCTGCGCGTCGCGGCCGCCGCGACGTTCGATCATGAACGCGGCACGGCCCCACGGGGCGGGTTTCGCGGTGAGGAGCGGAAGGAACGAGCGTCCCTCGACGAACGCCGGCAGATGCGCGCCGGCCATCGCCGCGAACGTCGGTGCGAGATCGTTGTTCAGCACCATCGCGCTCTCGCGCTTTCCGGCGGGCACACCCGGGCCGCGCACGACCAATGGCACGCGGATGTCGGTCTCGTACGCCGTGTTCTTCCCCTGCAGGAGGCGGTGCTCGCCCAGGTGAAAGCCGTTGTCGGAGGCGTAGACGATGTACGTCCGTTCGAGCTGGCCGGTCGTGCGCAGCGTCGTCACGAGGCTGTCGACGAGATCATCCACCGACTGGAGCGAACGCAGGCGACGGCGATAGGCGTCCTCGATGCGCGCGATCATGCGGGGGCGAAGTCGTGGGCGGTTGCGGATGATCGCCGGCTTGTCGCTCACGTCGGCCTCGTCGAAGGCCGGAGTGCGCGGCAGCGCGGCGTCCTCGAAGAGTGCCTCGTGCCGAGGCGCCGCCGTTGAGGGC
>JBAZTM010000138.1:0-6003 GCA_041661925.1 Gemmatimonadaceae bacterium
GCTCAGGGGCGCTATGTCCCCGGCGGCCACCCAAACTCCCTCACCTGTGGCCACCCCAAACTCCCTCACCGTGGGGTGATCGTCTGAGTACCTAATCCGAGGTGTCCGACGGCGGGACGTTCCGCTTGCTTGCTCTCTCACCGCTGTGAGGGAGGAGGAGTGAACGTCTTGAAGGCCCATGTACGCATTACCATCGACACCCTGCTGCGTCGCGACGTCCCGCAGCGCGAGATTGCGCGCCGGACGGGCGTGGATCCGAAGACGATTCGCCGCCACGCGCGGCTGGCGGCGGCAAACTCCCCCGGGGTGGCCACCGGCTTTTCGGACGATGGCGCGGGGAACGGCGCCCAAACTCCCCCACCCCGGCCACCGGCTTTTGAGGATCCGGCCGCACCGCTGACCCCGCCGGCCGTCGCGCCACCGGGTCGCACCATCTCGGCCTGCGAGCCGTACCGGCCATGGATCGAGACGCAGGTCGCCCTCGGGCGGAACGCGGTCAGTATCTACCAGGACCTCGTCGAGGGCCACGGGTTTCCGCACCGGTACAACTCGGTCAAGCGCTTCGTCGGCCGCCTCAAGACCCGGGAGCCCGAGCGCTTCGATGTGCTGGAGTTCCTGCCGGGGGAAGAAGCCCAGGTCGACTACGGCCTGGGCGCGCCGACGCGGACGGCGTCCGGCAAGTACACGCGCCCGGCGCTCTTCGTGATGACGCTCAAGCACTCCGGCAAGAGTTTTCGGAAAGTGGTGTGGAAGACCAACCAGACGGTGTGGGCGCAGCTGCACGAAGAGGCGTTTCGCTCGTTTGGTGGATGCCCAAGTTATGTGGTCCTCGACAATCTTCGGCAGGGCGTGCTCCGTCCCGACTGGTACGAGCCCGTGCTGAACCCGGTGTACGCGGCCCTGCTCGCGCACTATGGCGTCGTCGCCGATCCGTGCCGCGTGCGGGACCCGAATCGCAAAGGGACCGTCGAGTCAGCGATTCAGCACACGCAGGGCACGGCGCTGAAGGGGCGCACCTTTGAACTCATCGAGGCGCAGAATACCTGGCTCGCGCACTGGGAGGAGCACTGGGCGGCGCTCCGCATTCACGGACGGAAGAAGCGGCAGGTGCTGGAACTCTTTCGCGAAGAACACCCGTACCTGCGCCCGCTGCCGCTCGACGGCTTTCGCTATTTCACGCAGGGCACGCGCACCGTGGATGATGCGGGCCTGGTCCAGATTGAGGGGGCCTACTACGCGGCCCTGCCCGCACCGCTGTACAGCACGGTGATCGTCCGGATCTTTGCGCGCGACGTCGAGATTCTGACCGCCGACCATCAGGTGCTGCGCCGGCACGAGAAAGCCGGGCGGAAGGGCGCCTTCGTGATGGCCGCGTCGGACCGCCTCTTCAATCCGTCGCGAGAGACGGCCCGCATTCTCGCGCGCGTGGCGATGATCGGACCGCACACCGCGACGCTGGGCCACGAACTCTTCAGCCGCCTCGGGCGCCCCGGCAACCGGGCGCTGTATGGGGTCGCCAGCTTGGTGCGGACCTATGCCTGCGCCGATATCGAAGCCGTCTGCGAGCGACTGCTCGCCGCGGGGTGCATTTCCTACACGGCCGTGAAGGGCGCGCTCGCACGCCGGGCGGCGGCCACTTCCGTCGTCGCCACGCCACTGACGCAGACGGGGCCGGGCATCCGGGCTGTCGCGGAGTATCAGGACTTCTGGGAGCAGCACGGCGCCACGGTGACCGCGCCGGAGGGCATTCCCTCATGACCATGTCGATCACCGAACTCGAGCACGCACTCCGCGGGCTGCGCCTGTCCGGGATGAGTGCGACCCTGCAGGCCCGCGCGCTCCAGGTCAGCACGCACGAGATGGACTTTGTGGAAGCGGTGGGATGGATGGTGCAGGACGAACTGGATCGTCGGCGCTCGCGGCTCCTCGAGCGGCGCTTCACACTCTCGGGCCTGACCGAACGCAAAGACCTGCCGAGCTTCGACTGGACCTACAACGCGCGGCTGCCCAAGCGGGACATCCTGGAACTCGCCACGCTGAAATTCCTCGAGGCCAAAGAGGACATTTTGTGTATCGGGCCCCCGGGAACGGGGAAAAGTCACGTCGCCAAAGCGCTGGCCCTGCTGGCCGTCGAGCGCGGCTACAAAGTGCTCGTCCGCGACGCGCTGCAACTCGTCGAGGACATTGCCGAGGCGCGCGAGCTGGGCAAGCTCCGGGTCCTCCGCACACAGCTCAAGACCGTCGATCTGCTGCTCATTGACGATCTCTTCCTGCGCAAACTCCCCACCGCGGCCGGCGACGAACTCGCCGATGTGCTGATGAGTCGGTACGAACGGGCGGCCACCTGCGTGACCAGCAACAGACCGGTCGAAGACTGGGCCCGCCTGCTCGGCGACACCGTCGTCGTCACCCCGTTACTCGACCGCCTGCTGCATCACGGGCACCTGCTGAAGTTTGAGGGCAAGAGCTGGCGGCTGAAGGAAGCGGCCGCGCGAGTGGCGAAGCGGGCATCCACCGCGTAACATCCTCGCACCCTCGTCCCGCCCTCACCAGGTGAGGGAGTTTGACCCGGCCACAGGTGAGGGAGTTTGAGGTGGCCGCCGGGGCCGTATGTACCGTTTCACGGGAGCACAATCTTGTTGCCGGGAAACGAAGACGAGCAACCGTCGCGCGAGCAACTGCAATGGCACAATGACACGTTGTTCCGCGGCTAGGAGGAAGGATGGTCGATCGACTCGCTGACTTGGTCACACGCCTGCGGCAGTTCACGGCCGAACGCGACTGGGCTCAGTTCCATGACCCGAAGAACCTCGCTATGGCGATTGCGAGCGAGGCGGGGGAGCTGCTGGCGGAGTATCGGTGGGTCGCCAACACCGATGCGGATGCCTGGTCGCAGGAATCGGCTAACAACGACCGGGTCGCCATGGAAGCGGCGGACGTCGGGATCGCGCTCTTGCTGCTTTGCGATCGCATTGGTGTAGATCTGCCGAACGCGATCGGGAAGAAGATCGAGTTGAACGCGCAGAATTATCCAGTGAGCGCTTCAAGAGGACGCGCTCTAAGGCCGAATCGCTAGAAATCGGTCGTCAGACTCCACATCGCCTCAGCCGCCGTCGACTTCGCAGTAGGGGCAGCCCTCGTACAGGTCGCTATCCCACGCGGCATCGCACGTGTCGCAGGCCACGAGAGACATATCGGGCGCCTCGTCCACAATCACGTCATCTGGCACGGGCCTGGCACTGCTCCAGTAAGCCAGCCGATTCACGAAATGATAGCCGGACGTAAGCGACGGACCGTATGGACCATCCAGGAGGGTCCAAAGCGTACGCGACTCGGAATGTCGGCGAACCGCATCAATATCAAACGCGCCGGTGGGCAGCGCGCGGAGTTCGCTGATCGGCCCGAACTCGGCCGCGATGGCATCAACTGAAATCGAACGTTGAACGGTCATGGGCTTTGCCGCTGATATCAGAAAGGCTAGGTGGAGAAGTGAGAATCTACATGCTCGGCCGGCTTCGCGTCCGTCTGCACAGGGCACCGCCGCTGCACGCCTTTCACGAGCACGGGCGTCACCCGCCGCGCTCCTCCGTCAGCGTCGGCCACCGGCGCGCATGCAGCGCCCGCGCACCGCGCCGAACGCAAGATGCTCGGCCACCTGCATCTCGTCCTGCGCAAAAAGCTCCGAGCCGTATGCCGTGAACAGCCGCGGGTCCGCGAAGTTCACATCCCACTCCACGGCGCCCGCCACACCGGTCGCGCGGGGAAGGTGTCGCGCTCGCCTGGTCGCGCAATGGAACGATGACACTCGCGAATCCACGGTGTGGTACTCTGTGCCGCGTGCACGCCCCGAGGATTCTGACATGCGCGAAGACCTGTTCAAGAAGTTGGCCGCCTCCGTGATCGAAGCACGGGCGATGGCCAAAGGCGGCAAGATGTCGCTCGCGTCGAAACGGTATCTCGAGGATCGCAGAAAACGATGGAAGGCGCTTCGGGCGGCTGGGTGGCGTATCGGCACCGTGGCCGAGTTTCTCCGGCTGCGCGAAGACGAGGCGGTGATCATCGAGATCCGGGTCGCGCTGAGCAGAGCGCTGAAGATCCGGCGCGCCGCCTTCGGAATGACTCGCTCCCGGATGGCCAGGTTCTTGGACGGCGATGTTCCTCTCATCTCCCGAACGGAAGCTGGGGACCCCAGCATCACGCTCGACCTGCACATTCGGGCCCTGTTGCTGTTGGGCGCCACCCGGAAGGACCTGGCATCTGCGCTCGGCGGACGTCGCGCTGAACAGAAGCGACCTAGCTAAGCGCGAGACTTCCTTGATCGCTTGATCGGCTGCACCGCCAGTCGGAGCCCCATCGTCTCCAAGACCGCCCTCAGGGTGCTGAGCACCGGATTCCCGTTCGAAGAGAGAGTCCGATACAGCTGTGTAGGGTTCAGGTCCGCCGCCTCAGCGACCGAACGCACCCCGCCGAATGCCAATGCCATCTGACGGAGCGTGATCAACAGCTCGTCCTGATCGCCGTCGGCCAGAACCTCGTTGAGCAAATGTGCCGCGAACCTCGGATCCTCGCGATACAACTCAGCCATGGATTCATCTTGCGGTCTACTTGGCATTGTCCAGTCTCCGCTTCTCGTTCCGTAGGTACTCGCAGGCGCGCGCGATGTCTGACGATTGCGTGTGCTTGTCACCGCCGCCGAGCAAGAGCAGCACGCGTTGGCCTGCTCGCGCGTAGTACACGCGATATCCGGGGCCGACATCAATCCGCAACTCCCACACTCCCTCGCGACAGAACGCATGATCGCCGAAGTGGCCGGCACGCAGGCGGTTGACTCGTCGGCTGATGGCAGCCAGTGCGATCGTATCTCGCACGCCGCTGATCCAGTCGAGAAACACATCGTGACCGTTGTCGGTCACGTAGTACCGGACGTCGAAAGTCGCAGCGCTGTTGTTCACGGCAATATCGTTTATAAACGACAGTCGGTCAAGAGGGCTCAGGACGCGCTCGCCGGTTTGGCGATGCGCCTACGCCATCCTGTCACGCCGGCTGCGGTATTCCGTCACCGAAACAACGCCTGACAGATCCAACTCACCGCGATTCGTCGCTAGTTTCCGTTCAGCATATGTCCCCCGCCCTCACCCTCCTCACCACCGTCTTCGGCTACCCCTCCTTCCGCGGCAACCAGGCGGAAGTCATCGAGCACGTCGCCAGCGGCGGCGACGCCCTCGTGCTCATGCCCACGGGGAGCGGCAAGTCGCTCTGCTACCAGCTCCCGGCCCTTATGCGCCCGGGCGTCTGCGTCGTGGTCTCGCCCCTCATCGCCCTCATGCACGACCAGGTCGCCGCACTCGGCGAACTTGGCGTGCGCGCCGCCTATCTGAACTCGACGCTCAGCGCCGCCGAGGCCGCCGCCGTCGAACGTCAGGTCCGCGCCGGCGAGCTGGATTTGGTGTATGTGGCGCCGGAACGCCTGCTCACCGACCGCTGCCTCCAACTGCTCGAATCATCCAAGCTCGCGCTCTTCGCCATCGACGAAGCGCACTGCGTCTCGCAGTGGGGGCACGACTTTCGCCCGGAGTACATCCAGCTCTCGGTGCTGCACGAGCGGTTCCCGGGCATTCCGCGCATCGCGCTCACCGCCACGGCTGACCGGCAGACGCGCGCCGAGATCATCACGCGACTCCAGCTCGGCACCGCCCGCATCTTCTCGGCGAGCGTCGACCGTCCCAACATCCGCTACCGCGTCGTCGAAAAGCTCAACGCCCGCAAGCAGCTCCTCGACTTCATCCGCGCCGAACACTCAGGCGAATCGGGCATCGTCTATTGCCTCTCGCGCCGCAAGACCGAAGAGACCGCCGCCTTCCTCGAGGAGCACGGCATCACCGCGCTCTCCTACCACGCGGGAATGAGCACCGCCGCACGCACGCGCGCGCAGCAGCGCTTCCAGCGCGAAGACGGTGTGGTGGTGGTGGCCACCATCGCCTTCGGCATGGGCATCGACAAACC
>JBAZTM010000139.1:0-5975 GCA_041661925.1 Gemmatimonadaceae bacterium
CGCGTGCGGCGGGACTGCATGAGGGAGTCGAGGTAGGGCGTAGGGAGCGCAATCAGGTCGTCTACCGCGCGTTGAATGTCGTCATCCGTCATCGTCTGCCCATCGTGAACGCGATCCGCGCGGCGTCACGCAGGGTGATGCGGTATGTGCTGCGGTACGGGTCGGGGATGCCGCAACCATTCGGCTCCCACTCGCGCCAGACGATTCCGAGGAACAAACGAACACGGCTGATCGTGTCTTTCATGCTGGTCCTCCTTGCCCCCGTGATCAACGCATACACCATCCGTTACACGGTGTCAACACTCGCCCGCAAATAACGACGCCCAGCCGAAGCCGGGCGTCTCGGGCCGCAACGCCCGTGGGCGGGTTGTCCCGCCATAACCGGCACGTGGCCGGGTCAGTCCTCAATCTCGTCTTCCTCGTCCTCGTCCTCGTCCTCCCCGAGCCAGTCCTTTAGCGTCTCCTCCACCGCCTCGTGCGCCGCGTGGATGTAGCCGCGCTCCTCGACGGGGCCCAGCTCGCTCTCATCGCTCAGGCGCGTCAGCAAATGCGCCACGGCCGAGGCGGCGCTGTCGGCGTACTCGTCGTTGATCTTGGAGTCGCCATAGATCACGCCGGCGCTGGTGACGTAGCAGGACGCCCGCCAGCCGTCGGCCTTCTTGCGGTAGCAGAGGTCGAGCGAGCAGCAGCCGCAGCCGACGGTGTAGTTGATCCCCTTGCCCTCGTCGTCGTCGTCCACGGGGCGGCAGGAGAAACCGGCGATCACGAGCTCGGCGTGCGTGGCGAGCGCGGCCTTGCTGGCGAACGATGCCAGGTCTTCCTCTGTGTAGCGGCCATTACCAAAATACGTCGAGGTCACTGCGAGGGCGTTTGACACGGTGGTGGTCTCCTTCTGCGTTGATTATGCTTCGCACCGCGGGGGGTGCGCAAGGTGGTTACTCGCGGGGCTTCCACATGGCGGGTGGCTCGGCGCCATCGAGCCAGAGAATTTCTACACACCGGCAATTGCTAATGACGGTGTTTTCTGCTATTATCAATCCAACCCTTGACTGGAGGTCGTACACATGGCCCGTGAAAGCAAATCCGCAGACATCGATCACGTCGTCAACACGAAGGCGATCGGCAGATTCGACGACTCCGTTGACACCGACAAGATGATCGCGCTCTATGCGTCCGGCATGACCGCCCGGGCCGTCGCCAGATCGCTCGGGTGCTCGTACAGTCTCGTTTATCAGCGGATCAAACGCGAGGGCGTTGTCACCAGAAGCAACAGGATGGACATCCCCGATCTTGCCAAACTGATCGCTCGATACAATGCCGGGGAATCCATGAAGCATCTGTCCGACGATACGGGTATCGAGCGGACTGTCTTGACTCCTAGATTTAAGGAACTCGGCGTTCGCATTCGCGGCCGATCGGAGTCTGAACTGCTGAAGTGGCAGGCCATCAAGAGAGATCATCGAGCCGTAGAGCGCCAGTGCTCGGCAGCTTGGTCCGCAGCACGGGGAAGCAAACGGACGCTTGAGCAGAAGATCGCTCACGCCAAATCGGTCTATGAGCACCTGTCGCATCGCGGCAAGCACGAAGACGATCTGATGCAGGCGATGAATGCGCGCGGATTCGATGCCGTCTGCGGATTCCCCGTCGGTCCCTACAATATCGACGTGGCCGTCCGTTGCCGCCGCGTCGCCGTGGAGATCCAATCCGGTTACATGGACAGAGGCGCGTCCGTGGCGCGCGAGCGACTCGAATACATCTTCGACCGCGGTTGGTCCGTGCTGATCGTTTTCTGTCCCAAGTCGCACCGATTTGATCTCGTTAAGATGACGGAAGACGTGATCGCCTTTGCGGACGCTTCCAGCCGGGACCATGCCGCGGGTCGTCAATATGGGGTGGTTCGCGGTGACGGCTATCGAGTTGCCGGCCAGCGTTTTGATGCGTACGGCTGGTCCAGAGTATCGGGCTTTTAACCCCGCGATATAGTCTCCCGTCACGCGCGTCCCCGGAAGCATACAACGCACGTGCCGGGGTGGCCTCGCGATGGGCGTGCCGTTGGAGGAGAATGGTTCGTTTACGCCACGGAGCTGGCCATGCATCGCCAGGCACGTTTCACATGTCCTGCCGTCCTCGCCGACGGATACCCACATGCGCTTCGCCACGCCCACATCCTCTGCGAACGTCTGGAGGGATTCGTGCCTCGCCGTCGAGTAGGCGTTGAGCGTTTCATTCACCACGATTCTTTCAGCGCGATAACGCTCGCCGTTGAACACGCTGTCGCCGACGCCGAGCAGCCGGTCGGTCATCTCGTCGACGGAGTACCCGACGACCTTGCCCACGGCCAGCTCGTTCTCGAACGCGGTGATTAAATCGTCTCCGTAGCGGGCCACGCTCCGGGTGTTGATCTTCTTGACCGCCTTCATCGTGTCAGGGTCGATCGTGGTCAGGTTGCGCAGGGCGGTGCGCTTGTCGATGAAGTGCGAGGCGGTGTGGATGCCGCTCACGGGTGCGGGCGAGCGATCCCACCGCTTGGCGTACACGCCGATCTCTTTCGACAGGTGGTCAACCGACTGCTGCATGGCCGCATCGGACACGCCGGTGACGACCACGCCAAACTTCCTCGCCAGCTCCGCCACGCCCAGCTCGAGGTGCTGGAGGATCTGCCGGCGCTGCGCGACCGTGAAGCTGTCGCTGCCACCGCGGCGGATGGCGTCCTGGATGTCGCCACGCAGGCGGCGGCGGGCCTCGTTGAGCAGGGTGATGGTGGGCTTGAGGCCGAGGGTGCGGATGGTGCGGTCGAGCTGGGTTTGCTGGGTCTCAAGGAGACGGCGGAGGATGGCGGGGGTGTCGTTCTTCATGCCATGCCTTCGGGGAGCGCGACGTCGACCTCTCCGCAGTGCTTGGCGGCCTTGTGCGGGTCGCCCTTGACGTACACGAGCACGTTCTGGTGGGTCTTGCCGAGCTTGCGGTTGGCGCTGAACGCCCGGCCTGCGCGCAGGGGCAGAGAACCGACGGCGGTGACGAGGACCGCCTCGTTGTACAGCGTCATCCCGGCCGCCATGAATGCGGCGGTGGTGTCCGCCGGGAAGTTGCGGTAGCACCCGCGCTTGTCGCGGATGTCGCCGACGACCATGCACGCGAACCGGTCATCGTTGAGCCGCGCCACGCAGTCGGCGATGATCGCCCGGTACGCCGCCATGAACTTGTCGTAGGTGTCGAGCGTGGACAGGTCACGGCCGTCCTCGCTGTAGACCTCAAGGTCGTAGTACGGCGGGCAGGAGAACACGAGGTCGAAGCGGGCCTTGTCGGGCAGGGCCTTGACCTGCTCTCGGCTGTCGCCCACGATCCATGCGGGGATCGGCTCGCACTTGATGTCCCGCAACTGCGCGCGGTTGGCGTCGATCTGCCGGGCGCTCAGGTCGATCCCGGTGTAGTGCCTGCCGAGCATGCCAGCGACGATGCCCCGCACGGAACCTCCCGCGAACGGGTCGAGGATACTGTCGCCCTTCGCCGTGAACCAGCGGTAGGCAAGCTCGCACAGGACAGGATCGAAGATGGACGTGCCGCTGACGTCGGTGGATTCGCGCTCCCCGTTATCGACGCGATACCCGTCGAGGCGGGCGGCTTGACCTGGACAGGTCAAGCCGTTCTTCACTCTGCTGTCGCCCGTTTTTTGGAGCGCGTTAAGGCGCTCCTGCGACGAGTTACTCGTCGCAGGAGCGCGGTTCTTTTTCGCCTTGCCCGTCTTGTCTTTACTCATGTGCTCCGTGCTCCGTGCTCCGTGCTCCGTGCTCGCCGACCACATGCTCGCCCCGCATCAGGTCCTGCCCGAAGCAGCGGGCGTTACCCCTGCGCGTCATACTTGACCTTCCTCTGCATCGGGTCGTTGTGCATCGCCATCTTCACAGCGGGTGTCCGCGACCGTCGCCCCGTTGTGTCCTGCCGTTGCGCAGCCGCATCGCGGGACGCGGGC
Organism: Gemmatimonadaceae bacterium; assembly: GCA_041661925.1. Lineage (GTDB taxonomy): Bacteria > Gemmatimonadota > Gemmatimonadetes > Gemmatimonadales > Gemmatimonadaceae > PNKL01. The sequence goes on from JBAZTM010000139.1 coordinate 3,971, forward strand.
TGCCGCCCGGCGCCGCCGTTATGACCTGCCTGCCTGCCTGCCTGCCTGCCTGCCTGCCTATCCTTCGCCCGCCCCGCAGTATCTTCGCCGACGTGTCGTCCAGTTCCGTCCGCGCGCCCTGCACCCAGGTTAATCTCTCTCTCTCTCTGCAACGGCCGCACCGTTCTCGCCGCGCCCCAGTTCGCTCTTGATCCCGAGCGCAATCCACTGGCGCTTGCGGTCCTGCCAGTACCCCTGCCGCGCATCCAACACGCTGAACGGTGGCACGATGAACTTGTCCTTGAGCATCGCGTGCGGCACAGCGGGCGCCGACTCCTGCGGGAGCGCCCCGGCGTCGACGAGGATGTCATGGATGTCGGGCAGGGCGAAGCCGGTCAGCTCGATGTCGAACGCGGGCAACGCCTGCAACTCCGTCAACACCGTCGCCAGCATGCCCTCGTCCCACGTCCCCTGCATCGCCGGGTTGTTGAGCGCGACGTTCAGCGCCTTCTCGTTCGCATCGTCGAGGTCCACCACCGTGACACGGATCGCGTAGTCGGTGCCGTGCTTGGCGTCGAGGATGCGCACCCGCTGGTGACCACCCACGAGGTTCTTCGTGCGGCGGTTCCACACCGGCAGGTCCGCCAGCCCGAAGGCGTCAAGCGACTTGCGCAGGCGCGCCTCGGCGTCGGCGGACAAGACCCTGGGATTATACGGGGCGGGGTTGATGTCGGCGCGCGACACCTCCGCGACCTCGGCACCGATCACCTTGAGCTTGGTCTGCCGGGCCTTCATTCCCTGCACCCCCTCACGTGCGCGGTCTTCGCGTGTGGCGTCCACCGCAGCAGCGACCGCTCCGCGACGTACCACTTACCTTGAAAGCTCACCATCTCGACGTCGCCCCGCTTGCCGGCGGCCAGCATCGTGTCCCGTGCTACCCCTTTGCGCATGGCGGCCTCGGCGACCGGCACCAGGTCCTCCAGCATCTCCTGCAACGTCCGGCGCTCGGCGGGGGTCATGATTTGGCCCCGTTCTTTTTGTCGTTGGCGTCGGCTTCCTCGTATGCCTTGCGCACCATCTCGCGGAACTTCATCCCCGAGGCGAAGCCCATCGCACGCACGTGGTCGGGGGACAGGATGCGCTCCCCTTCCGGCAGCGTGATGTCTATCCCCTCTCCATACCGCGCCTGCGTCTGATCATACGGGACGATCGGTGGAGGCGGGTAGACGGGGCGCGCTGTCATGTGGTCGGGGCAGTGGCATTTACACGTGCAGGTGTGCTCCCGGTGACACGGCTCGCAGGTCATGTCGTGCATCCCCATCATGCTCATGTGCGCCTCCGCACCTTCTTGATGCAGTCTTCCACGTGGTCGTTCCACGCCTCGACCGTGGCGAACAGGTGGAGGCAGTACTTGCACTCCTTCGGCGGGTTGAGCGGTGTCCCCGTCGCTGGCGTGATCACGATGGTCGTCCCGGTCTGCGGCGGTGGATACCACGGCCCGGTCGGCGGAGTCCACGGCGGGTCCATCGTGGCGGGCTGGCACCCGTAGACGCTCACCTCCCCGCCGTATCGATTCGCGCCCGTTGTCAGATCGACCGTGCCGGTGATGTTCGTCTTCTCGTCGCTCATGATGTCCTCCTTGCCAGCGCCGCCAGGTCCGGCCTCGTCTGCCGTGCCTCGCGCCGGCTCGTCTCGTCGCTCCCCGGCATGACCGCCATGCCGTAGTACTCGCCCTTCCCGCTCACCCACCGCGCAGCCAGCGTACCCTCGCTCACGATCTGCAGCCGCTTCGCCGGGTCGTGCACCACCACGTCCATGTCGTAGAGCTGGCAGGCGAGGATCCAGTGGTCGTCGAGGTCCACGCACAGGATCACCGGCCAGCCGGCGTCGAGGTACTGCCTTAACGCATCCATCGCGGGCCCGCCCCGGCGGTAGGTGAACGGCTCGTGCCGGTAGCCGAGGGCGCGCAGGCCGTCGGCCAGCTCCAGCTCGTCGGTCCCGGCGTCGGTCGTGCCGCACAGGCGTC
>JBAZTM010000140.1:0-5228 GCA_041661925.1 Gemmatimonadaceae bacterium
TGGGAGAGGCGGTCGGCGATGCCTGAAAAATCCATGAGGGATGAGTGGGGGGGCGAGAGGGTGCTTGTACGGTAAGGCCCAACGTGGCAATTACGCGAGCGCGAAAGGGTTATTTTTCTTGATTACCCCCTGCACCCCCCATTCGCTGAGCGTACGCCCGTGGCTCCACAGTTCATCTACGTAATGAAAGGACTGCGCAAGGTGGTTCCTCCCTCGCGCATCATCCTCGACGATATCTGGCTTTCGTTCTATCCCGGCGCGAAGATCGGCGTCATCGGCCCCAACGGCTCCGGCAAGTCGTCGCTGCTGAAGATCATGGCCGGCCTTGACCAGGAGTTCCAGGGCGAGGCGTGGCCGCACAAGGGCACACGCATCGGCTACCTGCCGCAGGAGCCACAGCTGGACGAAACGCTCGATGTGCGCGGCAACGTGGAACTGGCGCTGCAGGAACAACGCGCCAAGCTCGACCGGTTCAATGCCATCGCCATGGAGTTCGCCGAACCCATGGACGACGACAAGATGAACGCGCTGCTCGACGAGCAGGGGAAGCTGCAGGAGTACATTGATCACCACGACCTCTGGAACCTCGACAACAAGATCGAGGTGGCCATGGACGCGCTGCGCCTGCCGCCGCCGGATGCCGATGTGAAGGTGCTGTCAGGCGGCGAGAAACGTCGCGTCGCACTCTGCCGCATCCTGCTGGAAGAGCCCGACATGCTGCTGCTCGACGAGCCCACCAACCACCTCGACGCCGAGTCGGTGGCGTGGCTCGAGCATCACCTGGAGCGTTACACCGGGACCGTGGTGGCCATCACCCACGACCGGTACTTCCTGGACAACGTGGCCAAGTGGATCCTCGAACTCGACCGCGGCAAGGGCGTGCCGTACGAGGGCAACTACAGCGGCTGGCTGGAGCAGAAGCGCGCCCGCCTGGCCATCGAGGAAAAGCAGGCCAGCTCGCGACAGAAGACGCTGGACAAGGAACTCGAGTGGGTGCGCATGTCGCCCAAGGCGCGGCAGGCCAAGAACAAGGCGCGCCTGCAGAACTACGAAGAGATGTTGAGCGAGGCGCAGCAGGAGAAGATCACCCAGAACGAGATCGTCATCCCGCCGGCGCCGAGACTTGGCAACGACGTGGTGATTGCCAAGAAGCTCAAGAAGGGCTACGGCGACAAGCTGCTGTTCGAGGACATGTCGTTCGACCTGCCGCGCGCCGGCATCGTGGGCATCATCGGGCCGAACGGTGCGGGCAAGACGACGCTGTTCCGGATGATCAACCATGTCGAGACGCCCGACGCGGGCGAGCTGAAGATCGGCGAGACCGTCCAGATCTCCTATCAGGACCAGGACCGCACGCTTGAAGGGAAGCGCACGGTCTGGGACGAGATGACCGGCGGCCGCGAGATGCTGCAGGTGGGCAAGAAGGAGATCAACTCGCGCGGCTACTGCTCGGCGTTCGGCTTCAAGGGGGCCGACCAGCAAAAGCTCGTGGCCAACCTTTCCGGCGGCGAACGCAACCGCCTGCACCTGGCCAAGACGCTGATGCAGGGCGGCAACCTGCTGCTCCTCGACGAACCGACGAATGACCTCGACGTGGACACGCTGCGCGCGCTGGAAGAGGCGGTGCTCGATTTCAGCGGCTGCGCGGTGATCATCTCGCACGATCGTTGGTTCCTGGATCGCGTGGCGACGCACATCCTGGCGTTCGAGAGCGACTCGGAAGTGGTCTGGTTCGAGGGGAACTTCGGGGCGTACATCGAGGACCTGAAGAAGCGGAAGGGTCCCGACGCCGACCAGCCGCACCGCATCAAGTACAAAAAGCTGGTTCGCTGATCGCGGACGATGACCGACATTCGGCTGACCCACCGGTTGGCAGGCCGCGGCGATCTCGAGGCGCTGCGCGCATTGATGGACGCGGCCATCGCCGAACTGCAGAAGCCCTTCCTGGATGAACGGCAAATCGCGTCGAGCCGCACCATCATGGGGCTCGACACGCAGCTCATTGACGACCGCACGTACTTCATCGTCGAGGCGGACGGCGAGATCGCGGGCTGCGGTGGGTGGAGCCGCCGGGCCACGCTGTACGGCGGCGACCAGACGCCGGGGCGCAGCGCCGCGTTGCTGGATCCGGCCACGGACGCCGCGCGCACGCGGGCGATGTACACGCATCCCAACCACACGCGCAAAGGGGTTGGCCGGCTCATCCTGTCGCTGTGCGAAACGGCGGCGAGAGCCGAAGGGTTCACACGAATGGAACTCATGGCGACGATGGCGGGGGTGCCCCTGTATCGCGCCTGCGGGTATGAGCCGATGGAAGAGGTCATGGACGACCGCGGCGGTGTCGGTGTCCCCCTGCTGCGTATGGGCAAGCCGCTGTAGGAAATGGCTCCCCGTGAATCCATGCGAGAGGACGGTCCGTAGTTAGTCCACCTCCTGATTCAGCCCCCCGATGACGACCTACACCGTTACCTCTACCGCGCGCATCAATGCGCCGGCTTCCGTCGCCTACGGCATCATCGCCGACTACCGCAACGGGCATCCGCATATCCTCCCGCCGAAGTACTTCCGCAACCTGCGCGTTGACGCGGGTGGGGTTGGCGCCGGCACGCGCATTCGCTTCGAGATGGGAGCCATGGGCACGTGGCGAGAATCCGGCGCGGTGGTCTCCGAGCCGGAGCCCGGCCGCCTGCTGCACGAACGGGTCACGACGGCGCCCATCGAGACGACGTTCACGGTGGAGCCCGTGGGCACTGGGGCCTGCGAAGTGACCATCGCGACCCGGATGGTGCACCGCGGCGGCATTGGTGGCGGACTCGAACGTCTCGCCACCACGGCCTTCCTGCGTCGTGTCTACCGCGCGGAACTCACACTGCTTGACCAGGTCGCGCGCAGCCGCACCTAGAGAATCCGCTTTCCCAGCGCGCTCGAGACGAGCCCGATGGCCAGTTCGGCCGTCCGGTTCGAGACGTCGAGAATCGGGTTCACCTCGACGAGGTCGAGTCCGACGAGCCGGCCGGAGTCGGCGACCATTTCCATCACGAGATGGCCCTCGCGCCACGAAAAACCACCCGCCACGGGTGTGCCGACGCCCGGCGCGTGCACGGGGTCCTGCACGTCCACGTCGTACGACACCCAGATTCCCGCGGTGCCGATGCTGGCGAAGACCAGCGCCTCTTCCATCACGTCCGACAACCCGCGCCGGTCGACGTCGTGCATGGTGAATGCGTGAACGCCGTAGGCGCGGAGGTGCGCCCGTTCACCGGGATCAAGGTCGCGGAGACCCACGAGCACGGTATGTTCGGCGCGCACCGCCGCCCGCTCAGTGAAATGGAGCCGTGGGTCGCCGTGACCCAGCAAGTGCGCCACCGGCATGCCGTGCACGTTTCCCGAGGGGCTCGTCTCGGGCGTGTTGATGTCGCCATGCGCGTCCACCCAGACCAGTCCCAACTGCTCGCCGCGTGCGTGCAGGGCGCGCGCCGCGCCGGCCACCGAGCCGGCGGCGAGGGAGTGATCGCCGCCCAGGACGACCGGGAAACGGCGCGCGCGCACGGATGCCTCGGTGCGCGTGGCCAAGTCGGCGCACACTCCGGCGATGGTCGGCAGAAAATCGAAGCCGCGTGCTTCGGGCGGAAACGTGCCGCGGTCTGGCACCGTGAGGTTGCCGTGATCGAGCACGTCGTGGCCGAGGGCAAGCAGCGCACTCTGCAGGCCCGCCGCTCGCACCGCATATGGCCCCATGTCGACGCCGCGGCGGCTTGCGCCGAGGTCGAGGGGAACGCCAATGAGATCAACGTGGGTCATGAGGGCGCGGGGTACAGGGGTGAATGAATTGAGGCTCCCGGCCCACCGAATGACAAGCGGTAGACGTTGCGTGTAGATGCGCACTTCCTGCATGGCGATGCGCGCGCCGCGGCGGCGCGCGCATCACGCGTTATGCAGTCCTACTGACCGGTGCCGAACTGCCGCGTGAACTTGAACGTCAGCGAGCGCGCCACGGGACGCTGCCAGTTGAAGAAGCTGTCCGCCTGCTCGCCGTCATTGAGTACGATGAAGAGCCCCGTCGCGGCGGTGTTCAGCCAGCCGAATCGCACGTTTGCCGTCCACGCCTGCGCCTGCTGATTGAATTGGGCGAGCGACTGGATGAAGACCCGTGGCGTGAACGAGTAGCCCAGGCGTGCGCCAACGATCGATCGCACGAAGCTCCCCTGGTCCAGGCGCACGTCGTTGTAGTCCACCAGGAGCGATGACGTGATTGACGCCCCGCGGCGATACGTCACCGTGACGGTACCGCCGCTGCGCGTGCCGTTGTAGAACGAGCCGACGTCGCCGCGCACCAGCATGGAGAGCGGCGCACTCGGATTGGTCTGCCAGTCGAGGCCCCAGGTGGGGAAGTCATACGAACCGACCGGAAGCACGACGTTTTTCCCGATCTCGAACGGACGCTGCAGCCCTTCGTGATAGAGATTGAGCTCTGGCCCGAACCGGCCGCCCGAGTTGAACGTCACTTCGGTGAAATCGAGGTGGAGCTGTCCGGACTGGTAGAAGCCGTCGAGGCCAAAGTACTGGCGCCAGGTGACGTGCGGGTTCCATTCGCGCACGTGCGTCCAGTTGGGATTGCGGATCATCCGCATGACCTGCACTTCGTGATGCCGGAACCCCGGCGTCCGGGCAAGGAAGCCAACCTCGGGATTGAAGGCCTCGCCGATGCGCATCAGGCGCACGCTGTGGCTCCAGTCGTGCGTCAGGTACGTGCCGCGCAGGCTGGCGGCCACGTTGTCGCCGGCGCGTCCGGGCGTTTCGGTCAGCGCGCTCCACCAGTCGAAGGTCCAGGCCTCGCCGAGGCCGAGGCGGCCGTCGACGCCGAGGGTGCGGTTGACGTCGTCGGGCTGCGGTGGGCCGCAGACCAGGCCGCAGGCGAGCGCCGTGCGTTCGCCGATGCCGAGCCGCTGCACGCCGATGACGCCGATGCGCGAGCGGCGCCCAACTTCCCGCAGGGCACGCGCCACGGTGAACGACTGGGCACCGACAACCCCCTCGTTCTCGCCGGTGAAGATCTGCAGCATGCCGATCGTCGTGCCGCCCACGCGACCGGTAAGGCGTCCACCGCCGCGGATCTGCACCGGCTGGCCCAAGGTGTCGATGCCGATGCGGCGCGTGAAGAACAGGTCCGCCGCCTGCGGCGTGCCGGCGGCAAAGACTCCGGCGTTCTCGAGGAAGAACGGACGCTT
>JBAZTM010000140.1:5238-5934 GCA_041661925.1 Gemmatimonadaceae bacterium
ACCTCCACCTGCGCGAAGTCGGTGTTGTACGTGAGGTCGAGCGTGAGGCTCGGCGTCAGGCCGTACTTGGCGTCAACGCCGAACTCTTTGGGATACGTCGCGCCGGTGCCGGCCGCATAGTTGCGCGTGGCAGAGCCCAGTACATACGGCGTCACCGTGGCCACGCGCCGCGCCGGGACCTGCAGGCCGGTCAACGCGCCGGCCATGGAGAACCGATAGAGGTTGAACTGGCGGGAGATCGGCGACCAGAAGGACTCCTCATTGCGCCGCCGGATCATGCGCACGAGGTTGAGGCCCCAGTCCTGCTTTGCGCCACCGCCGTACCGAAGCGTGGAGAACGGAATGCGGAACTCGGCGTACCATCCCGCCGAGTCGCGCGAAGTCGCCACCTTCCAGCTGCCGTCCCAGTTCAGGTTGAAGCCGCCCATCGCACCGGCCTGCGCGCGGTTCTGGCCCTGCTGCACCACGCCCCCGCCCTCGCCTTCGCGAATCACCTGGCCGTCGTACTCCACGCCGGCGGGCGTGGTGGCAAAGAGGAATCCATTCTGCCGGTCGCGATACGTGTCGAGCAGGACGCCGAAATAGTCGCTGTTGGTGAGCGTGACGTCGCGGATCTTTTCGCCGGGCATGATTGCCGCAGCGTCGCGGTCGTAGAGCCAGGCGCCGATGTACAGCGCCTCGCCGTCCGTGAGCAGC
>JBAZTM010000141.1:0-5605 GCA_041661925.1 Gemmatimonadaceae bacterium
CAAGCGCGCGTGTGCTGCTCGTCTTCGGAGGGAGCCAGGGGGCGCGGGCCATCAACCGGATCGTGGCGTCGTGGGTGGACGCCGGCATCCCGCCGAATCTCTGCGTCCTGTGGGCCACCGGAAAGGGACAGTATCACTCGTTCCAGCAGTACGACCGCGCCGACGTGCGCGTGGTGCCGTATCTCGCGCCAATCTCCGAGGCCTACGCCGCCTGCGACCTCGCGCTGGTCCGCGCCGGCATGATGGGGACCAGCGAACTCTCGGCGTGGGGGATCCCGATGATCCTCGTGCCACTCCCCACCGCGGCCGCCGACCACCAGACCAAGAACGCCGCCGTCATCGCCAGCGCCGGAGCAGGGGTGCATCTCGCGCAGACCGACTTCTCCGTGGAACGGCTGGACGCCACCGTGCGTGGGCTGCTCAACGATCAGCCGCGCCTGCGCGCCATGTCGCACGCCGCACGCGCGCGCGGCCGGCCGCACGCCGCGGAAGAGATTGCGCGGCGCATCAGCGCTTTGCTCGGCCACCCTCCAATGCTGGGATAGCGCACATGGCCCTCATTGACCGCACGGACCCTCGTCCCGTTCACTTCATCGGCGTGGCCGGCGCAGGCATGAGTGCGCTCGCCGAGCTGCTCGCGCGTCGCGGCATGACGGTGACCGGCTGCGATCAGAATGCCACATCCGTCGCCGACCTCGAACGCGCTGGCGTGCGCGTGCTGGCGGGGCACGACCCGGCGCATCTCGACGGGGCGCGCGCCGCGGTCTACACGAGCGCGATGCCCAAGGACCATCCGGAGCTCGTGCGGGCGCGCGAGCGTGGCGTGCCGCTGGTGCGACGTGCCGAGGCGCTGGCCGAGTGCTGCGCCGGCGGCACGCTCATCGGTATCGCGGGCACGCACGGCAAGAGCACAACCACCGTCATGACCACCGAAGCGATGGCCGCGGCCGGCCTGTCGCCCACGGGCGTGGTGGGCGCACGCGTGACGGCGTGGGGCGGCAACCTCAGGTTCGGCGGCGAATCGGCGTTCGTCGTGGAGGCGGATGAGTACGATCGGTCGTTCCTTGCCCTCTGGCCGCAGGTGGCGGTGGTCACGAATGTGGAGGCCGACCATCTGGACATCTACGCGGACCTCGCCGACATCACGCGGACCTTCGCCGAGTTTGTCGGTCGAGCGCGCTGGGTGGTGCTGTGCGCCGACGACGCCGGCGCCAACGCGCTGCCGACGCCGGCAACGGCCGAGGTGATTCGCTACGGCATCAGCAGTCCGGACGCACGCCTCCGTGCCGTGAACCTGCGCAGCGTGGACGGCGGCACGACCTTCGACGTGGTGTTCGACGGCAAGCCGGCCGGGACCGTTGCGCTGTCGCTTCCCGGCGCGCACAACGTGCTCAATGCGCTGGCGGCGCTCGCGGTGGGCATCGGCACGTACGGCCTCAAGGTCGCGCAGATGGCCGCCGCGTTCGCGACGCTGGCGGGCGCCGAGCGCCGCTTTCAGCGCGTAGGGGCAGTGCGCGGTGTCGAGATCATCGACGACTACGCGCATCACCCCACGGAGATTCGCGCCACGCTGGAGGCGGCGCGCGATGCCTTTGCCGGTCGCCGCCTCGTGGCCTGCTTCCAGCCGCACCTGTTCAGTCGGACGCGCGACTTCGCGCCGCAGTTCGGGGAGGCGCTGGCCGCGGCCGATGCGCTCTTCCTCTGCGACATCTATCCGGCGCGCGAACAACCAATGCCCGGGGTGACGTCGCAACTGATTGCCGACTGGGCCGCCAAGGCGGGGCATGCCCCCACGTGGACGGGCCCGCGCGGCGAGGCGGCCGAGGCGATGGCCAGGTTTGTGCAGGCGGGCGATGTGGTGATCACGATCGGGGCGGGGGACATCACCAAGACGGGGCCGGAGCTGAAGGCACGCCTGGGCTAGGCGGCTCGCGCTCCTTCGCGCCCTTCGACCTTCGCGGTAGAAGTTGAAGCGACTGTTTCCGCGGGCCCTCCCGGCTCGTCTATAGATGTCATGGACGACACCGCGCATCCGCCGTCGAAATTCCGCGTCTACGCGCGGCGCGCCCTGCTCATCTCGGGGGCGCTGGCGGTCGTCGCGTCCCCGTTTGCCATACGCGAAGGGGCCCGCCACATGGCCTTCTTCCGTGCGCGCAAGGTGGAGATCGAGGGCGCGCGTTACATCGTCCCCGACCAGATCGTTTCGCGAATGAAGGTCGATACCGCGGCGTCCATCTGGGACAACGCGGACGTCTGGGAACAGCGGATCGGATCGCATCCGCAGGTGCGCGACGTGCGCATCACGCGGCGGCTTCCCGGCACGCTGGTGGTGCACATCACCGAGGTGCCGCCGGTGGCGCTGGTGCCGACCGGGGCGGGGCTGGCGCCGTACGACGCCGACGGCCGTCCGCTGCCGATCGACCCGACCATGGTTGACCTCGACCTGCCGGTGGTCGCCGCGCGCGATGTGGCGGCCCTGCGGCTCCTCGGCGAGGTGCAGCAGGAAACGCCGCAGCTCTACGCCCGCATCAACGACGTGCGCCGACTGCCGCAAGGCGAACTGGCGTTGCAGGTGGATTCACTGAACGTACTCGGCGCCCGCGACCTCACCGCGGCGCGTCTGTCGGACATCCTGCCGGTCGAACGCGATCTCGTGCGCCGTGGACGGCGCGCCGTCGAGCTCGACCTGCGTTACCGTGACCAGGTCATCGCCAGACTCCCATGAACCTCGACCGCCTCGTCGCCGGACTCGACATCGGCTCGGCCAAGACCACCGCCATCATCGCGGAAGTCGTGGGCGACCTGCCCAGGCATCCCAGCGTCAATATTCTCGGCGTGGGGCAGGCGCGCACCACCGGCATGCGCCGCGGGGTCGTGGCCGACATCGAAGAGACCATGCGCTGCATCAACAAGGCGCTGGCGGACGCAGAGCAGATGGCGGGCGCCAAGGTGGAAAGCGTCTTCTGCGGCATCGCCGGCGAGCACGTGCAGGCGGTGACCAGCAAGGGCATCGCGTCGGTGACGGGCGCGGAGATCTCGCGCAACGATGTGGAGCGTGCCAACGCCGTGGCGCGGGCGCAGCCCATCGCGCAGGATCGCGAGCTGATCCACGCCATCCCGCAGGAATACACCGTCGACCGGAACCTCGGCATCCGCGATCCCATCGGGATGATCGGCACGCGGCTCGAGACCGAGATGTATCTGGTCACGATTGGATCTTCGCCCGCGATGAATCTCCGAAAGAGCGTGGAACGCGCCGGGTACAAGGTCCAAGAGCTGGTGCTCGAGCCGCTGGCTGCGGCGCTCAGCGTGCTTACCGAAGACGAGAAGGAACTGGGCGTGGCGCTGGTGGAAGTCGGCGCCGGCACCACCGATCTCGCCGTCTTCCACGAAGGGAAGATCCGCCACCTCGGTACCATCGGGTACGGAGGCAACAACGTCTCGAGCGACATCGTGCACGGTCTGGGCGTCACGCAGACCGACGCCGAGCGGTTGAAGGAAGCCTACGGCTGCGCGTACGAGCCGATGGTGCAGCACGGCGAAATCATCCGCCTGCCCAGCACGGTGGCGCAGGGCGACCGCCAGATTCCGCGCGAGCTGCTGGCGCACATCATCCATCAGCGGACATCGGAGATCTACGAGCTGGCGGTGCGCGACATCGAGGAGGCCGGCTTCCTCAAGCGCCTCGCCGCCGGCGTGGTGGTGACGGGGGGTGTGGCGGCGATGCCCGGGATGGCTGAGCTGGCGAGCGAGGTGTTCGGCATCGGCGCACGCATCGGACTGCCGGGCGAGTTCCTCGGCGGGCTGGCCGACAGCGTGCAGGCGCCGCGCTATGCGACGGCGGTGGGGCTGGTGCAGTACGGCGCTGGCCGCGTGGCACAGGGGGCGATTTCGGGGAAGGGGAAGAGACTCTCGATGTCCGATGCGGCGCCCACCTTTGCGGGGTTTGCGGGAAAGGTGAAGACGTATCTGCAAGACTTTTTCTAAGAGAAACAACAGAGAGACAACAGAGAAACAACAGAGAGACAACAGATAAGGCGACGGGGACTGGGGCGGGGGCGGACAGCTGTTCGCGCTGCCGGCGGTCCCCTGTTGTTTTTCTGTTGCCTCTCTGTTGTTTCTCCTGCTATATCACAAATCTGTGCAGCGCACACTGGTGGTGGATTGTTCTCTATTGCCTTTTCTCGTATTCACTCGTCTCCTCATTGGTGCGATACGCGCCGACGCGTATATTTCCGCGTCCGATCTTGCGCCCCCTGAACATCGCGACGGAGCCGACCTCGCATGCCATTGAACTTCGAACTCGAGACGAGCACACCGGTCAGCGGCGCCCGCATGAAGGTCGTGGGCGTGGGTGGCGGCGGCGGCAACGCGGTCAACCGCATGATCGAGGAACTGCTCGAAGGGGTGGAGTTCATCTCCGTCAACACCGACGCGCAGGCGCTGCTCAACTCGAAGTCCGACGTCAAGATCCAGATCGGCAAGAAGCTCACCCGCGGACTCGGCGCCGGGGCGCGTCCCGAGATCGGCCGCCAGGCCATCGAGGAGAATCGCGACGAAGTGGCGCGCGTGATGTCCAACAGCGACCTCGTTTTCGTGACCTGCGGCATGGGCGGCGGCACCGGCACCGGTGCGGCGCCCGTGGTGGCGGAACTGGCACGTGAGGCGGGATCGCTCGTGGTCGGCATCGTCACCAAGCCGTTCCTCTTTGAAGGCCGCAAGCGGATGCGCCAGGCCGAAGAGGGCATCGAAGAGCTCCGCAAGTACGTCGACACGATGATTGTCGTTCCCAACGAGCGCCTGCTCGCCGTGGTCGGCAAGAACATTCCGTTCCAGGACGCCCTCAAGAAGGCCGACGAAGTGCTGCTGCGCGCCACCGAGGGCATTTCGGGCCTCGTGACCAAGTGCGGCATCATCAACGTGGACTTCGCCGACGTGCGCACCGTCATGAAGGACGGCGGCGCCGCCATCATGGGCACCGGCGTCGGCTCGGGCGAGAACCGCGCGGTCGAGGCGGCGCAGATTGCGCTCTCGAGCCCGCTGCTCGACAATGTCTCCATTGCCGGCGCCACCGGCGTGCTGGTCAACATCACGGGCGGCGACGGCGAACTCAGCTTCACGGACTTCACCACGGTCGGCCAGATCGTGCAGGAAGCGGTGGGCGAAGAGTCGAACATCATCATCGGCGCCGGCGTCGAGCCCGCCATGGTGGGTCAGGTGCGCGTGACCGTGGTCGCCACGGGCTTCGAGCGCGCCAACGCCCAGCAGCGCCCGGGCATGCAGGGGCGCGCCGGTGCCACGCCGGTCATTCCAATCACCGAAGCGGGCACGCGCGCACGCCCGGTCATCGGCGCCGCCTATCAGGGCGGCTCCGCGGTGCCCGCCCAGCGCGCGCGTCCGGCCGCTGAACCGCGCCGGATCGAGGATCTCAGTGACATGGAGATCCCGACGTTCATTCGGAGACAGATGGATTGACGCGTTTCACGCGGCGTGCCGTCCTCCTCGGAGTGACGGTGGCCGGAGCCGCCTTGGTGCTGCGCTTGCCGCAGCGCACCTTGCCGGTTCCCACGCCGGCCGGACGCCTCGGCCTGGACCGTTGGCATGC
>JBAZTM010000142.1:0-675 GCA_041661925.1 Gemmatimonadaceae bacterium
GCGCGAGTACGGACGCGCCAAGGCGGCCTTCCTGCGCGTGAACTACGGTCTCCAGCGGCACGGTGGCGGCGCCATGGCCGTGCGCACCATCGCCTGCCTCCCCGCGGTGACCGGGCACTGGCGGCGTCCCGGCGGCGGTGTGCAGCTCTCCACCAGCGCCAACTTCAAGTACAACACGGCGTCGCTGGAGCGTCCGGACCTGTCACCGGATGTCCGGACCGTCAACATGATCCGCCTGGGCGACGCGCTCACCCGCACCGACGCCGGTGTCGGCGGGCCGCCGGTTCAGGCGCTGGTCGTCTACAACTCCAATCCCGCCGCCGTGGCGCCCGATCGCAACCGGGTGCTCACCGGGCTTCGGCGCGAGGATCTCTTCACCGTCGTCCTCGATCACTTCCAGACCGACACGGCGGATTTTGCGGACTATGTGCTTCCCGCCACGACGCAGCTGGAACACTGGGACGTGCATCTCGCGTACGGGCACCATTACGCCGCGCTCAACCGCCCCGCCATCGCGCCGCTGGGCGAGTGCAAGCCCAACACGCAGATCTTCCGCGAGTTGGCCGCGCACACGGGCTTGCGAGACGCGGCGTTCGCGGACGACGACGACGCGCTGCTGCGGCAGGCGCTGCAGACCACCGACCCGAAGATGGCGCCCGTCACGTACGACGCGCT
>JBAZTM010000142.1:685-5143 GCA_041661925.1 Gemmatimonadaceae bacterium
TGCCGACGCCGTACCTGCCGTACGCCGCGGGTGGCTTCCCTTCGCCGAGCGGCAAGTGCGAGTTCTACTCGGCGCGCATGGAGTCCATGGGGCTGGATCCGCTGCCGGCGTTCACGCCGCCGCATGAGTTTCCGGAAGTCGTGCCTGAACTGGCAGCGCGTTTCCCCATCACGCTCATCTCGTCACCGCGGCATCAGTTCCTCAACTCGACGTTCGTGAACATCGCCTCGCTGCGGCGCGACGCCGAGCCCGAAGTGACGCTCCACCCGACCGATGCCGCGCCGCGAGACATCGCGGAAGGCTCGTCCGTCGTGATCTTCAACGACCGCGGTGCCTTTTCCGCCGTGGCGCGCGTGTCGGACAGCGTGCGCCCGGGCGTGGCGTGGGCGCCGAGTGTCTGGTGGGGCAAGTTGACGGCCGACCACCACAATGCCAACGAGACCACGTCGCAGCGCACCACCGACATGGGCGGCGGCCCGGTCTTCTACGACAACCTTGTCGAGATCGCGCCGGCGGGGTGAGATTCCGCAGCAGCCGTGTGAGGGATGGTACTCCGGCATACCACGGATGACACGGAAACAGGAGCATCACCACGGATCACGCTTGGAGGGAACCTGTTTGTGCCGGATCCGTGTGGATCCCCCGGTTTCCGTGAATTCCGTGGTATGCAGGTGCAGTAGAATGACCCCGCATGCGACCGTCTGGTGACGCGTATCGTGCCGTGTCTGCCGAAGTTCCGTTGTGTCCCGACACACGGACTGCACCATGGCCGAAACGGATCTGCATCTCTACGAAACGACGCGCGTCATCATCGGCGCGTTCTACTACGTCTTCAACCGGCTCGGCTCCGAGTTCCTCGAATCCGTCTATCACCGGGCACTCGGCAACGCGCTCGAGAGAGCCGGCCGTCAAGTGGAGCGCGAGACAGCTCTGAGCGTCGCGTTCGAAGGAATGGTTGTTGGGGAGTTTCGCGCCGATCTGGTCGTGGATCAGCAGGTGCTCGTGGAAGTAAAGGCGGTGGAGTACATCGTCGCACCACACGAGGCACAGGTCATCAACTACCTGCGCGCCTCAGGACTTCCAGTCGGTCTGCTATTGAATTTCGGACCGCGACCGCGCTATCGGCGCTTCGTTGGTCCGGCCGCAAGGCGCGAAGGTGAGGCCCTCCCACGGGCCGACGAGGCAGTCGATGGCTTGCCGCAGCATCAGGATGCGTTACGCAGTTCCGGATAGCGCCGGAACGCCCACACGGCGTAGACGCCCATCACCGCGGCCATGCCGCCGATGGCCCAGGCGACGCCCCATTGGCGGGCGATCAGCCCGCTGACCGTTGAACCAATCGGGTTGGTGCCGATGTAGACGGCCACGAAGATCGAGACCACGCGTCCGCGCAGCGCATCCGGGGCAGCCGACTGCAGCAGGCCGTTGATCACCGCCATCTGCACGACCATGCAGATACCGATACCGAAGAGGAGCACGCCCGAGATCACCTGCGTGCGCGACAGGCTGACGAGCACCAGCAGCACGGGGAACGCCAGTGACGTGACCGCGAGCGCCTGACGGCGGCTTTGCCGCTGTCCGGCGGCCGCCAGCCAGAGCGCGCCGAGCATCGCGCCCGCCCCGACGCACGTCATCAGCGCGCCGTAGCCGCCGGCTCCCAGGCCGAGGACATCGCGCGCCAGCACCGGCATGAGGGTGAGCACCGGAATGCCCAGCAGCGAGAAGACGGTGGTCACCTGCATGAGCACGGCCGACAGCCGGTGCGTGCGCACGTGCGTGATGGCCTCGCCCAGTGCATGCAGCGCCCGGCCCGCCGGGGCCACCGGCAGCTTCGGCAGGTGGATGAGCGAGAGGCTGGCGAGCACTGCCAGGTACGACAGCGCATTGATGCCAAAGCACCACGCGATGCCGTAGCGGGCAATGACGATCGCGGCCAGCGACGGTCCGGCGATGCGCGCGAAGTTGAAGCCGCTCGAGTTCAGCGCGATCGCGTCGATGACGTGCTCCTTGCCCACCATCTCGATGAAGAGCGACTGCCGCGCCGGAATCTCGAAGGCGGCGATCATGCCACCGAGCAGCGACAGGGCGATGAGCCAGCCGATCGTCATGTGCCCCGACCACGTGAACCACCAGAGCAGCGCGGCCTCCACGAGCATGAGCGCCTGCGCGATGGCGACGATGCGGAGCCGCCGAAAGCGGTCGGCGATCAGTCCGCCGGGGAGCGAGAGCACGAGGATCGGCAGCGTACCGGCGGCCGCGACCACGCCGACGAGAAACGCGTCGTTGGAGAGTTGCAGCGCCAGCCAGCCCTGCGCCACCTGCTGCATCCACGTGCCAATCAGGGACGTCGTCTGCCCGGCGAAGAAGATCCGGAAGTTCGGGGAGTGCGAGAGGACCCGAAACGGGTTGAGCGACGTGCGCACGGACATCGCACAAAGATCGCGCAGCGTCACGGCAAACGACAGAGTGCGAACGCGGCGCGCGGACGGCGCTTGATGCCGCTTTCGCACGTCCGTACACTTCGATTCATGCTCTCCGCGCTCTCTGCCGCCGTGCTCGGCTTTCTGCTGGGGCTGCGGCACGCCACCGACGCCGACCATGTCGTCGCCATCACGGCGATCGTGGCGCGCGAGCGCACCATGCGGCGCGCCGCGTGGATCGGCGCGCTCTGGGGCATCGGCCACTCCATCACGGTCTTTGTCGTCGGCGGCGCGCTCATCGCCTTTCGCGTCGTCATCCCGCCGCGCGTGGGGCTGATGCTGGAGTTCGGGGTGGCGATCATGCTGATCTTCCTCGGCTTCAGCAACCTGCGCGGCGGCGCACCGGTCACGCCGCACGGTCATACGCACGAGTTCGACCACCGGCGCCCGCTGATCATCGGCACGGTGCACGGACTCGCCGGCTCGGCGGCCGTGGCCATTCTCGTGCTGGCGGCCATCCCGCAGACGCTGTGGGCGTTCGCCTACCTCGTCGTCTTTGGCGTGGGAACCATCGCCGGCATGATGCTGGTGACGGTGATCATCGCCGCGCCGGCGATGTACGCCGGCGAGCGGGTGGCGCGCATGCACGTCGGCATCCGACTGGCCGCGGGCGCGCTGAGCCTGGGCTTCGGCCTGCTGCTCGCCCGCGAGCTGATTGTGCACGGCGGCCTGCTGTCGGCAGCGCCGACCTGGAGCCCGAAGTAGGCGGACGGGAGGCGGCGGCCAGTGGCCGCTGGCTGCCACTGAGTGCCGCTGGCTGCCGCTGGCTGCCGCTGGCTACCGCGGATCGCCGTTACTCGCCGTCCTTGGGCGGCTCGTCCGTGGACTTGCGCGCCTTGTGCTCCCCGGTGGGAATCCGATGCGCCCCCGTGGCCATCCAGTGCGGGCGCGGCAGCGTGGCGCCGCTCCAGACGCTGTAGAGGCGCGACCCAACGGCCACGGTAACCGACGCGATGACCGCGAGCGGACTGTGGATCTTCTCCAGCAGGATGAAGACGACGGCGCCGGCAAAGGCGGACGTCGTGTAGAGCGTCGTCCCGTGCCGGAAAACCACCGGGATCTCGTTCACCAGCATGTCGCGCATGACGCCGCCGCCGGTGGCGGTGACCACGCCCATCAGGACGGCCACCGCCGACGGCAGGCGCAGCTCGAGTGCCATGGTGACGCCGACGACGCTGAAGAAGCCGAGCCCGAGCGCATCCACGAATTCGCCGCGGGCCACGAGGCGGCGCGAGAAGTCATGCACGCGCTTGCTGTACACGAACGGGATGCACAGGGCAAAGATGATGATCAGGTACTCCCACCGGCTCACCCAGAAGAACGGACGCCGGTCGAGCAGCACGTCGCGAATGGTGCCGCCGCCGAAGGCCGTCACCACGGCGAGCGCGTACGTGCCGACGAAGTCGAGGTTCTTCTTGGCGGCCGTGATCATCGCCGACAGCGCGGCGAGCACCACGGCGATGACTTCGAAGACCAGGACGGGGGAGACACCCTTGAACATGAGAAGGGGGAGGAGGGTGGGTGCAGGGTGTGGAAAGGGGATGGGGGCGGGCACGGCAACGACGACTCTTCAAGCTAACGCGGCAGGGCTGGTGCGACAGCGCGGCGCATGCTGGTAGCTTTCGTGCGCATGCCTGCTCCCCGCCCCACGCCACGTTCGGCCGCGCCGCGAGCGGCCAAGCCGCCCAACGCCGCGCCGCCGAGTTCTCGCGCCGCCTGCGCGCCTGGTATCGCCGCAACGCGCGTGACCTTCCGTGGCGCCAGACCCGCGATGCATACCGGATTCTCGTCTCGGAGCTGATGCTCCAGCAGACGCAGGTGTCGCGGGTGCTCGACTTCTACGAGCGATTTCTCGTTCGCTTTCCCGACCTCGCATCGCTCGCGTCGGCGCGGGAGGCGCACGTGCTCGCGCAGTGGCGCGGCCTCGGGTACTACGCGCGGGCGCGCAACCTGCACAAGCTGGCGCGCCGTGTGGTGC
>JBAZTM010000143.1:0-4949 GCA_041661925.1 Gemmatimonadaceae bacterium
CGCGAACTGGCCCTGCAGGAAGCGGTTGCGCCAGTTGTAGTGGAACTGCGAGTTGAGGCGCAGCCAGCCGGGGTCCGCGTCGTTGGCGCGCGCGGCGGAGCGCCAATCGAGCGAGATCGCGAGGTCGGTGTAATCACTCAGCGCGAAGTAGTAGCCGACATTCTCGATGGTGCGCCGGTACGTCGGGCTGTTGCGGACGAGTTCGGCGAAGCCGAAGCGCGGCGTGAGGACGCCGCTGCGCCGCCCTGAGCGAATGTCCTGGAAGATGAACGGCAGCCAGAAGACCGGGACGCCCTGCAGGTACAGCACGGCGGGACGCGCCACCATCATGCTCTTGCTGACGAGCTTGATCTGTTTCGACTGAAAGTGGTAGTGCGGCAGCGAGTCTTCGCAGCTGGTGATGGTGCCGTCGCGGCCGTACGTCATCTCACCGGAGGCGGAGTCGCCGGCGAAGCCGCCCACGTGCGCCGACACGACCCAGCGCTCGCCGCTCTGCTCGACCGTTCGGATGTTGGTGCCGATCCCCTGCTTGGCGGTGATGTCGTACGTCGTCCGCCCGCTCGCATTGATGTCGTCGCGCCCGGCCTCACGCACGACAATCGCCGGGCCGAGCGCGACGGCCATGTTGGTCGAGTCGCTGTATCGGATGGTGTCGGCCGCGATCGTCGTCGGCTCGCGCTGCACCACCGCCCGTTCGGCGGGGCGCCCAATCAGCGTGATGGTGCGATCGACGGCCTCGAAGTTCACAAAGTCGGCCTGGTAGCGCACGACGACATAGCCCTTGCGGTCCATCAGCGCGTTGGCCACCGAGTCGGGTGGCACCCAGTGCACGAGCGCCGTGTCCTTCCTAGTGCTGTCGGCGCCCAATCGCAGCGTGTCACGCGTGGGCGTCGCGCGCGGCTGCGTGGTGCGACCACCGGGGCGCTGCCCGCCGGGCTGGCCGCGGGGGATCTGCGCCGCGACCTGCCGAACGAGTGCCGTCGATTCCAGCGACAGCAGCGCGACGAGCAGGCCTACCGCGACGAACGCGCGGCGCATCAGCGGTCGGAGGCGGCCGCGTTGCGCTCCGCCTCCTCCTCGCGGCGCGCCTTCCTCTGCTTGGCCCGGAAGACGAGCCACGACAGCACGATGCTCACCTCGTAGAGCCCGTACAACGGCACGAAGAGCATCGCGGTCGAAATGAGCATGTCGCCCGGCGTGATGAGCGCCGAGACGACGAGCATCCCGACGAACGCATGGCGCCGGAACTTCGTCAGCGTCCGCGGCGTCACCAGGCCGAGCCCGGTGAGCGCGACGATGAGGATGGGCAGCTCGAAGACGGCGCCGAACGCGAGCGTCAGCGAAACGGCGAACGAGAAATACTCGGACGCCGAGATCATCTGCTGCAGCGAGCCGGAGGCAATGCCGCCGAGCATCTCGAGGGTGATGGGCAGCACCCAGAGCACCGACAGCGTGCAGCCGATCAGGAAGAGCCCCACCGCGCCGATGAGCACGGGGATGATGACCCGCTTCTCGTGCGCATGGAGCGCCGGAGACAGGAAGGCCCAGATCTGGTAGCCGATCACCGGGCTCGCGAGCACGAGCCCGAGCCCGAACGACACCTGCATCAGGATGTTGAAGGGATCGGCCGGGTGCGTGTAGATGAGCTTGCCGTCCTTCAGGAAGTCGGCGGCCGGGTACTTCAGGATCTCAATGACGTCGAACTGGTAGACGACGGTGAACGAGATCGCGAAGGCGACGAGGAGGGCGGCTCCGCTCCAGATGAGCCGCCACCGCAGTTCCTCGAGGTGATCGAGGAACGGCATCTCCGACTGGTCGTCACGCTGGTCCGTCGCGGCCACGCCCGCCCCCGCGCTACTTCAGGTCCCGCAGCAAGGCCGCGGCCAGGGTCGCCGCTTCGGACTTGGGATACTTGTCGAGCACCTGCTGCAGCAGCGTGCGCGCCTGACGCGTCTGTCCGGCAACCTTGAGCGCGACGGCGCGCTTGTAGATGGCCACCGGCGCACGCTCCGAGTTCGGATACTTCTCAGCGACGAGCGCGAAGACCGAGTCGGCTTCCACCGCATTACCCGCGGAGGAATACGCCTCGGCGATCCAGTACTGCGCCTCGGGTGCGAGGTCTGAGGTGGGATACTGCGTGAGCAGGTCGCTGAAGGCGGCGCGCGCGGCGGACGTCGCGCCGCGGGCAAGCTGCTGCCGGCCCAGATCCATCAGCTGGTACGGCCCCGGCGATGGCGCGCCGGGGGCAGCGGTCGGCGGCGCCGCACCGGGTTCACCCGTCGGCGCCGGAGGCGGCACGACCTGCTCCGCGGCACGCGCCTCAAGCTGGTTGCGCAGCGACTCGACCTGCTTGCGGCTCTGCCCCGTCAGTTCCTGCACGGTCAGCAGCTGCTCCTGTACCTGGCGCATGGACATCGAGACGTCGCCCTGAAAGCGCTGCAGGTTGGAGCTCGCGACGTGGATCGAGTCGGAGATGGCGCTCAGCGACGAAATGACGCGACGCAACTGGAGCGCCCGCGCCGTGTCCGACGAGGCGGCCTGCGCCGCCGCGAGCTGGAGTCGGGCAATGTCGCTCTGCAGGACACGCACGTCATTGCGCGTGGCAAAGCACGCCCCGGCCGCCATGATGACGGCCGGAGCGATCAAGACACGAACGTAGCGACTGGTCACCGGGGAAGCTTGAACGGGTTGGCGCCGGCGATGATCTCGAACTCACCGCGACGATTCTTGCCCCACGCGTCTTCGTTGTCCTGCGAGACGGCCGGGCGCTCCTCGCCGAAGCTCACGACGTCGATGCGATCGGCGGCGATGCCACGTGCAATGAGGAACTGCTTGACCTCGGCCGCACGGCGCTGGCCGAGCGCGAGGTTGTACTCGTCGGAACCACGGTTGTCGGTATGGCCGGCGACGCGAATGCGCATGTCCGGGTTGGCCGCGAAGATCGGGAGCTTCGCCTCGAGCGTCGCGCGCTGGTCGTCGCGAATGTTCGACATGTCGTAGTCGAAGTAGACCGGCATGGCGAATTCGGCCTTGGCGGCGGCAACGGCGGCGGCGAGCCGCGCGGCAGCATCAGCGGCGGCGGCCCTCTCGGCGGCGGCTTTCTCGGCGGCAGCCCTTGCGGCAGCCTCGGCGGCGGCGCGCTTCGCGGCTTCGGCGGCGTTCGCCGAATCCTGGTTGAACGGAATGACCACGGGCGCGGGCGCGACGACCGGCTTCTTCTTGCAGGCGGTCGTGGTCACGGCCGACAGCGCAATGGCGGCGAGGGCAATCGTGCGAATACGAGCGTGCATAACAGGGTCTCCAGTGGGGGTCAAACGAGAGCGACTACGGTTGTTCCATTCGCGGCGACCACGCAGCCATGCGAGCGACACCGGCACCCCGCGTCAGTTGCCGCGTCCGCCCTGATTCCGTATCGAGCACCCAGAGCTGCTTCGCGCCGGAACGCGTTGACGTAAATACCACGTGCCGGCCATCCGGTGCCCACGACGGGTCTTCATTGCGCGCGTCGCCGGTCAGCTGCCTGATCTTGCGGTCGCGCATGCTGATCACCATCACCTGCAGGTTCGGTCCTTCCTGCGACGTGAACGCCACGGAACGGCCGTCCGGCGACCAATCGGGGCTGGCACGATACGGCCGATCCCCACTGGGCGATTCGGTCAACAGTTCCGCGTTCGTTCCGTCTGCATCGGTAATATACACCTCAGGATGACCGGGGCGACCCGAGATGTACGCGATCTTGCGACCGTCTGGACTGAACGTCGGAGATGACGTGGGAGTGCCCCGCCCGAAGGTCACCCGGCGCGGCGCCTCCCCTCCAAACGGAGCGACGGCAAAGAGGTCAGTGCCGTCGCTGCCTGCCGAAAAGACCAGCGTGCTGCCGTCCGGCGAGAACGCCGGAGTGATGTTGCTGCCGCCCTGGCTTGGAATGCGGCGCGTCTGTCCGTTGGCGAGCTCGCGCACGTTGATGTGCGTGCCGTCGTCGGCCATGGACGCATAGGCGAGGTACCGAGCGGTCGGATGCCAGGCCGGCGACAACGCGATGCCGCCGACACCGACCGGCGTCAGGTTGGCGCCGTCGGAGTCCACGAACCAGAGCCGCTGATCACGCACAAAGACAATGCGGGTGGCGGCGATGCCCCGTGTGGACGTGATCCAGCGCTCCACCTCATCGCTCGCACGGTGCACCGCCATGCGCCAGCCAGCCGAGAGCGGTGCGGAGCCATTGAACGCGAAGTCCGCCACGTTGAGCACACGCTTGCCGGCGACGTCGTGCACCGCCACGTGCAGCGACCCCTGCCGCGTCACCGAGGCCTGCACGATGGCCGAGGCGCCGAGCTTCGTATACAACTCGTAGTTGAAGCGGCCGCTGGGCGGCGCACCGGCGTCGGCGCTGATGACTGTCAGCCGGTCACCAAAATCGAGGTCGCGCGCGAGGATCGCCCGCACCGAGTCGCCCTGCTCGCCGGCCACGGCGGTCACGAAGACGCCGGGGCGCGTGCTGGGGTCGTATGTGAGGCCCACGCGCACACCCGCCGGAATCGTGTCCTGCGCTCCCAGGGATAATGGGCACGCGAAAAGTGCCGCGATCAGCAGGAGGCAGGGGCACGCCGTCGCCCAAGGGAGGTAGGGGCACGGAACACCGTGTGGGCGGACAGATCGAAAGGGCATCAACGAAGGGTTCTTGGGTCGAAACGAAAGATGACGGGGAGCACGTCGTCCATGAACTGCGCCGGGAGCGGTCCCCACGACTTGGTGGCCGCCGCGGCCTCCACGGCCCCTTCGCACTCCAGATCAAACGAATAGGACCCGCTGCGCTGCAAAAAGCGGAAGCCGGCCATCGAGCCATCGCGCCGGATGAAGAAGAAGACCTCCGCCGTCCGGATGGACTTGTCCGTCGGGGCGAAGTTCAGTCGCACCTGTCGGACGATATTCTGCAGGTGCCCCGGAAA
>JBAZTM010000144.1:0-4938 GCA_041661925.1 Gemmatimonadaceae bacterium
CACCGAGGCCGACCTCTGCACGGCGTTCATGGACGTCATGCGCGCCGCCGACTGGACGTGCTACCCCGAGCAAGGCGGGTGGGACGTGCTGTGCGTGCGGCGGCGGGTACAGATCGGCGTGCAGGCGAAGCTGGTAGCGAATCAGCATGTGCTGATGCAGGCACTTCCGGATCTGCCGGTAACGATCTTCCGAGGTCGGAAGAAAGAGGCGGGGCCGACCTACCGGGCGGTGCTCGTCGGGCAGTACACCGGCCGGACGCCGCAGTTACAGCACCAGACGCGATCGGCCTTCGGCACGCTGGCACGCCACCTACGGCTGCTCGTGTTCGACTGCCGACGGGGTGATCGGGTGCAGATGGCCGACGACCAGATGCTCGCGACGTGGCACAGCCACCCCGGAGGACGGAGCGGCGACTACACCACCGGGATCGTCTGGAATCACTACCGCTGGCGCACGGGCAACGTCTGGACGCCGCCGTTTGTACCAACGCATGCGGCGGGCGTACCGAGTCCGCAGACGGTAAGCCCGTGGGTGATTGCGGCGCTAGACCTCGAGCGCCTGTGCGTCCGCCGAGGATGGGTAACGCGCGCAGATGCTGTCGCATGCGCCCGCGGGTGGAATCCCGGGACGATGCTTAACCGCTATTTCCGATGCACGATCGACAAAGACGGCAGTCAGCGCAAGTGGGTGCTGGCCGCTCTGCCGTCCATCCACTACCCGCAGGCGGCCGAGGCGTACCCGTGACCGCCACCGACAAGGACCGCGCGTTCGCCCACTACATGCGGCAGGTCGCCGAGGCCCGCGAGGATCCCGTCAAGTACGCGGAGATGATCCTGCGGGATGAAGTCGGCGCTCGCATCCGCATGGCCGTGCTGCACGAGGCCATCTACGCGCACATCGAGTACTGCCGATCGCACAATCTGCACGCGATGGTTCTCGTGCCTTTCGGGATGGGAAAGAGCGTGCTGTCCGTCGCCCGCCTCACGTACGACATCGGGCGCGACCACAACATCCGGGCCAAGCTCGTGTGCGGGATCGAGGCCGACGCCGAGAAGCGCCTCGGCATGGCTAAAACCATCATCCTATCGAACGCCTACCGCACGGTGTTCCCGAATGTCAGGCCAAACACGGACAAGAAGTGGACGGGCGGCGAGATATTCATAGAGCGTACCGCCAGCATGTCGATGGAGCCGACGCTCGAGGCCCGCGCGATATTGGGCGAAGGCGTGGGCGTGCGCGCGGACGAGATCCTGTTCGACGACGTAGTGACGCTCAAGAACGCCGTGCTCGAGCCCGCCAACCGAAACAAGGTGATCGACGTCGTGCATGGCGTATGGATGTACAGGCTGGAGCAACCGCGGGGCTTCGCGATATGGCTGGCGACGCCGTACCACGAACAGGACTGCACCAACTACATCTTCGTCAAGGCCAAGCGCGCCCGCGGCAAGTGGTGCGTCCTGCGCATCCCGATCAGCAAGGACTGCAGCCGCATGCGGTGCGAGGTCTACAACGCCCCCCGCGGGTACGAGCAGGCGACGGGGATCCGCGACGGCATGGACATCCCGCTGTGGTTCAAGAAGTTCCCGCAGAAGGTGCTGCTGGCGGAGCTCGAGGCGGACGAGTCGTCGTTCACCCGCGGCCGGTGGCTGACCTCGTACAGCGCGAAGGACCTGCTGTTCCCGTCGTTCCCCGGCATCTGGCGCCCGCCGTCGAAGGCGACCGCTGTGGGCGACGGCTGGCCCCGGGTGTTCGGCGTCGACCTCGCCAGCCACGGCCGCCGCGGCAACGTGATCTTCTGCGGGGCGCTGTCGCCCGCCAAGCGCCGGCATCCGCTGGAGATCCGCATCGGCAAGTGGAGCGCCGGCGAGTGGGCGCGGAACATGACCGAGATGTGGCGCCTGCACAACCCCCGCACGATCGTGATCGAGAACAACGCCCTGCAGGAGATGGTCATCGGCATGGTCGAGGACAACCCCGAGAAGTACCCGTGGTGGGACCTGATCGACCACTACACCACCGGCAAGCAGAAGGCCGACCCGATCATCGGCCTGCCCGGGATGGAGATGGAGTTCTCGCACGGCGCGTGGGAGGCGTCGACGGCGCTGTGCTCCGACCGGGTGGACCAGCTCGGGCAGAAGCACGCGCCCGACTGCGACTGCGGCCGATGTCGATGGCAGGAGCACGCGGTCAACTGCGACTGCGGCCCCTGCACGTGGCGGCGCGAGACCGGCGTACACACGCGCGAGACGAAGGACCCCCAGGACACGGTGCTTGCCGCCATGTTCTTCGACCACGGGTGCAGGACCCTGCTCAACTACGGCCTCGAGGGCGGGGAGGAGCAGAGCGACGGCATCCCTAATGACTTACTGGCTCGATAGTGGTAGAACAGATCGACGGCGGCCGCCACGAAGGGCGGGGGTTGTGCCACGGACCCGGCTGACGGGAACACCGATGGAGGTTGGCGGGTGCAGGAAGCCGCCACGCCGTCAACAACAGGAGGAACGCATGGAGGACAAACACGGGACCATGACGTGGGGAGACTTTAAGCGCGAGGTTGAGAAGCAGGGCATCACTAACGAGATGGAGATATACTGGATCGAAACCAATGTATATCCAACCTCCGTGGATGTGGCCGTAGACGGAACCGACAATACGTTCACCGTCCAATGAAGCGCATCAGCGGCGGACAGATGGTCAAGCTCGTGAACGGGCGACCAGCGATCGTTGTCCACCGTGCGCTGCGTCTGGTGATCATGAGCGCGTTCGACGGAGACGGGCGCAGGACCGAGGACCGCTTCTACGACTTCGCCATGCGGCCGCGGCGGTTCGGCGAGGCGCAGGCGTTCGGCGTTCGCTACGACTACGCGGCGGAGCGCGTGACCGCATACCACTTCATCAAGGAGGACCCATGAACGACGACAACGGGAAGGTGCTGGAGTTCACCAAGGCCGACGCGCCGAAGTCGCTGCTGACCACGCGCAACGACGTGGAGAGGGACCCGATCCGGCCATCGGCGATCACCGATGCGATCATGCCCGCGACGCCGCCCGCAGACGCCCCGATCACCTTCACGCTCGCGACCGGCGAGGAGATCCTGGCCTTCCACCACGACGCCTTCTACGCCCGCGGCGTGCGGATCGAGGGCGGGCCGGGCGAGGCCGCGCATGTGCACCGGACGTTCATGGAGTGGTTCACCACCGGCGTCATGCCGCAGCCGAAGCTCGTGCCGTGGGATACCGTGCGGCCGGGCGAGCGGGTGCTGATGACTGTGGACGGATCGTATGAGGACGAAGCGGGGACGATCACGTTCGCCGAGGGAGACGGAGCGTTGAACGTGGACCGCGCGTCGCTGGCGGAGGTGATGCGATGACCACCGACACGCACCCCGCAGGGGATGCCGCGGGATTATCCCCCGCAGGGGTTCCGCAGATCGTCCAGCAGGTGCAGCTCATCACCCGGTGCGGCTGCACGCGCGTCCACGTCGTGACCGGCGACGAGATGCCCGACATGATCAACATCCGCCTGCACGACTACGACGGCGACGGCAAGCCGGGGAAGGCGGACACCTCGAGCAACGACAACGGGATGTACCGCACGTTTAAGCACAAGCCGTCGACCATGCCGGTGCGGTGGCCGGTGTACGTGGAGGTCGCGTAGCGATGTGCGAAATCTACACCGACCAGTGCGCCGTCTGCGAGGCGCCGATCGAGATGCACCTCGAGGACTTCAAGACCGCGCCTTCCGAGGTCATTGTCTACTGCGCCAAGCACGTCGACCACGCGGACGTTCGTTTCGACCGCACGCTGTGGATATGGACCGAGCCCGGCCAGCCAGAGGATCGTGCGGTGGTCGTGGCGCTGACGGAGAACGCCGCACAGCACTGGCGCGGCAACTTACCCAACGAGGGAGAGCGCATGCGGTTCGTCCACTACGCCGAGGGCGCGGAACCGATCGAGGGCGTGGACCGGTGACCCATCTTGCGCGCACCCCGCCATCGGTGGTAACTTGACGGCGGTGGTGTAACCCGCACACGAGGCTCTGATGAACCCGATACAAGGTTCCGCGTCTGACGCCATCCTCAAGACCTTCCTCAAAGCCAACGCCTTCTTGGGCGAGACCGACCGCTTCCGCCGGCTGGACCGGCTCGAGGCGTACTACCGCGGGCTGCAGCACGATCACAAGCGACACGACTGGGACGGCAACAGTCTCGACCTCTCCCCGATGTTCGCCGGGTCAGTCGCGAGCATGACCCCGATCATGCCCGGGTACGTGCAGATCCGATTCCGCCGCCCCGACGTGAAGTTCCCACTCAACCGCCAGGTGGTCCGCCGGTTCACCGACCTCCTTTTCTCCCACACGCGCAAGCCGCAGTTCGAGGTCGAGGACGACGCCGACACCGAGGACTATCTCTCCACCCTGATCAACGCCTCCAACTTCTTCCGCCAGATCAAGAGAGCCCGCAACCACGGCGGCGCGATGGGCAGCGCGTGCGTGATCTTCTACTTCCAGAACGGCAAGCCGACCTTCCGCGCGATCAACCCCAAGTTCTGCACGCCCGTCTGGGCCGACGAGGACGCGCGGGAGCTGCAGGCGCTGAAGATCGAGTACAAGGTGCCGCGCGAGGAGTTCCAGAAGGAGAGCGGCAAGCCGAAGACCATCTGGTACGTCTACCGCCGGCTGATCACCGACCAGAGCGACACCATCTGGCCGCTGACGCCCATCCACGAGCAGAAGGGGCTGGCGGAGTTCGACGACGAGAAGGCGTCAACGGTCATCCACGGCTACGGGTTCTGCCCGGCCGAGTGGGCGTACAACGTCGAGGACGACGACAACGACTACGACGGCGCGCCCGATGCGGACGGCACGTACGACCTGATGGACGCGATCGACATCCTGTGGAGCCAGGCAAACAAGGGCACCAAGAGCAACATGGACCC
>JBAZTM010000145.1:0-792 GCA_041661925.1 Gemmatimonadaceae bacterium
GCCCTCGAACGCTTCCTGCACAGCGGTGTGCGACAAGCGGCCGGCCGGGTGCTGGAGTTGCACGCACTGCATGCCGATGGACGCGAGTTCCCGATCGAGCTGACGATCACCGGATGGGATGAGGGAGACATACGGGCGGTCGCCGCCATTCTGCGCGATACGAGTTCGCGCACGGCACTGCTGGCCGAGGTCAGTCAGCGCGCGCGCGAGCTGGAAGACATCAACCGGGAGCTGGCGGCGTTCTCCTATTCCGTCTCACACGACCTGCGCGCCCCGTTGCGGGGCATCATGGGATTCGGCCAGGCGCTGCGCGAGGAGTACGCGGCACAACTGAGCGGACCGGGTCTCGACTATCTCGCACGCGTCGAAGCCGCGGCATCGCGCATGGGGGAGCTGATCGACGACCTCCTGGAGCTTTCGCGTGTGTCGCGCACCGAACTCGCCTGCGAGCCGGTGGACCTCGCGGCGTATGCGGAGCGCGTCATCGCCGAACTGCGCCAGCACACGCCGGAGCGCCGCGTCACCTTCACCCGTCCGGAAGCGCTGTGGGTGCTCGGCGATCCGCGACTGCTCGGCGTCGTGCTCCGGAACCTGCTCGACAATGCCTGGAAGTTCACCGCCACCGCGACGCACGCACGCATCGAGCTGGGCTCGCGGCAGGTCGGTGCGGAACTGCGCCACTTTGTGCGCGACAATGGGGCCGGATTCGACATGCGCTATGCCGACAAGCTATTCGACGTGTTCCAGCGATTGCACAGTGAGGCGGAATTCCCGGGCACCGGTGTCGGCCTC
>JBAZTM010000145.1:802-4911 GCA_041661925.1 Gemmatimonadaceae bacterium
GATCGTGCAGCGAATCGTGCACCGGCACGGCGGGCACATCTGGGGTGAAGGTACCGTGGGTGCCGGCGCGCGCTTCGAATTCACCCTGGGCGTGTCCGCGACGCCGGGAGGCTGACGTATGGAGGACCTGATCCTGCTCGTCGAGGACAATCCGGACGACCAGGAGCTCACGCTGCGGGCTCTGCGACACAGCAACATCGCCAACCCCGTCAAGATCATCGCCGACGGGGCGGAAGCGCTGGACTACCTCCTGCGCTTGGGACCGTACGCTGAGCCGGCGACATCACCGCGGCCCCGCGTGGTGCTGCTGGACCTGAAGCTGCCGAAGGTCAGCGGCATGGCCGTGCTGCAAGCGGTGCGCGAAAACGCACCGACGCGTACGCTACCGGTCGTCGTGCTCACCTCGTCGGCGGAAGAGCGCGACGTCGCCGAGAGCTACGGGCACGGGGCGAACAGCTTCGTGCGCAAACCGCTCGGCTTCACGGACTTCGCCGAGGCAGTGCGCCAGCTCGGCCTGTACTGGCTCCTGCTGAACGAACGCGCGCCGGCAGACCGGCGATGACCAGCGTACTGCAGTTCCTCATCATCGAGGACAACGCGGACGACGCTGAGCTGGTGTCCCGTGAGCTGCGGAAGGCGGGGATCGTCTGCCACCTGCAGCGTGCGCAGACGGTCCAGCAAGTGAGGGAGGCGATTGAGCAGCGCCGGTGGGACATGATCCTGTGCGATTTCTCGCTGCCTGGCTTCTCCGGCACCAATGCGCTGAGCATGGTCCGCGCGGTCGACGCGCAGGTGCCGTTCATCTTCGTTTCCGGGACCATCGGTGAGGAGGCCGCCGTGGCCGCCATGCGCGGTGGCGCGCAGGACTATGTGCTGAAGCAGGACTTGGCACGGCTCGCGCCGGCGATCGAGCGCGAGCTGCGCGAAGCGCGCACGCGCGCCGAGCGGGAGCGGGCGGAAGTGCTGCTGCGCGCGAGCGAAGAACGACTGCGCCGCATTTATGACGCGGACGTCTTCGGCATGTGCCTCTGGGACGAGAGCGGCGAGATCGTGGACGCCAACGACTACTTCCTGCGCCTGCTCGGCTACGCGCGCGCGGACCTCGCGTCCGGTCGCATCCAGTGGCGGGAGCTGACACCCGCCGAATACGTGGAACGCGACCTCGGAGCGGCGCGCCAGCTGCTGACCGTTGGGCGCAGCACGCCGTATGAGAAGGAGTTCTTTCACGCGCAGGGCCACCGCGTGCCCGTGGTCATCGCCGCCGCGACACTCGACGAGCTCCCCGGCGGCGGCTGCGCATTGGTTGTTGACCTGTCGAGCCTGCGGCGCGCGGAATCTGAGGCGCAGGAAGCGTCGCGACTCGCCAGTGCCATGCTGCTCACGACGCCGCTTCCGATCATCCTGCTGGATGCGGATGAGCGGGTCCGTCTCTGGAACGCGGCGGCCGAGCAGGTGTTTGGCTGGCGCGACACCGAAGTCGTGGGAAAGAGCCTGCCGTTCGCCGCGCGATCAGCGGACGGAACGGTCCTCGATGTGGGGAAGCTGTACCTCGAGGATCGGTCCCTGCGCGGACTGGAGCTGGTGAGCGCGGCGCGCGACGGCTCCCCGCTGCTGCTCGAGCTGCATTGCGGGCCAACGTCGGACGCGGACGGCGCGGCGAGGGGGATGGCGCTCGTCTTTCGCGACCTCACGGCGAGTCGCGCCACGGAGGATGCCCTGCGCCAGGCGCAGCGGGTGCAAACAATCGGCCTCCTCGCCGGCGGCATCGCGCACGACTTCAACAACCTGCTCACGATCATCGCGAGCAGCATCGAGCTCGCCCTCGGAGAGCTGCCTGTGGACGATCCACGCTTCGCGGAGCTGCAAACGGCGCGCGACGCCGCGCAGCGCGGGGCGGGGCTCACGCGGCAACTGCTGAACTTCCGCCGGCAGCAGATCCCGGCGCGGATGCCGGTTGACCTCAATGCCGTCATCGCGCCGCTGCAACAGATGCTGCAGCGTTCGCTCGGGAATCCAGATATTCGTGTCGAGGTGAACCTGGCGCCGCGGATTGGGGCGGTCCGGGCGGATGCCGGGCAGGTGGAGCAGGTCCTGCTCAATCTCGCGGTCAACGCCCGAGACGCGATGCCGGCGGGCGGCGTGCTGGCGATCAGCACGTTCGATACGCGCGTCCCGGCGAGCACGTTCGGCAACCCGGCGGCGACCGGGCCCGTCAATGCCGTGGGCGTGCGGGTTCAGGACTCGGGCAGCGGCATGACCGAAGAGACGATGACGAAGATCTTCGAGCGATTCTTCACCACCAAGGCGCCGGGGTACGGCACCGGACTTGGTCTCTCCACGGTCCAGGAGATCATGCGGGTGCATGGCGGTACAACCCAGCTGCAAAGCGTCGTCGGGAGCGGTACGACCTTTACGCTGCTCTTTCCGCATGCGGACGCGGGCAACGTCGCGCCGCCAAACGCCGAGCAACGCAACATCGGGCTGCCGAACGATGTCAGCATCCTCCTGGTTGACGATGAACCAATCATTCGGCGCGTCACCAGGCGCCTGCTCGAACGCCATGGTGGACACGTCACCGCCGTCGCCAGCGGCGAGGCGGCCCTGGCATACCTCGCGTCTGCCTCGCGGCCGCCAACGATGCTGCTGACGGATGTTTCAATGCCCGAAATGTCGGGCGTTGATCTCGCGGCGGCGGTCCGCAAGCGGTACCCGTCAATGCCGGTGCTCTACGTCTCGGGGTATTCCGATGACGAACGCATCGAGTCCGAACTGCGACGTGGCGACTGTCGCTTTCTCCAGAAGCCCTTCCGCGCCGAGGAGGTTGTCGCGGCGATCACGGACTTGCTCCAGGCCTGACGGGTCGCCCGAGCGGTCGCAGTGCCGCCGATACACGCACCCGACTTGCCTGTGTAACCCGCGAGGACCGCCCGTGACGGCAATCACGGGGCAGAGTGGTCGACGTCCCAGAGGACGACCGGAATGACAACGGGGCGCCGCGATGAGTCGCGGCGCCCCCTGTGCTGCCCCAGCTGACAGTGCCGTCCTAGCCCTTCACGTACTGGTCGTATTCCGGCTGGTACATCTGTGCCTTGACGTGGGCCGCGATGTCGGCCGGACGCGGCATCTTGGTGAGCTTGCGCGCGAATACGACCTCCGCGACGGCCACCGCGATCTTCGCGGAGACCTCGCGAATGCGCTGCAGGTCGGGATAG
Organism: Gemmatimonadaceae bacterium; assembly: GCA_041661925.1. Taxonomy (GTDB): domain Bacteria; phylum Gemmatimonadota; class Gemmatimonadetes; order Gemmatimonadales; family Gemmatimonadaceae; genus PNKL01. Next base: position 4,015 of record JBAZTM010000145.1, read on the forward strand.
ACACTCCCCGCGGCGAGGTCCTCTTCCTTCACGAGCGTCGCCAGGGTCTTGGCGGCCACGAAGAACATCTCATCCGTCACGCGCGTGGACTCGGTGGCAATCACGCCGAGTCCAACGCCCGGGAAGATGTACGAATTGTTACCCTGCCCGGAGATGTGGGTCTTGCCATTGAGCGTGAACGCCGGGAACGGGCTGCCGCTGGCGAAGATGGCGCGTCCATCGGTCCACGTGTACGCCTGCTCCGCCGTGCACTCGGCCTTCGACGTCGGGTTGGAGAGCGCGAAGATGACGGGACGCTTGTTCAGGCGACCCATCGCCTTCACCACGTCTTCCGTGAACGCCTGCGGCGTGCCCGAGACACCGATGAGCGCCGTCGGCTTAAGGGCCTCGACCGCGGCCAGCAGGTCGGGCATTGGCGCATGGTCGTGCGCATACGGCAGCTTGTGCTCGGCGAGGTCGGTGCGGCTCTTGACCACGAGCCCCTTGGAGTCGACCAGCCAGCACCGCTCGCGCGCCTCGGCCTGCGTCAGGCCTTCCGCCATCAGCGCCGTCACGATCAGGTCGCAAATGCCGACCCCGGCTTCGCCCGCGCCCAGGAAAAGGAACTTCTTCTCGGTCAGCTTGCCGCCGGTGATCCGCAGCGTGGAATACAGACCCGCGAGCGTGACACCGGCCGTGCCCTGGATGTCATCGTTGAAGGTGCACACATTGTCGCGGTACTTGTGCAGCATGCGGAAGGCGTTGGTGTTGCCGAAATCCTCGAACTGGATGCAGGCCTTCGGGAAGACTTCCTGCACCGCCTTCACGAACTCGTCAACCAACTCATCATACGCCGGGCCGCGCATGCGTTCCTGCGCGAGGCCGATATAGAGCGGGTCATCGCGCAGCGCCTTGTTG
>JBAZTM010000146.1:0-4841 GCA_041661925.1 Gemmatimonadaceae bacterium
CACCGCGCTGCTGCGCCTGCCGCAGGCAGGGGCGGACGCGAAGTCGCGCGCCGAGGCCGAGATCGGGAAGGGCGTGATCTACGGCTTCGTGGTCGACACCACCAAGTGCATCGGCTGCGGCTCTTGCGTGCGCGCCTGTCGCGCCGAGAACAACGTGCCCGACGGGTACAACCGCACGTGGGTGGAGCAGTACACGTTTTACCCCGACGGCGAGGTCTTCGTGAACTCGCCCAACGGCGGCGAAGACGGGTTCGCCGACCCGCTCCCCACGCGCAACCATCCGAGTGGCGCGGAACAGGAGCCAATGCGCGGCTTCTTCGTGCCGAAGCTCTGTAACCATTGCATCGACACCCCGTGCATCCAGGTCTGCCCGGTAGGGGCGTCGTTCAAGACCGACGAGGGCGTGGTGCTGGTGGACCATGAACACTGCGTCGGCTGCGGCTACTGCGTGCAGGCCTGCCCGTTCGGGTCGCGGTACATCGACCCGCGCACGCACACGGCGGACAAGTGCACGTGGTGCCATCATCGCGTGACGAAGGGCCTGCTTCCCGCCTGCGTGGTCTCGTGCCCGGCCGATGCGCGCATCTTCGGCAACGTGAGCGATCCGGAGAGCAAGATCAGCCGGATCCTGGCGACCAACCGGGTGCAAGTGCTGAAGTCGTACCTCGGCACGCGGCCGCGCACGCGCTACATCGGGCTCGACTCCGAGGTGATCTAGATGCATCACTACATCACCGAGGGGTACGTCCTCCCCAACCAGGCGCACATCTACTGGACGTCGATGATCGTCCTGTACCCGTACATCACGGGGATCGTGGCCGGCGCGTTCATTATCTCGTCGTTGCACCACGTGTTCGACAAGGACGAACTGAAGCCGGTGAGCCGCTTCGCGATGGTGATGGCCTTCGCCTTCCTGCTCTTCGCGACGCTGCCGCTGCTCAACCACCTCGGGCATCCTGAACGGGCGCTGAACATCATGTTCACGCCCAACCTGACGTCGGCGATGGCGGGGTTCGGCTTCATCTATTCCGCCTACCTGTTCATTCTCGCGGTCGAGATCTGGCTCGTCTACCGGACCGACATCGTCCACCTCTACAACGAGACGAAGTACCCCGCGCTCAAGCCGGTCTACTGGCTGCTCGCCCTGGGCATTCTCGACATCTCCGAGGAGGCCAAGGCACTGGACCGCCGGGTGATGGTGGTCCTGGCCGCGATCGGCATCCCGGCGGCGTGCGGCCTGCACGGGTACGTGGGCTTCATCTTCGGCGCCATCAAGGCGAATCCCTGGTGGGCGAGCCCGCTGATGCCGGTGATCTTCCTCCTCAGCGCCATCGTGTCGGGCGTGGCGATGGTGATGATCTGCTACATCATCATCCAATGGGTGAACAAGCGCGCGATCGACGGCGAATGCGTGCACGCGCTCATCGAGACGGCGTGGTACTTCCTGATCATCGACGTCGCGCTCGAGCTGCTGGAGCTGATCAACCACGCGTACATGGCCAATGAGGACTGGATCATCCTGAAGGAGCTCGTCACCGGCAAGCTCTTCGTCAGCATGTTCATCATCCAGATCCTGCTCGGCTCGGTGATACCGTTCCTCGCCATGGGCGCGGTGGTCGTGTTCAAGCAGCGCATCCCGGCCGCCGTGCGCAACGTGATCGGGGTTGTCTGCGGCCTGCTGCTGCTGGCCCAGGTGGGCGCCATGCGCTGGAACGTCGTCATGGGTGGGCAGATGTTCTCGAAGAGCCTGCGCGGCTTCCTGAACTTCCAGATCGACATCTACGGGCGCGAAGGGCTGATCGCCGCCGCCGTGATTCTCTGCCTGCCGTTCGTGGTGATCTTCGTGTTCTCGCGCCTCCTCCCCCTCTGGGGCTCGGTGGAGACGTTCCCGAAGGAATGGATGAAGGAAAAGCCGCCGGTGCGGCAGCCGTTGAAGGGCTACTCGAAGTTCACGTCGTAGACGCTGGTCGTGACTAACAATCCGGAGACGCTGGCATGGACGCCAACACTGTGAAGTACATCATCGCCGCCGCAGTTGTCATTTTCCTGTTCAAGTTCGGCGTGCGGATCGTGAAGCAGTACGAGGGCGGCGTGATGCTGCGCTTCGGCCGGCTGGTCGGGGTGCGGACGCCGGGCCTGAACTTCATCATCCCGCTCGTCGATCGCATGTTCAAGATCGACACGCGCGTGGTGACGCTGACGGTCGAGCCGCAGGAACTGATCACGCGCGACAACGTCACCATCAAGGTGGACGCGGTCGTGTACTTCCAGGTCGTCGACTGCGCCAAGGCGCTGATCCAGGTGGAGCACTACGCCCGGGCCACGTCGCAGATCGCGCTGACGACGCTGCGGAGCGTGCTCGGCCAGTCGGAGCTCGACGAACTACTGGCCCAGCGCGACAAGATCAACCAGAAGCTCGCGCAGATCATCGACCAGCACACCGAGCCGTGGGGCGTCAAGGTGTCGGTGGTCGAGGTCAAGGATGTGCTCCTCCCCGAGGCGATGCAGCGGTCGATGGCGGCGCAGGCGGAGGCAGAACGCGAGAAGCGTGCCAAGGTCATCCGCGCTGACGGCGAGTTCCTGGCCGCGGAAACGCTCGGCAAGGCGGCGGTGATCATTCGCAACAACCCGCCGGCGCTGCAGCTGCGCTACCTGCAGACACTCACCGAGATGACCGGCAACGGCAACGGCACGATCGTCCCGGTGACGATGGACCTGCTGGGCGGGCTCAACACGGCGCTGGGCGGATCTGCCAAGTAGATTGCAGCACTGACCGCAGCACACGAGGGCCGGTGCGCATGCGATGTCGCGTGCGCCCGGCCCATCGTTCACCCGCTTCTTCGGCGGCATGCACGCCGCCGCGCCTGCAGGGGCCATCCATGACACTTCGGTTGAGCGTCCTCGCTTCGATCATCGCCGTCGCCGCCGCCTGCGGCAAATCCGACACCGCGGTCGTCGCCGTGCGGCCGCTCGACGTCCATGGGGCGTGGGCGCGGCCGGCTGACTCCGGCCTCGTCAGCGCCGTCTACCTGGTCATCGTCAACCGTGACACCGCGCCCGTGACGTTCATCGGTGCGACGTCAGCGCTGGCCGAATCAGTCTCGCTGCATGAGACCATGGAGATGGGCGGCATGGTGCACATGATGCCGCTCGACTCCGCGCAGGTCATCGCGGCGAACGACAGCCTCGTGCTCGCGGAAGGAGCCAAGCACCTCATGGTGACGGCGCTGCGCCGCAAGCTGGCGGCAGGCGATTCGCTGCCACTGATGCTGTCGTTCGCGGGCAACAAGACGATCGTGGTCACGGCCGCGGTGCGGGCGCCGTAGCGTCAGCGCGCACGCCGTAGCGTCAGCGCGTGCGCTCGTACTTCCAGTTCTGCGACTTCCCTTCCGCCACCTGCGATACGATGGCGGAGATCCGGCGCGCACGCGTCGCGTCCTGCTTCGCCTCCAGGACCCACACCAGGTACTCGCGGCGGCGCCCCGGGGAGAACGCCTGCCACTGCGCCCATGCCCGCTTCGACTTCATGAGCGCCGCCTTGAGGTCGGCCGGCATGACGACGGCTGCCTTGGGGTGCTTCTTCGGACGCGCCACCTTGATGCCGGCGTCGTTCAGCGCCATCGCCTTCCGCACGTAGCCGACGAGGACTCTCTTCGCGGGCAGCTCCTTCACGCTCGTGATGCGCCCGAAGCTGCCCATTGCGTCGCGACTCTGGGCGTTTGCCCCGAGCACCAGTGCACCCTTCCAGAAGCCGAATGCGGCGTGCGCCTTGAACGCCGACATGGCGCACATCATCTCGCCACGATAGTCGAAATGCGGCATGCTCCATTTCATCGTCTCCTCGACGTCCGGGCAGGCGGCGTGCACCACAGCGCGCAGGTGCTCGAGGATGGGTTTCGCGAACTCGGCCGACTTGGCGATGTATGCGTCGATGCGGGGATCACGCGTGGCCATGGCGCACCTCAGGCGTCCTTGCGGGCCACGAGCAGCATCTCGCTCGTCCGGCGGCCCAGGGGGTTGTCGGTGAATCCATCGAACGACTGCTCGACCACGAGCCCCGCGTCGCGCATCAGGTCGGCCAGCTGCGTGGGCGTGTACAGGCGAATGCGATGCGTGCGATCCTCCCACACCGCCGGGCCCCGCCAGCACGACTCCACCGTGAGGAAGCCGGAGAGAGGGTCGAAATGCCGCTCCTGCGCCACGACGGTGCCGTCGGCGGTCGTCCACCAGTCGCGGGCGACGAACTTGGCCATCACGCCGTCCCGGTCACCGCCGTGCCAGATGAGCACGCCGCCCGGCGTGAGCACGCGCGCGAACTCGCGCACCACCCGCGCGTCGTCACGCGGATCGGCGAAAAAGCCGAAGCTGGTAAAGAGGTTGAGCACCGCATCGAAGCGCCCGGACCAGGCCGGCGGGAGGCGCCGCATGTCCCCTCGGCGATAGCGGAGGGTGCGCCCGGTGCCCCGCGCGCGCGCCTTCGCGAGCAGCGGCGCCGACAGGTCCACGCCGTCCACGTCGAAGCCGGCTTCGGCAAGCAGGTGCGCATGCCGCCCCTGCCCGCACGGGCAGTCGAGCACCCGGGCGCCCGAGGGCAAGCCGAGCAGCTCGATGAGGCGCGCCACCTGATGGCGGTCCTCCTCGAGATTGAACATCGGCTCGTACTCACGCAGGTACCCCGCGTCGAAGTACGACTTCCACCAGTCGGAAGGCGCCGTCTGCTGGGTTGCACTGGATCGCTTGGCCAAAAGTCTGTTGTCTCTCTGTTGTTTCTCTGTTGTTTCTCTGTTGTCTCCCTGTTGTTTCTCTCAGAAAACCACTGGCTCGCGATACGCCCCAAACAC
>JBAZTM010000147.1:0-4742 GCA_041661925.1 Gemmatimonadaceae bacterium
TTCAACGGCTCGCTCGCCGGGAAGTTCGTGCTTACCGCCGGCCTCGGTGGCATGGGCGGCGCCCAACCGCTCGCCGCCACCATGAACGACGCGGCCTTCCTCGGCGTCGAGGTGGATCCCGCGCGCATCGAGAAGCGGCTGGCCACCGGCTACTGCGACAAGATGACGGCCGACCTCGACGAGGCGCTCGCGTGGATTCGCGCGGCGCAGGGTACCAAGCGAGGCCTGTCGGTCGGACTGGTCGGCAACGCCGCCGAGGTACTGCCTGAACTCGTGCGCCGCGGCGTAATTCCCGACGTCGTGACCGATCAGACGAGCGCGCATGACATGCTCAACGGCTATGTGCCGGCGGGGATGTCGCTGATAGAAGCCTCCGACCTCCGCACTCGTTCCCCCGACGCGTATCTCAAGCGCGCCATTGCTAGTGTCGTCGAACACGTGCGTGCGATGCGCGCCATGCAGGACAAGGGCGCGATTGCGTTTGACTACGGCAACAACATTCGCACGGTGGCGTTTGATGCCGGCCTGAAGGACGCGTTCACGATTCCGGGCTTCGTCCCCGAGTACATCCGTCCGCTCTTCTGCGAGGGGAAGGGCCCGTTCCGCTGGGCCGCGCTTTCCGGCGATCCCGCCGACATCGCGCGCACCGACGATCTGGTGCTGTCGCTCTTCCCGCACGATGCGCACCTGAAGCGCTGGATCACGATGGCGCAGGAGCGCATCCACTTCCAGGGTCTGCCGGCGCGCATCTGCTGGCTGGGGCAGGGGGACCGCGCCAAGTTCGGCGTGGCGCTCAACGATCTCGTCGCGCGCGGCGAGGTGTCGGCGCCCATCGTCATCGGCCGCGACCATCTCGACACCGGCTCGGTGGCGTCGCCGTTCCGCGAGACCGAGGGGATGAAGGACGGCACCGACGCCGTGGCCGACTGGGCCATCCTCAACGCGTTGCTCAACGTCGCCAGTGGTGCGAGCTGGGTGTCATTCCATCACGGCGGCGGCGTCGGCATCGGCAACTCGCTGCACGCCGGCCAGGTGATCGTCGCCGACGGCTCGCCCGAAATGCGCCTCCGCCTCGAGCGCGTGCTGACGAACGATCCGGGCATTGGGGTGGCTCGGCATGCGGATGCAGGATACGAGACTGCGATTGAGACGGCGCGGTCGAAGGGGCTGAAGCTGCCGATGGTGGGGTGAGGGGAGGCGTACAGGGGTTTGGTAGGAGAGAGGAGTGGAGAGAGGGGATGTGAGAGACGAGGCCTTATCACGCATCCCTCCGCACTCCACTCCTCGCTCCTTCTGAGCCCCTGCACCTGTCCTCCTCCCCGTCGGTAACTTGCTATCCCATGCTGAGCCCCCGCTTCAAGCCCTGGCACCTCCTCCCCTTCGCGCTCAAATACGCGCGGTTGCGTCTCGCGCGTCGTCCCGTCCTCGTCAACTTCGAGGTCACGATGCGCTGCAACGCGGCGTGCGGTGGTTGCGACTACTGGCAGACGCCCGCCTCGGAGCGCGCGCATGAGCTGAAGTCATTCGCCGACGCGGCACGCGCCTTCGATCCGATGATGATCACGTTCACGGGCGGCGAGCCGACGCTGCGGCGCGACCTCGAGGAAATCGTCGCCGAGGTCGCCAAGGCGGTGCCGTATTGCTACATGAGCCTGCTGACGCACGGCGGCATGCTGACGCTCGAGCGCGCGCAGGCGCTGTGGGACGCCGGGTTGGCGCAGTTCAGCATCTCGCTCGACTACCTCGACGAGCGGCACGACACGGCGCGCGGCATTCCCGGTTTGGCCGCCAAGATCCTCGCCCTCGCCCCGCAGCTGAGCGCGCGCGGCATGGCGGTGCGCTTCAACACCGTCATCCGCGACGACAACCTCGGCGACATCCTCCCCATCGTGCGGCACGCGCACACCGTCGGCGCCGGCGTCAACCTGTCGGTCTACACCGACATGAAGAACGGAAGCAAGGACCACCTCATTCGCGCCGACCAGCACGCGCGCATCCAGTCGCTGGTGGACGATCTTCTCGCGTTCAAGCGCCGTCATCGCGGCGTCATCACCAACTCCGACTGGTACCTGCAGCAGCTGCCACGCTACCTGCGCAACGAGATGCCCGAGCCGTGCCGGTCGGGCGAGACGACGATCCACATCGACCCGCGCGGCCTCGTACGGCGCTGCCCGGACTTTCCGGCCGACACGCACTGGACCGAGTACAACGGCTACAAGCCCATCGCGTGCAACGCCTGCTATTACGCCTGCCGCGGCGAGGCGCAGGCGCCGCTGACGCTCTCGAGATTTCAGGACCTGCTGGCGTAGGCTCGCCGCCTAGCCGAACGGCCCGGTGGGGTGTCCCCCGTGCCGTCGCAGCCAGTAGCGCGGAGGTTCCCATAGCGCCTCCGCGGTGAATGGCCCCGTAAACTCCGTCTCGGCTAACGCCGCCTCGACAAAGAACGCATTCGCGCCATTGAGCGTGCATCCGACCAGCGACATGCCTTTCTCGCGCCCCAGTCGCTCGCACGCGGCCAGCGACGCGCCAAAATCAACTGTTCCGTTCCACGACTTAGCGGGGTCGTCCGCGATGACCCAATCGAGCCGCGGCCCGAACGACGCGTTGTACTCGATCACCGTCGCGCGCGCGCGCAGCGCAGTGAGCGCATGCCACACATGCCAGGTGTTCCGGTCAATGTCCACGGACAGCAAGTCCACGTCGGCCGGAGCGCCTGCGTCGCGCAACAGGGCCTGCACGTTGGAGCTGCTCACCATCGCCTCGATGATCGTGAGCTGCCCCGACGCGACGTGCGGTGCGAACAGCGTGCGCGCCAGTGACGCGTTCGCATGGTCACCCTCCACCCACCAGCCGCGCCAGCCCTGTCGCAGCAGGAGTGTGGTAGTGCACTCCACTCCGGACTCGACCCCAATCTCCACGAAAGTGCGCGTGCGCGTGCCGATGCGGCGAAAGACCTCCGCGATGATCCCGTCTTCGCCCCCCTGTGAGTGGACTCGCCATTCGTAATGCGCGAGGTGCCGCGCGTCCGCGTACCGCGGCTCGCGTAACAGCGCGTCTGCGTACTGCGCGGTCGTCGCGCCCAGGTGCTCCTCCGCCGTCTGTCGCAGGCGGGCGACATCACCGCGCATCGCCTGGATCTCGCGGCGCAGGTCCACGATGTAGCGAATTCCGGGCAGCGACGCTAACCAGTGCTTGGGTGACATGAGTGGGAGTAAAGGTGGCGTCCCGTGAACCTGTTGTTCGGACAACACGTAGGTCAAGGCGAGACGTTATCTTAATATCAATGCGTACGCGTTTCGAGAACATCGCCCAACTCGTCACCGCCGCCGGCCCTCCCCGCGCCCGCCGCGGCGCCGAGATGCAAGGCTTGGAGGTGCGCACCGGAGCAGCCGTTGTCACCGAGGGGGAGCGCATCGTCGCCGTCGGGCCGCAGGACGCGATGCGCGCCGAACATCCGGGCGCGGAAATCGTGGACTGCGGTGGCCGCGTCCTCATGCCGGGCCTCGTGGATTCGCACACCCATGGCATCTTCGGCAAGCCGCGGCACGAGGAGCAGGAACAGCGCGCCGCCGGCATCGGCTACATGGAGATCGCGCGCCGTGGCGGCGGCATCCACAGTTCCGTGCGCGACCTGCGCGCGCGCTCCGAGGACGAGCTCTTCGCCCTCGCCCTGCCGCGCCTGCAGCGCCTCGCCGCGTATGGCACCACCACCGTCGAAGTGAAGTCGGGGTACGGCCTCACCGCCGACGACGAGATCAAGTCGCTCCGCGTGATCCGCCGACTCCAGCAGGCGCTGCCGCTGCGCCTCGTCCCCACCTTCCTCGGCGCGCACGAGATCCCCATCGAGTTCCGCGTCGCGCCGCGCACGCGCGCCGAATACATCGCGCTCATCGTGGAGGAGATGCTGCCGCGCGTTGCCGCTGAAGGGCTTGCCACCTTCGCCGACATCTTTTGCGAGCCGGGGGTCTACACCACCGACGAGGCGCGCGTTATCCTCGGCGCGGCTCGGCGTCACGGACTCTTGCTCAAGCTGCATGCCGACGAGCTCGAGACGGCCGGTGCCGCCGAGCTGGCCGCCGAACTCGGCGCCGTCAGCGCGGATCACCTCGGGGCGGTCTCCGAGGGTGGCATCAAGGCGCTCGCCGCCGGCGGAACGGTTGCCACGCTCCTGCCGGGGACGATGCTCTTTCTGGGGCGGCATCGACAGGCCCCGGCGCGGGCCCTCATCGACACCGGCGCCGCCGTGGCCCTCGCGACGGACTTCAATCCCGGCACGTCGCCCACGGTCAACTTCCCGCTGATTCTCACCCTGGCGGTCAGTCAGCTGCGCATGAGCGTCAGCGAGGCAGTTCTGGCGGCGACCGTCAATGGGGCAGCCGCCCTCGGGTTGGCCGCCGAGACGGGGCAGGTGGCCCCCGGCTTCTCCGCCGATCTCGCCCTGTTCGACATCGAGGATGTGCGCGAACTCCCGTATTGGTACGGTGACCAGCGCTGCCATGCGACCTGGGTCCGCGGCGTCCCGGTCCACGGGGTCTGACCGGGCGGCGGTTTCCCGTCTGCCGTCCGCCGTCCGCCGTCTGCCGTCCGCCGTCTGCCGTCTGCCGTCTGCCCTTCCTCCCCCGTTGTCATACGCCCCGTCCGCGGCGTACCTTTCCAGCCGGACGATTACGCCGTCTAAGGTTGTAAACCTGGCCTGAAATTGCGCGCCGAACCCTATGGCTGATCTCGCCAAGCTCAAAAAG
>JBAZTM010000148.1:0-4678 GCA_041661925.1 Gemmatimonadaceae bacterium
GTCGCGCAATGCCTGCACCGGTGCGGCATGCTGGCGGCGCGCAAACTCGGCTTCGAATTGCTGGCGCCATGGCCGCGCGATCGGGGCGGGGTCGATGAGGACGAGCCGCGCCGGGGCTGGCGCGGCGTGTCCGTGCGCCGCCTGCACGCTGTAAAGGAGGGCGAGCAGCGCCCCCCACGAGTAGCCCACGATGGTGAGCGGATCGAGGGAGAACTCACGCACGACGGCCTCGAGGTCGCGCACCTGCGATTCCCACGTGATCACCGCGCGATCGTCGTCGTGCCGCGAGCGGCCGCCGCCGCGCTGGTCGTAGAACAGGCATTCGCGGTCACCCGCGAGCTCGAGCATCTGCGGCAGCAGATAGTCGTGATGCGCGCCGGGGCCGCCATGGAGCACGATCAGGCGCTCTCCGCCCGTGGGGCCGTGGGAGAGCCAGTAGAGGGGAACTGGCGTCGTGGTGGTGAAGCCGGAGGTCGACATGACTTCGATTATGGATTGGGAGCTCGGATTGGGATTGCGATGATGATTAGCGAGGATGATTGGCGATTTGGATGGGGATGGCAATCCGCATCCTGATCGCAAATCCGAATCGCCGATCATCATCGCAATCCCAATCCGAGCTCACAATCCAAATTCCGTTGCGATGCGCGCGGTATGCATATGGACTTTCACCGTGTCCGCGATCTCACGCCCGTAGCCTCCCGCGATCACGATGCAGACCGGGATGCCGATCTCGCGGCACATCTCGAGCACCATGCGGTCGCGGCGCATGAGGCCGTCGAACGTGAGCTTCAGCCGCCCGAGCGCGTCGCCTTCGTGCGGGTCGGCGCCGGCGAGATAGAAGACGATGTCCGGTCGCCCGTCGCGGAGCACCCGGGGCAAGGCCGCCGCGAGCAGGTCGAGATACGCGGCATCGCCTGTTCCGTCCTCGAGTTCGATGTCGAGGGAGCCGGATACCTTGTGAAACGGGTAGTTGCGCCGACCGTGCATCGAAAAGGTGTAGATGCCGGGATCGCCGGCGCAGAGCGCATGCGTGCCGTTCCCCTGATGGACGTCCAGGTCGATGACGGCGGCGCGGCCGACGCGCCCGGCACGCCGGAGTGATCGCCAGGCGATGACGACGTCGTTGAGGACACAGTACCCCTCGCCGTGCGTCGCGAAGGCATGGTGCGTTCCGCCGGCGAGGTTCATGGCAACTCCGTCATCGAGCGCCGCCGCCGCGGCCTCACACGTTCCGCCCGCGGCGCGCAGCGAGCGCACGACCAGTGCATCGCTCCACGGAAAGCCGAGCCGTCGCTGCTCTGCCGCCGGCAGGGCGCCACGCTCGAGCCGAGTGAGGTACGCCTCGTCGTGGGTGAGGAGCACATCCTCCCGCGACACCGCGGCCGGTTCGTGCAGGTGAGCGCTGTCGGCGATGCCCTCGGCCAGCACCGCGTCACGGAGCAGGGCATACTTGGCGATCGGAAAGCGATGGCCGTCCGGAAGGGGGACGGGGAAGCGGGCGGAGGACCAAAGATTGATCAAGGATCTGGAATCCGGATTTCGATCGAGGATTGCGACTCAGGACAGCGACGTACGATCGCCAGTCGCGATCCGTGGTCGCAATCCTGAATCGAAATCCGGATTCCAGATCCTCAATCGCCTACCCGCGCGTGCCCAGGGTGATCTGCAGCGTCACCTGCCCCCCCGCCCGCTGCACCATCACCTCGACCACATCACCCGGTTTGTGCGATCCGAGTGCGTCCGTGTAGTCGTAGATGTTGTTGATCGTCTTGCCGCCGAACTTGATGATGATGTCGCCGGCCTTGAGGCCGCCCTTCTCGGCGGGGCTCCCCGGGCGCACGCCGGAGAGTTGCATGCCCTTCACGTCGGCGGCGCCCATGTCGGGGACAGACCCGAGGTACGCGCCGCCGCCCGGGCGCGCCGACGGGCGGTTGGCGCCTGCCGTCTGCACACGCTGGAAGGTGAGCCGGCCTGGACGGTCGGCGAGGGCGCGCACGACGCGTTCCGCGTAGTCGGCGATGCGCACGAGCCCGTCGATGTTGAGCTTCTCCGCCACGTCGGCGGCGGAATGATAGTCGTCGTGCAGGTCGGTGAAGAGGTGCAGGACGGGCAGGTCCCTGCGATAGAACGCGGCGTGATCGCTCGGCCCTTCGCCGTCACCCACGGCGGCGAGGGTGAGCTTGGGCTCGACGTTGGCGCTGTCCACGATGCCCTTCATCTCGGTGGCGGTGGCGACGCCGTAGATGATGAGTTTGTCGTTCCTCATCCGGCCAACCATGTCGAGATTGACCATCGCCTGCACCTTCGCCTTCGGTACGGGAAGGTTGTTGGCGAACTGCGAGCTGCCCAGGAGTCCGAGTTCCTCTCCTGAGAAGTTCACGATGATCACGGAGCGGTTGGCGGGACGCTGCGCGATGCGGCGCGCGATTTCCATCACGGCCACCGTGCCCGACCCGTTGTCATCGGCGCCCGGGCGGATGACGTGCCCCTTCTCCGGGTCGCGCGCGCTCGCCGAATCGCGGCCGACATGGTCGAAGTGCGCGCCGACAATGACATATTCGCCAGCCAGCGGGCCGCTACCGGGGATGATTGCGGCGACGTTCTGGGTCTTGAGCAGGCGCGGACGCGCGAAGCGCACCGGAACGCTGGCCGTGAACGGCAGGACAAAGCACTCGGCCTTGCCGATGACGCCGCCCTGGGCGCACGACGGGCGATCGGCCTGTGCGAGGCTGGCGAGCCGCAGGGCGTTGTAGCGACGGGCGATGAAGACGGCGGCGCTATCGTTGCCGGCGGTGCCGGTGCCGCGCCCCTCGAGAGCGCGGCTGGCGAGGAAGGTCACGTCCGACCGCATCTGGTCGGCGGCGGGGCTCGAGAGCACGACGGGAGGCGAACGAAACCCGGTGTGGCAGCCAGAGGCTAGCAGCACGGCGGCGCCGAGCACGGCGCCGCGCGAGCGAAAGAGTGCGCGCATTGCGGTCATGGGTGTTGAGGACGGGGGGACCCGCGTATGTTAGGCGGGAGCCGGATTGAAAGCCAGACAACGCGCACCCCACGGCCTGAAATGGACCGCCACGTCGAGTTCACCACGCAGCTGGCGCACCTGGTGGCGCTGTACGCGCGTGACAAAGTGGATACTGACGCCGAGAAGGCGGCGCTGCGGTCGGCGCGCGGCGCCGCGAAGCACGGCGCGCTGGACATCTCCGTCGTGGAGGGGACGCTGCGCGCCGGACTCCACGACGCCAACACCGACCAACCCGAAGTTGCGGCGCTGCAGGCGTTGCTGGCCACTCTGGGTATCGTACGCATTCGGGTGCGCCATCACGTAAAGCAGGAGGAGGTAAAGCGATTCGCGAAGCTGCTGGGTGCGGTGGCCGCTGGGCGGAAGTCGCCGGAGGCGTTTGCTGGCGATGTCGCGGCGCGCGAGTGGATGGAACTGGAGATCACCCGCGTTCCTGATGCGGTGACATCGAAGGGGTCGGGTGCAGAGCCCGTCGCAGAGCCGGCTGCAGAATCGCGTGCAGTGCCGGGTGCAGAGGCGGCCGCGGAGCCGGCAGTGGAGCCGGCAGCGGAGCCGGCAGCGGAGCCGGCAGTGGAGCCGACAACGATCGCGGCCGCTGCTTCAGACGCGCCGACACCGGCGGCCGACCTCCCGGCCGCTTTTTCCGAGGCTCCGACCACCGAGACGGAGGAAGAAGCGCCGCCGGAGGTTCCCACCAAGCCGCTCGCTGAGCAGTTGCCGGCCGCGGCCGAAGCGCTGCTCGGGCCCGAACATCGCGAGCTGTTCGAGCGCCTGATCACGGCCAGCACTCCGTCGACGTTGCGGCGGCTGCTGGATCCGGTGCAGGCGGCCATCGAGCAGGCGGCGCGCGAGGGATCCATAACGGTGTCGGTGCGGCTGCTGCTGGCGATGTTTGCGTGCGAAGCATGCGCCGAGGACGACGAGATGCGCCGGCAGTTTGTGGTGACGCTGCGTCGCCTCACCAAGCCGACGCTGACCCGTGCGTACGCCATGCGCTACGCCGAGACGCCAGAGGGTGACGCCGAGGTGGAGCAGGCGCTGGCGCGATTCGGCGAGGACGGCGCGGAAGCCGTGGCCGATCGCATCGGCAGCGCCCCGACGCGTGCGCTGCGGGCGCGATACACGGACCTGCTCAGCCGACTGCCCGGCACGAACGATGCCCTGCTCGCCATGCTGGATGACCAGCGGGAGTCCGTGGTGGAACGCGCGATCGAATTGATCGTCGCGCTGCGCCATCCCGATATGGAGCGCGTGCTCGGCGAGCAGCTCAGCAAGGAGAGCAGGCGCGTTCGCCAGGCCGCGACGCGCGGCCTCGCGGCGGCCACGGACTCCGCCTTTGCGGCGGACGCCCTCTTGCGCGCGGCGCAGGACGCGGCGCCTGAGGTGCGCCTCACCGCGGCGGTTGGGCTTCAGTCGCGCCGCGAGGAGCGCCTGACGCATGCCCTCGTCCGTCGCATCGAAGAAGAGGACGAGCTCGACGTACAGCTGGCGCTCGTCTCCACACTCGGGCGTCTCGCCGCGCCGGAGGGCGTGCAGAAGCTCATCGCGCTCGCCAATCCCACGGAGCGCCTGCTGCGCCGCCCCAACATGCCGGTCATCCGCCTCGGCGCCATTGAGGCGATGGGGGAGGCGCGCACTCCCGCGGCGATGGTTGCG
>JBAZTM010000149.1:0-4674 GCA_041661925.1 Gemmatimonadaceae bacterium
CCAGGTCCTTCTCCTTCGGGTTGAGCGGTGTCCCTGGATGGATGATCGACACCGGGCAGCGCTCGGCGGCCAGCACCAGCTGCTGGAACGTGCCGGCCGATGCGTCCTTGATCTCCGCCTGCTTGGCGGCGTTGTAGGCGAACATCTTCTTATTCAGGTTGGTGCACTCATTGCAGCTCGTGCAGCGCACCGAGTCGATGTACGCCTCGAGAGAGAGTGAGTCGTCCTCTTCTTCCGCCGGAGCAGCGGCAGGGGCTGTTGCCACCGCCACCGCGGCCGCCGCGGGTGCCGCTTCCACCGGCGCCGACGCTGCCGGCGCCGGAGTCGCCACAACCGCGGCCGCCGGAGCCGCCGCACCATTGCCGCCGGTCGGTTCCACCGCCGGCAGCGTAGCGAGCAGTTCGCCCAGCGCCCCGCCGCCGCCGTGCCGCATGAGCCCTTCGGCCAGGCGGCGTGCGATCTGCTGCGGGTAGTCCTTCTTGAGCTGCGCGATCTTCGCCTCGTACTCGGCGCGGAGCGCGGTCATCTTGAGCTCGAACTCGGATTCGATCTCGCCCGACACGGTGTCGCGCGCCTGGTCCGACACGATGATGCCAGCCAACTGGCGCAGCTGCGACCAGTGCTGCAGGCGCTCGTCGGCGAGCAATCCCATTTCCGGCGAGACCTTCAGCCGCTGCAGGTGGCGCTGCTTGTCCACGGTGTAAATGAACGGCGTCTTGGTGGCGCGATCTTCGGCGGAGAGCTTGAGATACTCGTCGAACGGGATGGCGTAGTCGTACAGGTCCTTGGACAGCTTCGTGAAGTGCTGCTTGAAGCGCGACTCAGTGGCCGCCCAGTCCGCCACCGTCAGCGGGACCTCCAGCGTCTTCTCGGTGCCATCGTCGTCGAGGTACCGGATCTCGTACGTCGGCCAATCGGACTCGGGCGACGGATTGCCCTCGAGCGACAGGCAGTCGGCGAACGTGGAGCCGGCGTCCGGGTCGTAGGTCAGGAACGGGAAGGCGCGGCTCTCGAGCGCGAAGCGCGCCGCTTCATGCGACCAATCATCCGCGAGACCGTGTTCCACGGGGCACGGCGTATAGATGTTGAAGAGCACCGGGCGCCGCTTGTGCATGCCCTTGAGCACGCCGGCGATGAGGTGCGACGCCGACGCCTGCGACGACTGATGCACAAAGGTGGTGCGGTGACCAATCGCAATCAGGCCGACTTCCTTGCGGGTCTCGGTCTTGCCGTGTTGCGCCTTGCCGAAGCCCGACATGTCGGCCACCTGCCCCGTATAACCCGAGGTGCAGGCCTGGCCGCCCGTGTTCGAGTAAACCTGCGTGTCGAGAATCACCACGCGAATCGGCTTGCCCGACGCGAGCAGGCGCGAGAGGTTCTGGAACCCGATGTCGAGCATCGCGCCGTCGCCGCCCATGGCGATGATCGGCGGGCAGAGGAAGAACTCCTCGTCCGTGAAATCCAGCCACGTGAAGGTCTTGAACTTCGCCTCGTCGGCCACGTGGTCGTAGGTGCTTTCCACCAGCTTCTCGGCGCGGCGCACCGCAATGAAACCGTCGCCCATCTTGCGCATGTGCGCTTCGAAGAGGCCCACGGCCACCGAGGTCGAGTCCTGGAAGAGGTGGTTGACCCACGGGAACGGATACGGATTGTATGGATAGGTCGATGCCCAGACGGACGAGCAACCGGTGGAGTTCGCCATGCCGACCATCGCGCGTCCCTTGCCGCTGGGCCCCTCGACGTAGCGCCACCGCAGGTCCTTCATTTCGGTGATCGCCTTGCCGATGAGTTCGAGCTGGTGCCGGTGCGCGGCATCAAGCTTGACCGCCTCGCCCTTGCCGCTGAGTGCCGCGGCGAGGTCGGTGGTCGAACCCACGATCTCGCGCGCCTTGTCTTCGAGTGACGTGATCAGCGCGTCGAGCTTGGCCACGTGCCTAGTGACCTTCGGCGTCATCTGCGCGAAGATCGTGGACAGGATCAGGTGCACCGCGGTCTTCTCGCCGCATCCCATGCAGGCACCGTCACCGCCCACCATGGCGCGATACGTCGTCTTCTTGAGCAGCAGCGACGAGAGCACGCCGATCCCCTCATCCACGTCGCTGACGTTGATGAAGCGGTCGTCGGTATCCGGGAGCTTGTTCCACATCTCCCAGTTGCTGCGGAGCGACACAAGGGACGGTTCGTCCTGCTTGATGGTCTCGAGCGCGCCGTCCGGGCAGACCTCGACGCACAAGTTGCAGCCCTTGCATGTCTCGGGGTTGATCGTGATCGAGAGGAGTCCGCCCGAGCCCTTGCTCTTGCCTTCGAGCGCGTCGAAGAACGGCTTGGTGCGCGCGAGCGGGAAGTTGCCGATGCGCGCCTGCACCACGTGGAACTCCGCGTCGGTGGCGGCGCGCCGCTCGGCATCCCAGCCCATCTTGTTCGCGACGTTCTCGTAAGCCGTGGCGAAGGCGACCGGCACCTTGATGGTGGGATCCTTCTGCAAGATCTTCTGCGCTTCCTTGGCCCAGTTCTTCACCATCGGACGGATGCGCTCCATCCGGTTGCCGTTCATGGAGACGTCAATGGCGGCGTTCAGCACGTCGTCAAAGCCGCTCACGAGGCCCGGGATGGCGGAGTCGGGGCACTGGATCCAGCACTGCGCGCACCCCGTGCACTTTTCCGCGATGAAATGCGGCACCTCGAGGCGCACGCCGCTCATGTCGCGCACGGCGCCTGTGGCCGCCGGGATGGCGCTGATGGCCGCGAACGGATCGGCGATGCCGTCCTGTCCGATCTTGCACATCGAGCAGACCTGCTCCCAGAAACGCCCCTCGTGCCCGATGCCCTGCTCCGCGTTGGGCGCCTCGAGCAGCACCGGCATGTGCGGAACCGCCCCCTTCTCTTCGGCGAAATCGCCGCCGACCGGCACCACTTCCTTCACTTCGTCATAGCCGCGGCGGATGACGCGGACGTTGTCTTCCACGACCCGCGCGCCCTTGCCGCCGAACTTCTTCTGCAGCTGGTGCTCGATGCCCTTGAACAGCGCCTCTTCGGTCTGCTTCTCGCGCGCGAGAATCGGCGACGTGCGGAAGAACGCGCCCATGAAGGCGGCGCCCTGCATGCGGTAGCGCAGCTCGACGTCCGAGGCCTCGCTCATGGCGATGGCGAAGGCGTCGAGGCAGTAGATCTTGATCTTCCGGTCGATGATCGTGCGGCGCGCCGTCCCCGGCAGCGTCTGCCAGAAGGCCTCAGGCGTGAGGTCGGTCTGGATGACGAAGACGCCGCCTTGGGCGAGACCGGCCAGCGGGTCGCTGTGGCGGAAGACGTTCGGGTCGGGCGAGAGCACCACGTCAACGTTCTTGAGTTCGCAGTTGAGCCGGATCGGCTCGTGCGCCATCACCGCGTAGAACGTCGTCGGCTGGCCCTTCTTTTCCGAACCGTACTTCGGGTTCGCCTTGATGTGCATGTCGAACAGCTCGAAGGCCGTCATCGACAGGTTCTTGCCCATTGTGATGGCGCCCCAGCCACCCACCGAGTGGATGCGCAGCGCGGTGGAACCCTTGGGCAGCAGGTTCACGCTCGTCGAGGCATCCAGCGTCAGCGACTTCAGGTTCGGATACTGGTCTTCCAGCGTCTCCTGCCAGATCTGCAGCTTGGGCAGCTTGGTGCCTTCACGAATGAAGTCGATGCCCACGTACACCTGGCGGCGTCCGGTGCCGCCCGGCAGCATGTTGTCCACCGCGGCGATGATGTCGCCCGGCTGCAGGTCGCGGCTGCCGAGTCCAAAGCAGGCCGAGAAGAAATTGGGGATCTGCTCGGGACGCAGCGCCATCAGACCTTCGTGGACGTTGGCGTTGCGGCCATTCTCCACGCCCTTCGACAGCGCGGCGCGAATCTCGCGCAGCATCGGCGGGTCCACCGCCAGCGGCTGGTCGGTGCGCTCCATCACCACGACGCCCTTCTTGCCGGCGAGCATCCTGGTGATGAGGTCGGACGGGAACGGGCGGAACATCGTGAGGTTGAGCACGCCCACCTTGAGGCCGCGCGTTTCGCGCAGGTAGTCCACCACCGCCTCGGCGTTGCTCACCACCGAACCCTGCCCCGCGATCACCCATTCGGCGTCGTCGAGCCGGTAGCCCGTGACGCGGGCGTAGTGCCGCCCGGTGAGCAGCGAGAACTCCGTGAAGGCCTGGTCGGCAAGATCGGCAATGTGGTCAAAGTAGAACGGGCGCTGGGCGGCGACGCCCTGCGCATAGCTGTCCTGGTTTTGCACGACACCCAGCATCGCTGGGTAGTCGAGGTCGAACATCTCGGGAATGCGGCGCCGCTTGGCGCCGAAGACGAGGCGCTGCGCCGGGGTCGGGCTGTCAATCATGTCCGACGGATCGCCGAGGTACTCCTTGATGAGCTCGCGCTCGGGGAGCAGCACCGACTCAATGACGTGGCTCGTGAGGAAGCCGTCCTGCGCGATGATGCCCGGGTTGAGCGACAGCTCGGCGATGCGGTGCGCGACGAGGTTGAGGTCGGCGCCTTCCTGCACGTCCTTGGCGAAGAGCTGGAAGAAGCCGGTGTCATCCACGGCGTGGTAGTCGTCGTGGCCGGCGTGCACGTTGAGCGCATGCTTGGTGATGGCGCGCGCCGCCACGTTCAGCACGTAGGTGAGGCGCTTGCCCACGGCGGCGTACAGCGACC
>JBAZTM010000150.1:0-4657 GCA_041661925.1 Gemmatimonadaceae bacterium
GAGTCCCTACAAGATGCGGCTGGTCATTGACCAGATCCGCGGTCTTGGGGTGAACGACGCGCTCGCGCTGCTCCAGTTCTCCAAGAAGCACGCCGCGAAGCAGATCTCGAAGGTGCTGAAGAGCGCCGTCGCGAACGCCGAGCAGGCCGCCCGGACGACGAATGCGTCGCTGGACGTGGACCAGCTGTACGTGAAGGTGGCGACGGTAGACGAAGGACCGAAGCTCAAGCGGTGGACGCCAGCGGCGATGGGCCGGGCGACCCCCGTTCACAAGCGGACCAGCCACATCCACATCATCGTGGCCGAGAAGGAAGGGCGCTAATGGGACAGAAAACGAATCCGATCGGCTTCCGCCTGGGTGTCACGAAGGACTGGCGCTCGAAGTGGTTTGCCACGAAGGACTATCCGCAGCTGGTGAAGGAGGATGACCTCCTCCGGAAGTACCTGCGGCTCCGCCGGTTCCCGGGGAACGCGAGCCCGGCGATTGCCGACATCAACATCGAGCGCAAGCCGGGCAAGGTCGTGGTGACCCTGCACACGGGCCGCCCGGGTGTGGTGATCGGCAAGAAGGGCGAGGAAGTGGAGCGGCTGAAGTCCGAGCTGCAGCAGATCACGGGCAAGGACGTCGGCATCAATGTCGAGGAGATCAAGCGCCCGGAGATCGAGGCGCAGCTGGTCGCCGACAACATTGCCGCGCAGCTGGCGCAGCGCATCTCGTTCCGGCGCGCGATGAAGCGCGCGGTGCAGAGCGCGATGCGCATGGGCGCGGAGGGCATCAAGGTGAAGTGCGGCGGGCGCCTGGGCGGGGCCGAGATCGCGCGCGTGGAAGGGTACCGCGAAGGGCGGGTGCCGCTCCACACGCTGCGCGCCGACATCGATTATGCGACCAGCACGGCGAAGACGACCTTCGGGACGATCGGCGTGAAGGTCTGGATCTTCAAGGGCGAAATGGTGGAAGGGCGTCGCAGCTCGACCACGTACTCGTCCGACGCGTGAGGCGCTGACCGATGCTGAGTCCGAAGCGAGTCAAATTCCGCAAGATGTTCAAGGGGCGCACGCGCGGGCTGGCGACGCGCGGGGCCGAGGTGTCGTTTGGGCACTACGGCCTGCAGTCGCTCGAGCCGGGGTGGGTGACCAACCGGCAGATCGAGGCGGCGCGTGTCGCGCTGACCCGCCACGTGAAGCGCGGCGGCAAGGTGTGGATCCGCATCTTCCCCGACAAGCCGATCACGAAGAAGCCGGCCGAGACCCGCATGGGCAAGGGCAAGGGGTCGCCGGAGGGCTGGGTGGCGGTGGTGAAGCCCGGCCGCGTGCTGTTCGAGATCGAGGGCGTTGACAAGGAACTGGCCCAGAAGGCGATGGCGCTTGCCGCCGCCAAGCTGGGTCTCCGCACCAAGTTCGTGGTCCGCGAGGAGGCGCACGCCGAATGAAGGCCGGACAAATTCGCGACCTGAGCGGCGCCGAGATTGCGGCGCGCATCAAGGAGCTTGAAGAGGAACGGTTCCGCCTGCGGTTCCGGCGTGCAACCGAACCATTGGAAGACCCGCTGCGCCTGCGCGTGATCCGCAAGGACATCGCGCGGCTCAAGACCGTGCTGCGCGAGAAGGCCGCGGGCGCGGCCGCTGGCCGCTGACCCGAGGAATAACCCATGGCTGAACAGACGAAGGCTGCTGCCGCCGCCCGTCCCGCGCGCAAGGTGCGCACCGGGAAGGTGGTGAGCGACAAGATGCAGAAGACGGTGGTGGTCGCGATCGAGCGTCGCGTGCCGCATCCCGTGTACGGCAAGATGGTGACCCGCACGACGCGCCTGAAGGCCCACGACGAGCAGAACTCGGCGAAGGTCGGCGACGTGGTGCGGATCACCGAGACCCGCCCGCTGTCCAAGGACAAGCGGTGGCGCGTGGTCGAAATCCTCGAACGCGCGCAGTAGGAGGAGCGGGCCATGATCCAACAGGAATCCGTCGTGAAGGTCGCGGACAACAGCGGCGCCAAGCGCGCGCTGGTGATCCGCGTACTCGGCGGCACGCGCCGTCGCTACGCCCGCCTGGGTGACCAGGTGATCGTGGCGGTGAAGGACGCGCTGCCGAACGGGACGGTGAAGAAGTCGGACGTCGCGCGCGCCGTCGTGGTGCGCACGGTGAAGGAGACCCGCCGCAAGGACGGGAGCTACATCCGCTTCGACGAGAACGCCGTCGTGATCATTGATGACAAGGGCGAGCCGCGGGCGACCCGCATCTTCGGACCCGTGGCGCGCGAGCTGCGCGAGAAGCGGTACATGAAGATCGTCTCGCTGGCGCCGGAGGTGCTCTAAATGCGTGTCCTGAAGCATCGCAAGACCCTGGGCTCGCGGCTGACGCGGCGCCACGCCATCAACGCGGAGCGCGAGGCGCTCCCCGTGACGAAGGGCGACACCGTGCGCGTGATGCGCGGCGAGGACAAGGGCAAGGAAGGGAAGGTGATCCGCGTGCTGACGAAGACGTCGCGCGTGGTGATCGACGGGGTCAACATCGTGAAGAGGCATCGCAAGGCGCGCAACGCCGACGAGCAGTCGGGCATCATCGACATGCCGGCGCCGGTGCACGTCTCCAACGTGATGCTGCTCGATCCGAAGTCGGGGACCCCGACACGGACGCGCCGCCGGATTGACACCGACGGCACGAAGGAGCGCATCAGCGTGAAGAGCGGCGACGCGATTCCGCGCAACCGCTAAGGCCTGAGGACCAGAGACGATGGCAACGAAAGAAAAGGCGGGCGCCGGCAAGAGCGGCGCGAAGGGCGGACGGACCGAGAAGGGGAGCTCCATGATCCCCACGGCGCACAAGGGGGACAAGCTCCCCGTGGCGGCGCCGCGGCTGCGCGACTACTACGCCCAGACGGTGCGGCCCAAGCTGGCCGCGCAGTTCGGGCTGACGAACCCGCATGAAGTGCCGCAGCTCGAGAAGATCGTGCTGAACGTCGGCATGGGCGAGGCGATCAAGACGCCCAAGGTGCTCGACACCGTGGTCGACGAGCTGGCCGTGATCAGCGGCCAGAAGCCGGTGCGGAAGAAGGCGAAGAAGTCGATCGCCAACTTCGGCCTGCGCGCCGGCCAGGAAGTGGGCGCCAGCGTGACGCTGCGCGGCGCGCGGATGTGGGAGTTCCTCGACCGCTTCGTGTCGACGGCGCTGCCCCGCGTGCGCGACTTCCGCGGCCTGTCGACGCGCTCGTTCGACGGACGCGGCAACTATTCGATGGGCGTGAAGGAGCAGATGATCTTCCCGGAGATCAACTACGATCAGGTAGAGCAGATCCACGGGATGGACATCACGTTCGTCACGACGACGACCAAGGACGACCAGGCGCTCGCGCTGCTGCGCGAACTCGGCATGCCGTTCCGCGGCGACGAGAAGCCCGTCGTGGTCAAGCACTAACCGGACCGGATCATGGCCAAGAAGAGCAGCATCGAGAAGAACGAGCGCCGCAAGAAGCTCACCCAGCGCTACGCCGCCAAGCGGAAGGCGCTGAAAGCGGTGATCCAGAACCCGAACGCGTCGGACGACGAGAAGACGGCGGCGCAGTTTGCGCTGCAGAAGCTGCCGCGCAACTCGTCCAAGACCCGCATCCGCAACCGCTGCCAGATGACCGGCCGCGCCCGCGGGTTCGAGAGCGCGTTCGGCCTGAGCCGTATTGCGCTGCGCGACATGGCGCTGAACGGGCTGTTGCCGGGTGTGCGGAAAGCAAGCTGGTAAGAGGCAGATGGGAGATGGGAGAAGGGAGTAAGAAGATCTCCCGTCGCCCGTCTCCGATCTCCCATCACTTTCACTTCCTACAGGTCTGTCCCTCGCGACAGAAACCAGAGGAGATCAGAGAAACATCATGAGCATGACCGATCCCATCGCCGATATGCTTACGCGGATCCGGAACGCTGTCGGGTCGAAGCACCGCCGCGTGGATATGCCGGCTTCGATGGTAAAGACCGAGATCGCCCGCCTCCTCAAGGAGACGAACTTCATCACGGACTACAAGCTCGTGACGACCGAGCAGGGGACGACCGTGCTGCGCGTCGCCCTCAAGTACGCGCAGGGCGGCCAGCCGGTGATCCGGCAGCTGCAGCGCGTCTCGAGCCCCGGGCTCCGCAAGTACGTCGGGGTCACGGAGATCCCGCGTGTCCGTAACGGGCTTGGCGTCGCCATCCTGTCCACGTCGCAGGGGTTGATGACCGACCGGCAGGCGCGCCAGGCGCGCACCGGCGGCGAACTCCTCGCCATCGTCTGGTAGGGGGCAACGACATGTCACGAATTGGAAAGCTCCCCGTGGACATTCCGGCTGGTGTGACGGTTTCCGTCGCCGGCTCGGTGGTCACGGTGAAGGGGCCGAAGGGCGAACTCAAGCGCACGTTCAACCCGGCGATGACCGTCGCGGTGGACGGCGCCCAGGTGTCGGTGACGCGGCCGTCGGACGATCCGGGCCACAAGTCGCTGCACGGCCTGTCGCGCACCCTGCTGTTCAACATGATCGAGGGTGTGACCAAGGGCTATGTGCGCCAGCTCGAGATCACGGGCGTCGGCTACAAGGCGGAACCGAAGCCGTACGGCCTGCTCTTCGCGCTCGGGTACTCGCACCAGATCGAGTTCAAGGCGCCGGACGGGATCAAGCTGACGGCCCCGCAGCCGACGAC
>JBAZTM010000151.1:0-4573 GCA_041661925.1 Gemmatimonadaceae bacterium
CACCGGCGTTCCGCACGCCGAGGCCTCGATGTTGGTGAGCCCCCACCCTTCCTTGGGTGACGCAAAGGCCGTGGCCCACGCGCGGCGCAGCAGCGCCAGCTTCTCATCTTCGCCCACAAAGCCAAGAAACCGCACGCGACCGGTCAGGTCAAGCGACGCAGCCAGGCTTTCGAGCGCCGGGCGGTAATCCCCCTCCCCCGCGATCTCGAGCACGGCCCTCGTGTCGGCGACGCGCGCGAAGGCCCGGATGACGAGGTCCACGCCCTTGTACTTCTTGAGCCGTCCGAGGTACGCAAAGACCGGCGTCGGGGAGCGCTGGGCCGCGTCCGGCGTGTAGTAGTCGCACGACGCGCCCGGGTAGATGACGCGCACCTGTTCCCGCCGAATCCCGCGCCCGACGAGGTCGTCGGCCGTGCTCTCGCTGATGGCCTCGAATGGCGTGCGGCGGTAGACCCACGGGATGGGACGCTCCGAGAGCCACACAGCGGCGGCGAGCGGCGCCGCCAGTTCCTGGAACGCGGTGCCGCCAAAGAGGTGCGGCACGCAGGCCACCACGCGGCGCGCGCCCCACAGCGGGGTGTACAGCGGCATCTTGTTGATGTCCTCAACGAGGACGTCGAACGGGCGCGCGGCGAGATGGCGCCGGAAGTACGGAAAGGCCGTGAGGGCGAACGTCTGTCGGATGCCGGTACGGTGCACGTCGATGCCGCCGAGCCGGGCGCGCGGCGGGCATCCCGGCCAGCCGCCGCAGAGCATGGTGACCTCGTGCCCGCGCGTGGCCAGTCGCTCGAAGATCTCGTGCAGGTGGATTTCGGCGCCACCGGCCAGCGGATTCTCGCGGTCCTGCCAGTTGACCACCAGCAGGCGCACTAGAGGCGCCCCATGCGTCGCGCGAGGGCGTCGAGCACCCCATTCACGAAGCGCGCGCTCTGTTCGCTGCCAAATCGCTCGGCGAGCCGCACCGCTTCCTGCAGGACGACGCGCGGCGGCGTGCTGCCCTGCGACAGCTCGGCGGCGGCGAGGCGCAGCACGCAGCGCTCAATGGCCCCCAGGCGCTCGATACGCCAGTTGGTCGTGACTTCCCCAAGCTCGGCGTCCAGTTCCGTCCCCTGCGCCTGGACGATGCGCAGCAGCGCATCGGCGAAGGCGCGCTCCTCGGGAGCAACCTCGAGGTCGTCCCAGAGCAGCAGTGCAACACGGTCGAGCGGCTGGCCGTCGCGCAGGTCCCATGCGTACAGCGCCTGAAGCGCCCGCGCCCGGCCACGCGTCTCAAGTCGAGCCATCAGTCGTCCCCGGCGTCGTTGCCCGCGTCCAGCAGTCCGAAGAGGTCGGCCATCTGCATGGCGGCGAGCGCCGCGTCCCACCCTTTGTTGCCGTGGCCGCCGCCGGCGCGCTGCAGCGCCTGCTCCAGCGTGTCCGTCGTCAGCAGGGCGAAGCCGATGGGCACGCCGTACTCGCCCTGCAGCATCGAGAGTCCGCGCGACGCCTCGCCAGCCACGAAGTCAAAATGCGGCGTCTCGCCGCGGATGACGGCGCCGCAGGCCACGACCGCATCGTAGCGTTCACTCATCAGCACGCGCGCCACCGCCGCCGGCAGCTCCCACGCGCCGGGCACCCACACCACGTCCACGTCGTCGGCCCGTGCCCCATGGCGCACGAGGCAGTCGAGCGCACCGTTGACGAGCGACTGTGTCACCGTCTCGTTGAAGCGGCTCGCGACGACGACGAAGCGGCGTCCGGCCCCGCTGGGCGTTCCCTCGAACTCGGCCATCACAGCGCCCGCAGGTGCCCGAGCTTGCGCACCTTGGTTTCGAGGTAGTTGGCGTTCTCGGTCGTCGCGGGCGAGATGATCGGCACGCGATCGCTGAGGCGAAGTCCGTAGCCCTCGAGGCCCACCAGCTTCTTGGGATTGTTCGTAATCGGCCGGATAGACTTGAGGCCGAGGTCGAGCAGGATCTGCGCGCCGATGCCGTAGTTCCGGAGGTCCGGCGCGAAGCCGAGCTTCTCGTTGGCCTCCACGGTGTCGGCGCCGAGGTCCTGCAGTTCATACGCCTTCAGCTTGTTGAGCAGGCCGATGCCTCGTCCTTCCTGGTCGAGATAGACGATCACGCCGCGGCCGGCCTCGGTGACGAGTCGCATGGCCTCGTGCAACTGCCAGCGGCAGTCGCAGCGCAGCGAATGGAAGGTGTCGCCGGTGAGGCACTTGGAGTGCATGCGCACCAGCACGTCCTCGCCGCCCTCCACGTCGCCCATCACGAGCGCCACATGCTCGCGGTCGTCCACGTCATTCTGGTAGCCGATGACCTTGAACTCGCCAAACTCGGTGGGCAGTCTCGCCTCGGCGACTCTATGCACCAGTCGCTCGTTCTGCAGGCGGTGCGCCACGAGCTGCGCCACCGTGATGAAGGTCAGGCCGTGCTTCTTGCAGAACTGCTCGAGCTGCGGCCGCTTGGCGGTGGAGCCATCCTCGGTGAGGATCTCGCAGATGACACCGGCCGGCTGCAGTCCCGCCAACCGCATCAGGTCCACGGCGGTCTCGGTGTGGCCCACGCGCTCGAGCACGCCGCCCTCGCGCGCGCACAGCGGGTGCACGTGCCCGGGACGCCGGAAATCAGAGGGGACCGCGAGCGGCTCGGCGCACCGCCGGATCGTCGCGGCCTGGTCGGCGGCGCTGATGCCGGTGGTCACGCCGTAGCGGCGCACCGCATCAATGGTCACGGTGTAGGCGGTGCGGAGCGCGTCGGTGTTCTCATTCCCCATCATGGGCAAGTCGAGCTGCCGGACGCGCTCAGGGCTCAGCGCCACGCAGATCATGCCCTTGGCGTGCATGAGGAAGTTCACCTTCTCCGGCGTGATGAACTCCGCCGCGAGCACGAGGTCGCCCTCGTTCTCGCGGTCTTCATCGTCGGCGACGACGATGAACTTGCCGGTGCGCAAATCGTGGAGCGCCTGATCAATGGTCGCGAAGGGCATTACGCGGATGGCAGATGGGAGATGGCAGATGGCAGATGGGGCGCGGCGAGTTGCTGCACGTACTTACCAATCATGTCGGCCTCGATATTGACACGGTCGCCGGCGCGCAGGTCGCCGAGCATTGTGTGACGCAGGGTATACTCGATCAGCGAGATCTGCACGCCGCCGTCGCGGAGTTCGTTCACGGTGAGGCTTACGCCATTCACGGCGATGGAGCCGTGCGGCACCATCAGGGGCATCCACTCGGCGCCCAGCGCGAGATCCACCAGCAGCGCATCGCCGTGGGTTGCGACGCGAGTCACGTCGGCCACCGTATCCACATGGCCAGCCACGAGGTGACCGCCGAGCCGTTCGCCCAGCGCCATCGACCGTTCGGTGTTGATGCGGCGCCCCGCGGTCCACGCGCCGAGCGTGGTGCGCTCGATCGTCGTGGTGACGGCCGCCACGGTGAAGGTTCCCGCGCCCGATTCACGCACAGTGAGGCAGACGCCATCGCAGGCAATGCTCTCGCCGTCGGTGATTCCGTCATACACCGAGCGCACCACGAACTCGCGGCCGGCCGGAGTCGGCGAGGCGGCAACGATGGTAGCGACGTCGGAGATGATACCTGTGAACATGTCAGCTCAGAGAAACAACAGAGAGACAACAGACAAACAACAGAGAAACAACAGACCTACTACAGCGTCATCCGTTGGGCGGGGCCAGGATGGTCATCAGGTCATCGTCGAATTCCCGGCGTTCGACGACGCGCCAGCGCGTGAGGGCGCTGGTGGTTGCGGCGGGGACAGCCGAGAAGGCGTTGAGCGCTCCTGCACCCAGCAGCACCGGGGCCTGAAAGATAACCAGACGGTCCACGAGATTGCTCCCCAGCAGGGCGCCCGCCAGGGTGGCGCCGCCCTCGACCAGCAAGTGGTGCACCCCCCGTGCATGCAGCGCCATCAGCGCAGAAGGCAGATCCTGCGCCTCGACGGCCTCAACCCCCTTTTGGGCAAGCGCCGAGGCGTTTTCGCCCGTTGGGGCTGCTGTCACGATCACGACGGGTGACTTCTTGGCGCTCTTCGCCAGTTGACTGGCGAGCGGCAGGCGCGCCGCATGGTCGAAGACCACCCGCAGCGGCGCCACGCGCGGCTTCCTGACCCCGCGCACGGTGAGCGCCGGGTCGTCGGCGATCGCCGTGCCGATGCCCACCGCGATGGCGTCGGCACCGGAACGCAACCGATGCACCTGCCTGCGCGCGGCCTCCCCCGTCAGCCAGCCGCGCTCGCGGTCGGCGGCGGCGATGGCTCCATCCACGGAGACCGCGAGCTTGAGCGTGATCCACGGACGAGTCGCACCGCTGGCCCAGTGCAGGAACGGCGCGTTCAGTTCGCGCGCCGCCGTTTCCTCGAGGCCGAACTCGACGGCGACGCCGGCGGCACGCAGCGCGTCGGCTCCGCGCGCCTTGGCTGGATTGGGATCGGGAATGGCGGCCACGACGCGCCGCACGCCGGCGGCGATGAGCGCCTGCGAGCACGGCGGCTGCTTGCCGTGGGCATTGCACGGTTCGAGCGTGCAGTAGACCTCGGCTCCGCGCGCGAGGTCGCCCGCCTGCGCGAGCGCC
>JBAZTM010000152.1:0-4477 GCA_041661925.1 Gemmatimonadaceae bacterium
GCCGCGAGCGACCATGAAGTCGAGCCAGTTGCCGAAGCCGCGCGGTCCCATGAACCGTTGCATCTGCACCCTGGACGCCGAATCGGTCTCGAGCGCGAGGATCTTGTCGTTCACCGGCGCGGGTGTTTCGCCCTCGCCGAGGATCGCCGTGGTGATGCCTTGCGTCACCATGGAAATCGCCGTGCCGTCGCCCGTCATGAAGTTGCCGTACGACTGGGCCTGGATGTCGATGAAGCCGGGCGAGACGACATGTCCCGCGGCATTCACGCGCCGTGCGGCGCTCGCACCGGAGAACGCGCCGCGCGGTCCGATGGCCGCGATGCGATCGCCGCGCACCGCAACGTCGCCGTAGAACCAGGCGGCGCCGGTGCCGTCAATCAGGCGGCCGTTCTCGATGACGACATCGAACGCACTGCCGGTGCCGGAGGCACCAGTGACGACGCCGCCGCGCGGAGTGCAGGCGGCGAGTGCGATGACCAGCGGGGCAATACGTGATGCGCGCATGCGGCGACTCGCGAAAAGGGACCGCGAGAATGTACCGCGCCTGGTGACGCGGCGCTTCCGTGGCGCTCAAGCCGTGGTCACGAGGGGAGGGGAGATGGGGTCTTTCATCACAGAGACACGGAGGAGCACGGAGGGCCACAGAGGACTGCTACGACAACTACTGGGGTAACGACAGCGCGCCACGCAAATGGTGCGTGGCGCGCGCAGTTCCCCAAAGCAATGGCCGTAGCAGTCCTCTGTGGCCCTCCGTGCTCCTCCGTGTCTCTGTGATGAAAGCAGTTTCGGAACTCGACGACCTCGATGCTAGCTCGCCGCGCTCATCCCCGCGATCGCCGCATCGATCCCCGGCCACCCGCTGCCGTTGTACTTGGCAATGGTCAGCAGGTACAGGCGCCCATCTTCGCCGAACTGCTCGACGACCGCCGCCGCCCCCTTGGCCACCGCGGTGGCGTCGGCGAACGGCGGCTCGAGTTCCTCCGGCATCTGCCCCTTCTCATGCTTCACGCCGGCCGCGTCGAGGAACGCCGCCTGGATCTGCGGCTCGAACTCCACGTACAGCATGTTGAGCAGATTGAGCTCGTCGTCGGCGTTCTCGGCGCCCAGACGCACCACCTCGCGCGCGAGCTTGTCGGCCGGCCACTGCAGCAGCGTCGCCGGGCGGAATCCGCCGCCGCGCGACACCATGCGCGTGACCATCACGGCGCGCATGTCCTTACTGCTCTTGATCGCGCGCGTGACAAGTTCCACGCGGCGTGCGGGGGCGAGTTGGCGGTAGGGAGATGGTTGTGACATGATGAAAATGTAATCACCTTCTACCGCGAAGGTCGAAGGGCGCGAAGGGGAACCTGGGGTGAACGGCGGCGCGCGATCGCAATTCCCAGAAGTTCTTCGCGCCCCTTCGCGCCCTTGGCACTTCGTGGTGGAAGTTCCGCTAAACCGCCAGCACCAGCGAAAACTGCGTCCCCCACGGATCACGGAACGACCACCCATCAGCCGAGCGCGTCGCCGCGTGTCCGTGCGCCTCGATGTTGCTGCGCGCCGCATCCACCGCCGCCACATCCGGCAGCACGACCTCCCAGTCGAGCAGGCGCGCCTCGTCTGGCGCCGCACTCGGCTGCCCCTTAGCCCAGGTGTTGGTGCCGAGGTGGTGGTGATAACCGCCGGCGGAGAAGAAGAGCGCGCCCGGGTACGACCAGACCATCAGGTCCAGGCCGAGCGCGTCGTGGTAGAACGCGCGCGCCTCCTCGAGCGAACCGACGTGCAGGTGCACGTGGCCAAGCGTGGTGCCCGCCGGCATGCCTGCCCACGGCTTGCCGCCGGCAGCGTCGACAACCGAACGCGCGTCGAGCGCGATGGTCGCCATGCTGAGTTCACGCCCCTCGTGCCGCCACGACTCGCGCGGACGATCGGCGTACACCTCGATGCCAAGGCCGTCCGGGTCGCTCAGGTAGATGGCTTCGCTCACCAGGTGATCTGACGCACCGGCCCGCGCGCCGATGTCGCCGAGGTGCACAAAGAACCGCCCGAGCGACGCGCGATCGGGGAGGAGGATGGCGAAGTGAAACAGGCCCAGGCGTCCGCCGCGCGGCACCGGCTTGGCCGCGCCGCTGCGGAGTTCGAGAATCGCACGTTCATCGCCAACCGCGCCCAACGAGGCGACTCCGTCCGTCTGAGACAGCAGATGGAAACCAAGCACCTTCGTATAGAAGTCGAGCGATCGCTCGAGATCGGTCACCTGCAACCGCGCGCGCCCGAGCCGCGTGGCGTCGGGGAGGCGGTAGGTGGTGGGCTGAAGTCCGTAGGGGAGCGCGGTCACGGGGAGCTCGTGTCTGGATGTCGTGGCGCGCCCGGTAACAGTGAGGGCGCCGTCTCATTTATCTTACTACTAAGATATCTTACTGGCAAGTCCCTGCGACGGATCGCAAACGAACGCCGCCCCGCACGCAGGGTGCGGGGCGGCGACGAGATTCCTGGTTTGCGGAACGAGGAGGGAGTAGAGGCGTCTCCTCGTTCCGACCCCTCGTCCCTCGTTAGTGCGTCGGCGGTACCGCCGGCGCCTCAACCGCCGCCGGCGCCTCAACCGTCTGCACCGTCCGCGGCGTGCTACCGGGGTGGAACCCGCGCACCGCCAGCAACACCATGAACGAGACGATGTAGGCGATCGTCACCCAGTACCCATGCCGCAGGTAGTTCTTGGTGTTCTTCGCCTCGGGGTACATGTTGCTCAGCGCGACGCCCGCAGACGAGCCGAACCAGATCATCGACCCGCCGAAGCCCACGGCGAAGGCGAGGAAGCCCCAGTCGTAGCCGCCCTGCGTGAGCGCGAGCGCCGTCAACGGAATGTTGTCGAAGATGGCGGACGTGAAGCCGAGTCCGAAGGCCGTCTGCCATGACGCGGCCGGGAGCTTCTCCACCGGCATCATGCTGGCGCAGAGCACCAGCGAGAGCAGGAAAATCGTCCCCTTGAGGTTCTCGGGGAGGAGCTTCCACTCCGGCTTGCGCAGCCCCGCTGTGGCGAGGATGGCCACCCAGACCGCCATGCCGAGGAACGGCGCCAGGTTGGAGATCTCGTAGAAGTGCGTGTTCGCCACGACGTTGACGATGATGGCCAGCGCCAGGATGCTGAGCACGACGCCGACGCGCGTCCAGTCTATTTTGGCAGACCTGTCGGGGTTTGCCTCGATGGGCTGGTACTTCTGCTGCGTCATCGCCAGCGGGATCAGGAAGACGACCGCGATGACGGTGGCGAGGAGGGCTTCGAACACCTCGTCCGGGCGTACGCCCGCAATCCACATCATGGTCGTCGTCGTGTCACCCACCACCGAGAAGGCGCCGCCGGCGTTGGACGCCGCCACGATGCCCGCGATGTAGCCGATGTGCACCCGGCCCTTGAAGACGGTGTGCGCCACCGCGCCGCCGATGAGCGCGGCGGCGATGTTGTCGAGGAAGCTCGAGAGAAAAGCAATGGCCACCAGCAGGACCCACGCGCCCTTCCAGTCATCGGGGAGGTAGCGCGGCAGCATGGCGGGGACGCCGCTTTCCTCGAAGTGCCGCGCGAGGAGCGCAAAGCCCATGAGCAGCAGGAACAGGTTGGTGAGGATCACCCACTCATGCTCGAGGTGCACGGCGAAGCCGCCGAATCCCGTGCCTTCGCGAAACGGCGAGAAGAAGATCTTGTAGAGCGCGATGACGGTGGCACCGGTCACCGCGATCTTGAATGTCTGGTGATGAAAGATGCCGACGCCGGCGAGCACGAGGCCGAACAGGATGAACTCGACCGGCACGGGGCCGACGCTGGGGCCGGCGAATCCCAGCACGGCGGCGGCCGCGGTGGCCGGCAGGGCCGCGAGCAGGAGCGCAGCAGCAGTCAGTATACGCATGGTTTCCTCGGTCACGCCGCAGGTCCAATGACGGACCGCGGCGATCACGCACTGGTTGTTTTATCCGACGCTAATGAACCGGCGCCACCGCCGCCGCCGGTGACTCGGCGGTCTGTACCGTGCGCGGCGTGCTGCCGGGGTGGAACCCGAGCACCTGCAACATCGTGAAGAAGCCAACAACGTACGCAATCGCCACCCAGTAGCCCTTTGACAGATAGAGCTTCGAGTTGCGCGCGTACGGATACATGCTCGTGAGCGCGACGCCCGCCGACGAGCCAAACCAGATCATCGAGCCGCCGAAGCCCACCGCATACGCGAGGAAGCCCCAGTCGTAGCCGCCCTGGTTCAGCGCCAGCGCGGTGAGCGGGATATTGTCAAAGATGGACGAGATGAAGCCGAGCCCGAACGCCGTCTGCCACGACGCGACGGGGAGCTTCTCCACCGGCATCATGCTCGCGCAGAGCACCAGCGAGAGCAGGAAGATGGATCCCTTGAACGACTCGGGCACGAGCGACCAGTGCGGCTTGCGCAGCCACGCCGTGCCGAGCAGGGCGACCCAGACCGCCAAGCCGAGGAACGGCGCGCGATTCGAA
>JBAZTM010000153.1:0-3704 GCA_041661925.1 Gemmatimonadaceae bacterium
CGTCATTGCCATGGCCGAGATGCTGGCGCTCCGTCCGCTGCACGCGCAGGACCTGGACGCGGCGCGGACAATCCAGCGGTCGGCGCACAACCTGATGGGCGTCATCGACGACATCCTCGATTTCTCCAAGATCGAGGCCGGCAAGCTGGAGCTGGAGTTGTCGGACATCTCGCTGGACCAGGTGGCGGACGATGTGCGCGCCTCGCTCGGGCCGGTCGCCTCGGCGAACGACGTGCTCCTCGCGGTCGAGGTGGCGTCCGACGTGCCGGAACTCGTGCGTGGGGATGCGATGCGCGTGCGGCAAGTGCTGATCAACCTTGCCGGCAACGCCATCAAGTTCAGCCGCGGTCGACCGGAGCTGCAGGGACACGTGTCGGTGCACGTGGAGCTGGCAACCGCACACCCGCTGCGCGTCGCGCTGCGCGTCGTGGACAACGGCATCGGGATGAGCGAGGCGACGGTCGGCCGGTTGTTCACCTCCTTCACGCAGGCCGAGAAGTCGACGACGCGTCGTTTCGGGGGCACCGGGCTGGGGCTCGCCATCAGCAAGCGGCTGACGGACCTCATGGGAGGGACGATCGAGGTCACGAGTGTCGAGGGCGTCGGCTCGACGTTCACGGTCACGTTGCCGTTCGAGCCCGCATCGAGTGCACGAATCGCGGCGACCACGCCGCCGTCGGCGGTGCGCATTCGCGGCGGGGCGGGCGCGCTGGCGCCTTCCGACGTGCGCATGGAGCCGCTGACGATGGTTGAGGCGCGCGCGCAGGGACGGCTCGTCCTCGTGGCCGAGGATGACCACCTGAACCAGAAGGTCATCCTGCAGCAGCTCGGCCTGCTGGGCTACGCGGGCGAGATTGCGAGCGACGGCGCCGAGGCGCTCGCGCTGTGGCGCCGTGGGTCCTACGCGATGCTGCTCAGCGACCTGCACATGCCGCACATGGATGGCTACGACCTGGTGGCGGCGATTCGCCGTGAGGAGCCGGCGGGCGTGCGCCTGCCGGTGATCGCGCTCACGGCGAATGCCTTGCGTGGCGAGGCAGAGCGGGCGCTGGCGGCCGGCATGGACGGGTACCTGACGAAGCCGGTGCCCCTGGCGACGCTGCGCGGCGTGCTCGAGCAGTGGATCGTCCCCTCGGTTCGTGAGGAATGAATGCAGATGATGCGTGCCGCGCTGATCGTCGTCGCCCTCGCCGTGCCGCTCGCGCTTGACGCGCAGACGGCGCGGCGCGCCTTCCGCCTCGAAGAGACAACCATCGCCGAGGTGCACGCGGCGTTTCGTGCGCGACAGCTCACCTGTCGTCAGCTGGTGCAGCGCTACCTCGATCGCATTGCGGCCATCGACAAGCGCGGGCCGGCCATCAACGCCATCGTCGTCGTCAATGCGGCGGCGCTCGCCACCGCCGACTCGCTTGACGCGCGGTACCGGCGCGCCGGCCTCACCGGACCGCTCCACTGCATCCCGATGATCGTGAAGGACAATTTCGAGACGACAGACCTGCAGACGACTGCCGGCTCGCTCGCGCTCAAGGGGTGGCTGCCGCGTCAGGACGCCACCATGGTGTCGCGCATCCGCGCCGCCGGCGCCATCGTGCTCGCCAAGAGCAACATGAACGAGTGGGCCTTCTCGCCGTACGAGACGGTCAACTCGATCCTGCCGGGTTACACGAAGAACCCGTATGTGCTCGACCGTGTGACGGCGGGCTCGAGCGGAGGTACGGCAGCGGCCGTGGCCGACAACGAAGGGACCGTCGGGCTCGGCACCGACACGGGCAACTCGATTCGCGGCCCCTCAGCGCACACGGCGCTCGTGGGGATCCGCAGCACCATGGGGCTGACGTCGCGCGCGGGGGTGGTGCCGCTGTCGAGCAGCTCCGACATCGCCGGGCCGATGGCGCGCACGGTCGCGGACGCGGTGAAGGTGTTTGATGTCGTCGCCGGCTCCGACGCCGAAGATCCGGTGACGGCGGACGCCGACACCCGCCGCGAGAAGGACTACAACGCGTTCGTCGTGCCGGGCGGCCTGCGCGGCGCGCGCATCGGCGTGCTGCGGCAGGCGTATGAACGAGCGACGACGGATACGGAAGTCGTGCGCGTCTTCACGTCGGCCCTTGAGTCCATGAAGGCGGCCGGTGCGACGATCGTGGATCCGGCCGGCATCGACTCGCTGCAGGTACTGATGCGCACCACGGGCGGCGGGTGCAACCCGTTCAAGTACGACCTCGAGCGCTATCTCGCGGCGCGAGGCCAGAACGCGCCGGTCAAGACGGTGGACGAGGTGCTCAAGAGCGGCAACTACCATCCGCTGGCGCAAACGCGGCTGCAGGCGGCGCAGGCGGTGACGGTGCCGCCCGAGGATTCGCCGGGGTGCAAGGCGCGCGAGACGATGCGCGTGCGGTTGCGCTGGGCGGTGAGGGCGATGATGGATTCGCTGAAGCTCGACGCCCTGGTCTACCCGACCTGGAGCAATCCGCCGCGGTTGATCGGCGATCTCAACTCGCCGCACGGCGACAACAGCCAGCTCTTCTCGCCGCTCACCGGCTTTCCCGCGGTTACCGTGCCAATGGGGTATACACGCGGCGTGTTGCCGGCGGGCATGACGTTCTTCGGACGAGCGTGGAGCGAGGGGACGCTGATCCGCCTGGCGTACGGCTTCGAACAGACCACGAGGCACCGGCGTGTCCCGACGCGCCGACCGTCCGCGGTGGCGGCTTCCAAACCGCGGTAATCGCGTAGCAGGTTCGGTAAAAATTCGGGCGATCTGGAGCGCGTAACCCTGTCCTTACGCGCTCGTTTTGTAGCTGAAACCCTGACGGGTTGTTCTTAGGCCGAATGGCGGCGAAACGGCGCACGATTTCAGAGCGAAATCGACCTCAAGTATGTCGTTTTGATTAAGACTGCAGGCACCGGTTGAATTGCGTCCACAGTAGTATTTATGTCTGCATTGCCTTACGGTCACTTAAGGTAATCCCCGTCCCACCGGAGTCGGTGCGAGGTGCAACTGCGGCGAGCTCGCTCGCCGCGGGGGCGCCGCCGCCTCGGCATCCCGCGTTCGTTCCGCCACCCCCACCCCGCAGGAGGTCGTGATGCCCGCTGTCCCCGTCGTTGTCCGACGTGTGGGCTTCGCGTTGATCGCCTTGCTGATCGTCCCGCTGGCCGCCCTGAGCGCGCAGACGGGATCGATCACCGGCAAGGTTGTCGACAAGACCACACAGAGGCCGCTCGCTGAAGCCCGCATCGTCATCCCCGGCACCACGCTCGAGGCCCGTTCCAACGACCTCGGCGAATTCCGTTTTGCCGCGGTGCGTCCCGGTCGCCTCGTAGTTGGCGTCTACCACATCGGCTACAAGGCGACGTCCGACACGGTGGTCGTCACGGCCGGCCGCGCGTCAACGGTGACGCTCCAGATGCAGGCGTCGCTGGTGACGCTCTCCGAGCTGGTGATCACGGGCACGGCGGGCAACCTTGAGCGCAAGGCACAGTCGGCCCTCGTGGCCTCGGTTTCGGCGGCCCGGGTGATTGAGACTGCCCCCATCGCCACCGTGGCCAATCTGCTGCAGTCGCGCGTGCCGGGTGTGGCGCTCTCGACGCAGTCGGGGACCGCGGGGACGGGCACGACCATCCGCATCCGCGGCGCGTCGTCCGTGAACCTGTCGAACCAGCCGCTCGTCTTCATTGACGGCGTGCGCACCATCGAGGGGCAGGTC
>JBAZTM010000153.1:3714-4450 GCA_041661925.1 Gemmatimonadaceae bacterium
GGGCAGGTCGGGTCGGGCCAGTCGGGCCAGGTGTATGACCGCCTCAACGACATCAACCCCGACGAAATCGAGAGCATCGAGGTCGTGAAGGGGCCGGCCGCCGCCACGCTGTACGGCGCCGACGCCTCCGCGGGCGTCATCCAGATCATCACCAAGAAGGGCCGGGCGGGGAGCGCCGGTGGCTTCCGGCAGTCGGTGCGCCTCGAGATGGGGACGTCGGACATCAATTGGACGCCGCCGGCCAACTACGCGCTGTGCGATGTGCCAGACGTCGCCGCCACCAGTGCCAACCCGCTTTGCCGCGGGCAGCCAGTCGGCACGCTGATCAGCGACAACCCGATCATGCGCGTGGGTGGCTTCCGCACCGGCACGGATCGCATCGTCAGCTGGAACGGCACCGGCGGCGGCCAGAATTACGGCTACAACCTGTCGTACGGCGAAGACCACACGCTGGGTCTCCTGCCGAACAACCAATTCACCCGCTACAACGTCCGGACCAACTTCAACTACGTACCGACGGAGAAGCTGACCATCGACGCCGGCGTCGGCCTGTCGCAGACCGAGACGCAGCTCCCGGACAACGACAACAACATCTACGGCTGGCTGGGCGGCTCGATGCTCGGCAATCCGCTCACTCGCCGCGATGACGGTCGCTCCTTCGACGGGTGGTACGGCAGCAACCGGCACTACAACGCGCTGGCGTCCATCTACCGCGCGCTGAAGACGCATCGCGTCG
>JBAZTM010000154.1:0-4398 GCA_041661925.1 Gemmatimonadaceae bacterium
CCGATCGGCTGCCATTTCGATCTCCACCGCAGCCTGGGGATCGCCGCCATCGGCGATCTCGTGGGCGATGCCCTTGATGCTCGTCAGCGGCGTGCGCAGGTCGTGCGACACGGACGCCAGCAACGCGCTGCGCAACGACTCCACGCGCCCCTGCGCTTCGGCGCGCTCCGCCGCCTCCGTCAGTCGCACCCGTTCGACGCCAAGCGCGGCATAATACGCCAGCGCGTCGAGCAGGCGCCGGCGTTCAGAACTCAGGTCGATGCCACGACGGTCCGCGAGGCGCAACGTCCCCACCGTCGTGTCGCGCACGCGAAGCGGGAGCAGCAGTTCGCGCACGCGCTCACCGGAATCGGCCAGCGAAGCCCCGGCGGACGCCTCGACGACCTCGCAGTACTCGACGCCAAGGATGCTCTGAATGACGCCGACGATGGCGCCCAGACCGTCGCGTGCATCGGCGGCATTCAGCGTTTCCGCGCCCAGCGCCGCCAATCGATCGATTTCCGTCGCGCGTTCCCGTGCCTCCAATGCCTCGCGATTCGCCCGGTGCAGCAGTTGTGCCGCCACGACGCTCGTCACCAGGAAGGTGCCGAGCACCAGTAGGTCCATCGGATGCGCAATCGTGAACGTGCCCTGCGGCGGCAGGAAGAAGAAATTGAAGGCGAGAAAGGCGGCCACCGACACCGAGAAGCCCAGCGCGCGTCCGCCGGCGCTGCTCGCCCCGAGCACCACGAGCAGGAAGAGCAGCGCGATGTGCGCCTTGTCGAGGTACAGGCGCGCGGCAACCATCGCGGCAGTCAGCAGGGCAAGCGCCGTGAACGAGAGCAGCCACGTGCGCAGCGTCGCCCGATCCCGGGCGGCGCCCGGCGCCCGATCAGTGCTGGCTGTCGACATCTGGTTCGTAGCGATAGCCAACGCCGGCCTCGGTCTGCAGGTATCGCGGACGCATCGGGTCCTGTTCGATCTTGCGCCGCAAATGCCCCACATAGACGCGCAGGTACTGCTGCGCATCCCCTTCCGAGTTGCCCCATACGGCCGCGAACAGCTGCCGGTGCGTTAGCGTCTTCCGCGGGTTCTCGATGAACGTCCGGAGCAGGGCCCATTCCGTAGGTGTCAGATGCACCAGCGTCGTGCCGCGTTCGACGCGCCGCAGGTTCAGGTCCACCGTGAGATCGCCAATCGTGACGCGATCGGTAATCGCCGCCCGCTCCTGGACCTGGCTCGCTCGGCGCAGTTGTGCTCTGGCGCGGGCCAGCAGCTCCACCGTACTGAACGGCTTCGTCATGTAATCGTCCGCGCCGGCGTCCAGCAGGGCGGCCTTTTCCGTGTCCTCGTGCCGCGCCGACAGGACGATGATCGGCGCGCGGCTCCAGCGCCGGATCTCGCGACAGACCGCAATGCCCGTGAGGTCGGGCAGCCCCAGGTCGAGAATGATGAGCGCCGGCAGCTCAGCGGCGGCCAGGTCGATGCCTTCTTGACCGGTGGCCGCCTCGAGCGCTCGCACGGCGGGTGGAGGCCCAGCCTCCCCGATCGCCAGCGCCTCCGCCTTGAGTGCATTGCGCACCACGCGGCGGATTTGCGGCTCGTCATCGATCACGAGCACGGAGAGGGGAACACCATTCTTGGTCGACATGTGTGGAACAGTTGCATTGATGCTGGTGGATCTCGAATCGTGGCGAAAGGGGCGCGGGCATATTTCCGGTTTCTTCACGAGTCGTTTACGCACCCCGTGGCGTCGTTCACGCGCGTTTCACGACAGTGGCTGCATCGTGGCGACATGCGACCGATCCACGAACCTGACTCCGGCGCCGGTTGGCAGGCGGTGCACGCGCTGGTTGAGCACTGGGCGGACCTTCCGCCCACGTCGTGGCGCATGTTGGTGTCCGCGGAACGCATGACGCCGGCCACCACACCCGCTCCCGTCCCCGAGGCGTTTGACCGGTGGCTCGTGAGGGATCTCGTGGAGACCGCATGGATGCTGGCCAGCAGGAACAGGCCGGAGGAGCTGGCGGACTGGACCGAGGAGGCGCGAGGTGCGCTCGAACGGCTCGCATGGCGACTGTTGGATACCGGCGATGAGCGATCCCATCAGGATGTCCCGCATTGAACTGATAGGCATTGCTGATGAAGCGTCCTATGTTTAATGCATGCGGGTTGACGATAGGTCATTGATACGGAACGACCGATGACTCATGAAGCAGCGCCGGGGCTGCTTCATGAGTTCTTCACGCGCTCGGCTGCGCGCTGGCCCCATAATGTCGCGGTCGACGTCCCGACGAGCCGTCTGCGCCCCCACCGACATCGCACGACATACGCCGAGCTCGACCGGCAGTCGAATGTGCTGGCGCAGACACTGGCTCCGTTCGTCACCGGCGAGTGCATCGTCGCCATACTCCTGCCGCGCACCGGCGCGCACCTCTACGCGGCACAGCTCGGCGTGATGAAGGCGGGCGCGGCCTATACCTGCTTCGACCTCGCATTTCCCGATGAGCGCCTCCGCGACACGATCGCCGATGCACAGCCCGCAGCCCTGCTCACCGATGCGGCTGGGCGTACACGCGCCATCGCGGCCGGCTTTTCAGCGGCACGCATCATTGATGTGGTCGAGTCGCTGCACGGCCATCATCACGCCCCGCCCGCCCCCACCCCGTCCTGGCTGACACCGGCGTCGCTCGCCTACGTCATCTACACGTCAGGCACCACGGGCCGCCCCAAGGGCGTGATGATCGAGCACCACTCCATCAGCAATCTCGTGCAATCCGACATGCTGACCTTGGGGGTCGGTCCCGATGACCGCGCCGTGCAAGGTTCGTCGTCGGCGTATGACTCGTCCGTCGAGGAGCTCTGGCTCGCCTTCGCGGTCGGCGCCACGATTGTCGTGATGGACGAGGAGGCTGCCCGGCTCGGCCCCGACATCCTCGGCTGGCTTCGCGACGAGCGCGTGACCGTCTTTTGTCCGCCGCCGACGCTGCTGCGGTCCACCGGATGCGAGAACCCCGCCCAGGAACTCCCCGCCCTCAAGCTGCTCTACGTAGGCGGCGAGGCGTTGCCGCAGGACGTGGCGGACCGATGGGCCCACGGGCGCTCGCTCGTCAACGGCTACGGACCGACCGAGTGTTCCGTCACCTGCACGCGTGCGCACATCACCGTCGGCGCCCCCGTCACCATCGGGCTTCCCGTCCACAACGTGCAGGCGTGGGTCGTGGACGATCAGCTCGAGCCCGTGCCGGACAGCACGCTGGGGGAACTCGTCTTCGGTGGCGCCTGCCTCGCGCGTGGTTATTGGAAGCAGCCCGAGCTCACCGAGCAGCGGTTCCCGCATCATCCCACCCTTGGGCGCATTTATCGCACCGGCGACAGCGCCCAGCGTGAAGCCGACGGTACGATCATCTACTACGGGCGGCTCGATGCGCAGGTGAAGTTGCGCGGCTACCGTGTGGAACTGGGCGCCATCGAGTCGGCGCTCGCCGCCTGCGACGGCGTGCGCGAGGCCGCCTGTACGGTGCAGGATGATGACGGCCGGCAGATGCTCGTCGCCTTCATCGTCCCCGAGGTGATGGTTCCGGTGCCGACGGCGGAGGAGTTGCAGGCGGCCCTGCGCACCACGCTGCCGTCATACATGGTGCCGGCGCAGATCGCGGCGATTGACGCACTCCCCACCTCGATCGGAGGAAAGCTCAATCGCAGGGCGCTCCCACGCCTCAATGGCGTCCCCGCTTCCGGCACCGGCATCGCACCCGACGATCCGCTCGAACGAGCCATTGCAGGGGCGGTTCGGCACGTCCTGCGCCTGCCCCAGTATCCCGAGCCGACAGCCGATTTCTTCACGGAACTCGGCGGTGATTCACTCAGCGCGGCCGACCTGATCACGCGCCTGCGCGACAACGGCCGCGCCAATGTGCTCGATGTGCGCGACGTGTACGAGGCGCGCACGGTGCTGGGCCTGGCGGCTCGCGCCCGTGCCCGTGGTCCCCGCGAAGTACCATCCGCCCAGCAGGCCCCTGCTCTCGTCCTCGACACCCCTGTGGTCGGCATGACCGTGCGGCAGGTGCTGTCGCTGCTGCGTTCGCTGCTCGTGGCATCCGTGGCACTCTGGTTCACTGCCTTTCACCTGCTCCCAGGGATCGTTCGCAGCATCGGTCTTGTGCCATCGGTCGTGCTGGCTCCGCCGGTCGCACTGCTCGTCATGTTGGCGTGGGCACCCATCGCCGTGGCGCTCGCCGTCATGACCAAGCGCCGCCTCATCGGCCGGTACACGGTCGGTCGCGTGCGCGTCTGGAGTCCTGAATACCTGCCGCACTGGCTCGTGCAACAGTCGGTGAAGGCCATTCCGTGGTGGCTGCTCGAGGGCACCGAACTGCAGGTGATGGCCCTGCGCGCCCTCGGTGCGCGCATCGGACA
>JBAZTM010000155.1:0-4393 GCA_041661925.1 Gemmatimonadaceae bacterium
GGCAACAACTGCCGGCGTTTTGCGCGCGAGATTGATTTGCTCGGGCGGGTGTCGCGGTCTCTGCCTCGCGAGAACCTCGACCCGGGCGCTGAGGCCGAGGCGGTGGAGCGCGTGATGCGGCGATTGCAGCCGCCGCCCCCTGGCCCGTAGCCGGGCGAGTTCGAGCGTTCACGCGATGCTGCACACCATCCACCACGGCGATGTCACCGAGCTGCGCTGCACGACGTGGCGCAGCCGATCCGTCGGTTTTCAGGTCAGCGCTTTCCTCGTGCGCGGCGTGCTGGTGGATACCGGATTTCCCGATTGCGCCCGGGCGCTCGCGCGATTCATTGCGACGCACCGGCCCGACGGCTGCCTCGTGACGCACTTCCACGAGGATCATGCCGGCGGCATCGCCGTTCTCGCCCGTGCCGGCGTGCCGATTTGGATGGATGTGCGCACCGCGGATCGCGTGCGACAGCCCGATCCCATCGGCTTCTACCGGCGCTATACGTGGGGCTCGCCGTCGCCGGTCGGCGCGCTCACTCCGTTCACGCCGCCCGGCTCACTCGCATGCATCGCGACGCCCGGCCACAGCGACGATCATCACGCCGTCTGGGATCGTGAGACCGGCTCGCTGTTCGGCGGAGATCTCTTCATCGGCGTGAAGGTGCGCGGTTCGCACGTCAGCGAGCAGCCGCGCACGCTGGTGCAGTCACTGCGACGGGTCATCGCGCTGCGCCCGCAACGCCTCTTCGACGCGCATCGCGGACTCGTCGAGAACCCGGTCGATCTGCTGGCAGCCAAGGCCGACTGGCTGGAGCAGACGATCGCGTCCATCGACGCCCTGATCGCCGATGGACTCGATGACACCACCATCGCACGCCGGGTACTGGGCAACGACTGGTTCAGCCGCGCGTTTACTGCAGGCGACTACACGATGCGGAACCTCGTGCGTTCCGTACGATTGACGGCGCCCAGTCCCGGCCCTCGTCCGTCCGGGCCGATTGCAGGCTGAGTCCTTGCGCCTGCGCGGGGATTCG
This sequence comes from Gemmatimonadaceae bacterium, assembly GCA_041661925.1. Classification (GTDB taxonomy): domain Bacteria; phylum Gemmatimonadota; class Gemmatimonadetes; order Gemmatimonadales; family Gemmatimonadaceae; genus PNKL01. The sequence continues at coordinate 1,023 of JBAZTM010000155.1, forward strand.
CAACATTCCCTGATCCTTCGTGTACGGAGCATCATCATGATGAGTGTCTTTCAGCTCGCGGCGGGCGTGGCGCTGTCGCTGTCCGTTCTGGGCAGCGCGCCGCCGTCGCGGCCGGCTCCCGTGCCGGATGATGCGGCCATCCTCAATCGCTTCGACGACATGGTGGGCGCCGACCTCGCCTGCGCGCAGCTCGCCGCGGAGCGCGGCCACTCCGCCGAAGTGAAGGCCTTTGCGCGGACCCTCGTAAGCGAGCACGGCATGGCGCGCCAACTGGCGCGCGACGTCTCAGCGATGATGAGCGTCACCCTGAAGCCGTCGTCGGATAGTCCGCGTCGCGCCGAGCACGAGCGAATCATCAAGGCCCTGCGCGAACGGCCCGACGCCGCGTTTGACGTGCTGTTCATGCGACATGAGGTCGACTACCACAAGGAACTGGTGGACCTCATCAACACGGAGTGGGTCCCGGCGGCGAAGAACGCGGACCTGAACGCGCTCCTCGCGCAGGTCGGGCCCGCCTTCGAAGGGCATACGAAGATGGCGGAGGAGCTGTTTCAGAAGTTGGGGCCAAAGAAGTAGAGTACGACGGAGAACGGCAGAGAGCGGCGGAGAGCGGCAGGACTGCCGTCTTCTGCCGCTCTCTGCCGTTCTCTGCTTCTACCCGTTCGCCTTTATGAATTCGTCCTGTAACCGCTTCATCATCGCCCCGCGCTTGTCGTACAGCCGCTTCAGCTTCCGCGGCTTCCGCTTGGCCAGCGCATAGCTCGTGAGCACCGGCAGCGCGATGGTCGAGTCGAGGTAGCAGACCACGGCGTCGGGCAGGCGATCGGGGTCGATCTTCCCCCAGCTCACCGCCTCGGCCGGCGTCGCGCCGCTCAGCCCGCCCGTGTCGGGGCGCGCGTCGGTGACCTGCAGGAAGTAGTCGTGCCCCTTCTCGTCGATGCCGAGCACTTCCTGGATCTGCGGCTCGGTCTGCAGCGCGAAGTTCTTGGGGCTCCCGCCGCCCATGACGACGATCGCGCTCTGGCCGCCCGCGCGCTTGGCGTGGAGCACGATGCTCGCGGTCTCGTTGACGTCGCGGCTCGGGTCGATGACGCACTCGTACCCCTCGAGCTGCAGCGCGGCGACATTCATTCCGATGGAGCTGTCGCCCGGCGAGCTCGTGTACACCGGCACGCCGCACGTGTACGCGGCACTTAGTAGCGATTTGTTACCAATTCCCAGCGCCTGCTCGCGCGCCGCGATGTACTTGCCGCACAGCCAGTGGAACTCAGCGCTCGACATCGCCTTCTGGAACTCCGGCGACCGCAGGATCTTGCGGAAGAAGGCGTCGGTGCTGAGCAGGACGTCGTAGTCGAAGAAGATGTCGTAGATGCGCACGACCCCCTGCTCGCGCAGCACCGTGTCGCTCGCCGTCGGCGTTCCGCGGTGCATCGCGAGGCCCAGCCCGAAGTGCGCGTCATGGTAGAGGTTGGCGCCGGTGCTGATGATCCAGTCCACGAAGCCCGCCTCGATGAGCGGTATCAGCGCGCTCATCCCCAGCCCGGCCGGCGTCAGCGCGCCGGTGAGCGTCAGCCCCACCGTCACGTCGGACTTGAGCATCTTCCCGCTGAACAGCGCGCACGCCTCGCGCAGGCGGCCGCTGTTGTACGCCTGGAACGTTCCCTCGACGAGCTGCACCACCGTCTCGGTGCCGTCGATGACGCGCGGATTGATGCGCGCGCCGCGCAGGAGCGGGTTCCGCGCCCCTGCCCGTACTCCGGCCTTCGGTGCCGCGCCCCTGGCTTCGCGATGCTCCGCCGCCTTCTTTTGCTGCGACTTGTCACCCGCCGGGCTCGCCTTCTTGCCGTACCGGCTGGCCTTGAAGCCGCCGCGTTCCCGCTCGCTCATGGACCACTCGCTCGTTCGTCGTGGGATGCCGTGTTAGATGCCGTGGCGCGCCATCGCCGCCAGCCGCTTCGCTTCCTTCTCCATTTGCTCGATCTGGTCCGCCAGTGCCGCGCGCGCCGCGCTGGCGGCCTCTTCCATCTGCGCCTTCCAGGCCGCCGCAATCACCTCCGCCGCTTCCTTGGGGTCGTCGGTGAGCACCAGCAGGTTGAGGTCGCCCTGCGAGATCTTCTTCTCGCCCAGCACGCGCGCCTGCATCCAGCGCAGCAATCCGGCCCAATAGTGCGTGCCAAACAGCACCACCGGGAACTGTGAGATCTTGCCGGTCTGGATGAGCGTCAACGCCTCGAACAGCTCGTCGAGCGTGCCAAATCCTCCGGGAAAGATAACGTACCCGATGCTGTACTTGATGAACATCGTCTTGCGGACGAAGAAGTACCGGAAGTGCACGAGCGTGTCACAATAGGGATTCGACCCCTGCTCGAACGGCAGTTCGATGTTGCACCCGACCGAATGCCCGCCCCCCTCCTTCGCCCCCTTGTTGGCGGCCTCCATGATGCCGGGTCCGGCGCCGGTGATGATCGAGAATCCCTGCGTCGCGAGGAGCCGCGCCGTTTCGGCGGCGGCGAGGTACTGGGGATCGTCCGGCGCCGTGCGCGCCGACCCGAAGAACGTCACCCCGCGCTCCACCTTGGCGAGCGTGTCGAATCCCTCGATGATCTCGCCCATGATGCGCATCACGCGCCATGGATCCGTGCGCGTGAAGTCGTCGCTGGCCCGCGGCGCGAAGTTCAGCAGCTTCTGGTCTTCCGTCATCAGCGGCCGCGCGTCGCGAATGGCGTCATCGATGCGGCGCGCTTCGCTCGCGGTGATCACGGGAGCGCCCGGTGGCACGCGCCCCGCGGCCAGATGGCCGACCTGATGCCGCTCCTTGACGCCGGCAAGCGCCGCATGCTCGGCGCTGCGGCGCAGGAGCGGGTCCACCGCCTTTGCGCGAGCGCGGCGCGGCGACGGTTTCTTCGTCGGCTTCGGCGACGCTGGTTTCTTCTTTGGTTTCGACATGATCGGCTTCGGTCCGGACGTGGGTGCGCGGGAGCGCGCTGGATCCTGCAGTTTACGTTCCGCCGTGATCCGCCGCGACCCGTCCGTACGCTATTGCGTGCCGATCTCGAGCAGGTCGTTCAGGTGCTTCGCGATCGCCACCTGCCGCGCGCGCATGCGCCCGAGCCGTTGCCGGTGCAGGTGCCGCACGAAGAACCGCCGCACCGCCATCCACCGGAGGCGGCGCTGCTCCGCCACCATGGCGGCGCCGGCACCGGCGGCCGGCAACAGCAGGAACGTCACGATGCCCCACACCCAGCCCATCGCCCACGCCGCGGCGCCCGCCAGCAGGAACGTCCAGATGGTACAGAAGAGCGCCACGCCGAGCACGCGGTACGTGGACTCCGAATCCGGGCCTTCGCGGTTGTGCTTGGAGAACCAGTCGG
>JBAZTM010000156.1:0-4148 GCA_041661925.1 Gemmatimonadaceae bacterium
CTCATCATCGGATCCAACGCGGCGGCGAATCACCCGATCTCATTCCGCTGGGTCCTGCGCGCGCTCGACGCCGGCGGCAAGCTCATCGTCGTGGACCCGCGCTTCTCGCGCACCGCGTCGCAGGCGCATGTGTACGCGTCACTGCGCTCCGGCACGGACATCGCCTTCATCGGGTCGGTCATCAACTACGCGCTCGCCGCCAATCGCATCCAGCGCGAGTACGTGGTGGCCTACACCAACGCCAGCTTCCTGCTGAAGCCGGGCTACAGCTTCGAGGACGGTCTCTTCGGCGCCACCGCCGCCGGCGGCGCCAGCTACTCCCGCGAGCACTGGGATTTCCAGCGCGACGCCAATGGCGCCGTGCTCACGGACCCGACGTTGGAACATCCCGACGCGGTCTTCCAGCACCTGAAGCGCCACTACGCGCGCTATGATTTCGAGCGCGTCTCGCGCATCACCGGCACGCCGGTCGAGACGCTGCGCGAGGTGGCGGAGCTGTTCACCTCGACGCATCGGCCCGAGAAGTCGGGCACCATCATGTACGCGATGGGCGGCACGCAGAGCACCCACGGGACCCAGAACATCCGCATCTTCTCGGTGCTGCAGCTGCTGATGGGCAACATGGGCATGGCGGGAGGCGGCATCAACGCCCTGCGTGGCATGCCGAACGTGCAGGGCTCCACCGACCACGCGCTGCTCTACCACATCCTGCCGGGCTACCTGAAAGCACCCACGCCGGCCGACGATTCGCTCAAGTCGTACCTCGAGCATGTGACGCCCAAGACGGTGGATCCGCTGAGCGCCAACTGGTGGGGCAACACCCCGAAGTACACGGTCAGCTTGCTCAAGGCCTTCTGGGGTGAGGCGGCAACCGCGGAGAACGACTTCGCCTATCACTACTTGCCGAAGACGGCGGACAACTGCTCACACATCGCCATGTTCGAGGCGATGGGCCAGGGTCAGATCAAGGGCCTCATGGTCTTTGGACAGAATCCGGCGGTGGGCGGGCCCAGCGCGAACCGCGCGCACAAAGCGCTCGACAAGCTCGACTGGATGGTCGTCTCGGATCTCTCCGAGACGGAGACGGCCGCCTTCTGGAAGCGCCCCGGCGTCGACCCGCGCACGATTGGCACGGAGGTCTTCCTCCTGCCCGCAGCCGCGTCCATCGAGAAGGAGGGGAGCCTCACGAACTCGGGCCGCTGGGCGCAGTGGCGGTACAAGGCGGTCGAGCCACCCGGCTCCTGCCGCAGCGACCTCTGGATGCTCGATCAATTGGCGCGTCAGCTGAAGACATTGTATCAGCAGGACGGTGGGGCGCTGCCGGGCGCGATTGTCGACTTGGCGTGGGACTGCGGTCCGGCCGACAAGCTCGATCCGCACGTGGTGGCCAAGGAGATCAACGGCCGCTTCGTGACCGACAAGGTGATTGGCGACCAGGCCTTCAAGGCGGGCGATCAGGTGCCAGCATTCGCGCAACTGCAGAGCGACGGATCCACGAGTTGCGGCAACTGGCTGTACTGCGCGTCCTACACGGCGGCCGGCAACCTGATGGCTCGGCGCCGGCGCTCCACGCCCGATCAGGATCCCATTGCGCTGCACTCCAACTGGGCGTGGTGCTGGCCCGTGAACCGTCGCGTGCTCTACAACCGCGCCTCCTGCGACCCGGCGGGGCGCCCGTGGGCGCCGCAGAAGCCGGTGGTGGCCTATGACTGGACGGCGGCGCGCTGGAAGGGGGACATTCCGGACGGCCCGTGGCCGCCGCTGCGGCTGGAAAATGGCGAGCTCAACCCGGTGGGCCGTCGAGCGTTCATTATGATGGCCGACGGGCAGGCGGCCCTGTTTGCCCCGAGTATGGTGGACGGGCCATTCCCCGAGCACTACGAGCCACTCGAGAGTCCGGTCCACAACCTGCTCTCGTCTCGCGACCTCTCGCCTGCCGTAAAGGTCTGGCACCCTGAAGAGGTGGGGAAGGCCGCCGAATACCCGATTGTCGGGAGCACCTACCGAGTCACGGAGCACTTCCAGTCTGGCGGCATGACCCGGAACATGCCCTGGCTCGTGGAACTGGTGCCGGATGCCTACGTGGAGATGAGCCACGAGCTCGCCGAGCAGAAGGGGATCAAGAACGGCGACCGCGTGCGCATCAAGACCATGCGCGGCGCGGTGGAGATGTACGCCGTGGTCACGGCCCGGTTCAAACCGTTCCTCATTGACGGCCGCACGGTGCATCAGGTCGGGATGCCGTACCACTTCGGTTTCATGGGGCTCGGTCAGGGGGCCATCGCCAACTCACTGACGTCTCACGTCGGGGATGCCAACACGATGATCCCGGAGTACAAGGCGTTCCAGTGCGACGTGGAGTTGGTCAAGGGAGGTGGCGAATGAGCCGCGCTGTCCTGGTTGATACCACGATCTGCACCGGTTGCCGCGGTTGCCAGATCGCGTGCAAGGAACAGAACGATCTCCCGGCGGAGAAGACCAAATTCTTCGCCCCCGCCGGCGGGTTCCAGAATCCGCCGGCCCTTTCGCCGAAGACCCTGTCGCTCGTGACCTACTGGGAGCAGGACCGCAAGGGCCAGGTTCCCGTCAGGACGTTTGTCCGGCGCCAGTGCATGCATTGCCTGGATCCCCGCTGCGTGAAGGCGTGTCCGGTGGGCGCACTCAGCAAGAATGGGGATGGGAGCGTCACCCACGACGCGGCGAAGTGCATCGGCTGCCTCTCCTGCAAGGACGCCTGCCCGTTTGGTGTGCCAACGCTGGAGACCGTGAACGAGGTGCCGCACATTCGGAAGTGCGAGTTCTGCACGACCCGCGTGAGCGACCCGTCGGTGCCGGACGTCCTGAACCAGGGGCATTCCACCGAGGACGTGCTCGACGAGCCGAAACGGAAGCGCCTGGTTGCCGCGCGCAGCAAGCCCGCCTGCGTGGCGGCCTGTGCAACCGGGGCGCTCGTCCACGGCGACCGTGACGAACTGCTGAGCGAGGCGCATCGCCGCATTCGGCGCGCGCCCGCCCGCTACCAGAATCACGTGTGGGGAGAGAAGGAGGCCGGCGGGACGTCGTGGCTCTATCTCGCGTCAGTCCCGTTCGACCAGCTCGGCCTGCCGACGAAACTGCCGCCGGCTCCCGCCGAGGGGGCACTCGGCGAAGTCGCCAGTGCGCTCGCCGCGCCGGAGCTCGCGGGAGTGGGCGCGGTACTCGGCGGACTGGGCTGGCTTTCGCGTCGTCGGGAGGAAGTTGCGGCCGCCGAGCGGAAGGCGGAGGACGGTTCGGAGTAGCACCGAGAAGCGTAGGACTGTAGCCCCCCGGAGAGGCTCACAGGGAGGGCTCGCGCCTGCGAGCCGTCCCGAGGGGTGAACATGAACCGGCGCATGCCGGCTGACTTGCGGCTGCAGTTGAAGTCCGAACTCGCGGCGTTGCAGGAGCTGGAAGAAACAGAGGGCGTGGCGCGGGACTATCTGCGCTTCTGCGGGAAGGTCGTGCACTTTCACGCCCACAGCCGAGCGGCGATCCGCGTCGTGCAGAGCGCGGCCCCTGGTGGTGGTGAAGCGCGCACCGCCAATGCGCGCGCCGCCAATGCGCGCGCCGCCAATGCGCGCGCCGCCAATGCGCGCGCACCGGACGAAAGCACGCGCCGGCTCAGTCGCGATGTCATCACGTTCGATTCGGCGTTGTTGCTGCGATTCCTTGGCGAGCTGAAGGCGCTCTCGCGCGAGAGCGCGTCCGACGACGGCGATCTGGTGCGGCTTGCCGCCGCGAGCGTGACCGACCCGACGGTGCTCACCACACTGGCGGAGTCCGTCGCCGAGGAGGGCGCCATCGATCGCCTCGCGCAATTGGCGGCGCGTACCGGCGTTTCGGTTGCGGCGCTCGTGGTTGTCGGGCGCATGCTCGCGTCGCCATTCCTGCACGAGGCGCGTCACCGCCGCGGCGCACGTCCAGAACTTGATACGCGCGAGCTGGAACCGGAGCAAGCGGTGCGCTGCCCGTCGTGCGGCGCGGCCCCGTCCATGGCATCGCTCGATCCTTCCGACGGCTGTCGCCACCTGAGCTGCTCGCTCTGCGGCGAAAGCTGGATCGCCCCGCGCGTGCTGTGCCCGTTCTGCGGTTCCCGTTTGGGACTCGGCACGCTGCGCTCGACGGCGCAC
>JBAZTM010000157.1:0-4044 GCA_041661925.1 Gemmatimonadaceae bacterium
ATACAGCCCCGCGATCTGGCGGACGGCGAGTGTCGGGTCGAGCTGCGTCGGCGGATAGTAGTCGTATTCGATGGCGTAGCCGGCGCGCGTCATCTCCACCTGCTCCAGACCGGGCACCGCGCGCAGCATGGTGAGCTGTACGTCAGCGGGAAGCGAGGTGGAAAGGCCGTTTACATACAACTCCGTCGTGTCGAGCCCCTCGGGCTCGAGAAAGATCTGGTGCCGTTCCGCGCTGGGGAACCGCACGATCTTGTCCTCGATGCTCGGGCAGTAGCGCGGTCCCCGCGAATCAATCGAGCCGCCGTACATCGCCGACAGTTCAATGGAGTCCGTCACGAGCGCCTTCACCTCGGCGCCCGCGTAGGTGATGTAACACGGCACCTGCGGAAGCGTCGTGGCAACGTCCGCCGTCCGCCGTCCGCCATCTGCCGTCTGCCCTCCGCCATCTGCCGTCTGAAAATGCGACCACCGATACTTGAAATCGGCCAACTCGCTGAACTGCGGCTCACACTTTGTGTAGTCGACGGTTCGCCCATCAATGCGCGGCGGCGTGCCCGTCTTGAAGCGGCGTACTTCGAGACCGATCTCGGCCAGTTGTTCGGCCAGATGTGTCGTGGCCGCTTCACCCGCGCGCCCGCCGGCAAGCTGCGTGGTGGTGCCGATGTGGATCTTTCCGCGTCCGAACGTGCCGGTCGTGACGACGACGGCGCGCGCCGCCAGTCGGCGATTGTCGAGCGTCTCGACGCCCGTCACTCGGCCGTGCTCGATGAGCAGGCGTGCCACGGTCCCCTGGACCAGCGCGATGCTGCGATGCGCTTCGACAAGGGTGCGTGCGGCGCGGCGGTACAATCCACGATCAGCCTGAGCGCGCGGCGCCCAGACCGCCGGGCCTTTGCCGCGGTTGAGCATCCGGAACTGGATGGTGGCGCGATCGGTGGCGCGTCCCATCACGCCGCCCAGGGCGTCCACCTCGCGGACCACCGTCCCCTTGGCCACGCCACCGATGGCGGGATTACACGACATCTGCCCAATGGTCTCGAGGGCGCTCGTGACGAGCGCCACGCGACAGCCAAGCCGAGCCGCCGCCACGGCGGCCTCAGCGCCGGCGTGGCCGCCGCCGATCACGATCACGTCGAACGAGGATTCGCTGGGCATGGGATGAAAGGACAGTATAGCACGGTCGGGGGCAGAACCAAGTTGCCCTCACGCCGCAAACCCGCTATCAAGTAGCCGGGCCGCAGGACGCCGGACCGCGTCCAAGGGCGACCCGCCACGTCTTGCCTACCTGACATGCCGCTCAAGCTCTCGCACAGCGCCCCCACGCTGCTCATCCGCAAGCGCGCCTTCGAACAGTACGCGCTTTCGCGTGCCGACTTCGACACCGCCCTTCACCTGACGGACGAAGAATTCCGCGTAGAGGGAGACCTGGTCGCCGTGGGCCCGGTGTATGACGCCGCCGGGCTGGCGCAGGTGATCGAAAGCCTCGAGACGCGCGGGCTGGTGTATTTCGACGATTTCTTCGATCTCTCCGGCAACTGGCCCGAGTGGCTGCTGGTGTACGCCATGGCCGAGAGGGAGCGGTTCACGAACGGGACGGCTGGCTGATTCTGTAGCGCCAAGCTGGGCTTCTTCACCACGGAGCTCATGGAGAACTGCTTGAGGGCCACGGAGTAGTACAACTTCTTGGAGGAACAGCTCGCGCCACGCAAAAACCCGCGTGGCGCGATGTCGTTACCCAAGTATTTGTAGTACTCCGTGGCCCTCCGGTCTTCCTCCGTGAGCTCCGTGGTGAAAAAGCCCAGCTAGGTGCACCTCTACTTGAGATGTTGCCGGAAGAACGCGATGGTCTGCGGCCACGCCTTCTTGGCGGCTTCGAGGTTCATCGGCTGGTCCTGCGCGCGCAGGAAGCCGTGTCCGGCGCCGTCGAAGATGCTGTACGTGTAGCTCTTGTTGAGCGCCTTCATGGTCGTGTCGGCCCACCCAATGCTCGCATTCACGCGGGCGTCATTGCCGCCGTACAGGCCGAGCACCGGCGCCTGGATTTTGGGCATCGAGTCGCGTGACGCCGAGGTGCCGTAGTAGACCACGGCGGCGCGCAGTCCCTTGTTGTTGAAGACGGCGTGATTGAACGACGCCGCACCGCCCCAGCAGTAGCCCACCACGCCGTATTTCCTGTCGGCAGCCGGGAGCGACATTCCATAGTTAGCGACGGCCGCCACGCCGCGGTTCATTTCCGTCACGTTTACGCTGCGGATCAGCTTGGTCGCGCTGTCGCTGCGCAGTTCGTCGGATGATGGGCCGCCGCGCACGCGCGACAGTAAGTCCGGGGCGATGGCGATGAAGCCATCGGCAGCGAGCTGATCGGCGACACCGCGCACCCAGGTCGAGAGTCCGAAGATCTCGTGGATGACCACGACCACCGGGGCCTTCTTCTTGGACTCCGGATACACGACCCATGCCATGAGCGAGTCGGCCGAGCCGGGCTCCCAGGCCACCTTGACCCACTCGCCGTGGCGCGTGGTGGCCGCAAGTCGTGCGGCCGCGTCAGCCGCGCCGGCCGGAATGCCGGCGGTGCCCTGCTCGGTGGACATCGGATCAGCAACGGCCGCGCCGGACATTTCCATCACATGCCCGGAGTGCGGATCAACCGTGTTTTCGGAAGTGGCCTGGCGCGCCGGCTCTCGTGAGCATGCAGCGGCAAGGACGGCGACTGCGAGAATCGCGCGTGAACGCATGGGGGGCTCCTCGGTTTTTGGGCTCACCTTCGAACGCAGAAGGGTGCCGGAATGTTGCACTGTTTACCTGCGTGGCGCCAATGTGAGAGGGCGAGGAGTGGTCTTCACCACACAGCTGGCCTTCTTCACCACGGAGCACACGGAGGTAAGGCGGAGGGCCACGGAGTACTGCAACAACTGGGGTAACGACCGCGCGCCACAGAGGAGCTTGGTTGGCGCGCGCAGTTCCCCCAAGCAGTGGTAGTCCTCCGTGGCCCTCAGGCAGTCCTCCGTGAGCTCCGTGGTGAAGAAGGCAAGCGTGTGGTGAAGGAGTCAGCGTTCAATCCCATCACCGGACAATCCCAATGCGCGCACTGATTGTGATGTTGCTGCTGGCCACCACGCTGCCGGCTCAGGCCCCGGGCGTCACGTACACGAGAATCGACATTGCCGCCGGGATTGATTCGGCCACATGGGTGCCGGTGGCCACGATTCGCGGTGCGAAGGCAGGAAAGACCGTCGCCATCCTCAGTGGCGCGCACGGGACAGAGTACGCGAGCATCGTCGCGGCGCAGGGGGTGATTCCGCGCATCGATCCGGCCAAGCTGAGCGGAACGGTCATCGTGGTGCCGCTCATCAACCGCGCGAGCTTCGAACGGATGCGCGTCCACATGAATCCGGTGGACGAGAAGTCCATGAACGGCAACTACCCGGGCAAGGCCACCGGGACGCAGACGGAACGCGTGCTCGACGCCATCGCACGCCAGGTGATTGCCTCGGCCGACGTCGTGATCGACCTGCACAACGGCGACATCGACGAGAACCTGCGGCCGTATTCGTACTGGACGCGCACCGGCAATCCAGCGCAGGACAGCACGGCGCTGGCCCTCTGCGAGGCGATGGGACTGGACCATATCATCGTGCGCAATCTCGACGTCACCAATCCCGCAACGACGCGCAGTGCGAGCGGCTACTCGCTCTCGCTCGGAAAGGTGGCAATAGTGGCTGAAGCCGGACGGTGGGCCCGCACCGATGTTGCCGACGTAAAGGCCCTCGAGGACGGTATTCTGGGTGTCCTAGGGCAGCTTGGCATGCTGCCACGGTCCGAACCGTCGCCGATGAAAGTCACCTGGCTTGGCGCAGATGCCAGGGCACAGGCCAATGGAGATGTGATGTGGACCGCGACCGTGGACCGCGGAGCTCGCGTCACCGCCGGACAGGTCATCGGCTACACATCCGACTACTGGGGCCGGAAGATCGCCGACGTTCGGTCGCCGAAGACCGGGATCGTGACCTTCATACGGAGCGTCCCTAGCGCCTGGAATGGCGC
>JBAZTM010000158.1:0-4033 GCA_041661925.1 Gemmatimonadaceae bacterium
CGCAGTCCTCGATGGGCTTGAGCTTGGCGAGCGTCACGGCGTCGATGGCCGCCTGCTGCGTGGTGATGAGGTGGAACTCGTCGTTGCCGGTGAGCTTGCTGGCGACCGCGCGCTGCACGCGGATGTTGCGCAGGTTGGTTTCGAGCTTCACGAGCAGCTGGTCGGGATCGGCGGCGTAGGTGCCGTCCTTGATGCGCATCCAGGACGTGCCGTGGACGGTGAGATGCTGCTGGGCGAACTTCGCGTCACTCAGACCGGAGGCGGCCTGGATGAGCTTCAGTTCGTTGACGACATCGAGCTGGCCGGGCGTGTAGAGCACGGCGAGATCGACGGGAGTCGATGTGGCGGGTGTTGATTCGGTGGCGGTCATATGATTTTCCTTTCTTAGGTTCGTTACGTTTTCGGTGGCGGACTCAGACCCAGCTCGCGTCCTGATTCGACGCGGGTTGGGTCTCTTCGTTTTTGCCGGCCGCTTTGGCGCGGCGGGCGAGAAGCTTGGTAGTGTCGATCTTGTCGATGGCCTTGCGCTCGGCGTTGGCGGCGACCACACGGCCGGCCAGATCGGCGCCGGTGGCGGTGGTGGCGTTGCCGTCCGTCGTGGCGGGCACGGCGCGGCCGAGGGTGGCGGTCACGCCCTGCCGGTTGCGCTGCGCCTCGGCCTCGGCGACGAGGCCGTCGTTGATCGCCTTGTCTTCGACCAGGCGGGCGTTCTCGGCCTGGTGCAGCGGGCGCTCGCGCACCGTCGCCAACACCTCGGCGTAGAGTTGCGCGAGGACCTTCTCGGCCTCGTTGACCTGGTCGGCGTTGGTGATGTCCACGGGGCCGAAGCGTTTGACCTCACCCAGGTAGCGACCGTCGAGACGGGCGACGTGGGCGATGCGGGCGTCGGCCGCGTCGAAGTAGCAAAGCACCTCGGCGCCGTCGCGCATGGTCGCTGCAAGCTCGCTGCGGGGCGAGACGAGCCAGGTGTAGCCCTTGCCGTGGTGGGCGAAGGTGATCTTGTGCCCGTTGATCTTCCCCTTCTTCGGGGTGAGGAGCAGCATCATTAGGACGTAGTCCTCGACGGCGGCGCGCTCGATGCGGGGATAAAGTTCATCCCACCGCTCGCGGGGCGTCTGCTTGCGGCGGTGAAAATCGGTGATGGCGCACTGTTCGTCCTCGGTGAGCTGGGCCAGCTCTTCCCAGGGGCGGTAGGATTCGGCGCGCGTCTGCCGCCACATCGTGATGTCGCGGAAGCCGAGCATCTGGTGGTCGTCGCGGTTTTCGATGATGCGGAAAACCTCCTGGTAGATCGCAATGAGTTCGTCGACCGACTGGAAGGGCACGCGGGCCTTGGCGAGCTGCGCGTCGGAGAGGCGGGCGTCGCGGTCGCCGGTGCCGATCAGGCGCTCGGTGAGGCGCTGCATCTGCTCCAGGTTGCCGGGGGCGAGCTGGTAGCTGGCGCCCTTCTGGCCGCGCGTCATGCTGGCGGCGACGTTGTGCATGAGGTTGAAAAACGACTCGATCCAGCCCTTGAGCCAGGGCTTGCCGCCCGAGTCCTTGAAGCCGGCGGCGAGCACGGCGCTGTCGAGCACGCCGGTGCGGGTGACGGCGACGAGCCCGCCGAAGAGGTTGCGGAACGTCAGCTCCACCTCGGTCGTCACGGCGGCGGCAGCGTTCTCGGCCATGATCGTCATGCCGTGCGCGGGGATGCCGTGGTCCTTCAGGACTTGATACAGGAGGAGGCGCACCTCGGCGCGGGTGATGGACTGCTTCTTGCCCTTCTCGTCTTCGAGGCGGGGCTTCAGGATGAGGCCGATGATGCGGCGCGTGGCCACGTCCATCGCGGCGATGCCGGCCATGCGGCAGAGCGAGCGGATGCCGGTCGCGGGGTCGAAGTAGAAGCACACCTGGTCAATCTCGAAGTCGTCGATCACGATAAGTTCGAGGGGGCGTAGCGCGCCGGGGTCGCGGATGAGCGACGGCAGGTGCAGCTTCATTTCCGCGAGGCCGCGTGTCTTCGCGGCGCGCTGGGCCTTGGTGGGCTGGAGCGTGTAGAGGTTGGATTTCCCCCAACCTTTCGGCGTGCAGGGGCACACGTCGGGAATCTCGCGAGTGGGCCACTGCGAGAAATACCACTCGCGCCACGTTCCGTAGCCGGGGATGGCGTCGCCGCGCATCCAGGCGCGGATGAGCGCGGCGCGCGCCTGGAGCATCGAGCGGCCGTTGTTTTCGCAGAGCGCCTTGAAGTGCTGGACGAAGTCGGTCGGGAGCTTTTCGCCGCCGTTGGTGAACTTGCGGACGATGGCGCGCCAGCCGCCGTCGCGCCAGCGGTAGTAGAACGCGCGCAGGTTGGAGGCGCCGTAGCCGCGCGCGTTGCGCAGCTGGAAGCCGAGCGTCTCGCTCATGGGGATGATGCCGCCGGCCTCCATCTTGGCGAAGAGCGTGAGGAGGAACTTGACGCGCTCCTGCTCCTCTTCGCCGAGGAGGCCGAAGTCGGCCATGTCTTCCTGCGGGATCGCCCAGCGGCCGGTGGGGAACGCGATCAGTTCGCCTGGGGCGGGCACTTCGATCACGGCGGCGGGCTGCGGGGCGGGGACGAGTTCGGCGTTGTTGGACATGGCGGGGATGATTAGTTGAGGGACTGGCGGACGACGCGCAGCTGGCGCTCGGCCTTCGTGGGCTGGTAGCGGCGTAGGTTGGCGAGGGACCAACCGCGCGGGAGCGCCCCGCGCTTTACAGGCAGATCGGTGTAGCCTGGCACCGCGCTGCCGGCCGCGTAGCAGCAGCGAAGAGCGACGTGCGCGGCGGCGACGTTGCCGTGATGGCGCGCAACCATCTCGCGCCACATGGAAAGGAACTCAGCGGGCAGCGCCTGTATCGGCGTGCGTGCTATGGCCAGCGTGCGCCGCACGAGCGTGCCCCATGAGCGCGTCGCGGTGTAGCGGCGGTAGTAATCCATCAGTCGAGCGCCGGAATAACCGCGACCGTGCACGCCCTGCCTGCTCATCTTGACGGCGATGATCCATGCCGCCGATTGTTTGGACTCGGAGCCGTGGATCTCTTTGAGCGCGGCGAGTATCAGGCGCAGGCGCGTTTGTTCGGAGATGGGGAGCGAGGCGAATATAGCCGCGTCGGCGGCGGGGATTTCAAATGTCGGTTCCATGATGATCAGGCAGCGGATTTGGCGGAGCGGAGGGCGGTGATGCGTTCGTCGGCCAGCTTGTTGATCGCGACCAGCTCGGCCTTGAGGGTTTCGAGCTGCTTGGGGTCGTCGAGGAGCTGGAGTTTTTCCGGCTCGGAGAACGCGGCGCGCAGGCGCTGCGTGGAGGTCCAGCTTTCTTCCCAGGCCTGCGTGCGCGCCTGCTCGGCCTTCTGCGCGGGCGTGAGATCACCGTCACCGCCCCCCTGGTCGTCGTCGCCGTTGCCGAGGGCGGTCTTGAGCCCCACTCCCTTGATGCCGTGTTTGATCAGCAGCTCGGTGAGAGACTGGTCGCCGACAAACTTTTCAAGCGAGGCACGCAGGGCCTTGCCGGTGGTCTTGTTGCCGTCGAGCGCGGTGATCACGTCCACCTGCTTCAGGCCGGCCTTTTCGTAGAAGGCCGTGGCGAGGCGCATGTAGAAGCTCGCGTTTTTCGTGGCGGTGCCGGCCGACCATCCACCGGCGGCGGCGAGTTCTTTTTCGAGGAACGGCACAAACTTGCCGTGCGGGAGCGACGCCTTTGTGCGGTGCAGATTGAAGCCGGCGATGATCGCACCGGCGGCGGCTTGCTTCTCCAGTTTGAAGACGGCCGAGACTTCCTTGAGCGTGCGGGCCTTGAGCTTGTTCGCGGCGGTGGTGGACACCTTGAACGCTGGGCATGAAACGAGGGCGAGAGTGTTGGTTGCGGGTTTTGACATGGGAGATTTTAAGCGGAGAGCAGCTTGGCGATGTCGCGCTGGAGATCGCGCAGCGCGGCCTTGGGGAGCTGCTTCATGAGATCGAGGCGGTGATCGCCCTCGGTGCGCGTGATGATGAGATCGCGGTAGCTCTCGATGGGGATGCGCAGCTCGC
>JBAZTM010000159.1:0-4014 GCA_041661925.1 Gemmatimonadaceae bacterium
CCGCCATGGGTGCACCCACGATTCCCAATCCGATGAAGCCGATCTTGCTCACGGGTTTCTCCTTGGTTGCGGATTCTCAGCGGACCATGCAGGGCCGCTTGTTGTCGAATTGCCAGCCGGGGATGAGAAAGCGCATCGCGACTGCGTCGTCGCGCGCCCCCAGCCCGTGGACCTTGTACAGCTGGTGCGCTTTCCCGAGCTCGACCTCGTCGATTTCCACGCCGAGGCCGGGCTTCTCCGGCAGCGCGAGGTGGCCGTCCCGGATCAGGAACGGCTCCTTCGTCAGGCGCTGGCCGTCCTGCCAGATCCAGTGCGTATCGATCGCCGTGACGCGCCCCGGCGCCGCCGCGGCCGTGTGCGTGACCATGGCGAGCGAAATGTCGAAATGGTTGTTCGAGTGCGACCCCCAGGTGAGCCCCCAGTCGCTGCACGTCTGGGCCACGCGCACCGAGCCCTGCATCGTCCAGAAGTGCGGGTCGGCGAGAGGAATGTCGACTGCCTGCAACTGGAGCGCGTGCGCCAGCTGGCGCCAGTCGGTGGCGATCATGTTCGTGGCAGTGGGCAGCCCCGTGGCGCGCCGGAATTCGGCCATCACCTCGCGGCCCGAGAACCCCGCTTCGGCACCGCACGGATCCTCGGCATAGGCCATCACGCCCCGCAGGTCCCGGCACAGCCGGATCGCGTCGGCGAGCAGCCAGCCTCCGTTCGGGTCGAGCGTGACGCGCGCGTCCGGGAAGCGCTCGTGGAGGGCGCGGATGGCTTCGACTTCCTCTTCGCCGCGCAGGACGCCGCCCTTCAGCTTGAAGTCGTTGAAACCATAGAGCTCGTGCGTGGCCTCGGCCAGCCGCACGACCGCGGCGGCATCCATCGCCTTCTCGTTGCGCAGACGGAACCAGTCGTGGTCGGCCGCCGGCTCGCTGCGGTACGGCAGGTCCGTGCGGCCGCGGTCGCCCACGTAGAACAGGTAGCCCAGCACCTCGACGCGGTCGCGTTGCCGGCCCTCGCCCAGCAGGTCCGCGACGGGCACGCCGAGGAACTGGCCCAGCAGGTCGAGCATCGCGGACTCCACCGCCGTCATGGCGTGGATGGCGGTGCGCAGGTCGAAGGTCTGCAGGCCGCGCCCGCCGGCGTCCCGGTCGGCGAACCGGCGGCGCATTTCCTGGAGCACGCGGTTGAAGGAACTCACCGGCTGCCCGACCACGAGGGGCCGGGCGTCCTCGAGCGTCTGGCGGATCTTCTCGCCGCCCGGCACCTCGCCGACACCGGTGTGCCCGGCGCTGTCGCGCGCGACGACGACGTTGCGGGTGAAGAACGGCCCGTGGGCGCCGCTCAGGTTGAGCAGCATGCTGTCGTGCCCTGCGACGGGGACGACGCGAAATTCGGTGACGACAGGCGCGCCGCGAGGGGCTTTTCCAGGGTCGGTTTGGGGCATGACGACATTCCTTGACGCAGATCGCGCCGGTGCAATGGTATCGGTATCATTCTTCGGCTGTCAATTGGGTAACGCCCTCTGTAACACTGCCGCCTCGAATGCATGACACCGGTGCCATTTGCCACCCCGGAACGCGCGCGATATCCTGTCTGCTCCCGCGCTGAAACCTCCCGCCCATGGCTCGTGACCCGCCGCATGAAACGTCGGACCGAAGTGCCGCGCCCGAAGCGCAGCCGCGTGCGCCCGCGCGGGCCGGCAAGGCCGTCACGATTCGCGACGTCGCCAAGGTCGCGGGGGTGTCGCCCATCACCGTGTCGCGGGCGCTGAGCCGCCCCGAGCTCGTCACGCCCGAAACCCTGGAGCGCGTCCGCGCCGTCGTCGCGCGCACCGGGTACGTGCCGAACTTCCTGGCCGGGAGCCTTCGCTCGCGGCGCAGCCGGATCGTCGCGGCGGTCTTTCCCCAGATCGCGAACACCATGTTCGTCGACACGATCCAGGCGCTGACCGACCGCCTGCACGACGAGGGCTACCAGCTACTCCTGGGGTTTTCCTCCTACGGGATGCGCGAAGACGAGCTCATCGCCGGCATCCTCGGGCGCAAGCCCGACGGCATCTTCCTGACCGGCATCTCGCACTCGCCGGAAACGCGCCGCCGCCTCATCGCCTCGCACCTCCCGATCGTGGAGGCCTGGGACCTGACGCCGACGCCGATCGACATGCTGGTCGGCTTCTCGCACGAGAAGGCCGGCGCGGCGATGGCGAGGCACCTCGTCGCCAAGGGGCACCGCCGCATCGGGCTGGTGTGGGGCAACGACGTTCGCGCGGGATTGCGCCGCAACGGCTTCATGTCGGCCCTGGCGGAGGCCGGCATCCACGAGGCCGAGACGAGCCTGGGCGCCGCACCCGGCACGTTCGAGCGCGGACGCGAGGGTTTCGCGGCGCTGCTCGGTTCCGGCGCGCGCGTGACCGCGGTGGCGTGCAGCTCGGACGTGCTGGCGCAGGGCGTGATCGCGGAGGCGCAGGATCGCGGCATCCGCATTCCCGCCGACCTCGCGGTGATGGGCTTCGGCGACTTCGACTTCGCGGCGCACACCTCGCCGCCCCTCACCACCATCGCCATCGACAAGGCGGAAATCGGCCGCCTGGCGGCGGAAGCGCTGCTCGCGAGAATCCAGGGGAGGGACGTTGCCGCGCGGATCGTGGACGTGGGGTTCCTGCTCGTCGAACGCGGCAGTACCTGACCGAACCCGCGCCCGTCGACGACGGTTCGCCCGAGAACGATCCGCCGGCAGGGTCGGCTCAGGTCACCGGCGCGGGGTTGAACAGCACCAGCGCGTTGTGGAGCTTCCAGTGCTCCGCCCAGGTCTTCCTGCGGCCGCTGGCCACCTCCAGCACCAGGTGGAAAAGCTCCCAGCCCAGCTCCTCGATCGAGGACTCGCCGTCGGCGATCCTGCCGGCGTTCACGTCCATCAGGTCGTGCCAGCGGTGCGCCAGGTCGGTTCGCGTGGCCACCTTGATGACCGGGCATTCGGCGAGGCCATAGGGCGTGCCGCGGCCGGTGGTGAACACGTGCAGGTTCATGCCGGCGGCCAGTTGCAGGGTGCCGCAGATGAAGTCGCTGGCCGGCGTGGCCGCGAACACCAGGCCGCGCTGCCCGGGCTTCAACTTCTCGCCGGGCGCCAGCACGTGCGAGATGGGCGCCGTGCCGCTCTTGATGATCGACCCCATCGCCTTCTCCGCGATGTTGGCCAGCCCCCCCGCCTTGTTACCGGGCGTCGTGTTGGCAGAGCGGTCGACGCGGCCGCGCTCCAGGTAGCGGTCGTACCAGCCCAGCTCGCGGACGATGGCCTCGGCCACCTCGGGGGTGGCCGCGCGGCTGGTGAGCTGCTCGACCGCGTCGCGCACCTCGGTGTTCTCGCTGAACATCACGGTGGCGCCGGCGCGCACGAGCAAGTCGGATGCGAAGCCAACGGCCGGGTTGGCGGTGACGCCCGAGAAGGCGTCGCTGCCGCCGCATTGCACGCCCACAACCAGCTCGCTGGCCGGAACGGTTTCGCGCCGGCGTGCGTCCAGGCGCTCGAGATGGGGCCGCGCGCTCGCCACGATGTCGTCCAGCATCGACAGGAAGCCGACGTGGCTGTCCGCCTGCAGGCAGATCGTCTCCGGACCGAGGCTTGCGTCGCGCCCGTCCACGATGGGAAAGGAGCCGGGCGGCAGCAGCCGGTCGGGTTGCAGCTTCTCGCAGCCGAGGCTTACTACCATCGTTTCGCCGCCGAAGTTCGGGTTGAGCGAGATGTGCCTGAGCGTGCGGATGGGGATCACAGCGTCGGGCGCGTCGATGGCCACGCCGCAGCCGTAGCTGTGCTCGACGCCGATTACGTCGTCCACGTTCGGGTATTGCGGCAACAGCTCGGCCTTGATGCGCGCGACGGCGTGCGCCACCACGCCGGCCACGCACTGCACCGTGGTGGTGATCGCCAGGATGTTGCGCGTGCCCACCGAGCCGTCGGGGTTGCGGTAGCCCTCGAAGGTGAATCCGGCCAGGGGCACGAGCGCCGGCGGCTTCACGGTGGCCATCGGCA
>JBAZTM010000160.1:0-3962 GCA_041661925.1 Gemmatimonadaceae bacterium
GATTTGAACCCCCGACCCGGCGATTAACAGTCGCCTGCTCTACCCCTGAGCTACTCGGGAAGAACCTGAAAAATACCCAGCCGGACCGTCGAGTTCAAGCGGTCCGAAACCCGAATTACGCCCAATACGTACCATTGTGGGTGAACTCCTCCCTGCTCATTGGGCTGCAGGCCCTTCGCGTCAACCCGCTGCGGACGCTGCTGTCCACCCTCGGCGTCATCATGGGCGTCGGTGCGCTCGTTTCCGTGCTCGCCATGAGCGATGGCGTCGAGCGGTTTTCGCGCGACATGATGGCGCGCACCACCGACCTGCTGGCGGTCAGCGTCCAGCCCGTCACCGACCGTCGGCTGGACGGGATCTCCGTTCCACGTCAGGACACGGTGCGCTTCTCGCTTGCAGACGTGGAGGCCGCCTCGCGCTGGCCCGGCGTAGCGGGCGCTGAGATGATGCAACTCGGCGGCGGCCTCGCCCGGCACGGGACGACCGGCCCGGCGCGAGGCGTGCGGCTCTTTGGCACCATGTCCGGATTTGCGGCCGCGCGCGGGCTAGGCGTCCCCCGGGGTGCCTTCTTCTCTACGGAGGACGTACAGCGTGGGCGAAACGTCGTCGTCCTTGGCGGCCTGCTCGACGCAGCCTTCGGCCGCCCTACACTTGGCGACTCGGTCATCCTCAACGGCGTGTCGTTTGCGGTCGTCGGCGCGCTTGCGGTAGGCGACACAGCCGACAAGGCGTTGGTGGCCTACGTCCCGCTCGGCACGCTTCCCGTGCTTCCCGGTGCACCGGCACTGGGCTCGCTGAACATGCTGGTGCGCGCCCGCGCCATCGAGGATGTCGCGGGCATCAAGCAGGCCGCGGAGCGCTGGCTGCAGGGGCGACTCGGCCCGGCGTGGAAGGAGCGCGTCGAGGTGCGCGCCAACGACGAACGCCGGCAGCAGATGCAGCAGGCCATGGCCATCTTCAAGCTGCTGATGGCCGCGATTACCGGCGTGTCGCTGCTGGTCGGTGGCGTGGGGATCATGAACGTGCTGCTCGCCTCGGTCGCCGAGCGCACGCGCGAGATCGGCGTGCGAAAGGCGCTGGGCGCCCGCAACGTCGATATCCGCACGCAGTTCCTCGCCGAATCGGTGGCCATCACGAGCGCCGGGGCGGCGCTCGGGACTGCGCTGGGCTACGGGGTGTCCGAATTGGCGGCGTGGGTCATGCGCATCCAGACAGGGGCGCCAGTGCATCCGGCGATGACACCGCTCACGGTTCTATTTGCCGTGCTCGCCAGCGTGAGCGTGGGAATTGGGTTTGGGATCTACCCGGCGCTGCGGGCGGCGAGGCTGAGTCCGATCGACGCGATACGCCACGAATAACTACTGATTGGGGATTGGGATCTCGGATTGGGACTGCGGATCGCGATTCGCGATCGGGATTTCGATTACGGCAGGACCGTCTTGAGCCACTTCCCCGTGTGTGACGCGCTCACCTTCGCCACCTGCTCCGGTGTTCCGGTGGCCACGATCCTGCCGCCGCCGTCGCCGCCTTCGGGGCCGAGGTCCACCACCCAGTCGGCCAGCTTGATGACATCGAGGTTGTGCTCGATGAGCACCACCGTATGGCCGGCCTCCACGAGCTGGTCGAGGACCCACGCCAGCTTGCGGATGTCCTCGAGGTGCAGTCCGGTGGTGGGTTCGTCGAGGATGTAGAGCTTGCGCCCGCTCTTCTTGGCGGAGAACGCCAGTTCACGCGCGATCTTGAGGCGCTGAGCCTCACCGCCCGACAGCGTGGTCGCCGCCTGCCCGAGGCGCAGGTAGCCGAGCCCGACCTGCTGCACATGCCAGAGGGCCTGGCCGAGCTTCTCCTCGTACGGGAAGAAGCGGATCGCCTCGTCCACGGTCATCTCGAGCACGTCCACGATGGAGCGCCCGAAGTACTTCACCTCGAGCACCTCGGGCTTGAAGCGCTTGCCGTCGCACTCCTCGCACGGCACGAAGACATCGGCGAGGAAGACCATCTCCACGGCGATCGCGCCGGCTCCCTCGCACTTCTCGCAGCGGCCCCCCTTCACGTTGAATGAGAAGGTGCCGGGCGTGTACCGTCGCGCCCTCGCGTCGGGCAGCGATGCGAAGATGCGGCGGATCTCGTCATACGCCTTCACGTACGTCACGGGGTTCGACCGCGGCGAGCGCCCGATGGGTTCCTGGTCAATCAGGACCACCGCCTCGATTGCCTCAGTGCCGGCAAGCGCTCGGAATGCACCGATGGTTTCGCCGAGGTGCTGACGCGCGCTGTGCTCGCCGGTGAGCGCCGACTCGAGGGCGTGGTAGAAGACGTCGTGCACCAGCGTGCTCTTGCCTGAGCCCGACACGCCGGTGACGGCGGTCAGCACGCCGAGCGGCAGCTTGAAGTCGACGTCGCGCAAATTGTTGGCGCGCGCACCGTCGAGGCTGATCCATCGTTTCGGGACGCGGCGCTTCTCTGGAATGGGAATCGTGCGCGCGCCCGTGAGGTACTGCCCGGTGAGCGAGCCGGCGCCGGCGTCGGCCGCGGGGCCGTTGTACACCACGCGCCCGCCGCGCTCGCCGCTCTCGGGGCCGAGTTCGAGCATCCAGTCGGCGGCGCGCACGGCCTCGAGGTCGTGCTCGACCACGAGCACGGTGTTGCCGCCGTCGCGCAAACGCTTGAGCAACAGGAGCAGTCGGTCCATGTCGCGCGCGTGCAGGCCGATGCTCGGCTCGTCGAGCACGTACAGCGCGTCCACCAGGCGCGATCCGAGCGAGTTGGAAAGTCCGATGCGCTGCGCCTCTCCGCCCGAGAGCGTGCGCGTGGCACGGTCGAGCGTGAGGTAGGTGAGCCCGACGTCGCAGAGGAAGCGCACGCGCTCGCGCGCCTCGCGCCAGATGTGCGCGGCGATGGCCTGCTCCGAGGGAGATAGTACGAGCGCGTCGAGCCAGGCGTTCAGCAGTTCCACCGGCATCGCCGCAACGTCGGCGATGTGCCGCCCGCCGACGCGCACGTTGAGCGCCTCTGGCTGCAGCTTGGCGCCGTGACAGGCGGTGCACGTCATCGCCGACTGGTACTGCCGCAGGAAGACGCGGATGTACTGCTTGTACTTCTTCTCCTCGAGCGCAGTGAGATGCCGTAGGATCCCTACGAACCCCTTGGCCTTGCCGCGCAGCAGGAAGTCGCGCTGGCTGTCGCCGAGGTCGCGCCACGGACGGTCCAGCGGAATACCTTCGCGCTTGCACGCCTCGGCGAGCGCGCGCCGCTTATTATCGTACCGCGGTTTGGTCCACGGGTCGATGGCGCCATCGCGGAGCGTGCGTTCGGGGTGCGGCACGATGAGCGCGATGTCGTACTCCAGCGTGGCGCCGAAGCCGTTGCACGTGGGGCAGGCGCCGCGCGGGTTGTTGAACGAGAAGAGCTGCGGCGTTGGGTGCGGGGCGCGGGTGTGGTGGTCGGGGCACTCGAAGCGGGTGGTGAAGCGGAGGCGCTCGGCGACTGATGGGAGATTGGAGGTGGGAGATGGGTGATCTGCAGCGCGCGCCTCCGCCAGCACCACGCAGTCGCCGTCGCCCACGCGAAACGCCGTTTCGATGGCGTCGGTGAGGCGCGAACGCCCTGCCGGGTCTACGCTGAGCCGGTCGGCGACGACGAGCACCTCGTCGCACTTGGTCAGGTCGGGTTTCTTGCCGGTGAGGTCGTCCACATGGTAGCTGGTGCCGTCGGCGACGACGCGCACGAAGCCCTCGGCGCGCAGGTTCTCGACGGCCACCGCATGCGAGACGAGGTCCGACAGGCGCAGCGGGAACGTGACGAGCACCCGGCTGCCGACGGGGAGGGCGAGCACCTGGTCCGCGGCGCCCTGCGGGGTGTCGGGACGCAGTTCGCGATGGCACTGTGGGCAGAGCGTGCGCCCGATGCGCGCCCAGAGCAGGCGCAGGTAGTCGTAGATCTCGGTGGCCGTGCCGACGGTG
>JBAZTM010000161.1:0-2206 GCA_041661925.1 Gemmatimonadaceae bacterium
GAATGCCGAGGTGAGGGCGACGATGCAGCGTCGCGACGGCACCGCGATTCTCACTGAGCAGGCCGAGGGGAGCCTCGTGCGCATGGCAACGCTCGACGCGGTCGTGCGCGATCACCCAGTGTTCTCCAAGCCCGACTTGCTGAAGATCGACACCGACGGCTTCGACTTCGCCGTGATTGACGGAGCGCGAGAGACCTTACGCGTGGCGCGCCCAGCGGTCTTCTTCGAGTGCGATCACTTCAGCGCGCCCGACTACGTGGAACGCGTACGCAGGGCGCTGGGCCAGTTGCAGGAGTGCGGGTACGAACATGTGGTCGCGTACGACAATTTCGGGTACTTGATGGGATGTTATGCGCTTCGCGATGCGCTGGCGTTTGAACAGTTACTGTTCTATCAGCTCGCGAGTCCGTTCTACTACTTCGACCTGCTTGCTCTCCCCGAAGATGCCTTGGCGGTATTCCTGGAACGGGAGCGTGAGCACTACGTGCTGAGTGCGGTGCCGGCGGCACTCGTCAACGATGCGCGCGCCGTGGCACCGCGCATAGCTGCCGCGGACTGAGGCGGCCACGGGGTGTTGTTCTTCGTCCTCCTCGTCGCCCTCCTTGGTATCTCCACCAGCGGTCCCCTCGCGCGCCTCAGCGAGGCTCCGCCTCTTGCCATCGCCACATGGCGATTGGGCTTCTCGCTCCTCATCGTTGCGGTGCCGCTCATCTGGACGCGCGGATGGCGGCAGTGGCGCGGGCTCAGCACCAAGGACTTGGGGATCGCCGTCGCGGCTGGCGCACTTCTCGCGGTGCATTTCTGGAGCTGGATCGCTTCCCTCGGCATGACCACCGTGGCGGCCTCGGTGCTGCTCGTGAACCTGCACCCGGTGGCGATGATCGCGGGGTCGGCGCTGTGGCTCGGCGAACGTCCGACGAAGCGGCAGATCGTAGGCACGATCATCGGGCTGTCGGGTGCGGCGGTTGTGGCGTGGGGAGATTTCTCGGGCGCGGACACGGTGGGGTGCACGGGAACGGGCACGGTGGGGTGCAAGGGAACGGAATTGCTCGGCGATGCGCTGGCACTGCTCGGCGCGCTCACGGTGGCGTTCTACTACCTCTCGGCGCGGCGATTGCGCGCGCGGCTCGATGTCTGGCCGTATGTGACGCTCGTCTATGGCACCTGCTTCGTCGTGCTGCTGGGATTCTCCGCCGTCACCGGTGTTCAGTTGGCGCCGCAACCGTCGCGCGAGTTGACGATCTTCGCCGCCATCGCACTGGGGCCGATGCTGCTGGGGCACACGGGATTCAACTGGGCGCTCAAGCACGTGAATGCCCCGACCGTGAGCCTGGTGATGCTTGGCGAGCCGGTGGGGGCGGGCATCATCGCCTTTATGGTCCCGGCGATCGCCGAGGTGCCGTCGGTGCGGACGCTCGTCGGTGGAGCCGTCATCCTCACGGGCATCGTGGTCGCGACACTGTCGCCGCGGCGCTCGTAGCACTTCAGCGCACGAGTCGCGCCGCGGGGAACCGCTCCTGCTCAATTTTCGGACCCGAGGGCGCCCTGCGCCCTCGGGTCCTCAAGTATTCGCAGGAGCGGTCCCCCGCGTTGCGCCTCGTCGGGCTCTTGCGCCGCCGGCCTGTCGTCCGGGGGCGGCACATCCGCGCGCGGTATTCCGGCACACGGTGCGTACGAATGGTGACGGTCCGGACGACGCTTCTCGCCACTGTTCGGCATGCTTCGCACTCGCTTCCGTCTACCGGCTGCCCCAGGCGCCACGTCCTCCGGCATTGCCTGTAGCCCAAAAGGGCTACAAATTGCCTGGACACGAGAACCGGAGCAGTCCATGCCGAAGTCAGCGACCGTTCGCGCCCGTGTGGCGCCACAACTGAAGGCGCGGGCAGAGCGAGTACTCGAGAAGCTCGGTCTCTCGGCTACGACGGCGATCACGCTCTACTACGAGCAGATCGTCCTGCGGCGCGGGATCCCGTTTGACGTCGCGCTGCCCAACGCGACCACGCTTCGCGCGATGCGGGACGCCGAGTCGGGACGCGGCCTCACTCGCCTGACCAATGCAGCGGCCCTCCGCGCCCACCTCGAGCAGGACGACTAGGTGTGCGTCGGATCGCGTTAACTGGGCAATTCAGGCGCGACTTCAGGCGTGCCCGGAAGCGTGGCTGGGACGTCGAGCATCTAAAACGCACGATGGAACGCTTAATGGACG
>JBAZTM010000161.1:2216-3961 GCA_041661925.1 Gemmatimonadaceae bacterium
GAGTCCCGGTATGCCTGTCATCCGCTGCGTGGCGAGTATGCGGGTCACTGGGAGTGTCATATCGAACCGGACTTCCTGCTTGTCTGGTACGTCCCCAACGAAAGTGAAATCGTCTTCGTGCGCACCGGCTCGCACTCGGATCTGTTCGGCTAGCGTTGCGCGGGCGCGGGCTCAGAGGCGAGAATTGCTGGTGCGGGCACAAATGCGCGAGGCGCGGCGCGGGGGGCGGTCCTCGCGAATACTGGAGGGCCACGCCGGCGCGCAGCGCCAAGCGGCCCGAGAATTGATTGGGGACCGCTCCCCGAGTTGCGCCTCGTCTGCGGCGAGGTCGACGCCCCGAGTTGCGCCGCCCTCAGCTAAGAGCCCGTGGTTGCCCAAACGAGCGCGAGTCGCGTTTAGATTGCGGGATGCGCCAATTGCACCTCGACGTCGAAGTCACGCGCGGCGACACCGTGGAGTCGCGGCACCGCGTGCACGCGGCCGTCGTCGAGGGTGACCAGCTCATCGCCGGCGCGCGCGATCCGCACCTCATCACCATGTGGCGCTCCTGCGCCAAGCCGTTCCAGGTGATGCCGCTGCTCGCGTCGGGCGGGTTCGACGATCTGCAGTGGGGCCCCGAGGAACTCGCGCTCGCGTGCGCGTCGCACGGCGGCGAGCCGGAGCACACGGCCATCGCCGAGAGAATGCTTGCCTCCATCGGCCTCGAGGAGGGCGACCTGGCCTGCGGCCCGCACGAGCCGCTCTCGGGACGCGGCGCGCGGATGTGGCGCGAGAGCGGCCAGCCGCTCAGTCGACTGCACAACAACTGCTCCGGCAAGCACGCGGCGATGTTGGCGCGCGCCCACACCATGGGATGGCCGACGCGCGGCTATCAGCGCATCGAGCACCAGGTGCAGCGCGCCTGCCTCGGCGAGGTCTCGTGCTGGAGCGGCGTGCCGTTCGACGACATGGCGGTGGCGGTGGACGGCTGCAGCGCCGCAGTGATGGCGCTGCCGCTCGATCGCATGGCGCTCGCCTACGCGCGACTCGGCGCCGCCATCGAGGCGGGCGACGAAGTGCCGGCCCGAATTGCATCAGCCGTTCGCGCCAACCCCACCCTCGTGGGCGGCACCGACCGGTTCGACACCGTGATGCTGCACGAGACACAGGGCCGGGTGATTTCGAAAGTCGGCGCCGAGGGCGTGCACACGGTGATGATTCCCGAGCGACGGATCGGCTTCGCCGTGAAGGTCGAAGACGGCGCCGTCCGCGCCCAACATGCGGCTGTGGTGGCGGTGCTGCAGCTGCTCGAACTGTTCCCGGAACTACCCACTCGACTCGCCGAGTATGTGCAGCGGCCGATCAAGAATACGAGGGGCGAGAGAGTTGGTGAGTTGAGGATTGCGATTGAGTGAGACAGAGTGCGACAGAATGCGACAGAGTACGACAGAGTACGGCCGTGACTGCGATTTGGTCGCAGAGCACGACAGCATTGAAAGGGGCGTCAGCGATCCTCGCCGACGCCCCTGCCGTATGCTGTCTCACTCTGTCGCACTCTACTTGAACTGTACTTGCAACAGATACTGCCCCTGTTTGGCCATTCCCATCGGAAACTTCCACTTCGTCGCCGCCTCGGTGAGGCACTTGTCGGCCATGTTGCCGGCTTGTGACGTCCATTCGCTTTTCTGCACGCGCACGACGTCGGAGCCGACGACGCTCATGTGGATGTAGAACGTCACGGTGCCGGCGAGGTACGGGTCCACTTC
>JBAZTM010000162.1:0-3935 GCA_041661925.1 Gemmatimonadaceae bacterium
CAGGACGGCGCCGTGTACGAAGCCGATCAGTCCGGCGACGCCGAAGAACGCCGGCTGAAGGAGCCCATGAAGCGGCGACCCAGCGACCAGTGACATCGCCGCCAGAACCAGTGCGCCTCCGACGGCACCGGCCGCGCCGCCGAGCAAACCGACGACGCTTGTGACGACGAGGAGCCGCCGTGTGAGCATCAGATCCACCGGAAATGGCAGCAACCAGCGGACGCCGGCCGTGGTGCTGCGTCTCTTCTAATAGAAGCGGCCCTGACGGCAGGCACCAGTGTCTCGCGGGCCGCGGCGTGGCATTGCACCTTAGGTCATGCAAATCACGCGCTCTGCCCTCGCCGCCGCAGCACTGGCCGCGGTCATTCCGCTCTCGGCGCTCGCGCAAGCCGCACGCCCCGTCCTCGCGGTCTTCGCCCACGCTGACGACGAACGCGTGGTCGCGCCGTTGCTCGCAAGACTCGCGCGCGAAGGACGCGAGACGCATCTCGTCATCGCCACCGACGGCGCCAAGGGGATTCGCGACTTCGCCGGCATCCCCGCCGGACCGGAACTGGCCGCCGCGCGCGCCAAGGAGGCGCAGTGCGCTGCCAGCCGGCTCGGCGTGCGACAGCTCCACCTGCTCGGTCTCCCGGACGCGGGCCTCGCCTCGTTCGACGCACTGGGCAAGCTGCGCACGGCGCTCGTGGCCATCGTCGACTCGCTCAATCCGGCCGTCATCATCACCTTCGGACCCGAGGGCGGCACGGGGCACCCCGACCATCGCCTCGTCGGCGACGTCATGACCGAGATCGTGCAGCGCGACACGCGCTATGCGAGTCTCGACGTGCTCTATGCGTCACTCCCCACGGAGCGTCTGCGCACCGCCCCGCCGGCCAAGCCCGGCGTGGCCGGCATGGCCGAGTCGCTGCTGACGGTGCGCGTGCCGTTCGAGGAGCGTGACCTCGCCGCGCAGCGCGAGGAGTACGCGTGCCACAAGACGCAGTACACGCCGGCGGAGATGGGCGCCGTAAATCGCTATCTGGCGCACGCGTTCAACGGCACCGTCTGGCTGCGACCGTGGAATGGGACGCTGCGCGATGCGGGAGTCTTCAAGCCGTAGCCCCCGCGCGCGCAACACCACGTGTGGGCGGCCGGCGTTACGTCGCCGGCCGCGTCGCCGTGAAGAGCACGGCCTTCACCCCGTAGGCTTCGGCTGAGTTCTGCGTCGAGGTCTTGCGGAACCGGAAATTCGGCACGACGACCGACCGCACACGTGTGAAACCGGATTCCTCAAGCAACCTGAAGAGCTCTCCTTCCAGGAGAGCACCGCCAATTCAACTCGCCCAGAGCTTCGGGTCGTTCACGATGGCCTGCGACAGCTGCTTGGCGCTGACGATGTCCGTGAAGGAGAGGCGTCCGCCGGGCTTCAGCACCCGGAAGAGCTCCTCGATCACCTTGCGCTTCTGGAAGGACAGGTTGATCACGCCGTTGGAGATCACTACGTCCACCATCGCGTCGGAAAGCGGGATCGCCTCCATGCGCCCCTGGCGGCACTCCATCTTCGTGCCGGACGCTGCCGCGTGCGCCTGCGCCTTGAGGCACATCGTGGGATTGAGGTCCACGCCAATCACCTGGCCCGTCGGTCCCGTCGCCCACGACGCGATGATCGAGTCGAGCCCGGCGCCACTCCCGAGGTCGACAACCGTCTCGCCCCGCTGGATCGCACTCCGCAGGTGCGGGTTGCCGACGCCGGCGAAGGAAGCGACCGCGCCGGCTGGGGCGCGGTCAAGCCACGCCGCGTCGTAGCCGAACATCTCCGCCGCCTCGCGGCCGTGGAAGAAGTGGTATTCGCCCTCCGGTCGGTCGGCGACATCCTGATACATCCGAAGGATCTCGTCCTTCAGCACTGCCTCGAGCGATTCCTGGGCTGCGACCGCATCTGTCATGGGGGGCTCCTTGGTTGCGGTTGCCTTCCTCCCTTGCTTCACATCAGTCCATGTACCGGCCAACGGCCATCGTAATGGCCGCGATGATCAGCAGGAACGCGATCGCCTTCGCCGCCGCCCCGGCGCGTCCGCGCACAGCGTTCATCTGCGCCATCAACGCAGCGCGCTCCGATTCCGCGGCCTGCGTCATCTGCTGCTGCAGCGCTCCCATCTTGCCGAGCGCCGGACGACTCACCGTCAGGAAGATCGTGAACGCCGCAATCGCGGTGAATGTCCCGGTGGCGTATGTCATTCCTGTCCGGGTCGAGAAGTAGGCGGCGCTGTATCCGTCGGAGATCAGCCACAGCAGCCGCAGCCCGGCGAGCATCGTCAGCACCGCCACCGTCGGCACGATGACAAAGAGGCGGCGCTTGACGAGCGCGCCCATCACCGGCGCACCGGCGGGTCCGGCCATGCCCATCGCCGGCATGAGAAAGAAGGCGACGAACATCGCGGTGCCGCCCCACAGCACGGCGCCGACGACGTGAATGATGCGCAGGACGAGGAGTTCGATTTGCACGGGGGGGGCTCCGTGAAAAGGGGGGACGGCGCAAGCATCCGCCCAACCAGGCTCGGGGCTGGCGCGGCTGAACTGCCGGCTACGATACAATCCCTCCGCTCGGACGGCAAATCCCTTTGCCAGTCCTGACCTTCCCAGCTCGTCCCGACTTCGCTCGACGGTCCTTCTAAGGACGCCGTACAGCGGATGCAGCCGGCCGCGCGCGCGGATTCACCTCCACGAACGTGGCACTGACCGTCGCGGTGTATAACGTGAGCTGGCAGATACCGAACGTCGGCCCCACGGTACGATCAGTCGGCCAGCCAAGGCAGGCGCCGCCGTACGCAGCGAGCTTGTAGCCGGGAGCTGGATGCGCCAGGATATGGACGACTCCGCCGCCCGTCCCCCCCGATCGACTGCATTGAGTCGGGCACGTCGTCAGCGGGCCGCCCAGTAGAACCCCGTTGATCACCCTATCGTAAACCGCGATGGTGCCGTTGGTCGGCGCGACGATAGTGAGCGAGGAGGTCTGCGCGGCGGAGCGCGAGGGCGTGGCGACCAACGCCAGCACGACGCCCAACAGCGCGACGGCGCGGAACCAGTAATGCACCTTCATGGAGTGCCTTGGGACAGGGGATACCGCATTGGGACACTAGCGCGCGCGCACGCCAAGTCAAATCACCGCGTCGCCGGTCGGCGAATTGCCCCGCGCAACCGCCCATCTGCTTGCTGATGCTCCTCGCGTGTGGCACGTTCCTGCTTCGGCAGGTCACCAAGGAGCTCACGATGTTCTCCCGTTTCGCTTTCATTCGCATCGCCCTCGTGGCGCTTGCGTGTTCGCTGTGCGGCCTCGCGCCGCTCGCCGCCCAGTCCACCGGCACCATCCAGCCGCCGAGCGCCTTCCTCGGGCATCAGGTCGGCGCGGACGGCAAGCTCGTCCGCTGGGACAAGATGCTCGAGTACTTCCGCCAGGTGGACGCCGCATCCGACCGCATTGAGATACGCGAGCTGGGCAAGAGCACCGAGGGCAATCCGTTCGTCGCCATCGAGATCAGCGCGCCGGACAACCTGAAGAAGCGCGACTACTACAAGGGTCTGCAGCGGCGCCTGTACTTCCAGGACGGCGTTCCCACCGACGCGCAGCGCGACGAGATCTTCCGCGCCGGCAAGGCGGTCGTCGTCATCACGTGCAGCCTCCACGCCACCGAGATCGGCGCCACCCAGATGGTGCTGGAGCTGGTGCACCGTCTGGCCACCGACGATTCACCTCGCATGCGCGCCGCGCTCGACAACATGATCCTCGTGCTCGTCCCGAGCGCCAATCCGGACGGGCAGACGATGGTGGTCGACTGGTACAACAAGAACGCCGGAACGCCGTTCGCCGCGTCACCCCTGCCCTACCTGTACCAGAAGTACGTGGGCCACGACAACAATCGTGACATGTACATGTTCACGCAGGTCGAGAGCCG
>JBAZTM010000163.1:0-3920 GCA_041661925.1 Gemmatimonadaceae bacterium
AGGGAGGAGTGGAGTGCGGAGGATGAGAGAGGGGACCTCCTCCCCCATCCGCCTCTCTCCACTCCTCCCTCCTACCAAGCCGCTGCACTCCTCCTCATGCCCGAAAACGCCTGCGGCCCGCCAAAGGCGGGCCGCAGTGAGGTTCCGAGAAGAAGCTCAGTTCTCGTCCGACTCCTGATCAAACGTCAACCCTTCCGCCTCGCGCAGCACGGCGAGCACCGCTTCGCTGTTGGTGGCGCTCGCGGCGAATGCCGGCAGGGGGGTAAACGAGAACGACACCGCACGGCGCGTCCCTTCAGGCCAATCGGCCATCAGCAGGCCACCGACGAGCCGCCGGATCACCTGCCCGCACTCCGACAGCAGCGCCTGCGCGGTTTCGGCCAGCACCGCCAGCGGAATCTGCAGGTCGCGGGTCACCATCTCCCCGGTCATCTCGTCGCGCCACGCGGCATCACCCACCGCCCCGCGCTCGGGCCAGACGCCGACGTGCCGCACCGTGTCCACCCGATCGTCCGCCGAGCGACGCGACTCGAGCGCCGCGGCCAGCGCCAACGCCAGGGACTCCGGGCTGGGAATGCCGTAGAGCGTCACGACTTCTCGCGATGGGTGTTCCATGGTCAGGGGCGAGGGCACCGAACTGACGTGCGCGAGCACGCTCGAGTGTTCGGGCGGTTGCTCCTCCACCATCACGAGAACATCCATGACACCTCCAGGGGGGCGATCCTTCATCTAGAATTACCTGCAAGGACCGGGCCGCGTCACCGTGAAATTGTCACGAGCCCGTCACGACTGTTCGCCCGCGCGCGCTTCGCCTCTAGAGCACTCACTCCACGGACCGCGCGAGCGTGCGTGACGTCACGCGCCGCGCTGCAGGTGACCCGTTATACACCGAGGCACAGTGCATTGCTCCATGCACAACGCCTGACTGCCGCAGCGCGGCCTCGCGGTGCGCAGCGGCCCGAAGGACAGCCGCTTGACGGCGCGTCAATCCGAGGGGGGATTAACAGCGGGCGTCTGGTGACGTCTCTCATCGCAGCCCCCCAACGAGCCGTCCATGCATCGCATCGCCCCCCTCCTCGCCCTTGCCATCGCCGGCTGTTCGAGTGCCTCGCAGCCGCCGTCGCCGCGCGCTCCTGCACCGCGCGTTCCAGCGCAGGCCGTCGTCGAACTGCGCACGCAGACCGCCGACCAGCAGGCCGTGCACGCGCTGTCGCGGCTCACCTTCGGCGCTCGCCCCGGCGACCTGGACGCCGTGCACGAAATGGGGGTGGACCGCTGGATTGACCTGCAGCTCCATCCGGAGCGCATCGACGACACGAAAGCCGAGTTGTGGTTGGGACAGTTCGAGGTGGTGCAGAGGAGTTCCGCGCAGCTCGAGAGCGAGTACCAGAATCCGGGAGCGTTGGTGAACCAGCTCTCGGCGCGCAATGCCGGCGGCCTCACGCGAGACGATTCGCTGCGGCTGCGAGAGTTGCGGCTCAACCTGCGGCGCCTTGCGGAGGAGGGACAGGCGGCGCGCGTCGGACGCGCCCTGCTCACCGAGCGGCAGCTGCAGGAGGTCATGACCGACTTCTGGCTCAATCACTTTTCGGTCTTTGCGGGCAAGGGCATTCGCGAGCAGTACTATCTGGCCGACTACGAGAACCGGACCATCCGGCCGCGTGCCCTTGGCCGGTTCCGCGACCTGTTGGGCGCGGTCGCCAAGAGCCCGGCGATGCTCTTCTACCTGGACAATTGGGAGAGCGCCGCCGACAGTGCGCGCCCTCGCCTGATGGACCCGCGGTCCCCGGTGGTGCAGCGCGCCGTGCGGCGCCGGTTTCCCGAAGCGGCGAACCCACAGTCGCCGATGGCGCAGCAGGTGCAGCGCCGTCTGCGCGCCGGCCTCAACGAGAACTACGGACGCGAACTGCTTGAACTGCACACACTCGGCGTGGACGGCGGATACACGCAGCAGGATGTGATCAACGCCGCGCGGGCCCTCACCGGCTGGACCATCGCCGGGCCTCGACAGGGTGGCGGGTTCACCTTCACGCCGTTCATGCACGATGCGGGCGAGAAACGTGTGCTCGGCCATACGCTCAAGGCGGGCCGCGGCATCGAGGACGGCGAGGAACTGCTCGACATCGTGGCGCGCCACCCGAGCACCGCGCGCTTCATCGCGTTCAAGCTGGCGCGACGGTTCGTGAGCGACACGCCGAGCGCCGCGCTGGTGGAGCGGGCCGCGGCGACGTTCACGCAGACGGACGGCAACATCGGCGCCGTGGTGCGGACGATCGTCACCAGCCCAGAGTTCTTCGCGCGCGAGGCGTTCCGGACCAAGGTGAAGACGCCGTTTGAGGTGGTGCTCAGTGCGCTGCGCGCGCTCGATGCGGCGCCCGACCGGACCGGTCGCACCGCGCAAGTCATCGCCGGCCTGGGGCAGCCGATCTTCGGCCGGCAGACACCGGATGGATGGCCCGAGACAGCCGGCGGCTGGATGGGCACCGGCGCCATTCTGAACCGCATCAACTTTGGGCTCGTGCTGGCCGCGGGGCGGGTGCCCGGCGTGAGCGCGGCGGCGTTTCCGGGCGTGGAGACGCTGCGGCAGGCCCCGCGCGAGCAGCAGGTGGACGCCGTCGTGAACGCCTTCCTCGGCGGCGATGCGTCGAGCGTCACGCGCAACGTGCTCCTGACGGGGAGGAACCCGCTCCTCGATGCCGCGGCCGCTGGCGATTCGACGGCACCGACGCCGACGGCCCAGATGCAAATGGCACCGATGCGCCCGGCGCAGCGGCCCGCACCGGGGCGCGCCAACGCACCGGTGCCGCAGCTTCGCGGGCTGGCGCAGGTGGTGGGCCTCGCGCTCGGCAGTCCCGAATTCCAGCGGAGGTAGCGACGCCATGCAGCGACGTGTGTTCGTCCGCAACTCCGCCCTCGCGCTGGTCACGATGGGGCTCAGCCCGACGTTCCTGCGCCGCACGGCCCTCGGCATGGAGCTGCCGCAGGCCGCGCGGGGAAAGGTGCTGATCTGTCTCTTCCAGCGCGGCGCGGCGGATGCGCTGAACATCGTGGTGCCGTTCGGCGAGCGCGCGTACTACACCATGCGCCCGGCCATCGCCGTCGCGCCGCCCGCGCGCACCTCAGGCGTGAACGGCGCCATTGACCTCGACGGTTTCTTCGGCCTGCACCCGGCGCTCGCACCGCTCAAGCCGCTGTGGGATCGCGGACTGCTGGCGCCGATCCACGCGGTCGGGAGCCCGAGCGCCACGCGTTCGCATTTCGACGCGCAGGACTACATGGAGAGCGCGACGCCCGACAACAAGGGGACGAGCGACGGCTGGCTCAACCGGTATCTCGCCACGTCGGGCACGTGCGAGCAGTGCGCGCCAACGCCGTTTCGCGCCGTGGCGATGACGCCGCAGACGCCGCGCGTGCTGCAGGGGAGCGCGCCGTCGGTGGCGATGAATTCGGTGGCTGATTTCACGGTCCGCAGCGGCGGCGCGCAGGCCGCGCAGCTCGAGGCGCTGTACCGCACGGGCTCGGCCGACCTGATTCACGGCACCGGCACCGAGATGTTCGAGGCGGTGAAGATGCTGCGCGCCGCCAATCCGCAGCAGTACCTGCCGGAGCACGGCGCCGCCTACCCGGCGTCACAGTTCGGCCAGCGCCTGCGGTCCATCGCGCAGATCATCAAGTCGGGCGTCGGACTCGAGGTGGCGTTCGCCGACGTGGGCGGCTGGGACACACACGTGAATCAGGGCGGCGCCACTGGACAGTTGGCGCAGCGTCTCGGCGATTTCGGCGCCGCCATCGCCGCACTCGTGACCGACCTCGGCGATCGCATGCAGGATGTCGTGATCCTGACGATGTCGGAGTTTGGCCGCATGGCGCGGCAGAACGGCAGCGGCGGCACCGACCACGGCCACGCCGGCGTCATGTTC
>JBAZTM010000164.1:0-3896 GCA_041661925.1 Gemmatimonadaceae bacterium
CCTTCCACGACGCGACGCGAGGCGTGCGCCATGAACGCCGTCTCGTCGAGACGTGCTGCGTAGTGATAGAGGTCGTCGGTGCGCGTTCGCTCCAGGACGCGCTTGGCGGTCAAGCGGTTCAACACCGTGATGGTCGTCAGCGGCGACACGGCATGCGTCCGCACCACCCGTTCATGGATCACGCGTGCCGTGGCAGGACGACCAAGGGCCCATACCGCGCGCAGGATGCGTGCTTCCAGATCGCCGAGCACCTTGGCCAGACCCTCCGCGGAAAGCCGGACGGTGTCCTGCAGTTTCGGCTCTGACCGAGTTCGCCTGGTCGGTTTCAAGGGTGCCATTTGTGCTCCTCGATGCTATGGGACGGGTCGTGACCTTGCCGACGAAGTGAAACCTACGCAATGTTTTAGCTCCAGTAAAGCGACGGAGTTCCGCCTTCCCGCCCGACCCATTCCCCATGGACCTGCTCGCGACGTTGCTTGATCGCTGGCGCGAAGATCCCGCCGGCTCGTATCACCGCTGGTTCCTGTGGGACGAGCGCCTGAAGAACTTTCGGAGCATCCGCCGAGGGCTTTCGCTCGTGGTGGAGCAGATCCGGTCGGACACCTTCGGGCGCCAGTACCGCGGATCGTCGCTCGAGACCGTCGTGAAGTCTGTGGCCGAACAGCGGCCCTTGTTTCGCGGAGCGGACCACGCGTTCCTCTGGAAGCCAAAACTTCGCATCCCGGACATCTACGAGAACCGCGACAACCAGCTCGCCTTTGCCGCGTTTCTTGACCAATGCGCGTGCTGCGACACAGAAGCGGAGGTCCTGGCAGCCATTCATCGCCTCGACGCCATACAGATCAAGGGATTGGGACCCGCCGCCGCCAACCTGCTGTACTTCCTGCATCCCACGATTGCCCCGCCGAGCAACACGGCGATCGCCAAGGGATACGAACTCGTCACGGGCGTGCGGGTCCCGCTCGGCAAGTGGTCGGCGTATTTGGCCATGCGACAGGGGATGCTCGACCTGACGACGAAGTATCGCAAGGTCCTGTCCAATGACCTCGGAGCAATAGCCGGCTTCCTCTTTGACGTCGGAAGCGGGAGGTACCCCGCCCCGCCGCTTCCAGCGGATACGACCGCGGACGCGCATCGCGCGTGGCGTGATGCGCTCGAGGCCGCGCTGCATGCGTCCGCCGCTGCCGCCACCCCGGATGACGTCAAGGAAGAACTCTCCCACACCCAGGTCCAAGGGTGGCTGCGCGATCTTGGCAAGGCACTCGGATTCTCGGTGTGGATCGCGAGCAACGACCAGCGACGCGAGCTGGGGGCCGGTCGACTGGGCGACGGTTGCCTGGAGGCCCTGCCGGACGCCCTGCAGAACGGACCTGGCGGAGATGCCATCCGACTCATCGACGTGCTCTGGCTGGACGCGGCGAGCCAGCAGGTGCGCGCCGCCTTCGAGGTCGAGCATACGACGTCGATCTACAGCGGCATCGTGCGCCTACTCGACTTGGCGCTCGGCGCCGGCGCGGGCACGGCGCATGGCCTGTACCTGGTCGCACCTGATGCGCGCGAGGCCGATGTGCGCGCGCAATTGGCACGCCCGGCGTTTCAGCGCATCGGCGAGTTGGCGGTCCGGTTCATCCCGTACGGGGCCCTCGCCGAACACCGAGAGAACATGACGCGCTTCGGTTCCGGCTCGAAGGCGATTGAGGCAATCGCGAAGGCGCTCTGAGGTCGTGACCGACGGGGGGGGCGGCAGTCGGCATGTCGCGTCGGCAGGTGGTGCACTCTCGGACGATAGACAATGCGTTCTCGTGGTCACGGAGATCGTCGACGCGCCGAACCGGCGTTCGTTTACCGTCGCGGCGCCTTCGCCACCGCCTCATCCACCAACTGCCGCAACTGCTCGTACCCGAAGCTCGGCATCGGCTTGCCGTTCACGAAGAACTCGGGCGTCGCCTTCACGCCGAGCGCCTGCACATCGGCCGCGTCCAGCGCGATGCGCTGCGCGACGTCGGGCGACGCCATGTCCGCGAAGACCCTCTCGCGGTCGAGGCCAAGGCCCTTGAGCTGCTCCCACGCGGCGCCAGCCTGGGAGGTGTGGTTGGGCGACCATGCTTGCTGCGACTGCAGCAGCGCCTCGAGCGCAGGCCAGAGCTTGTCCTGCGCGCGCGCGGCCTCGAGCATCGCCACCACGTCCTGCGACCCGGCGTGGAACGGGGCCCACCGCATCACGAGCCGCACCTTCCCAGGGTTGGCCGCCATCAGGTTCTTCACGAACGGAAAGAAGTCGGCGCACGTTTCGCACGCCGGGTCAATGAACTCGACGATCGTCACGGGAGCGTCTGCAGGCCCGAGCGTTGCCGAGTGCCCGCGTTCCAGGATGGTCCGGTTGGCAACGGTCGTCGCGTCTGAACTGGACTTCGTGGAATTGCTGTACGCCAGCATGCCGCCGACGAAGGCAAGCGCCAGCACGACGGCGGCGCCGGTGAATACGGTCTTGCGGTTCACTTCTCACTCCAGAGAAAGGCGACGATTAAAAGGCCGGCGATCGCCGAAAAGGCGGCGACCGACAGCAGCGGGATGGTCACGAAACCGAACCAGGTGACCACGGTGTCCGAGCACGACACACCCTGCGCACAGGGAACGACGCGCTCAGGGAGGATGCCGGCGACGAGTAGCATCTGGACGGCGGCGAGCAGCCAGCCGATGACGGGGAGCGGCAGGACAGCCCGCACCACGGCGCGGTTGAACGGAAAAAGCGCGAACGGCAGGATGATGGCCAGCGGGAACGTGAAGATGCGCTGGTACCAACAAAGCGCGCACGGCGGCAGGCGCATCACCTCGCCGAAGAAGAGCGCGCCGAGCGTCGCGGCGGCGGCAAGGAGCCAGGCACCGAAGACCAGCGGCCAGACGCGGGCGTCCCGGCTGTCGGGGTGGGCGGCGTTACGATGATCGGCGGTATGCGTACGCATGTTTGCGGTCTTCTTCACGTGTGCCTCGCGCCCCCTGTCGCTTCCATGGCCGGCGGCACGAACTGCGCCAGCCGCAGGGCCGACAACGTGACGGCGACCGAGGCGCCGAGATCGCCAACGAGCACGGCGACGGTCAAGCTCACAACTCCCGCGACGGCGCCGACGGCGAGCACGAGCTTGAGACCGAGCGCCACACCGATGTTCGCGCGAATGACAAAGCGCGCTCGCCGCGCCAGCGCGATCGCGTACGGCAGCTTGGTCAGGTCGTCGGCCATCAGCGCCACGTCGGCCGTCTCGATGGTCGCCGGCGAGCCCGCCGCACCCATCGCGATGCCAACGGAGGCCGCCGCCAGCGCGGGCGCGTCGTTGACGCCGTCACCCAGCATGGCGACCGTCCCGTACTTGGCGCGCAGCCGCTCGACCGCGGCCACCTTGTCGGCCGGTAGCAGGCGGGAGGCCACCTCGTCCGCGTTCGTCTCGCGTTGCACGCGCTCGGCCGGACCCGCGGCGTCGCCAGTGAGAATCACAATGGGACGCACGCCCAAGCGATGCAGCCAGGCGACGACGGCCGGCGCTCCCGCGCGGAGATCGTCGCCGATCTGCACGCGCGCTTGCAGACCATCAGCGGTGCGCACGCTGACTTCTGTCGCCGCGTTCGTCTCACGGCTCGACGTGGGCATCGACGCCCCAACGAACTCCTCGGTGCCGACCCACAACTGCACGCCGCTCACCACGGCGCGTACACCGCGGCCCGGCGTCGCTTCAAATTCGTCCACCAGCCCGGCATGCGGCGCAAGACCCCGTTCCTCCGCGTAGCGGACGATGGCCCGCGCGATCGGGTGTTCGGAGCGGGCTTCCACCGCCGCCAGCCGCCGCAGCAGATCCATCTCGTCGGTTCCTTCCGCCACGGAGAGCGACTGCACCACCAACTGA
>JBAZTM010000165.1:0-3865 GCA_041661925.1 Gemmatimonadaceae bacterium
GTCTGCATCATCAGGTCCCGCATGACCACAAATTCGGCGCTCTGCATGTTGTCGGCCTCGAGGATGTGATCGCCGTCTGCCATCTCGCCCTCATTCTATTTCCCGCCGCGGGGGGTGCGCAAGTGCCTTACTTTCGATCCTCGCATGCCTCGGCCGTCATCATCAGATCCGCGAGGTTGTCGAGCAGCCGCTGGTAGTCGTCGGCGCCCATGCAGACACCATCGGCCGTGCGGGTCACGGTAATGTCCTGCAGCATCGGCCGCGGCACATGCCTACAGGCGCCCGCCGCTCCAATCGCGAAGGCGCAGGCGATCCCGATCTCCATCCACCTTGACAATCGCATCACGGATCTCCTTTGACCTCGCGGCCCGTTGCTCGGGCGTCATCGGCGTCGACGCCTCCCCGATCAGATACTCGCCCGCCCGCGCCGCCCACGGCAGGATCAGCTCGAGCAGCGCGATGATGGCGGCCGCGTTCACTTGCCCGCCGGCGGAACGCTGGCGTTGTCGCGCGTGCCGCCGAGGTGTGACTCCACCAGCCGCACCACCTCCGACGACGCCTTGCGCGCCAGACCGAGATCGTTGGCGGTGGCGATGATGTCCGCGACCGCGCCGTTGAGCTTCTCGTTCCCGGTCGGGGGGTTGACCTCGGCCTTGATTGCCCGGTGCGCGAGCTCCTCCATGTTCTGAATCGCCTTGCGTGCGAGGTCGTTGTACAGCGCCTCCTGCGTGGCGGTGATGTCCATCTTGGCCTTCGCCGTCAGCCACTTGACCAGCACCGGCACCAGCGCCGTCAGGAGCAGCGACAGGAACCCGAGGAGGTAGTACAGGACCTGCTGCTGCCACGGCATCGAGGGGTCGGCCGATACGGGGGTCGCGGCGGCCTTCGATGCGGTGGAGACCATCACCGGCGCGGTCGCGCCCACGGCCGAGACCGGGACCAGATCCGGGAACGCGATGGCGGCGGCCTTGTCGTTGACGGGGATGGCGGTTTGAAGGCGCTTTGCCGGGGCCGCCTGTGCGCCAGGAACGATACCCAGCACGGGGACGGCCGAAGGCGCGGGGGCGGTCACGGTCGTCGCGTACGGGGCCTGCGCGTAGCACGGCTCGCAGGACATGACGGACATCAGGATCACAGAGAACAGCACGGCGACGGTCTTCATGGTCTGCTCCTTGGCGTGAATGTGAAGTACTGCTTGCGGGTGGTGCCGTCTTCGAGGTCGACGAGCTCGGCGCGGAGTGCCTGTCGGCGGGGTGGCTCGCTCCATCCCAAATGCAACCAAACCGACGTCGAGCCGTCCCGATTGCGCTTGCGCTCGAGGATCATCTGGTCGTACGCGATGGCAGACCCGGCGATCCGCACGAATGCGTCATCGATCGCCATCTCCAACGGCCGTCCATCCATCGCCTCTCCCCGCATGTGCCGGCTGTCGCGCTCGCCCTTGACGATCGTGTTCAGCGTCAGGCACCGGAAGCCGGAGGACGGCTTGAATGACCCGACTAGCGCCTCCACCTGCGGGATCACCGTCGCCAGCCCGCGCTCGAGCGCTGCCCGCTGGGCGTCGTCCGGCTCGTTCACCAGGCCCCGGGCGACGGCGGTATCGCTGTGACAGAGGTCGGCGAGCGTGATCATGCGGCCTCCTGTGCATCTTCCTGTATATCCCGCGCGCATTTACGGCAGGACAGTAAAGTAAACCCGCAGGGTGATCGCAAGCGCTTGCGATTTTTCATCCCGGCACCACCGATCCGCCCGGCTGCACGGTCAGGCGCAGGTCGCCCTCGACGCCTTGCTTGGTCCGAACGTGCACGAAGAACACGACGATCTGGCTGGCGTTCTGCGTGACCTTCACCGAGCAGTCCTGTACCTCCGGCTCCTGCAGGATCTGCCGCTTCATCTCCGCGCGGGCGGAGGTCAACATGTACGGGTACGCCACGGACTTCGGCTTGAGCCCCATGCCGTAGTCGGGCAGGTGGAAGAACGCGCCCTTCGGTGTCAACAGCCGCCGGTACACCATCTTCTTCACGAGCTCCATGCCGGTCGCGAACTTGTAGTCGCCACTGGTGCCGATGCGGAACGTGCCGCCCGCGGGGCTGTTGGGTGTGAACGGGTTGGAGAG
Organism: Gemmatimonadaceae bacterium; assembly: GCA_041661925.1. Taxonomy (GTDB): domain Bacteria; phylum Gemmatimonadota; class Gemmatimonadetes; order Gemmatimonadales; family Gemmatimonadaceae; genus PNKL01. The sequence continues at coordinate 2,117 of JBAZTM010000165.1, forward strand.
GTCGCGCCCGACCGACCGCTCGAGCCGGCGGGTGGTCTCGTTGACTACCCGGTTGAGCCCGTAGAAGTTCTGGTAGGTCGCGCCGATCATCGGTACGCCGGCGGCGCTGATGACGTTCGCAACCGTGACCCGCAGGTTCGTCTGCTGGCCGCGCATGGTGCCCGGGAGCGTGCGGTCGAGCCGCAGGTCCACCGACAGCGTGTCGCCGTCGACCTGGTACACCTTCGCCACCACCGGCGCCCACGCGCCGAACGGGCCGGTCACGATCGAGATCGTGTAGTTGGCGGGGTTGAGCGCGTCGGCCGTGATCCGATCGTGGAGCGTCTGCGGGACGTCCGTGAAGGTCGCGCGAACGGTGTTCGCATCGATCACGCGAACGAAGTTGAGGGCGAACGCCGCGGGCGGTGCGCCGAGACCCCACGGGGATGTACCCCACGCGCCTGTGCCGAAACCGGGCATGGATCACCTATCAGTAGACGTCGATCCCCTGCATGGACGCCACGAAGAACACCGGGTAAATCCACGGTGCGCCACCGGAGATGGTCGGGCCGAGGATGCGTCCATATCTTCCACTGACCGACGTCGCGTTGTTCTTGGCTCCGATGAACTGGGCGTCGGCCGCATCGTCGAGGATCAGACCGTCACCGAGAACGTACGTGCCAGCGCTACCGACCGCATACCCGATCCCGAACAGGAGCACCCGCACGAGGTCGTTATCAGCGGTCGCGGCATCGAGCGCGATCCCATCAACGCTCCCCTTGATCGAGGTGTCTGTCGCGGGGAACCCACCGCCGGCATCGGAATAGTTCGTGCGGTTGGCGAGCGCCGCGCCGCCAACAGAGGCGAACACTGCGCGCACGATGTAGTTGTTGTCCGGGCTCCCGGGCGCCGCCTGCAGGAATCGGACTGCCTCGTACTGCGCGAGCGCGAGTCCTGCGCCCTTGTAGAACGGGAACACGTACACGATGCCCATGCCGTAGCTGGCATTGGTCGACAGCAGCCCACCCTTGAGCGACCACGTCGGCCCGGCTCCAACGAATCGGAAACCCTGATCAAGTGCCGTCGGGTTTACCTCGAACCGCCGATCATCGCCACGTACGCGCAGGCGAGGCGATGTGATGGCGACAACACCGCCCGCTCCCATGTTCCCCGCCTGATCAATGTACGCTCTGGTCTGCCCGATCGCGCTTTTGAAGCTGACAAGCGAATCATAGAAGTTGATCCCACCGTTATCGCATTCAAAGTACAGATCGCCTGCGACGTTGATCAGCCGGATGTGTCCGCTGCCAGCCGCAGTCTGATCGATCGTCGCGACCGCCGCACCGAGCGTGGTGTCGTAGACGTAGAACCCGCTGGCGTGCTGCATCATGATGAAGCCGCGGCTTCCAACGAGACCGCCCGTGGCATCGATCGCGCCGACGGCCGTGCCGGGGATTGCGCCGGACGTGGACGCATCGTAGAGGCCGATCGTGTTGTAGAGCGAGCCATCCAGCCCGGTCCCGGTCGCGGGGAATCCCATCATGCGCGAGGCCAGCATCGGGCGGGTGTCGGTGACCTGGATCGCCGGAAGCGTTGGGTGATTCCAGCAGGTCGCGATCCCGATGTACCCGGCGGTCACGGCCGGAGGTGCCACCACGCCCGGAGCACCGACCACGACGTTCAGAGTGAGCGTCGGGCGGCGGCGCTTGAACACGTTCTGCGGGCTGAACAGCGAAAGGATGGACGACCAGATGTCGCGGTTCCGCCTCT
>JBAZTM010000166.1:0-3848 GCA_041661925.1 Gemmatimonadaceae bacterium
CGAAGCGGACCACTTCGTCCTGCGTACCGCGTGGGACGAGTTCCCGACGCGCTCCATCGTGATCGCGGCGGGCATCGGTGCCTTCTCGCCGCGGCGGCTGCCGCAGGCATGCGCCGCGCCGTGGTACGGCAAGGGGATCGAGGAGCACGTGCTCGACCCGGGCCGTTTTACTGGCGATCACGTCGTCATCATCGGTGGCGGCGACAGCGCGTTCGACTGGGCGCACCAGCTGCAGGGGATTGCAGCGTCGGTGACGCTGGTGCACCGCACCGACCGCTTCCGCGCGCACCACGCCACCGTGGAGGCGGTGCGCGCCGATGTCGCCGCGGGGCGCACAGCGATGCACACGTTTCACGAACTGCACGACATCCACGCAGTCGACGGTCGCATCCACGAAATCGAACTGCGCGACATGAAGGCCAAGACGACGACGCGCGTGCGCTGCGACGTGCTGCTGCCGATGCTCGGCTTTGTGAGCGACCTCGGCGCCGTGGCGACCTGGGGGTTGACGCTCGAGAAGGAGGAGATCGTCGTCAACTCGCAGATGGAGACCGGCCGCGTCGGGATCTACGCCGCGGGCGACGTCGTGACGTACCCCGGGAAGCTGAAGCTCATCGCCACCGGTTTCTCCGAGGCGGCGATCGCGGTGAACCAGGCGGTGCATTTCGTGTACCCGGAGAAGAAGATCAACCCGGGGCACTCCTCAAACTTGGCGGTGTTTGGGCAGAAGGACGATTGAGGATTGGGAGCTCGGATTGGGACTACGATTGGGATGGGCGATTGGGATTGGTGATCAGGATTTGCGATGGGGATACGGGATGGGGCGGCCTTGGGGCCGCCCCTTCTGCATCTCCGCCGCAACCGCGCGCATGCGGCGGAGCGCGGTCAGGAGCTGCCGGCGAATCTGGACCAGTAGGTCCATGTACTGCGCACGCGGCGTCCAAGCAGCGTCGCCGAGCGCGTCGATCCAGGCGAGTGCCTCGCGAGTGGAGCCGAGCGCGTATGCGTAGAATCTCGCCTGGTCAGCGGTTCCGGTGCGCGAATAGCCGTCGACAATGTTCGCCTCGATGGACGCAACCGCCCGAACGAACTGCTGCGTGACCTGCAGAGAGGCGCGCGGGCCGAGCCGGGCGACGTCGCCGGCACAGCGCGACGCCAGAAATGCGGCCATGCGAAACATGCGCGTTTTCCAGATCGGATCGCCCAAATACTGCGCGGGCGGTGCGACCTCGTAAGCGTCGAAGTCCAGCGGCGGAAGTGTCATGCCCTGAGAGTAGGAACTGTGCCTTTCGCGACCATCACCGAAGCCACGCCCCACGCGCCGTTCTATCGCAAATCCCAATCGCCAATCCCAATCGCCAATCCCAATCGCCAATCCCAATCCGAGCTCCCAATCCTAATTCGGTTGTTGACAACTATTAGAGCACCAACAGAAATTTCTCCGGTGCCACGTCTCCGATTCGTCTTCCTTGTCGCATTCCTGATCCCGGCCATCGTCGGGGCGCAGGACATCGTCTGCGACAAGGGCGACACGGAAGTGTCGCGGCTCGAGTTCACGGGCAACCACTCGTTCCCGGACGCCGTGCTGTCCAACGGCATTGCCACGACCGCGTCCACGTGGACGCGTCGGCGGCTCAAGTTCTTCGGCACGCGCTACTGCCTCGACCCGCGCGAGTTCCCCCGCGACGTCGTGCGCCTGATCCTGTTCTACCGGAACCACGGGTTTCTCTCCGTCAGCGTGGACACCCTCGTCACGCGCCTGAGCTCGTCGCAGGTGGCGGTGCGCTTCATCATCACCGAGGACTATCCGACCCGGGTGCGCAACATCGAGATCACGGGTCTCGACGACGTGCCGACGCGCGCCTCCGTGGCGCGCGCGCTGCCGCTGCGCGTGGACAGTCCGTTCGACCGGACGGCGCTGGCCGCCTCGCGCGACACGCTGGCGCTGCGGCTGCGCAACAGCGGCTACCCCGACGCCGAGGTGCTCGTCAACTACGAGACGGACGCCGACCGTCGTGCCGCCTCGGTGACGTTTGCGGCCATCCCGGGCGCGCGGGCGCGCATCGGCGCGGTGCAGGTGCAGGTGCGCCCGTTCCGCGAGAAGACGGTCGTCGACACCGCCGTCGTCCGGCGCATCACCGGCCTTTCGGTGGGAGCCTGGTACCGGCAACGGGACCTCGAACGCGCCAAGCGCGCGCTCTACAGCTCGCAGCTCTTCTCGGCGGTCAGTGTTGAGCCCGACACGGGCGGATCGCGGGTCGATTCCATCGTGCGCGTGGACGTGCGGGTGGCCGAGGGCGCCATGCAGAGCGCGCGCGTGGGCGGCGGCTGGGGCACGATCGACTGCTTCCGCACCTACGCCGACTACTCGCACATGAATGTCGGCCGCACCGCCACGCGGGTGGACCTGCGGGGCCGCATCTCGAAGATCGGCGTCGGGCGCCCGCTCGACGGCCTCGAGGCGCTCTGCTCCGGCGATGCGCGTCGCGACGCCTTTGGCGACAAACTGAACTACTCCGCCGGCATCACCATCACGCCGCCGATGTCGGCGCGTGCCGCGGTGCAGCCGTCGCTCACGCTGTTCAGCGAGCGCCGCTCCGAGTACAACGCCTACCTGCGCACGACGCCCATCGGCGGCGCGCTGTCGCTCGCGCGCAGCGCCGGGCGCCGCTCGCAGAACGCGTCGTACACGCTCGAGTACGGTGACACCAAGTCGTCGCCGGCGTTCATGTGCGCCGTTCTCACCGCCTGTGACGCCGCCGACCAGGAAGCGCTGCTGCGCCGCCAGCGCCTCGCCGTGGTGGGCCTGTCGTTCCTCCAGGAGAATACAGACAACCCGACGAGCCCGGGCCGCGGCACCGTGCTGCGCGGCGAGGTGCGGCATGCATCGAATGCGGTCGGCTCCGACCGCCAGTTGCAGTTCACGCGGCTCACGCTCGACGGCGCGGGCTACCTGTCGCTCGGCTCCGACATCGTGCTCGCCGCCCGGTTGCGCATCGGTGCGGTGCTCGGGCCGAGGCTGCAGTTTACGGCGGGAGATGCCTACGTCCCGGTGCAGGAACGGCTCTATGCCGGCGGCGCCACGACAGTGCGCGGCTTCCGCCAGAACGAACTGGGGCCGGTGGTCTACAACACGTCCGCGTACGATACGGTGCAGGTTGATGGCACGCCGGGCGGCGACCCGTCCGATCCGTCGCAGGTCGTCTACTTCCGCGCCAATCCGGCCGCGGCCAGTGCACGCACGATCCCGACGGGCGGCAATACGATGCTCGTCGCAAACCTCGAAGCGCGCGTGCGCAGCCCGGTGCTGGCCGACATGCTGCAACTCGCCTTCTTTGCCGACGCTGGCAGCGTCTGGAATCGCGGCGCGGCAACGTCGCTTAACCTCAAGACGGTGCAATGGACACCGGGCGTGGGTGTGCGGGTGCGCACGCTGGTGGGGCTGATTCGCGTGGACATCGGTTACAACCCGTACCAGCGCGCCGCCGGGTCCGCCTACTTCGACACGGCGGTTTCGGCGGGCGGACAGCTCTTCTGCGTCAGCCCGACGAACACGCTGCGCGTCACGGCGGTCGGTGGCGGCGTCGTTGGGCCGGTTCTGCTGCAGCAGGAAACCGGCGCGTGCCCCGCCTCCTTTACACCCACGCGCGAGCGGAGCTTTTTCCGGAGGCTGGTACCGCAGATCTCCCTCGGGCAGGCGTTCTAGCGTGGGCCGCCGCCGCTACGTCGCCTTGGCGAGCGCCATCGCGATCCTGCTCATGGGATCGGCGCTCGCCGTCGGGCTGGGCACGCTGACACGGTCGGCCGGCGGGCGCGAGTGGATTCGCGCGCAGGTGCAGCGGACGCTG
>JBAZTM010000167.1:0-3844 GCA_041661925.1 Gemmatimonadaceae bacterium
CGCCGATGCGGCCGCAAACAGGTCGGGGTAGCGCAGGATCGCCATCGCCGCGGCATAGCCGCCGTACGACGTGCCGAAGATGCCGATGCGCTTGGCGTCCACGTACGGAAGCGTGCCGAGGTACCTGGCGGCCGCCGCGAGATCGTCGATTTCCGTCTCGCCGAGCTTCAGGTAGATGGCGTCGAGCGCCCGCTTGCCCAGACCGGCCGCGCTGCGCGTGTCGAGCGTGATGACGATAAAACCGTACTCCGTCATCGGGGACGGCGCGGCAAACGTCTCGCGGGCGCCGTTCGTGGCCGGGCCGTTGTAGACCGAGAAGAGCACCGGATACTTCTTGGCCGGGTCGAAATTCGACGGCTTGTTGATCATGCCGAAGCGCTTCGATACGCCGTCTCCGGCGACGTACGTGAACTGCTCCACGGGCTTGAGGCCCGCTGCCCCGAAGCCGGTCAGATTGCTCTCGGCGATCGTCGCCACCGTCGCTCCCTTCGCATCGCGCAGCACGGTCACCGGGGCAATCGCGTACGTCTGCGCGATGTCGGTGAAGTACTTGCCGTCGGGGGAGACGCTGACGGTGTGATTCAGCGCTGGGTCGGTGAGGCGCACGTCCTTCTTGCCGTCGAGCTGCATGCGGTGCAGCTGCAGCTTCATGTAGTTGTCGCCGCTGCGGGCGTAGTACCAGAGCAAGTTTGCCTTCTCGTCCACCTTCACGATGCCGGCAACCTCGTAGGGATGCTGCGTCAGCGTGGCCAGCAGCTTCCCTGAGATGTCGTAGAGGAAGTAGTTCTTGAACCCCGTGCGCTCCGACTCCCAGATGAAGCGCTTGCCGTCCTCGAGCCAGCGCATCGTCGGATGGTTCTCGGTCCAGCTCGGCAGCCACTCTTCGCGCACGACCGTGCGGCAGACACCGGTGATCGGCTGGCACGCGGCGAGCTCCATGATGTTCTGTCGCCGGTTGGTGCGGTGGATCAGCAGCTCGCTGCCGTCCTTGGTCCACGAGATGCCGTAGACGTAGTGCCCAACGGCGGCATCGGTGAACAGGACGCCGTCGCGCACCTCGAGCCGACGCGTCTGCCCGGTGCGGTCGTCGTAGACGTAGACATCCACGATCGGATTGGCCGTGCCCGACTTCGGATAGCCCTCGGTCGCCACCGATCCCTGCACCGTCGTCTGGTCGGTCTGCAGGTAGTAGTCCTTCACCGGCTTCTCGTCGAAGCGGTAGTACGCGAGCTTGCTGCCGTCGGGCGACCACCACATCGCGGTGGTCTGGTCGAGTTCCTCGCCGTAGACCCACGTGGCAGTGCCGTATTTGATGCGCAGGCTCTCGCTGCCGTCGGTCGTGATCTGCCGTTCGCTCGATCCATCCTTGGCGGCGAGATAGAGATTGCGGTCCCTGTAGAACGCCTTTCTCGACGAGTCGGCGGTCCACGCCACGGTCGCCTGGCGGCCGCGTGCCGGGCCGCCGAAGCGGCGCGCATCACCGGCGCCGGCGGCACCGGCCGGCGCATCGCCCACCTGCTTCGTCGTGAGGTCGAAGCGCAGGCGCTTGCCGTCGCGCAGGAAATCAAAGGACTTGCCATCGTCCGCCCACTGCGCCGCCGCCACGCCCGGCTTGATGGCTCCCTGGATCTTGGGGAGCATCTGCATGTAGTGGTCGTAGCCCGGCATGGACTTGAGCCGGTCCTGCGCGGCGAGCGGGAGCGCGGCGACGACGAAGAGGGCAGCGGCGACAACGCCGAACCTGTTGAGGCGCATCATTCCGTGAGGCGAAGGGTGAATGCAGCGACGGCGCGCCGTGGGGCGCGCCGCGCATGGGCTAGCGAGAGGAGACTGGCGGCTTGGGTGCGGCCGGCGAAGCGACCGGCGGCTTGGCTGTGCCGGGTGGAACGACAGGTGTTCCCGGCGGCACGGCTGCGGGCGCCGACGCCTTTGGCGGTGCGGGCGGTTTCAGCGTGAAGACGATGAAGTCGCCCTGCTTCCGGATCTTCTTGCCGTCGGCCGTGTCGAGGTTTTCAACCGGGACGAAACTGAGCACCGCCGAGCGCGCGCTGGGCATGCGCCGTTCGGCACGGTCCACGGTGCCCATGCTGAAATCCGAGTGGAACGCGCCGTTCACGTGCACGATGACGGCGTCCGGATACTTGGCGCGGGCGTTGGCGATCGCCTCGCCCATCGTCTCGTCCTTCACGCACTGGGCGTCGTAGAAGCGGCGGACCATCGCGGCCGCCTCCTCCTTGGTGATCTTCTGACCGTGGCCGGTCATGTCGCCCATCGTCTCCTTGAAACGTTCGTAGTATCTGTCAGTCGGACACTCGAGCTGGGTGGCGATGAAGGCGCGGTCGGCCGCCGGCAGCGAGTCCACGCCGACAAGGCCCTTTCGGCCGACGAGCGACGCGAGTCGGCGCGGCACGTTGGCGGCGATCACCGGCCACCCCTTGGCCTTGGCAAGCTCGACGAGCGGACGGTAATCGGTGGCGTACTTCGGCCAGGGACGCGAGGTCTTCAGGAAGTCGGCCTCGTCCGTCCTGCCGGCGAGATAGTCGTCGAGCTTGGCCTGCGCGTCGCGCTCGAACATTTCGAGCGAGAGCACGACCTTGGCGCGGCGGCGTCCGATTCCCTCGAGGGCGGCGCGTTCGAGGCGGTGCGTGCCCGGGTCGTCGTGCTGTTCGCCGAGGAAGACCATGTCACGCTGCGCCGCCTCGGCGAGCATGGACTCGAAGTCGGCGAAGCGCTTCTTGCCTGACTTGTAGACCCGGTGGGGTGTGTACGACGAGACCGAGGCGATGTGCCGGGCGACCGCGGTGTCAGGCGTCGGGGCGGCATGGGCCGCTGGCACCTGCAGAGCGAAAAATAAGAATGAACCAAGAAACATTATTATCGTCCGGTGGCTGTTTACGGCTGACCGGAGTGGCTATTTGGTAAAATAAAGATAGCTTACTAAAGTCAAATAGACGGAGTGTCCATGGAACCTGACGTCGGACTCCTGCGGGCAACCGAGGATGCCGTTGATGCGCTGTCCCGCCTGGACGAACAGGTGGCGGTATCAGCGCCCGGGCTCGCGACGCTCCTCAAACTACGCAGCGCTCAAGCTATCGTTGCCGCCAATGATCGGCCACCGGGCGCGCTGATCGACGGTACCAAGGGCGAGGGCGCAGTGCTCGACGGCGACGCAGCCTTCGCCGCGCTTCTCGCGTGGTGGTACGCGCCGGAGGGGCGAGAGTTCATCGCGGATGACGCGCACCTGCGCAGCACCGCGGTCGCGCTGGACGCCGCGGCCGAGATGGTGCGTGCGGGCCGTGCGCTGACGCTCGGTCTGCTCGACGAGGCGATGTGCGCCGGCGATTCATCGCTGCCGGTGCTGCCTGGGGCCTTTGCGGAGACGCTGCGCGCGGCGGAGGCCGAGGGGTGGCCCGCGCTGCTGACGACCGCGGTGCTTTCGTCGGGGGCGTGCTGCGAGGCGCGCACCGTCGCGGCTTCCATTGCTCGCGCGGTCGTGCCGCTTTCCGGGGGCGTCATGGCCGACGTCTTTGTGGTCGCGAAATGCGCCGAAAACGCGCCAAGCGCGCTGCACGGTATTGCGAACGAAGCGCGCACGATGCGGCGACGCATCGCCGTCTACCGCGAGGCCTGCTCAAACGCGGCTGAGCGTTGTCGCGAGTTCGGTCGAGGAGGGCCTTCGGCGGCGGCGTTGGCGGAACTGCTGGCCGGTAAGCCTGCGGTCACCGTGGCGGAGGCGGCCGCGGCGCTCGATGTCTCGGCGCCGACGGCGGGGGCCGCGGTGGAACGGCTGATGAGCGCCGGTCTCCTGCGCGAGATCACCGGTCGCGGACGCGACCGGGTCTTT
>JBAZTM010000168.1:0-3793 GCA_041661925.1 Gemmatimonadaceae bacterium
CTCCGAGGCGAACATGAAGCTCATGCGCGGACTGCTCGCCGAGGACGCGCCCTGACATGACGCCGCGCGTGCAGGCACGGCGATAGCCGTGCGCCTCCTCGGCATCGAAAGCTCCTGCGACGAGACGTCGGCCGCGGTGGTCAGCGGCGCGGGCGATGTCGTGCGTCTCGAGTCGCTGGTGATCCTGTCGCAGGACGTGCACCGCATCTTCGGCGGCGTCGTGCCCGAGATCGCTTCGCGCGCACACCTCACGGCGGTCGTACCGGTGACGCGGCAGGCGCTGCGCGACGCGGGCCTGTCGGAATCGGGCGAAGGCGTGGACGCGATTGCGGTGACGCACGCGCCGGGGCTCGTGGGAGCGCTGCTGGTCGGCGTCGCGTATGCAAAGGCGCTGGGCGCCACGTGGCAAGTGCCGCTGATTGGCGCCCATCATATGGAAGGGCACCTGTTCGCGACATCGCTCGATCACGCCGACGCGGTGCCGCCATTCACCGCCCTGCTCGTGAGCGGCGGACACACGCTGCTGCTGGACGTTGCCGCATGGGGCGAGTATCGCCTGCTCGGCAGCACGCGCGACGACGCCGCCGGCGAGGCGTTCGACAAGGTGGCGAAGCTGCTCGGCCTGCCCTACCCCGGCGGGCGGCCCATTGAACTAGCGGCGCGCGACGGCGACCCGACGCGCCATCGCTTTGCGCCGCCAATGCTGCACGGCGGACAGAAGCCGGGCGACGAAGACTACTACGACCTCTCGTTCTCCGGGCTCAAGACGGCGGTGCTGCGCAAGGTGCGCGCTGCGGAGGCGGACGGCACACTGGCCGACGAATTGCCGCACCTCGCGCGCGGCTTCCAGGATGCACTCGTCACCACGCTCGCCGAAAAGACGGCGCGCGCGGCGCGCGCCCATGGCCGCAGGCGCGTGGTGCTCGGCGGCGGCGTGGCGTGCAACGAGGCCCTGCAGGAGGGCGTGCGCCGTGCGATTGCGCCGTTCGGCGGCGTCGTCTTTTCGCCGAGCCCCAAGCTCGCCACCGACAACGCGGCGATGATCGCGCGGGCCGGGTTGTGGCGCATCGAGCAGGGTGAGACCAGCGATGCATCGCTCAACGCGTATGCGTCGCTGCCGATTCCCGGGCTGCGCACAACGTAGCCTCGCGGAGACGCGTACCCTCTTTCGGATGCGCCCGCACCCCGCACGACAACCTGGCGCGTTCACTCGCGCCGGTACGTCTGCGGCGGTCCCCTTGCCTCCGTCGCTCCTTGTCCCGTACACTCTCCTCCTCCGTGTACCGTCATGCTCCGTCATTCCTCTCGCTCACGACACTCGTCATGACTCGGCTTCTTGCCCTCGCGTTCGTCGCCGTATCGGCTGTCGTGCAGGCCCAGTCTGCATCCTACCTCGACCACGGCGCCCTGTCCCGGGAACTGCGCCGACTGGTCGACGGCTCATCGTCCGCCAAGCTGACGTCGCTTGGCACGACGCTCGGCGGCCGCGAACTCCTGGTCGTCGAGATCGGGAATCCAGGCGGAAAGCCGCTGGCCCAGCGGCCGGGCGTACTGGTGGTCGGCAACCTCGAGGGCGAGCAACTCGTCGGCAGCTCACATGCGCTGGAGACGCTTCGGTACCTCCTGGCCAACGCGACAAGCCCGGCGGTCAAGTCGGTGCTCGACGCGAACGTGGTGTACCTGATGCCCCGGCTGAATCCCGATGGTGCCGAGGTCTCGTTTGCCAGCATCAAGGCGGACCGCCGGAGCAACGCTCGGCCCTACGACGACGATAATGACGGCCGTCTCGACGAGGACGGGCCGGAAGACCTGAATGGCGACGGCCTGGTCACGGTGATGCGCGTCAAGGATCCAGCGGGCGCTTACATGATTGACCCCGCCGATCCACGCACGCTCAAGAAAGCCGATGTCACCAAGGGAGAAGCCGGCACCTACAAGCTGTACTGGGAGGGAGTCGATTCGGACGGCGACGGTTTCCTCAATGAAGACGGCCCGGGCGGCGTCGACCTCAACCGGAACTTCCAGCACGACTACCCCTACTTCGATGCGGACGCCGGTCCACACATGGTGAGCGAGCGGGAGAGTCGTGCCCTGATGGAGTTCGTGCTCGCCCACCGCAACATCGCGGCGATCCTCACCTTCGGGCAGAGCGACAATCTTGTGTCGCCGCCCGACGCGGCGGGCAAGCTGGCCGCGCCGACGCCACTCAACCTCCCGGCGTTCGCCGCCGCGTCCAACGCGAAGGTGTTCGAGTCGGGCATGCTCTCGGGGCCGCCGCCGGCATTTCGCTTCGGCGGTGGCGGCACGCGGCTGCGCGGCGCGCAGCCGGGCGCGAACAACAACCCGGCGTCAGGTCGTCGCCCCGATACGACAGTGCATCGGGCCGACATCGAGTACTTCAAGGCCGTCTCAGAGGCGTACAAGTCCATCACCGGCATCAAGGCGCTGCCACCGCTGCGTCGTCCGCGCGGCGCCTTCTTCCAGTACGGGTACTTTCAATTCGGCGTGCCGTCGTTCTCGACCCCGGGTTGGTCACTGCCAGCCGCGGCGGCGGACGCCAAACCAGCCGCCACGGGTGATGCGGCCATCCTGCGCTCGCTCGAGGGAGCGGGAGTCAATGCCTTCGTGCCGTGGACTGCATACATGCACGCCCAGCTCGGAGACGTGGAGATTGGCGGCTTCCGCCCCTCCGTGACCAGCAACGCTCCGGCAAAGGACCTCGCTGAACTTGGCCGCAAGCACGGCGAATTCGTCGTCAAGCTCGCTTCGATGTTGCCGCGGGTGCGGATCGCCAGCACCGAGGTCAAGGCGCATGGTGGCGGCCTCTACACCGTCACGGTGGATGTGGAGAACGCCGGGTTCTTTCCCAGCGCACTGCAGCACGGCGTGGTGTCCAGAGCGGTCCCGCCGATCCTTGTCCAGCTCCAGGTGCCCGTGGAGGATATCGTCACGGGCGCACCCAAGGCGAATCGGATCGCCAGCCTGGACGGCTCGAACTCGCGCCAACGCGTCAGCTGGGTGATCCGCGGAACGACCGGCGCCGTGGTCGAGATCAAAGTCCTCGCGCAGAAGGGAGGCACGGATCGCGCGACCGTGACGCTCAAGTGACGCCAACCACGCCGACCCTGATGCCCACCGGAGCATCGCCGATGAACCGAAAGAGACTGCTTGCCGCCCTGTCCTGCGCCGCCCTGACGCTATGCCTTGCCGGGAGCGCTGACGCGCAGGCCGCGACGCGTGGCTCAGATCCGGAGCACAAGCTCAACCTCACCTGGGATCGCTGGCTCGACCACACCGAAGTGGGCGAACGGCTGAAGCTCATGGAACGGACCTGGCCCAAGTTTCTGAAGCTGCAGTCGCTGGGGAAGAGCTACGGCCAGCGAGACATCTGGCTGATGACGGTCAGCAATCCCGCCACCGGTCCCGAGATGAGCAAGGCCGCGATGTTCATCGAGGCCAATGTGCACGGCAATGAGATCCAGGGCACGGAGGTCTCGCTCTACACCATCTGGTACCTGATGGAAAACTACGAGCGGATTCCCACCATCCGCCGCCTCGTGGACGAGCGCGTCTTCTACATCGTCCCGACCATCAACCCCGACGGACGCGATTTCTTCCTGCACGGAACGGGCGCTGGCTCACGTACGGGGCATGTCCCCGTCGACAGCGATGGCGACGGCCTGTTCGACGAGGATGGCCCGGACGACCTGAATGGCAACGGGATCATCGAGACGATCCGCAAGTACGTGCCCGGCCAGGGCACCCACCGCATCAGCCACCAGGACAAGCGTCT
>JBAZTM010000169.1:0-1519 GCA_041661925.1 Gemmatimonadaceae bacterium
CTTGTTCTCGAAGGATCCCGACCCCGTGACGCATCCGGCCCGCGATCCGATTTCCGCGCCGAGGTACGACCCGGAAAGGTCGTTGACCCGGAACGTCTGCCGCTCGATCGTCTTGCTCACGTAGGCCCCGTCGACCGCGTAGGTGAGCGACCCGACCTGGGCGGTGTCGAATCGAAGCGTTGCGTCGCCCACGATCCTGATGCCCACGTCGTCCGGATTGAACGACGAGGCGCCAAGATAGGGCCCCACCGTTTCGCTGAGTTCGCCGAAGAAGGCGTCGCTGTTCGCACCGCCCTGGGAGGCCATGGCCGACGCCACGTACCACCGGACCCGCTGGTCGGGGCCGTAGACGAAGAGGGTCATGAAGATCGTGTCGCCCTGGTGCGCGATGTTGGCGCCCCAGCCGCTTTCGGCTGGGTTCCACCAGAGATCGCTGTAGTCGGTGCCCCACGTGTTCGCGGCCGCTGCCTGGGTCGGCAACAGCAATGCCACGACGAGGGCGGCAATTTCGAGGATTCGGCGCATGGTCATGCTCCTTGCGGGTTGGGCTTCTGCGGCTCGCGCCAGCAGCCCGGCCCGAAGAGTCGGGCCGGGTCGCATTGCGGGATCGCGCTCGGGACTTGCCGAACTGCGTCTTACTTGCCGAACTCCACTTTCGCGCCGCTCACGCAGGAATCCTTCGCCGCGCCGGCGAGGGCGTCGCACTTCTCGATGGCGACCTTGAACTCGGCATCACGCTTCTCGGCGCTCGCGTCGATGCGTGCGTCGGCTCGCTTGGCCGCGCCGTCCTGGCGCGTATCGGCCGCGACGCGGTCGACCTTGGCGTCCGCCTTGCCCCTGACGAGCTCCGATTTCGCTTCCTTCACGCAGACGTCCTTGGGGTTGCCCGCCAGGTCATCGCACTTCTGGATGGCAATCTCGTAATTCGCCTCGGCGAGCGCCACGCGCGCGCTCTCGCGGGCCTTGGGGGTGTTCTCGTAGGCGGCCAGGGCGTCGGCCTTGGCGACGTCCTCCTTGCCCTTGGCTTGCGCGACGCAGATGTCCTTCGCGTTGCCGCTGAGCGACGAGCAGGCCTTCTTGTCGATCGAGTACTGCGCGTCGGCGTGGGTCTTCGCGCGGGCGAATCCGTCCTTCGACATCGGCGTCGAGGTCGTGCTCGTGGGGACCATCTGCGCAGCGGCAGGGCCGGCGAGACCGAGCCCGGCGGTGGCGCAAAGTGCAATCATCAGCTTGGACATGTTGTTTCCTCTGGATTTGCGTTCGGCATCTGGGGCCCGATGGGGGGCCGGATGCGCCGGGGCTGCGCTCGTCCGCGTTGGCGGCCGCGCGAGCTTCGGCGCGATTTCGTGGGTGCCGCGACCGTCGCCGCGGCAGGAATGGGGTGAAAGGGCCTTCGCGCCGGGCAGGACTCGCCGCGGCGCCCGAGGTCACGAGCGCATCGGGGCAGCGGATGCCGGCGCGAGATTGCCGCCCTCGTTCTCCCAGGTCTTGAGCTCCATGCGGCGCTCGCTATCGCGTG
>JBAZTM010000169.1:1529-3793 GCA_041661925.1 Gemmatimonadaceae bacterium
GCCGCCGCGGCGGCGCCAAGGGCAAGCATCAGGATCCAGCGGTTGCCGACAGTCATGGGATTCACGCTCTGGTTGGGGAGAGATCGCTTCGCGGTCACGCCTCAAGCGCGACCTTGAACGCAGGATAGACGCCCGTGACATTGGCGTCGGTGCGTTGGCGCACCAACGCCGTTGTGCCCTAGTGGGCCGCCGCGACCACCTCGACTTCGACGCCGTGCACGGTGGAATCGTCGACCAGGTGCACAAGGCCATCGGCCTGGACCACGCCATCCACCGCCACCCGGGTCGCGTCCACGCCCTGGCCGGCGCCGGCTGGCGCCTGCCGGATGATGATGTCGTACGTCGTCTCGCCGAACCGGTAGCGCATCGTGAATGCGACCCAGGCGGCCGGAAGGCACGGCGCGAAGCGCAGGCATTGCCCCTCCAGCGTCACCCCGAGCAGCGATTCGACGATCAGCCGGTACATCCATCCGGCCGAGCCGGTGTACCAGCTCCACCCGCCGCGGCCGGTGTGCGGCGCCAGCGCGTAGACATCGGCGGCGATCACGTACGGCTCGGCCTTGTAGGTCGCCATGCCCTCCGGCGTCGCCGCATGGTTCACCGGGTTGATCATGGTCATGAGCTCCCAGGCCCGCTCGCGATCACCCAGGGCCGCGAAGGCCATCGCGGCCCAGATGGCGCCGTGCGTGTACTGGCCGCCGTTCTCGCGCACGCCCGGAACGTAGCCCCTGATGTAGCCGGGGTCGAGGGTCGACTTGTCGAAGGGCGGATCGAGAAGCTGGATCAGCGCGTGGTCGCGGCGCACGAGCCGCTCGTCGACCGCATCCATCGCCATCCGCGAGCGCTTCGCGTCGCCCGCGCCCGAGAGCACCGACCAGCTCTGCGAAACGGAGTCGATGCGGCACTCGTCGTTCTTCGCCGATCCGAGCGGCGTGCCGTCGTCGAAGTACGCGCGCCGGTACCACTCGCCGTCCCAGCCGTGCTGCTCGAGGTTGCGGCGCAGCTCGATCGCCTCCGCCTCGCAACGATCCGCGAACAGCGTGTCGCCCCCGGCTTGCGCGACCTCGGCGAATTGCTTCAGGACGGCGCAAAGGAAGAAGCCCAGCCAGACGCTTTCGCCCGCCCCCTTGATCCCCACCAGGTTCATGCCGTCGTTCCAGTCGCCGGAGCCCATCAGCGGCAGGCCGTGCGCGCCGACCTGCAGGCCGTGCACGATGGCGCGCACGCAGTGATCGTAGACGCTGGCCGTTTCCGCGGACCGGCGGGGAACATCGTAGTAGGAGTCGTCCCCGGCATTCACGGGGCGGCCCTCCAGGAAATGGACGGGCTCGTCCAGCACGCTGCGGTCCCCGGTGGCCAGCACGTAGCGGGCGGCCGCCAGCGGCAGCCACAGGTAGTCGTCCGAGCAACGCGTGCGCACGCCCCGGCCCGACGGCGGATGCCACCAGTGCTGGACGTCTCCCTCCACGAACTGCCGCCCCGCGCTGCGAACCAGGTGCTCGCGCACGAGCGCGGGCTCGGCGTGGACCAGCGCCATCACGTCCTGCAACTGGTCGCGGAAGCCGAATGCCCCGCCCGACTGGTAGTAGCCGCTTCGCGCCCACAGGCGACAGGCCATCGTCTGGTACACGAGCCAGCCGTTGGCCAGCACGTTGAGCGAGGCGTCCGGCGTGTCCACCTGCACGGCGCCCAGCGTGCGCGTCCAGTGCGCCCGTACCGCCTCCAGCGCGCCACGGGCCGCGCTCGGCCCGCGGAAGCGTTGCACGAGGCTGCCGGCGTCCTCGGCATTGCGGCCCACGCCGAGCCGGAAGGCGATCTCGCGCTCCTCGCCCTCGGCCAGCTCGAACGCGACCTGGAGGGCCGCGCACGGATCGAGCGCCGCGCCCACCTTGCCGGAAAGGCGAGCCCGCGCCATCGCGGCCGGGCTGCACAACTCGCCGTTGCGTCCCAGGAATTCGGTGCGGTCGCCGGTCACGCTGCGGGCCGGGTCGTCCACGTCGAAGAAGGCCACGCGGTCGGGGAACTCCGTGTTGTAGGCGTTGCGTGCCAGGAGCGCGCCGCTTTTCGCCTCGATCTCGGTGATCACGTGCATGGCCGTCTTCGGCCGCAAGTCGCCGAGCACCCATTCCACGAACCCGGTGGCCGAGATCCGGCGCACCCGGCCCGACGTGTTGCGGACCTTCAGGACCGAGAATTTCACCGGCGCATCGATGGCCACGTAGACCCACAGCTCGGTGGCGATCCCGTTTTCGTGGTGCTCGAAG
>JBAZTM010000170.1:0-2918 GCA_041661925.1 Gemmatimonadaceae bacterium
CCACCATCCTGCAGAATCTCCCCGTCGGCGAAAAGGTCGGCATCGCCTTCTCGGGCGGCCTCGATACCAGCGCCGCCCTGCATTGGATGCGGGCGAAGGGCGCCATTCCGTACGCCTACACGGCGAACCTCGGCCAGCCCGACGAGACGGACTACGACGAGATTCCGGCGAAGGCCATGGAGTACGGCGCCGAGAAGGCGCGCCTGGTGGAGTGCCGCCCGCAGCTTGTGGCCGAAGGCATTTCGGCGCTGCAGTGCGGCGCCTTCCACGTGACGACCGCCGGCACGGTGTACTTCAACACCACGCCCATCGGCCGCGCCGTGACCGGCACGATGCTGGTGGCTGCGATGCGCCAGGACAATGTGAACGTCTGGGGCGACGGCAGCACGTTCAAGGGCAACGACATCGAGCGGTTCTACCGCTACGGCCTGCTCACCAACCCCGATCTCAAGGTCTACAAGCCGTGGCTCGACCAGCAGTTCATTGACGAACTGGGCGGCCGGTCGGAGATGTCGGCGTACATGACGAAGCACGGCTTCGCGTACAA
Source organism: Gemmatimonadaceae bacterium (assembly GCA_041661925.1). Taxonomy (GTDB): domain Bacteria; phylum Gemmatimonadota; class Gemmatimonadetes; order Gemmatimonadales; family Gemmatimonadaceae; genus PNKL01. Next base: position 548 of record JBAZTM010000170.1, read on the forward strand.
GATGAGCGCCGAGAAGGCGTACTCCACCGACTCCAACATTCTGGGCGCGACGCACGAGGCCAAGGACCTCGAGTTCCTCAACAAGGGCATCAGCATCGTGCAGCCCATCATGGGCGTCGCGTTCTGGCGTGAGGACGTGGAGGTCAAGCGCGAGACGGTGGCCATTCGGTTTGAGGAAGGGCACCCGGTGGCGCTCAACGGGAAGACCTTCGACACGCCGCTCGACCTGTTCATGGAAGCCAATGCGATTGGCGGCCGCCACGGACTGGGCATGTCCGACCAGATCGAGAACCGCATCATCGAGGCCAAGAGCCGCGGCATCTATGAGGCCCCGGGGCTGGCGCTGCTGTACATCGCGTACGAGCGGCTCGTGACCGGCATCCATAACGAGGACACCATCGAGCAGTACCGCAACAACGGCCGCCGGCTCGGCCGGTTGTTGTATCAGGGACGCTGGCTCGACCCGCAGGCGATGATGCTGCGCGAGAGCGCCCAGCGCTGGGTGGCGAGCGCCATCACAGGCGAGGTGACGCTTGAGCTGCGCCGCGGCAATGACTTCACGCTCCTCGACACGACGAGCCCCAACCTCACGTACAAGCCGGAGCGGCTGACGATGGAGAAGGGCGAGGCGTTCTTCACGCCGCAGGATCGCATCGGCCAACTCACGATGCGCAACCTCGACATCGTGGACACGCGCGAGAAGCTGCTGCTCTACACGCAGACGGGGTTGCTGCGCGCGTCTACGGATAGCGGAGTGCCGCAGCTACCGTCTGGCGAAGAATAGCGCACCATCGAGAACCGCACGGCAGGCCGCGCGCCGCGAGGATCACGGAACCCTCGCGGCGCAGAAGCGTCTGCTGCTATTTGAACACGTCGAAGTTCCCCAGCAGCCACCACAGCAGCAGGAAGATCAGGACCGTCGTGAAGCAGCCGCCGCCCAGCTTCTTCGCCCCATAACCGGCAGCGATCCCACGCAGGAGCTTGCTCATCGTCGTCGTGCCTCCGTATTCGTCCAGCGTGCTCAGGCCGCGCCTGGTGCGGCGGGCGCTGCCGGGCCGGACTCACCCTATCTAAACCGGCGGGGAGTCAAGGTCCGTTCCCGGTGCCGGTGCGGGGTGGCGCGCCGAACCGAGCCTCGTCGAGTCCCGGCGGAGCGCGCGCCGTTCATGGCGTACGTCTACACGACCGCGCCGAACAGTTTCCCGACCAGAGCCGTCGCCGCCATCGCCACGGCTCCCCAGAATGCAACGCGCACCGCGCCGCGCATCTTGGACGCTCCCCCGAGGTGCCCGGCCAACGCACCAAGCCCCACGAGCAGGGCGAGCGAGACGCCCATCACGACCGAGGACAATGCGGTGAGCGGCAGCACGATGACCAGCAGCAACGGCGGCGCTGCGCCAACCGCAAAGGCGGCGGCAGACGCAAGGGCGGCCTGAATCGGCCGCGCACGCGTGAGTTCGTGAATACCCAGTTCGTCGCGCGCGTGCGCCGAAAGTGCATCGTTGGCCGTGAGTTGCTCAGCCACCTGCCTCGCGAGTTCCGGCGTGAGTCCGCGCTGCACGTAGATGCCGGTGAGTTCCGCGAGTTCGTGCTCGGGCATCGTCGCGAGTTCATGCCGTTCGCGCGCCAAGTCCGCGTTCTCCGTGTCGGACTGCGAACTGACCGACACATACTCGCCGGCCGCCATGGATAGCGCTCCCGCCACCAACCCGGCAACTGCCGCGAGCAAGACGGGCGCGCGTTCGGTCTGCGCCGCGGCCACGCCAACCACGAGACTGCTCGTGGAAATAAGGCCGTCATTGGCGCCGAGCACGGCGGCGCGCAGCCAGCCGATGCTGTCCGTGCGGTGTCGTTCAGGGTGTGCCATGGCTCTAGCTTAGCTCCATAAGTCATTGTGGAACAAGCATCTATGTTCTTAATGTATGAAATATTTGACATTTAGTACAAAAAATATTACACTTCTTTCGTCACCTCACGGAGGTTGAAGTCATGCAGGCCATCCTGTGGATCGTCCTTTCGCTCGGCGCGGCCTTCGCTGCCACGTACGTGTTCGTCCGGCGTGCACAGCGCGTGCAGCCGCCTCTCACCATGCCAGCCGGCGAGACGATGCCGACGACCTCGTTGCAGCGGCTGGCCTGGTGGGTATTTGTGCCCACGCTGGTACTCACGCTCGCCGCGGCCGCGGTTGTCGTCCATCATGGCGTCGCCGTCGCCTGGGACAATGACACCGTGCGTTTGACCGCGACCTTCCTGCTTCTCGCGGCGCTTGGCGTCTTCACGTACTACATCGCACGCGTGCGCATGTGGTTGATGCGCGACGACAACTCCCTCGACGAGCGTGACCGTGCGATCCTCGCCGGCGCGGTCGCGG
>JBAZTM010000170.1:2928-3680 GCA_041661925.1 Gemmatimonadaceae bacterium
TGCCGTCGGCCTACCTCTACCTCATCTTCTGGACGCTCCTGATGATCAGCATTCTCGCCGGGCTGGCGGGCGTGATCATCGGCTATCGGCGGAGCTGACCATGCCGAAGGCCACCATCAGGAACTCCATCCGCCAGCTGCGTTTTGCGCACGGCGAGATGACGCAGCAGGAGATCGCCGATCGCGCCGGTTGCACGCGGCAGACGATCCTCCTCCTCGAGCAGGAGCGCTACGTGCCGTCGCTGGTGTTGGCGATTCGCATCGCGCGCATCTTCTGCAAGCCGGTCGACGAGGTGTTCACGCTCGAGGACTGAGCCACGCGCCGGCTCAACCGCGCAGGGGGCGGGCGTCGCAAGAACGCCCGCCCCCGTGATCCTGTCACTCCCCTATTTCTTGGGCTGTTGCGGGAAGGCGATGTACTCGGTGTTGAGGGGCCCCGTCAGGGCACCCATCCACGTCACGATGCTCTGCACGTCGTTGGGCGCGAGTTCCTTGCCCAGCTGGTGGTGCGCCATCAGCCGCACCGCTTCGTTGAGGCTGGCGACTGAACCGTCGTGGAAGTACGGACCGGTCTTGTCGATGTTTCGCAGCGACGGAACCTTGAACACGAACAGGTCGTTGGCGTCCTTGGTCACCTGATACCGTCCGCTGTCGGCCTGCGAGAACCAGGCGACCTGAAGGCCGGCCTTCATGAAGCGATCACCGCCCATGTACGCACCAGCGTGGCACGATTGGCAGCCGGTGGCAATGAAG
>JBAZTM010000171.1:0-3672 GCA_041661925.1 Gemmatimonadaceae bacterium
CATGGTGGCTTCCTCCCACGGGCGGGAGATCAACTGCAGCCCGATGGGCAGTCCGCCGGCGGTGAACCCGCACGGCACGCTGATCCCGGGCAGGCCGGCCAGGTTCGCGCCCACCGTAAACACATCGGCCAGGTACATCTGCAGCGGATTGTCCGCGCGCTCACCCAGGCGGAACGCCGCGCACGGGGACGTCGGCAGCGCAATCACATCCACCGCGTCGAAGGCCCGCGTGTAGTCGCGCGCGATGAGCGTGCGCACCTGCTGCGCCTTCAGGTAGTACGCGTCGTAATACCCCGCGCTCAACACGTACGTGCCGAGCATGATGCGGCGCTTCACCTCGGCGCCGAAGCCATCGTGCCGCGACTGCTCGTACATCTCCCCCAGCGTGTGCGCCCCTTCTGCGCGCAGGCCGTAGCGCACGCCGTCGTAGCGCGCCAGGTTCGCGCTCGCCTCGGCCGTCGCCACCAGGTAGTAGACGGCGATGCCCTGCGACGTGTGCGGCAGCTCCACGTCGTGGATCTTTGCGCCGAGCGACCGGGCCACTTCCAGCGACGCCTCGAACGCCGCGCGCACCTCGTCGTCCACGCCGTCGGTCATCAGGTGGCGCGGCACGCCAACCTTCAGGTGCCGCACGTCGCCGTTGAGCGACTGCGTAAAGGCGGGCACCGGCCGCTGCGCCGACGTCGAGTCCTTCGGGTCGTGGCCGCTGATCACCTCCAACACCTGGGCCGCCTCGCGCGCGCTGCGGGCGAAGGGACCGATCTGATCCAGCGAGGACGCGAACGCGATGAGGCCGTACCGTGACACTCGCCCGTACGTCGGCTTCAGGCCGACAACACCGCAAAGCGCGGCGGGCTGGCGAATCGACCCGCCGGTGTCCGATCCAAGCGCCAGGGGCACCAGGTTCGCCGCCACCGCCGCCGCCGATCCGCCGCTCGATCCGCCCGGCGTCCGCGCCAGGTCCCACGGGTTGTGCGCGGGGCCGTAGGCGCAGTTGTCGGTGGACGATCCCATCGCGAACTCGTCGCACCGCGTGGTGCCTATGATCACCGCACCGGCGGCTTCGAGACGTTCCACCACCGTGGCGTCGTACGGGGACTGATACCCCTCGAGGATCTTCGAGCCGGCGGTGGTCGTGATCCCGCGCGCCACCATGTTGTCCTTGAGGGCGATGGGCAGGCCGTGCAGGGGCCCCGCGGCCGCGCCGGCCCGGTCCAGCGCGTCCGCGCGCGCCAGGGCGCGCTCTGCGGCGACGTGCTGGAAGGCCTGGAGGGCGGGCTGCGAGGCGTTGATGCGTTCGAGCGCGGCCTCAACGACGGGCCGGACGGCGGCGGGAGCGGGCTGGCTCATCCGATCACCTTGGGCACGCGGAACAGGCCGGCGTCCGTGTTGGCATCCGGCGCGTTCGCAAGCGCGTCCGCCGTCGACAACGACGCCAGCGGCACATCTTCCCGCCACGCACTGTCGGTCCACAGAGGATGGGAGGTGGCGGGGATGCCGGTGGTGTCCACCTGCTGCACCTGTTCGACGTAGCCGAGCACGTCGGTCAACTGTCGCGCGAACTGTTCGCGTTCGGCCGGGGTCAACGCCAGTCGCGCCAGCGTTGCCACCCGATCCACATCCTCCTGCCCCAGCCTGGACGCCATCCCGGGATGCTAGCATGGGGATATGCGTGTTCGAATGCTGGCAAAGACGCGGGTGCTCGTGGCGATGTGCGTGGCGGTGGGTGTGCTCGTGACGCCGGCGGTGATGCGCGGCTGGGGCATGGACGTGCACCGGCTCATCACGGAGAAGGCGATCGACGGCCTGCCGGCGGAGTTGAAGCCGTTCTTCGCGCCCGAGCGCGCGTTCATCTCCGAGCATGCGGTGGATCCGGATCTGTGGCGGGTGATGGATCTCAAGGGCGATCGCGGCGAAGAGCCGCCCAATCATTTTCTCGACATGGACTTCGAGGACGGCGCCGCGCCGCCGTTCCTGAACATCCCGCGCGAGTACGACGAGTACGTGAAGAAGTACGGCATCGGCCCCGCCACCCGGTACGGCCGCCTGCCGTGGCGCGCCGAAGAGGTTTATAACCGCCTGGTGGCGACGATGAAGGACATCGGCAAGCCGAACGTGCCGTATGCGGCCGACAACACCTTCTATCTGGTGGCCGTGCTCGCGCACTACGTCGAAGATGCGCATGTGCCGTTTCATGGCGCGATCAACTACGACGGGCAGCTCACGAACCAGCGCGGCATTCACTCGCGGTTCGAGACCGAGTTGGTGCTGCGCAATCGGACCACCTGGAAGTGGGTGCCGGTGACCGTCACGGCGATTCCGGACTTCCGCGCGTTCATGTTCAAGACGCTCGTCGACAGCCAGCAGCTGGTGGCGCCCGTGCTGGCCGCCGATCGCAAGGCCGCCGAGGGCCGCGAGTTCTACGACGACGGGTACTTCGACGCGCTGCTCAAGGGCGCGGGTCCGATCGCCGAGCGTCGCATGAACGAGGCGGCGTCGGCCGTGGCGAGCGTGGTGCACAGCGCGTGGGTGGCGGCGGGCAAACCCGCCCTGCCGGTGGGCGGCGCACGCACCCCCTCCCGCATCCGGCGCTGAGACTGATGGACGTATTTCTTCTGTCCGTGACGCCCGCGCGTCCCGGGAGCGAGTCGCCCTTCGAGCTGTACTGCGAGCCGCCGCCGGAACCGGTGGCGCACCCCGGTGGCGGCGCGGACCTGCATCGGGCGGGGATTGTGCACCGCCTCAGGTCGATTCCCGGCCGCTTCGTGCGCGGCTTCAAGCAGGCGCTGGCGGAAGGCGAAGCGGAAGAGCGGCGCCAGGAGGCCGGGCATCCCGCCTCCCAGGAGGGGAGCCGCATCGGTCGCTTCATCAAACGAAAGCTGGCCGCGGCCGTCGCCGAACAGCGGTTGCTGTGGCACCTGCGGCACGCGACCTCCGCGCGCCTGCTGCACGCCGAGACCCTCACGCCGGCCCGCGCGATTGCGCTGGCCACGGCCGAGTTCGCGAGGGACTACGAGAAACACCGCCTCTGGTGCGGCATCGACGCCGCAATCGTCGTGGCCTCGGCGCCCCTGGCGCTGGTGCCCGGGCCCAACTTCCTTGCGTACTACTTCATCTTCCGCAGCGTCGGGCACTTCTTCTCGCTGCGCGGCGCCCGCAAAGGCATGGACGCGTCGTTGTGGACGACCGAGCCGTCGCCGCCGCTGACCGAGCTCCAGGCGGTCATGGCCTTGCCCGGCCCCGAGCGCGATGCGCGCGTGGACGCCATCGGCGCCGCCCTCGGCCTCGAGCGGCTCACCGCGTTCGTGCGCCGCGTCGCGAGCCGGCCGGCGTAGTATCCTGCGTGCGTGAAACTCGGAGCGCTCGCCCAGCATCTTGGTTGCCGCGTTGACGGCGCCGCGGACGCGGCCGACGTGGACATCACCCGCGTCAACAGCCTGGCCGACGCGGGGCCCGGCGATCTCACGTTCCTGACCAACCCCAAGTTCGCGCCGCAGGTGGCGGCCACGCGCGCGTCGGCGATCCTCGCCGATGACACGCTCGCCAGCGCGCCGTGCCCGATCCTGCGCACGCCGGAGCCCTATGTCGCCTGCGCGTCCGCGGTCGCGCTGCTCATGCCCGTGTTGGCGCCGGTGGCGCCGGGCGTGCATCCGCTTGCGTCGGTCGATTCCA
>JBAZTM010000172.1:0-3647 GCA_041661925.1 Gemmatimonadaceae bacterium
AGGCGTGCCGTCACGCGTTGCCCCGACCACCACGTTCTCAATGTCGGCGATCGACTTCAGGTACCCAAGGCCGCGTACCATGTACTCGCGATCGGAGAGTTCCATGGTCATGGCGCCGACGTCGTTGTTCGCGTTCTGCAGCGCGGCCATCACGCGCGTCACGGGAATGCCGAACGCGAGCAGCTTCGCCGGATCGATGTCCACCTGATACTGCTTCTCGTAGCCGCCGATGCTCGCGACTTCCGACACGCCGGGCACCGCCGTGAGCGCGTATCGCAGGTACCAGTCCTGCACGCTCCGCAACTCGGCGAGGTTGAGTCGCCCCGTGGTGTCTTCCAAAGCGTATTGATAGACCCAGCCGAGGCCGGTGGCATCGGGGCCGAGGGTCGGGGTCACCGTTGCCGGCAGCTTCCCCTTGATGCCGTTCAGGTACTCGAGCACGCGCGATCGCGCCCAGTACAGGTCCGTGCCGTCATCGAAGATGACATAGACGAACGACACGCCGAAGAACGAGTAGCCGCGGACCGTGTGCGCGCCGGGCACCTTCAGCATCTCGGCGGCAATGGGATACGTGACCTGGTCTTCGACGATGCGCGGCGCCTGTTCGTTGTAATCGGCCTGCACGATCACCTGCACGTCCGACAGGTCGGGCAGCGCCTCCAGCGGCGTACGCTGGATGGCAATGATTCCGCCGATCGTCGCCGCGATCGTGAAGAGCACGACGAGCAGCCTGTTGGCGACCGCCCACTCGATAATGCGCTTGAGCATGGCTGTGGCCCTCAGGGCTTTTTGGGAGTGGTGTGCGCCGAGTGATCCATGCCGGGCATGTCAGCCATCGGGTCCTTTGCTTTCGCCGGCGTAGCGACGGGCGGCTTGACCGCCGGAGGCGCAACATCGAGCGGCTTGGGCGGCGTGGTCACTTCCATCCCCGGCATGTTGCCCATGCCGCCGAGCGCAGTGCCCAGGTTGGATTCTGCATCGACGAGGAACGTCGCGGATGAAACGACCGTTTCGCCCACCGTGAGGCCGCGCAGAATCTCGATGCGCAGGTCATTGGACGCGCCGAGGGCAACCTCGCGCGGCGTGAGGTGGCCGCTGGTGTCGCGGACGAAGACGATGCTGCGTTCTCCCGTCGACAGGACCGCGGAGCGCGGCACCGTGAGCACATTTTGGCGCGCAGTGCCGGCGATGACGATGGTGGCATACATCCCCGGCTTGAGCTGCAGGCCGGGGTTGGCCAGCACGACCCGCACGCGCACCGTGCGCGTCTGCGGATCGAGCGTCGGATAGATGTACGAGATCTGTCCCCTCAGGTGCCTGCCCGGCAGCGCATCGAAGTCCGCGTGCACCACCTGGCCGGTGCGCACGTTCGCGATGTCCTGCTCGAAGACCTCGCCCTCAACCCAGACGGTGCTGAGGTCGGCCACCCGGTACAGCGCATCGCCAGCCATGATCTTCTGCCCCGCGACGACGTTCTTCTGCAGCACGTAGCCGCTGGCCGTGGACCGCAGCGTCAGCGTCTTCTGCACCTGCTCGGTGCGCTCGATCGTCGCGATCTCGCTCGCCGGGATGTCCCAGTACGCGAGCCGCCGGCGCGCCGAACTCAGCAGGTCGTTGGCGTTCCGCTGGGCGTCGGTGCTGGCGGCCGAGACATCGCGCGCGAGCCGCTTGGCCAACAGGAGCTCTTCCTGCGCGGAGACCAGCATCGGCGAGTAGATGGTGAGCAGCGGCTCGCCCGCGGCAATTGGCTGACCGGTGGCATTGATGAACAGTTTGTCCACCCACCCGTCGATCTTGGGTGAGATCGTCTGCAGGCGCGTCTCGTCGAACGTCACCTGTCCCACGGTGCGCACTTCCTTGGCGAGCGGGCCCAGCTCGGCCATGGCGAAAGTGACGCCAATGCGCCGCTGGTCGGCCGCCGACAGCATGACGGCCTGCGCCGTGCCGGCACCGCCGGCGGCCGCGCCGTGATTGTGGCCGGCAGCCGTCGATTCCGGCGCGCTGCGGCCGCGCGTGGCATACCAGACGCCGCCCACCGTGAGCGCGAGAACGGCGAAGTAGATGAGCCCGCGCGAGAGTGTCATCCCGGAGGTGGGCATCGCGCGGCGCGTCGGATCAGTCATGTGGTCGGTCACTTGTCACCTCGCGTTGCCGCGGAAACCTTGTTCGGGTCAAAGAGCACCTGGCTGGTGAGCATCTCGAGATCGGCCCACGCCTTTCCCTGATCAGCGTCGAGCGCGTAGAGCTCCTGCCGGTACTTGTTCACGGTCATCTGGTTGTCGAGCAGCGTCATGAAGTCCACGGTGCCCACCCGGTACGCCGAGAGCGCGGAGGCAACGGTCGCCTCCGCCTGCGGCAGCACGGTGCTGCGGTAGAGCTGCGACAGGTTCCGGGCCCGCACGAGATTGGCGTAAGCTTCGCCCATCTTGCCGCGCGTGTCGGCGCGCATCAGCGCGACATCCGCCTCTGCCATCCGTTGCATGGCGACGGTTTCTTCGCGCATGCGGTATTGCCGGTGCCGCGCAAAGATGGGCACCGAGGCGCCGATCATCAGGCTCCCCATGCGTTCGGTGCCTCCCATCTCGCCGCCGCGCTGTGCGTACTGCGCGCCGACCTGCAGGTCCGGCCAGATCTCCTTGCGCGCCAGCTGTGCCGCCGCCTCCGCTCCCCGCACCTCGTCGAGTCCGGCGCGAATCATCGGCCGATTGCCGTGCGCAATCGAGTCGAGCACAGCGCGCGGCGGAATCGAGTCGGGAAACTGCGGCAGCGCCGGAATGCCAACCGGAACTTCGGTCGGGCGATCGAGCAGCGCATTCAGCCGGGCCACCATCGTCTGCCGCATGGCCTGCATGCGCACGGTGTCCTCGACCATCCTGGCAATCTCCACCTGCGCGCGCAGCACGTCGGCCTGGCGGCCATCGCCCACGCGGTACATGGCCGCGGCGGTCTTCTCGATGTCCTGCAGCAGGCGAACGGTGCTGCGCATGACCTCCAAACGGCGATCAGTGGCGTAGATGTCGTAGAACGACATCGCGATCTCGCTGCGCAGCTCCCACGTGACTTCCTGCGCGCGCTCGGACGCCGCCGATGCCTGCGCGTCGGCCACCCGTCCCGCCATCGCGAGTTTTCCGCCAAGCGGCAGCATCTGCATCACCTGCACCTGCCGCATCCCCAGCGTGGGCATCGGTGCGAGGCTCGGAAGCATGTAGTTCATGAACCCGAGCTGGACCTGCGGATCGGGCGGCCGTGTGGCACCAGGCACGCGCGCCCGTGCCGCCTGGGCGAGTGCGCGGGCCGCCGCGGCGCGCGGACTGGCGCTCTGCACCTGCGTGTACAGGTCGCCGAGCAGGACGGTGCCGGATCGGCTCGCCACGGCCGGTGCCGCGAGAACGGGATCCTGTGCCATGAGCACCGAGGGAACCAACGCGAGGATGCCGGCGATCCAGAGGATGCCGGTAACCGCACCGCGTCGCGCGATGGGATTGATCGTAGTTGACATGAAACGGAGGGAGTGCAGGTCAGCCGGCGCGAGGGCGCGCTCGGCTCTCGCCCGCGTCAGGCGCGGGCGTGACTCACCTCAGACGCGCGGCGGTGGCGGCTCCGGGGCGTTCGATACGGACTGCCAGCGCACGGTATGCGTCGTGGGT
>JBAZTM010000173.1:0-3631 GCA_041661925.1 Gemmatimonadaceae bacterium
GTCGCGCAGTGTGAGCAACGCCTCAACCGCGCCGGGGTCCTCAGCGCTTGCGGAGACGCCGAGCGCCGCGAGCTCCCGTCGCGCCAGCGTCTCGAGGCCGGGCGCGGTAATGATCAGCGCGTCACGTGCTGGGGCTGGTGGACGGCGTGGTGGCATGTCCCGAAGTCTCGCGCCTCGCATGCCACCAGCGCCAGCCAAGCAGCAGCGCAAACACCACGCTGTAGAAGGCGGGAGGGCCGACGTCGGCCTTTACCGACATCCACCAATGCACGATGCCCAGCACCGGCACGACGTAGACGAGGCGATGCAGCGTCGCCCACCGATGTCGCAGGCGCGCGATCGACGCGCGCGTGGACGTCAGTGCAAGCGGCAGCATCACGAGGAGCGCCGTGAAGCCGACGATGATGTACGTCCGCTTCGTCAGGTCCTTCGCCAACTCGCCGCCGTCGAGCTGGATGTCCACGAGTGCGTACCACAGGAAGTGGGTGAGGCCGTAGAAGAACGCCGCGAGCCCGAACGTGCGGCGGTACTTCTGCAGCCAGTTCCATCCGGTGATGCGCCGCACGGGCGTAATGGCGAGCGCCGCAGCGAGATACTTGATCGTCCACTGGCCGAGGAGCAGCTCGCCTTCCTTCACTGGGTTGGACCCCAGCCAGCGCGTGCCGAGCACGAAATCGGCGACGAGGGCCGCCACCACCAGCGGACCGGGAACGAGCACGACAATCCAGACCGCCCAAGGAAACCACCGCGGCCGTGGGATCCTCCTCACCCCTCTCTCCACTCGTCTCTCCTCACCAAACCCCTGCACTCCTCCCCGCCCCGCCTAGTAGTTCCGCCGCAAGTCCATGCCGGCGTAGAGTGAGGCGACCTGATCAGCATAGCCGTTGAACATCAGGGTTGGGCGCCGAAGAAACTCGCCGATGCGGCGTTCCTTGGCCTGGCTCCAGCGCGGATGGTCGACGGTCGGGTTCACGTTGGAGTAGAAGCCGTACTCGTCGGGCGCCGAGTCATTCCACGCGGTGGACGGCTGGCGGTCGGTGAGCCGGATGCGCACGATCGACTTGATCCCCTTGAACCCATACTTCCACGGCACCACGAGGCGCAGCGGTGCGCCATTCTGGTTGGGCAGGTCGCGGCCGTACAGGCCGGTGGCGAGCATCGCCAGCGGATGCATGGCCTCGTCGAGGCGCAGCCCCTCGGTGTACGGCCAGCGCAGCACCGGTACGCGCTGGCCCGGCATGCGCGCCGGATCGTAGAGCGTGGTGAACTCCACGAATTTTGCCCCCGGTGTCGGCTCGGCGCGCTTGAGCACATCCGCCAGCATGATGCCGCGCCACGGCACGACCATGGACCACGCCTCGACGCAGCGATGCCGATAAATGCGGTCCTCCACGCGTCCGGCCTTCACGAAGTCCTCGAGGGCGTAGTCCCCGGGCTTCTTCACGAGTCCCTCCACCTTCACCGTCCACGGACGCGCCTTGAACCCGCGCGCCTTCTCGGCGGGGTCGTCCTTGCCGGTGCCGAACTCGTAGAAGTTGTTGTAGCTCGTGACGTCGTCCCAGGGCGTCGGCTTGTCGTCGGCCTGCAGGCCGTACGGCTTGCCCAGGGCCTGCTGCGCCGCGGACAAACGCGGGAGCAAGGTCGTGGCGCCGGCAATGGCGCCGACCGTGAGGCCGGCGGCGGCCAGCCATTCACGGCGCGTGAGGTACAGCGGTTCAGGGGTGATCTCCGAGGACCGGAGATCAGGCGGAACGGGGGGGCGGATCAGCATGGGTCGGTTGGGAGGTAGCCGGCGTACCATCGCAAGGGGACCAAGGTTCCCTTGCACGGGCTGACGGGTCCACGTTGGGAGCGTAACTTCAAGCGGCAACGCGGGCAACCACCTGCCTGCGGGTGAACGCCGGTCCCCTGCCGTTCGTTCGCGATTGCCGCCCCTGCCCCTGCCCGTCCCACGATGCCAGCCGCAAGCCTGATACCTGAGAACCTGTCGAACGCCGCGGAGCAGGTCGCCGCGGCCGCCGACACGCTCGTGACGCAAGGCACCTTCCTCGGGCACTCTCCCGAGCGCTGGCTGCAGGCGGCGGCCGCAGCGGGCGTTGGCATGGGCCTGCTCTGGTTGGTGCGTTCCTTTACGGAACGACGGCTCGCCAAGCTCGCCGAGCGAACCGAGACCGTGGCCGACGACCTGGCCATCGCCCTCGTCCACGGCATCAAGACGTCGCTTTTCGTCTTCGTCGCGGTGGTCGGTCTCGATGCGTTCATCGCCTTTCCGCCTCCGGCGGACGAGGCGGTGCGCATCGTCAAGATCCTCGCCCTGGTCTTCCAGGGGATTGCCTGGACCGACGTGCTCGTCACGTTCTGGCTCGCACACTGGGCGAGCAACAATCCGCAGCAGAGCGACCGCACCACCCTGGCCGCGCTCGGCTTCGGGGTGCGGCTGGTCCTGTGGAGCCTGCTTGTCCTGCTCGCCCTGCAGAACTATGGCGTCAACGTCACGACGCTCATCACCGGCCTGGGCGTCGGCGGCATCGCCATCGCGCTCGCCGTGCAGAACATCCTCGGCGATCTCTTCGCCGCGCTCTCCATCGTGCTCGACAAGCCGTTCGTGATTGGCGACTACGTCGTGGTGGACCAGCACGAGGGGACGGTGGAGCGGGTCGGACTCAAGACCACGCGCATTCGCAGCATCAACGGCGAGCAGATCGTCGTCTCCAACGCCGACCTCCTGCGCAGCCGCATTCGCAACTACGCCCGCCTTGAGGGGCGCCGGTTCCTGCTGCGCACCACCGTCTCGCTCCAGATCGATGCGGCGCAACTGTCAGCGATCCCCGACCTGTTCCGTCAGGCGGCCGAAGGGCAGCCGCACACCGTCTTCCAGCGGTCGCATCTCGTGGGCACGACGCCGCTCGGCCACGAGTTCGAAACCGCCGTCTATGTGACCGTACTCGACTACGCGCAGGCGCTCGACGCCCGGCAGGCCATCCTGTTGCGGGTCTACTCCGCCTTTCAGCGCGAGGGCATCACCCTCGCGTCCGGTACGGCGAGCGTCGCGACCACGCGAGGCACGACGTGAGCGACGCACCGGTGGTGCGTATCGGGGCCGGCAGCGCGTCGCCCCTGCACACCCTGCGGGAGATCTGGCACTACCGCGACCTGTTCCAGGCGCTCGGCACGCGCGACCTGCGCCTGCGATACCGGCAGACGTTTCTTGGCATTGCCTGGGTCGTGCTCCAACCGCTCGCCGCCGCCGGCATCTTCGCGTTCGTCTTTGGCACCATCGCACGCGTCCCCACGGACGGCCAGCCGTACATGCTCTTCGCGCTGGCCGCGCTCGCTGGGTGGAACTTTTTCTCCAGCGTGCTCACGCGCGCCAGCACGTCGCTCATCCAGAATCCGCAGCTTGTTTCACGCGTCTACTTCCCGCGGCTCATCCTCCCGCTGGCGGTGGTTCCGGCGGCGCTGGTGGACCTGCTGGTCACCGTCATCGCCTTCGCCGTCATTGCCTTGGCCCAGGGCCACGGCTTTGACGCGCGGCTGGTCGGTCTCCCCGTGGCGATTCTGCTCCTGGGCGCGCTCGCGCTGGGCGCCGGTTTCGCCGCGGCCGCGCTCGCTGTGCGGTATCGCGACGTGC
>JBAZTM010000174.1:0-3625 GCA_041661925.1 Gemmatimonadaceae bacterium
CGGGGGCGGCTCGGGCGGGACAGGACCGACGTTGGCGAAGCCGTCGAAGTAGAAGGCCGAGGACCAGTGGTCGACGCCGACAAGTCGAGAGACCAAGGCGGCGAGCATGGTCCCACCGTGCCGAAGAGCGCGCTCCGCGCGCGCGCGGCCGCGGCGGGCGGCATCCTTGTGGGCGTTGAGAAATACGTAGCGAAGGACGTTGCGCATCTGCCGAGGGCTCGCGATGACGACGCCGTGGAAGCGGTCGCGAAACGTCCGGCCGCTTCGTCCGAGCCGCTCGTTCAGGCGCCGCGCCGCGCGCGACGCGAGCCGCTGCACGCCCCGGGAGAGCGCGACGGTGTCGTCGGCCTCGCAGACGAGATGCAGGTGGTTGGAGCGAATCGAGAAGTGCACGAGCCGGAAGCCCTTGCGGCAGCATTCGGCGCCAAAGACGCGCAAGAGCAACTCGGTGAGCGTTGGACGCCGCAGACTCGGCAGGCCGTCGACGAGCCGGAGCGTGACGTGCACACCGTTGTGCCGGCTGACGCGTGCGCGTGGCAGATGCGGGACGTAGTGGTCGCTGCGACCCCGGGGGCGACCACGCGCGCGGCGCGGCTTCGGCCTCGGGAGGCCGAGCGCGAGCTGAGCGCCCGGGCGGGCTCCACGGGCACGCCGGCGAGCTGAGGGACGGGAGAAGGCGGCAGCTGCGCGTCTCATCAATTATGAGCATAGCAATGAATGACCCAGGATGCAATTATCCGGCCCCTTGACACGCACATCACGGAGGTCACCGGTTGCGCATCACCGGGGGTGTTCTCGCCGGGTCGACCGTGGTCGGCCGAGATCAACTAAGTCGTGTTGAAGCCGCGCGATGCGGGCAAGCAGAGCGTGCTGGCGGGCGGGGGCGGGCGCTTGTTTGCGGATCCATCGTGCCACGTCGCGGAGCGTCGAGCGCGGGTCCGGCGACACGGTGCGGGCTGGGGCGGGCGGCAGGTCATACCGGTCCGCGACGTGCTTCAGGGCCTCGTAGTACTCCTTGCCAAGCGTTTCTTGCGTGATGGCGGCGTAGCGCAGGGTCATGCGGTAGTCGCGGTGACCGAGCAGCCGCATGACGCCAACGAGGCTCATGCCGGCGTTGAGCATTTCAGTTGCGTAGGTGTGGCGAAGCCGATGCGTCGTGATCGGGGCGGCGTCCTGCAGGCCGGCGCTGATGGCTCGCATCATGGTGTAGCTGTGGACGTAGGAGGGCTTGGGGTCGCGGGCTGTGCCGAGCAGCAGGCGACGCTTCGGCACACCGTCAGCCTGAAGCCGCCGCACGAGCGCAACGGTCTCGTCGTCGAGTGGCACCAGGCGCTCGGTGTTGAGCTTGCCAAGCGGGACTTTGAGGTACCAATGGCCCAGGCCGTCGGAACGAAGGCAGTCGTGCTCGAGCTGCAAGAGCTCGCCGACGCGCATGCCGCTTCGTCGCATGAGCAACAGGCCCATCGCGTACGGGGCCTCGGCCTGCGCAAGCCGGGCCTGCAACTCACGGTCGGTATCCGGGAGCAGCGGGCGAGGCAGGTAGATGGGCAGCCTAGGCAGATCGGTACGACGGATGAGGTCCTCGGGATGCGAGCGGAGGAGTTGACGCTCCGCCAGCCAGTGCAGGTAGACGCGCACCTGGAACAGAATGCTCAAGCGCGTCGCCGGCGCGAGTCCGAGCTCGTGCAGGTGCCGAAACCACGGCTCGAGCCGATGCCGCGACAGATGGCGGACCGCGAGTCGGTGTTGGTCGAGCCATTGGTACAGGCGGCGGAGAGCGTTTGCGTACCCCGCACAGGTGCTCGCTTTCAGGGTCGGCCGTAGCGAGGCAAGAAACGCGCTCGCCGGCGCGGGCAACGCTTCGTGCACTCGTGGCGGTCGTGGACTGCTGCGACGCGCAGGGAGTTCGAACGGCGGCAGGGTGAGCTCGAAGCCGACGAGGCGCTGCGACCACAGCCATCGCAGGTAGACGCACAGCCACTGCTCGTAGTGCCGATGCTGCGTATCGGTCAGCTCGCGTCGCTCGGGACACTCGAGGAAGCGCGCGATTCGGAGTCGTGTCAGGCCGCCAAGCTCGACTTGCTTGAAGATCAACCAACGGTGCAGCGCCAACACCACGTCCCGAGCACGTCGCCCCTTCTTCGTGCGCAAGAAGGCGCGGGTCGGTGTCGGCAACGGTGGCACCACCGAGGGCGGCAAGAGCCAGCGGACCGCGGGATTGCCGAGCTCAGCGCCGGTAGCGGGATCCAATGGCGGCAATCGCACGGCGGTACTCGTCCGCGACGTCGGTCATCGACAGGTGGATGTATTGGAGGGTGGTCATGCCGTCGGCGTGGCCCATCATCCGCTGGAGGATCGGCAGGCGTACGCCGGCGCGTGCCATGTCGGCGCCGAAGGTGTGACGGAATCGATGCGGGTTGGCTCGCGCCAGGGCCTGGTCCCGGCGGCGGTGGCGGAACAGGCTGCGCAGGCCTGATGCCGTCATGGCACGTCCACGCCGACAGCCCTGCAACACGACGAACAGCTGAGGTGCGCTGCACGAGGCGGGGCGTTCCCAGTACAGGTAGTTGTCCACCGAGCCCGCCACGATGTCGGGCAACGGAAGGATGCGCTCCTTGTTGCCCTTGCCCTGCACGCGCAGCTGGCGATCGGCGATGACAAGGTCGGTGCAGCGGAGCTGCAGTACTTCGGCAGAACGCAACCCGCACAGCAACATCAGCTGCACGATGGCGAGGTCTCGGTAGCGCCGCAGCCCGCGCAGGAAGTGCTGCACCTCCTGGACGGTGAGCGGCTCGACGATTCGGGTCGGCGTCCGAACACGCAGCTTGAGACGTTGCGGTCGCCGCAGCGCGTGCAACCCGAGCGCACGGTCACGGCCGCGACCACGATAATACGGTGCTGGTCGCGGCACGCCGGGACCACGCTCGAGGTCGCGGTCGGTGCAGAACCGATAGAGCAGCCGACAACTTGTCAAGCTGCGATTGATCGACGTCGGCTGCACGCCCCGGCTTCGCTGGGCCGCGATGAAATTGAGCACGTCGGTCGCGCAGAGCCGGCGGATCACCAGACCACGACGCTTGAGCCAGCGGCACAGCACGACGAAGTCGTATCCGTAGGCGCGGATCGTCCTGCCTGACAGTCCCCGAGCCTCCAGCGCGTCCAGGAAGCGGTTGGCGTCGGCGACGAGAGGACCACCGACGAGTCGATGCCGCCCTTGGAGGTTTTGTCGCAGGCGGACCGACTTGGGGCGGGAGGAGCTTGTGCGTGTCACGGCCGCCCCTCAGATGTGAGCCCCGAGCCACCGACGAGCGCGAGTCTCGAGCCGGCTTCCTTGGCGCCCGCAAACGACACAACGAGCAGCGCCAATACGAGCAACCGGAAAAGTCGGACGGTGAGGTCGGCCCCCAAGTCCTGCCGGAGCTGCCCCCCGCGACGGAAGATGTGCCGCGGTCCGAAAGGTGGCCACGACACCATGCGTACGTACTCGTCCATGCTCGCCCTCACCACCAGCGGCCACGGGCGCGCCCCTTGTCGGCGCCACCGAGCTCGCTGGCAGGCAGCGATCATCCCCAACCACAACTTCTAGCCCACCCACATCAGGCAGCGCCCCGGATAACGCGCGCCT
>JBAZTM010000175.1:0-3609 GCA_041661925.1 Gemmatimonadaceae bacterium
CGAGCAGCGAGAGGATAACGAGCCTCAGGTCCCCATGGCCGAAAAAGCGGCCGCCGCGGAACGGCCCTCCGCGCAGGTGTCCCGCCATCTTTGACATGAACCCCGAAAGATCCGGATCAAATCCTCCCCATCCGCGACCCGCCCCACGTCCTCTTTCATTGCAACGCATCGTCGTCCTCCCTGCCGCCAGCCTGCGCGGCGCTCATCTGAAGTGGTCATTTCGATAGTACTAAGATATAGCTAAGATATATCGAAATGCAAGACCATCACCGGTCCACATGAACGACGCGGCAGAATCCGGGAGCGGTTATCTGCGTATGGAGGTGCACCGGTTGGTCACGCATCCCGCGCTGTGAACGGATCATCCCATTGGTGTTGTCCGACGACAAGACGTGTGCCAATTATCAAAAACAGGTAGTCTCGGAGACTCCGTGTTCGACTTGTTGCAGCATCCTCCCCGCAGTCCGGGGCCCCTTTCCCTAGGGGCTGGCGTGAGCATCGCCGCGCACGCGGCGCTGGTGCTCTCGCTCACGGTCGGTGCGGGTCAGGCGATGCTGCGTCCGTCGGAGACGACGAGCGAGTCCATCATCTCGACGGCGCTCCGGTACCTGCTGCCGCCGGACCGGGCGGGGCGACCCGCGGCTGAGGCACAGGCGACGTGGTCGGCGGCGGCCATGGCGGCGTTGCCACCGGGAAATCCAGAGACATACTCTCCGCAGGTCCAGCCAGCCGGGACGCCAACCCCAGACGTAGAAGACAGCGCCGCACCCGAGCCGCTCGCCGAAGCCGCCGCCGCGCAGAATGCGTTCACGCTGCTGGACGTCGACACCGCCGCGGTGCGTGATTCCTCAAGCGCTGTGCCCGTCTACCCGCGCCTGCTGGAGAAGCAGGGAATTGAGGGGACGGCCGTGGTGCGTTTTGTCGTGGACACGAACGGGCGTGCCGACCTCGGCACGTTTCGCCTCGTCGAGACCAATCATCCCCTGTTCGGCGCCGCCGTGCGCGACGCGCTGCCGGGGATGAAGTTCCATCCGGCCACCGTCGGGCCGAACAAGGTGCGACAGATGGTGGAGCTGCCGTTCGGCTTCCAGATCATCCGGCGGGGTACGGCCAACGCTTCGCGAAAGCCTGACATCTGACTTCTACCGCGAAGAGCGAAGGGCGCGAAGGGTCACGAAGGGGAGGGACCAAGCGAGAGCGCGCCGCGAGAATGTCTCGCGGCGCGCTCTCGATATCCGCGTGGCTCCTCGCGGGTCTTCGCGCGCCTTGTGCGTTGTGGCGGCGGCCTGACTACTCGTAGCGCAGGGCGACAATAGGATCCATCGCCGCCGCGCGACGCGCGGGATAGACACCGAAGACCACGCCCACAGCCGCGGAGAAGCAAAAGGCCAGGGTCACCGCGGTGGAGTCCACCGAGGTGGTCCACCCCATCACCTTGGTGAAGATGGCGGCACCGCCGGTTCCTACCAGGATGCCGAGGGTGCCGCCCACGAGGCAGAGCACCACCGCCTCCACGAGGAACTGGAACATGATGTTCGAGCGCGTCGCGCCGAGCGCCTTGCGAACGCCGATCTCACGCGTGCGCTCGGTGACCGAGACGAGCATGATGTTCATGATGCCGATGCCGCCGACGATGAGCGACACGGTGGCGATGCCGGCGAGGAGCAGCGAGAAGACCGCCGTCGTCTCGCCGAGCGTCTCGAGGAAGTCAGCCTGTGAGCGGATATTGAAGTCGTCCGCCTTCCCGGCGCGCAGGCGATGCTCGCGTCGGAGGATCTTCTGGATCTCCGCCATCGTCTCAGGAATGTCGTCTTCCGACGGTGACAGCACGGAGATGGACCGGATGCGGTTCTGCCCGAGCACGCGGTAGCGCGCGGTCGTGACGGGAATCAACACCTGGTCATCCGGATTGTTGAACGGCGAGGCCTGCCCCTTCGACTTGAAGACGCCGATGATGGTGAACTGGATGCCCCGAATGCGCACCGTCTCGCCGATGATCCCCTCCGGCGTGGACAAGCCGAGGTTCTCCACGACGGTCGGGCCAACGACGCCCACGCGCTGGCGTCCGTTGTCCTCGGCGGTGGTGAAGAACCGGCCGGCGGCCAATTCGTACTTGCGCACTTCCGGGAAGTTGGACGTGACGCCGACGATTTGCGTGTTGGTGTTCTTGTTGAGGTACTGCACCTGCAGGTTGCCCGACATCTCGGGTTGCACGGCCGCGATCTTTGTGCCGTTCGTCTCGAGCGCCTTGGCGTCTTCGAGCGTCAGGCGGGCGCTGCCGAAACCGGTGCGCACGCCACCCTGCCCGAACGCCTGCCCCGGGCTGACGGTGAGCAGCGTCGTTCCAAGTGCCGAGATGCGGTCGTTCACCGCCTTCTGTGCGCCGTGGCCGAGCGCCACAACGGCAATGACGGCTGCCACGCCAATCACGATGCCAAGCATCGTGAGCAGCGAGCGCAGCTTGTTGGCGCGGAGCGCCCCGAGTGCGACGAGAATCGTCTCGCCAAAGAGCATGACCTAGTTCCTCGGGCGCGCTGTTGCAGCAGCGGGTGCGGGACCACCGCCGCCCGGGCCACCGCGGCCGGCGCCGGGTGTCGAGCCGCCGAGCGGATTGCCGCCGCCCATCATCTGACGCGCGCGGTCCTGCGCTGCCTGGCGCTGGGCCTGCATCGCGGCCGCGGAGAGGAGCGCGACGTTCTCGCCTTCCTTGAGGCCATCGAGCACTTCGGTGTAATCGAAGTTGGCCACGCCGAGGCGCACCATGCGCGGCTCCCACGTGGAGTCGGCCTTCTGGACGAAGACAAGCCCGGCGCGGGCGCGCGTACGCGCGCCTGGCGCCTGCGGCACTTCCACCGCGCGAGCGGCCTGATCGCCGCGGGCGCCCTGCGCGCTCGCCGCCTGTGTTCCGGCAGCCGCTGGGCCGCCGGGTCGGGCGGCACCCGTGGCCGCGCCGCCGGTGCCGCCACCCATCGCCCCGCCACCGGCGCCGCTTTCGCGGCGACGGCAGGCGCCGGCGATGCGGGGGTCAACACCGGCCTTCGTGTAAAGCTCCTGCGACTGCGTCATCAGCGCGCGGCGATCGGCGTCGGGGTTGCGCAGTTGCGCGAACAGCGCGTCGAGTTGCTTGGCCACGGCAGGCTGCTTCTTGAGCGCGTCGCTCACCTTCTTGCAGTCCGCGTCCGTGACTTCCACTCGCTGGAAGCCGCCGCCCTGGCCGCCACCCTGTCCGAAGCCCTGCGGGAGGAGATCCACTTCACCGTTGCTGGTCTGCGATCGGCCGCCCGGGCCGCGCGTGCCGCCCGCCGAGCCGCCGGTGCGGCCGCCCTGCCCGCCGCGCATGGCACCCATGCCGGCGCGCAACTGCGCCGAGACGCTATCGGGGTTGAGGTTCAGCAGCGGAGCGATCTGCGCCGCCTCCTGCAAGCCGCGCACCGCGTCATTCGGAATGGAGAGCACGCCTGTACGGCGATCGACGAGCACCGAGGCCTCGCCGTTCATGCCCGGCTTCAGCAGGCCCTCTTCGTTGGAAAGCGAAATGAGCACCGGGAACATCGTGACGTTCTGCTGCACGACGGCTTGCGGCTCGACCTTTTCGACCTTCCCACGGAA
>JBAZTM010000176.1:0-3532 GCA_041661925.1 Gemmatimonadaceae bacterium
CACCGAGATGGAGCCCGATCCGACCAGCCAGCTCTACATCCCACCGTCGCGCATCGACAAGCTGTCCGAGCAGTTCGGGAACTCCATCCCCCAGACGCGGAGCGGACAGTGAGCGCCTTCACCGTGATCGAGGCGGGTACGGCGCCGGGCCTGCCGACGCCCGCGACTCCCAAGAACGTGCCGCACCGCGGCGGCGAGGCGAACCCGTCGGCCGAGGCGCTCAAGGCGCAGTTCGGCGCCGCCATCCTGCGCGTCGACGTCGTGTGGGGCGAGACGAACGTCACCATCGACCCGGCGCGCGCCGTCGACATCGTGCGCTGGCTGCACGACGACCCGTCGCAGAGCTACGAGTATCTCTCCGACGTCACGGCGGTGGAGTTCCGCGACAAGGGCATGCCGATCGAAGTGATCTGGCACCTGCGTTCCATCAAGTACCGCCGCTTCCTGCGCCTCAAGGCGCCGCTCGCCAAGGGACAGCCGCTCGCGATTGCGTCGGTCTGGTCGGTGTACAAGGGCGCCGATTGGCTCGAGCGCGAGTGCTACGACATGTTCGGCATCGTCTTCGAGGGGCACCCCGACCTGCGGCGCATCCTGCTTTGGGAGCAGTACGCGGAGGGCTTCCCGCTCCGCAAGGACTTCCCGCTTCGCGGGCGCTTCAGCCGCGCCGAACAGCTGCGCCAGGCGCTCTCCGCCAACCCCGAGGCCCGGTACTCGATGGAAGAGCTCTCCATCGCCGACGCCTTCCAGGAGCTTCCGCTCGACATGCGCGCCCGCATCCGGGGCGGCGAGTCCACGGGAGAATAGCCGATGGC
The DNA here is from genome assembly GCA_041661925.1 of Gemmatimonadaceae bacterium. Classification (GTDB taxonomy): domain Bacteria; phylum Gemmatimonadota; class Gemmatimonadetes; order Gemmatimonadales; family Gemmatimonadaceae; genus PNKL01. The sequence continues at coordinate 813 of JBAZTM010000176.1, forward strand.
CACCAAGCGTACGATCGAAGTCGCCCTCTCCACTTCCGGCCTCGGCGCCGATGGCAAGCCGCAGCGCATCCCGCTGGTCAGCGGCGATACCGGCGGCCTCGCCCTGCAGGCGCCGCCGGCGCTCGAGCCGGAGCTCGAGGGCGAGCACATGCTCATCAACATCGGGCCGCAGCATCCGGCGACACACGGCGTGCTTCGCCTTGTGCTGGAGCTTGATGGCGAGACGGTGGTGCGGTGCATCCCGCACATCGGCTACCTGCACTGCGGCTTCGAGAAGATCGGCGAGTACCGCCAGTACAATCAGATCATTCCCTGGACGGACCGCGACGACTACCTGAACTGCATCGGCAACAACATCGCCTTCGCGATGGGCGCCGAGAAGCTGTTCGGCATCGAGATCACGCCGCGCTGCACGGTGCTGCGCGTCATCGGCATGGAGCTGTCGCGCATCGCGTCGCACCTCGTGTGGATGGGGACGACCGGCATCGACATCGGCGCGTTCACGCCGTTCCTGTGGTCGTTCCAGGAACGCGAGAACATCTACAACCTGTTCGAGGGGTGGGTGGGCGCGCGCCTGACGACGAGCGCCTCGCGCGTCGGCGGCATGGCCGCGGACATTCCCGATGGCTGGCTCGACGGGCTCAAGGCCTTCGTGCGCACGTTCCCCAAGACGCTGAGCGAATGCGACCGCATGCTGACGCGCAATGGCGTCTGGGTGGGGCGCACGGTGGGGCTGGGCGTGATGAACCCCGAGGAGGCACTCAACTACGGACTCTCGGGCCCGATGCTGCGCGCCTCGGGTGTGGACTACGACGTCCGCAAGGACTTCCCGTACCTCGACTACGAGACGTACGACTTCGAGGTCCCGGTGGGCGTGCACGGCGACGTCTACGACCGCTATCTCGTGCGCATGGAGGAGATGCGGCAATCGGTGCGCATCCTCGAGCAGGCTATCGCCCGCCTTCCCGAAGGTCCGGTGAACGTGGACGACCCGCGCGTCATCCTGCCGCCCAAGCACAAGGCGACGAGTGAGATGGAAAGCATGATCCATCACTTCAAGAACGTGATGGAAGGGCCGCGCCCGGCGATCGGCGAGTCGTATGTCGCCGTCGAGGCCCCGAAGGGCGAGAAGGGCTACTACATGGTCTCGGACGGCACGGCCAAGCCGGTGCGCTGGCGCATCCGGCCTCCGTCGTTCGTGAACCTGTCGGCGATTCCCAAGATGGTCGAAGGACACCTGCTGTCGGACGTGATCGCGATCAATGCGTCGATCGACATCGTCATGGGTGAAATCGACAGATAGCGAGAGAGTGGGACAGAGTGAGACAGAATACGGCAGTGATCACCGATCGTTCGAACTTGAGAGCACACGAATGAGCCATGGTCCATCAGCGTCTGGCGGGGCAGTAGCACAGCCCGCGCACGGACACCACGACGAGCCGTACGTGCCGGTCTTCACGGCCGGGTCGGCGCCGCACGCCAAGCTCGACGACATCCTGTCGCGCTATCCCACCCGGCAGGCGGGGCTCCTCCCCGCGCTCTGGATCGTGCAGGATGAGCGCGGCTGGATCAGCGAGCACGCCATGAAGGAGGTCGGCGACGTGCTCGGCCTCACCGCCGCCTACGTCAAGGGCGTGGTGACGTTCTACACCATGTACCACCAGCATCCGGTGGGGAAGTACTTCATTCAGGTCTGCACGACGTCCTGCTGCAACTGCATGGGCGCCGAGGATGTGGTGAAGGCGTTCCTCGAGAAGACCGGTTGCGGCGAACTCGGCCTCACCTCGGCTGACGGCAAGTACACGGTGATCGAAGTCGAGTGCCTGGGCGCATGCGGGTTTGCCACGCCCATCATGATCAACGACGACTTCATCGACAGTGTCAGCGTAGAGAAAGTTCCAGAGATCCTCAAGAAGTACGGGTAAGAGAAACAACAGAGAGACAACAGAGAACAAACAGAGAGACAACAGTACCGCTTAGGGCAAGAGTCTCCCGTCTTCCGTCACCCGTCTCCAGTCTGAACTATGGGCTATCCACACAAGAGCCATCCGCGCGAAACGCCAATCATCAGCAAGTACTTCGGTGACCCCGAAGCACGCACGCTGGAGGGGTGGAAGGCGCGCGGCGGCTACAAGGCGCTGCCACAGGCGCTGGCCACCGACCCGGTGGCCATCCAGAACGTCGTCAAGGAATCGGGGCTGCGCGGTCGCGGCGGCGCCGGCTTCCCGACTGGCCTCAAGTGGTCGTTCATGAAGCTCGGCGACGGCAAGCCGCACTACCTCTGCTGCAACGCCGACGAATCCGAGCCCGGGACGTTCAAGGACCGCGAGATCATGCGGTGGACGCCCCACCAGCTCATCGAAGGATGCGCAATTGCCGCGCACGCCATTGGCGCCGAGACGTGCTACATCTACATCCGCGGCGAATTCACCGAGCCCATCGCCGTCATGGAGAAGGCGCTCGAGGAGGCCCGCGCCGGTGGCGTGATTGGCCCCAACGCCTGCGGGTCGGGCAAGACCATCAACATCTGGGTGCATCGCGGCGCGGGCGCGTACATCTGCGGCGAAGAGACCGCCCTGATGAACTCCATCGAAGGGCGCCGCGGCAACCCGCGCATCAAGCCGCCCTTCCCGGCGGTAGCGGGCGTGTTCGGCATGCCGACCACGGTCAACAACGTCGAGACGCTCGCCGCGGTGCCGCACATCCTCAACAACAGATCG
>JBAZTM010000177.1:0-3451 GCA_041661925.1 Gemmatimonadaceae bacterium
ATGTTCAATACTTCGGCGACGATCGTGCCGCCGCTCGATGAGGGTGGCATCGTGATGAACGGACAGCCGCGGTACGACCCGCGAATCGGCGTACGCCAGATCGGCCGGTAGTTGGCGAGATCTTCCTTGCTGATGATGCCGCCGCCACGCTGCATCTCGGCGACCAGCGAGTCGGCGATCTCTCCCCTATAGAAGGCATCCGCACCCTGCTCCGCGATGAGGCGAAGCGACCGCGCGAGCCACGGCTGCACCAGGCGCGACCCGACCGTCGGTACGCGCCCGCTGGGCAGAAATACCGAAGCGGCCACCGGAAAGTGCGCAATGCGCGCGCTGTCGACGCGCACCGAGTGCACGAAGTTCTCGCTGGCGATGAATCCCTCCGCGGCAAGGCGTATCGCCGGCTGCATCACCGTGGCCAGCGGCAGGGTGCCGTACCTTGCGAGCGCGGTCGTAAGCCCCGCCACCGAACCGGGCACGCCGGATGCCACGTGACCATCGAGGCTCTTGTCCGTCTTGTTGCCCTGGGCATCGAGATACATGTCGCGCGTCGCCTTGCCAGGCGCCATCTCGCGAAAGTCGATTGCGTCGGTGCGGCCGTCGGCCATGCGGATCACCATGTATCCGCCGCCGCCAAGGTTGCCGGCCTCCTGGTACGTGACCGCGAGCGCGAAGGCGGTCGCCACCGCGGCGTCCACTGCGTTGCCGCCGGCACGCATGATCTCCACGCCGGCCGCGCTGCCGAGCGGATCGTCGCTGGCCACCATGGCGTGCGAGGCAAACTGCGCCTTGGCTCCCGGCTGCCACTGCCAGTCCACGGGAAAGACCGGTACACGGCGCGGCGGAATCGCCGGATCGTCGGCAGCTGGCGCCGAACAGGCGGTCGGCCACACGCAGGCGGCCGCGAACATCAGGGACAGGAGCGCAGCATGTGCGCGTGATTTGCGGGTCGGTCTCATGGCACATCCGTGGTCAGCGCACCGGGGCATCCGGTGGATGGGCATGAACTTGCCTCGCCAGACGGAGCGACGCGAGGCATGGGCCATTGGGACTACTCAATTCGCGCGATGGTTGTCGCGTCACCAGCCCAGTACTCATTCGACATGTCCCAAAATGGCGGCAACGCATCTCGATGCCACCGGAGTATGGGACGCACGACGTATTCGGCAACGAGGGTATCATGACGAGTTACAGGAAGATGGTCGGCATTGCTGCGCTGGCGACTGCCGGTGTGCTGGCCGCCGCGTGCGCCAACTCCACGACGGAGGCGGGACGCGGCACCATCGCCGTGCAACTGACGGACGCCGCATTCCCGACCGATTCCGTGCTGCGTGTGGACGTCTACGTCGTTCGCGTGGACGCGCGAATGGCGGATACCGACTCCGCCGCCGCCGCTCGCGGTGCCACCGACGACAGCGCCAATACCGGCGGCTGGACGACCATCACGCAGCCCAACCAGATCGTGAATCTCCTCGCCTACCAGAACGGCTCGTTCCTGCCGCTCGGTAACGCAAACGTTGCCGCGGGCAACTACAACGGCTTCCGCCTGGTCATCGATCCCTCCAAGTCGAGCGTCACGCTGAAGAACGGCGCCGTGCTGACCAGCACGAGTTCGCCGAATGTGCTCTTCCCGAGTGGCGCGCGCAGCGGCATCAAGATCTTCTTCCTGTCGCCCGTCCCGGTGGCGGCGAATGACACGGCGACCGTCCTGGTCGACTTCATGGTCAACGACAGTTTCGTGATGCGCGGCAATTCCATCAGCCAGAACGGCCTGTTGTTCAAGCCGGTCATCATGGGTACGGTCAGGCCGTAGTGTCTGACGCGATGGTCCCAGTGTGAGCTGGGCCATCGTTCTTTCATACCGGAGTGCAGGACCATGACCCTTTCCCGTTCGACACGAAACGCGCTGCGCATGACGGTACTCGGCATGCTGCTCGCCGGCTTTGCCACGCTGGGCATCGCGCAGCAGGCTAGGCCTGTGAAGGGTCCGCCCATCACGACCAAGGGTGCGGCGCAGTCTTCCCCCATGGCCGACAAGGGCCAGGCGACGGCCCAGGCGGCGCGCATTGAGGCGCGTCAGCGTATGGCCGTCAAGACACCCGATAGGCTCCGCAACAAGGAGCAGGTATCAGCACTAAAACTCGCGCGCGGTGAACCGTGGGCACTCCGACGGGGTATCCGGCTCGGATCGAACAAGGAAACCGCCATGAATCGCATCGTCGGACGGTATTTCGGCGAACTCACGGCCCTCGAGGCGCAGGCTCGCATCGCCGAACGGGCCGGCCAGGCGGATCCCTCCGTCGTCGCGCGCATCGAGGAGATGCGCCGTCGCGAGCGTGCAGAAATGCGCGATCTGCTGTTGGCGCGTGATCAGGCACGATTTGACAGGAACGTCGCAGCGTACGTGAGCAGGATGCCCTGAGCGAAGCGGAGCTGCGATGGAACGGAGCGGGCCTCGAAGTCGAGGCCCGCTTCTCTATGGTGGTGCTGCCAGGCCTGCTGCACCTTTGAATGTGCCGCGAAGCCAACAACGCCGGCTGACATTCTCGCCCGGCCGTAGCGCCTCTTTCCACCGGTCTGCCGCCATGAAACTCCCGCCGATTTCGGTGATCGCTTCCTCGCTGCTCCTTGCCGCCTGCTTTCCCCAGCGGCCTCCCGTCGCGCGCACGCCCATCCCGACGCCGCAGGAAGTGCGTGCCCTGTGGGTAGTGCGCGACGTGCTCACCAACCCCGACAGCATCAAGGTCATGGTGGCTCGGGCGCACGATGCCGGATTCAACACGCTCATCGTGCAGGTGCGCGGCCGCGGCGATGCCTACTACAACGCCCGATGGGAGCCGCGCGCCGAGGGTATCGTGGACCAGCCGGGCTTTGACCCGCTGGCTCTCGTCCTGAAGGAGGCCCACGCCCGCAACATCGCCGTGCACGCGTGGCTCAACACCGCCCTGCTCGCCAACCTCGACCCACCGCCGTCAGACACGACGCACATGTTCTATCGGCGGCCCGACCTGCTCGCCGTCCCCTACAGCGTCGCGCGCGAATTGTATCCGCTGGATCCACGGAGTCTCCAGTACCGCGCGCGGATCATCGACGCCGCCAGATTGGAGCGCAATCAGGTCGAAGGCGTCTATCTCTCGCCGGCCGCCCCCGAGACGAAAGAGCACATCTACTCGATGTGGATGGACGTGCTCGAGCACTACGACGTGGACGGGCTCAACTTCGACTACGTGCGGTACCCCGCGCCGTCGCACGACTACTCGCGCGTCTCCCTCGATCGCTTTCGCCGCTGGCTGCTGCCGCAGCTCTCCGATGCGGAGCGCGCCCGCTTTTCCACGCTGGAGAGCGATCCGCTGGTCTACGCCGACTCGTTCCCCTCCCGGTATAGCGACTTCCGACGCGCGCAGATCACCGAACTCGTCGAACGCATCTATTTTGGCGTCAAGAAGCGCAATCC
>JBAZTM010000178.1:0-1316 GCA_041661925.1 Gemmatimonadaceae bacterium
ATACGCTGGCGGGATGCACCCCGGCGATCCACATCATGGTCGTCGTCGTATCGCCCACGACGCTGCCGGCGCCGCCGGCATTGGACGCCGCGATGATGCCGGCGAGGTAGCCCACGTGCACCTTGCCGCGGAACACGGTGTGCGCCACCGCGCCGCCGATCAATGCCGCCGCGATGTTGTCGAGGAAGGCGGAGAGGACGAAGACGAGGGCGAGCAGGATTAGTCCGCCCTTCCAGTCATCGGGGAGGAAGCGCGGCAGCATGGCCGGCACCTTGCTCTCCTCGAAATGATTGGCCAGCAGCGCAAAGCCAACCAGCAGCAGGAGCAGGTTTGTCAGGATCACCCACTCGTGCTCGACGTGCAGGACAAAGCCCATCACTCCTTCGCCGGAGCGGAACGGCGACAGGAACATCTTGTAGAGCGCGATGACGGTGGCGCCGGTGAGCGCGATCTTCAGCGTGTGGTGGTGGAAGAGGGCCACACCGGCCAGCACCAGCCCAAACAGTATGAACTCAACCGGCACGGGACCGATGCTGGGGCCTGAAAACCCCAGCGCGGCGGCCGCCGCCGTGGCCGGCAGGGCCGCAAGCAGGAGCGCAGCAATAACCAATGAACGCATGAATTCCTCGAAGAGGGCGGCGGCCGGTCTATGACCTTCCGCCACGCGAAGTTGCGACGCGAAAGATGTGCGCTAGGTGCGCGAAATTCCTTCGGGAAAGTGCGCACGTGCGTGTGGGGGTTCACCCCACACCGCGCAATCCTAGCGCCTCGGCCACCGCATCGCGACTCACCTGCTCGGCGCCGTCCAGGTCGGCGATGGTGCGCGACACACGCAGGACTCGGGCGTAGCCCCGCGCGCTGAGCCGTAGCCGCTCGGCGGCGGAGACCAGCCAAGCGTGTGCCTCGGCGGTGGGCCCGTGTGCGCCCCGCAGGGCGCGCGCCGGTGCCTGCGCGTTGGCGTTGACGTCGCGCTGGCCGGCGTAGCGCTCGCGCTGCCTCTCGCGAGCGACGACGATGCGAGAACGCACCTGCGCCGACGTCTCGTCGCCGCCGCCATGCATGGCGGAGAGGGCGACCGGAGCCACCGTGACGCGCAGGTCAATGCGGTCGGCCAGCGGCCCGGAGAGCCGCGCACGATAGCGGGCGATGTCGGTGGCGCTGCAGCGGCAGTCGCCCCCGCCGTCCTCGCGCATGGTTCCAACCGGCAGCCTGCCCTCGATGATAGGCGGCCGATCGAAGCCCAGCCGCCCACAAGGACACGGATTGGTGGCCGCCACGAGCATGAAGCGCGCCGGAAAGGCCACCGCATGCGCGGC
>JBAZTM010000178.1:1326-3442 GCA_041661925.1 Gemmatimonadaceae bacterium
TCCTCGAGCGGCTGCCGCATGGCGTCGAGCACATAGCGCGGGAGTTCAAGCAGTTCGTCGAGGAAGAGGACGCCGCGATGCGCGAGGCTGACCTCGCCGGGGCGCGGGCCGCTGCCGCCGCCGATGAGCCCCGCCTGCGAGATCGTGTGGTGCGGCGCGCGAAAGGGCGGAACACGGGGCGGAATCACTCCCGCGGGAAGCGTGCCGCCAATTGAATGAATGGCGACCACTTCGAGATGTTCTTCGTCGGTGAGCGGCGGCAGGATGGTGGGGAGTCGCCGCGCGAGCATCGTCTTGCCGGCGCCGGGCGGGCCTTCCAGTAGGAGATTGTGCGCCCCTGCAGCGGCAATCTCGAGCGCGCGCTTTGCCATTCCCTGCCCTGCGACATCGGCGAGATCGAGCCCATCGTCGAGCACCGCGCTCGTCGCAGTCGTCGGCACCGGAGCCAGAAGCCGGCCCGCACGCAGTTGCTCCACCAGCGCAGCCAACGTTGACGCACCGGCGAGTCGAGCGCCGCCGACCAGCGACGCCTCGCCGCCATTCGTCTCGGGAAGCACGAGCGCGCGATAGCCGCGCGCGTGGACGAGCCGAGCCATGGAGAGCGCGCCGCGAATGGGGCGCACGCTGCCGTCGAGGCCGAGTTCCCCTGCGACGCACAATCCCTCGACGCACTCGGCGGGGATCTGGCCGCTGGCGGCGAGTACGGCGAGCGCGATGGGGAGGTCGAACGCGGTGCCGGTTTTGACCTGGTCGGCGGGGCTCAGGTTCACGGTCGTGCGCCGCGCCGGCACTTCGAAGCCGGCATTCACGAGCGCAGAGCTGACGCGCTCGCGCGCTTCCTTCACGGCGTTCGACGCGAGGCCGACTATCGACCACGTGGGGAGTCCACGTGCGACGTCCACCTCGACGAGGACGGGGTGCGCGTCGACGCCGATCACGGCGGCAGAATGCACGGAGGCGAGCATGCCGCATGCTACATCGGCATCAACCGTCGACCATCATCGCGATGATGCGGGTGTCGTCGAACGAATGCAGGAGATCGCGTCACCGCCCACGGTCATCAATCGCGAGCGTTCCTCGGACGTCAGGAGTCGATGTCCGCGCTCGCGTTGCGACCGTCTACTGCCTTGAGGACAGGCGGCCGATCAACGCACCAACGCCGGCACCAAGAAGCGCACCGACGGCGGTCAGGCCGACGGTAGCCTCGGTCTTCTGTGCCCGGGCATGGCAGGGCTCGCTTATTGTGGGGCAGTCATAGTTCAGTTGGGTCCCCCCCACCCCACCAATCACGCCACCAACGATCGCACCGATGAGGGCGGCGCGACGGATCCTCGACCTCCGAGTCATCACGCTGTCGCCAAAGGCCGACTGCCAGGACACGGGAGAGTGCTGCGGAGAGACCGCAGCCTTGTCCGTGAGACGGACAACGCCGGCGGGGATTGCGACGACATTCGCCGAGCGCAACGACTGACCCGCAACGACACTTGGGAAGAGAAGGACGACCGTAATCATCAGACTGCGAAGTCGCATGCGAGTATCCTCTTGCGTGATTCGCGCGGCAGGAATTGTCACGCTCAGACTTCCGGCGCCTAGCGAAACGTGAGGGTGGCCCCTGCCGCCCACATCGTGAGTCGATCACCACCATGCGATGGCAGCCACGTCGCGCGTAACATCAGCCCGGGGCCGAGGCGCGTTGACGCCGGCGCGTTCAGATCCAGTCGCGCTTGGACTCCAAGCGACTTGTCCTCGGCGCCGTTGTACAGGGTTGGGCCCGCTAGCGCGCGCGCACTCATACGGCCGATGGGCTTGGCCACTCCGACGAGAGCGTCGAAGGCAACGAAATTGCCCTTTGGCGCGCATGCTCCCTCCGGCCCCATCAGGCACACGTCCGTCGATGTTCCACTCCAGATCACACCAACACCGCCAGCCGCTACCATCGACCAGCCATGCATTGTTCTGACTCGGCGAGCGGCCAGTACGTCCAGCAAGGCACCATTGCGATAGTGAATAAACCCGCCTCGCACGGAGTGCCGCCCCACGGTGACCGTGAGTCCGCCGTCACCGCGATGCTGTGCCTGCGCATCTGCCGCAGAGAGTAGTGCGGTGACAGCGAGAA
>JBAZTM010000179.1:0-3396 GCA_041661925.1 Gemmatimonadaceae bacterium
GCGCCCTTTGCTGTCGGACGCACCCTGACGCCGCTGTGAGGGACGCATCACCGGGCTGGGCGCACCTACGGTACCCCCTCTAGATTCACTCTCCATGGCGGCGTTCATCGACTCGCATTGTCATCTCGCCGATCCGGCGTTCGACGCGGATCGCGACGAGGCCGTGCAACGTGCGCGCGACGCGGGCGCGGTGGCGCTCGTGTGCATTGGCGAGTCGCCCGACATGGCCGTGCGTGCCCGCGCCGTGGCGAAGCGCCACCCCGGCTATGTCTTTCATACCGCGGGCGTGCATCCGCATGACGCGGCGTCGTTCGACCCGCTGCGCGACGTGGAGGCGCTGCGCGCCGAGGCCGCGCAGGGTGCCGTGGCGCTCGGCGAGTGTGGACTCGACTACCACTACGACCACTCGCCGCGCGACCAGCAGCGCCGCGCCTTCGCCGCGCAGCTCGCGCTGGCCGCCGAGTGCCGGCTTCCCGTGGTGGTGCACAGCCGCGAGGCGGCCGACGACACCGCGGCGATGGTCAAGGAAGCCGGCGCCAACGGTGTGGTCGGTATCATGCACTGCTTCACCGGACCGCCCGGGCTTGCCGAGACCGCCATCGCCGCCGGCTGGTACGTGAGCTTCTCGGGCGTGATCACGTTCAAGAAGTGGGCCGACGATGCCTTGCTCCGCCTCCCGCCCGCCGACCGATTGCTCGTCGAGTCGGATGCCCCGTACCTCGCGCCGGTGCCGTATCGCGGCAAGCGCAACGAACCCGCGTACGTCAGCCAGACCGTGACCAAGCTCGCCGAGGCGCGCGGACTCAGCGCCGAGCGCCTCGGCGCCGTAATCACGGAGAATGCCCAGAGGTGTTTCAGCCTATCAGTCTGAAGAAGTCCTTCTACCATCTACCGTCCACCGTCTACCGTCGCTCAGCCGCCCCCCGAAATCCTTCTTCCGCCACTCCCATGCCCCACGATCCGCATATCGTAGTTCCGACCGACATCGAAATCGCGCAGCGCGCGAAGCTCCGTCACATCCGCGATGTCGCGGCCGACCTCGGACTCAACGAGGATGATCTCGACCTGTATGGCAAGTACAAGGCGAAGATCAACCTCGAGATCACCCAGCGTCCCCCCAAGGGGAAGCTCGTGCTCGTCACGGCCATCAATCCCACGGCGGCGGGCGAAGGCAAGACCACCACCGCGGTGGGGCTCGCGCAGGCGCTGCGCCGCATCGGCACCAACGCCGTGCTCGCCATCCGCGAGCCGTCGCTCGGCCCCGTGTTCGGTGTGAAGGGCGGTGCGGCCGGCGGCGGCTATTCGCAAGTGTTGCCGATGGACGACATCAACCTGCATTTCACCGGCGACTTCCACGCCATCAGCAGCGCGCACGGCCTGCTCAGCGCGATGCTCGACAACCACCTCCAGCAGGGCAATGCGCTGGGCATTGACCATCGCCGCATCACCTGGCCGCGCACGATTGACATGAACGACCGCGCCCTGCGCCACTGCATCATCGGCCTCGGCGGCCCGATGGACGGCGTGCCGCGCGAAGAGAAGTTCGTGATCATCCCGGCGAGCGAGATCATGGCGATCCTCGCGTTGGCCACCAGCCCGGCCGACCTCGAGCGGCGGCTCGGCGATATCGTCGTGGGCAGCACCGGCGGTCCGAGCCGTCACCCGGTGCGCGCACGCGAGCTCAAGGCCCCCGGCGCGATGGCGCTGCTCCTCAAGGACGCCATTCGTCCCAATCTCGTTCAGACGCTCGAGGGCGGCCCCGCCTTCGTGCACGCCGGCCCATTCGGCAATATCGCCCACGGCTGCAACTCCATTCTCGCCACGCGCGCCGCGCTGGCGCTGGGCGATGTCGTGGTCACCGAAGCTGGTTTCGGTTCGGATCTCGGCGCCGAGAAGTTCCTCGACATCAAGTGCCGCTTCGGCGGGCTCAATCCTGAGGTGGCGGTGGTCGTCGCGACCATTCGCGCGCTCAAGATGAACGGCGGTGCGAACAAGAAGGACCTGGCCAAGGAAGACCTGAAGGCGCTCGAGAAGGGGCTGCCCAACCTCGAGCACCACATTGCCAACATGCTGCAGTACGGCCTGCCGGTGGTGGTGGCGATGAACCGGTTTGCCACCGACACCGACGCCGAACTCGAGATGGTGATGGACTGCGCGCGGCGCGCCAAGGTGCGTGTGGCGATGAACGAGGTGTTCGCCCATGGCGGCGCCGGCGGCGAGGAGATGGCGCGGGTCGTGCTCGAGGTGCTGGCCGAAGGGAAGTCGAAGTTTGCGCCCATCTACGACAGCGACAAGCCCATCAAGACCAAGATCCACGAGATCATCACCAAGGTCTACGGCGGCGACGGCGCCGACTACTCGTCCAAGGCCGACAAGGCCATCGAGTACCTCGAAGCCAACGGACTCGGCCGCACGCCGATCTGCATTGCCAAGACGCAGTACTCGCTCACCGACGACGCCACCAAGCTCGGCCGTCCGACGGGCTTCCGCATGACGGTCAACGAGGTTTACCCGGCCGCCGGCGCCGGCTTCGTCGTCGCGCAGTGCGGCGACATCATGACCATGCCTGGGTTGCCCAAGGAGCCCGCGGCCGAGCGGATGTCAGTAGCCGCTGACGGAACGATTGCGGGACTGTTCTAGGCCCGGAGAACGACAGAGTGAGACAGAGTAAGACAGAGTGAGGCAGTGAGGGCGGGCGGTGGTGCGGTGCACCATCGTCCGCCCGTTGCCGAGCGATACAATCCAGAATCCAAATCGCAAATCGAAATCCCAGATCCAAATCCGAGCTCCCAATCAACAATCAGCCGTCACCATGACTACGATCCACCACACCGACCTCGCCCCCGCCGCCATCGGCCCCTACTCGCAAGCCATCGCTGCCGGCGGTTTCCTGTTTTGCGCCGGCCAGACCCCGCTCGACCCCAAGACGATGGTGCTCGTCGAGGGCGACGTCGGCGTGCAGACGGCACAGGTGCTCAAGAACCTCCACGCCGTGCTGCAGAGCGCCGGGTGCACGTGGAAGGACGTGGTGAAGACCACGATCTTCCTGCGCACGATGAGTGACTTTGCGAAGGTCAACGAAGTCTATGCTGCGACCCTGGGCGAGAGCCGCCCGGCGAGAAGCACGGTGGCGGTAGCAGGGCTGCCCAAGGATGCGCAGGTGGAAATTGAGTTGGTTGCGAAGCTTCCGTAGCCGCGCAACCAATCGTCATCAAGATCGCGAATCAAGATCCGCATTCCCAACGCGAGCTCCCCATCAACAATCCTCAATGACCCGCGAGCAAATCTTCAGATTGACCCAATTCGCCCGCTGCGCTGGTTGAGCGTCCAAGATGGGTCCGGAGGACCTATCCGCAGCGCTCGCGCCGCTCGCGCGACACCTCGATCCTCGACTGC
>JBAZTM010000180.1:0-2581 GCA_041661925.1 Gemmatimonadaceae bacterium
GCTTCGGCGCTCGGGTCGACGTTCCCCTGTTCCGCTTTCGACGCGGCCTCGATCTCCGCTTGCGTCACCAGCGCGCGGTTGCGATAGCGCAGCAGCATGGTCGTCGCCGGCACATAGACGTCCATGTTCGAGTCGCGGATGCCGAGCCGCTGTGCGTTCTGTCCGCTGACCGTCCGGTCCTCGAGCACGCCGACGACCGTGAGCCAGTTCTGGCCGACTTTCACCGTCTGGCCGAGCGGGTTCGCCTGCGTGAAGAACCGCGACTTGACGCCGTGCCCGATGACCGCGACCAGCCGGCCGTGCACCACCTGGTCGGGCGAGAATGCCCCTCCCTCGGCGATGCGCAGGTTCATGATGCGGAAATAGCTCGTATCGACTCCGACCAGCTTGGCCGACCGATGCCGCCCTTCGCGCGTGATCAGCGTGTTGAGCACGATCTCCGCGCTCGACGCGTCCACGTCGGGGACGACGGCGCGGATCGCCTGCGCATCGGCGTAGCGCAGCCCCGGCGTGAACCGCTTGGGCGCGGCGGCCTTCTCCTCCTTGACCACGCCCTCCTTCTGCTCGATGAGCGGTGTGACGATGATGTTGTTGGTGCCGAGCAGGCGCATCTGCGCCAGGATCTCCTGCTCGGCACCCTTGCCGATGGCGAGCATGGCGATCACCGATGCCACGCCAAACAGGATGCCAAGCGAGGTGAGCGCGGCGCGCGCCTTGTTGTGGCCGACGGCCTCGATGGCCGTGCGAAACGCGAAGGCCACGTGCGCAACGAGTTCCGCCCGCCGCGCGGCGAGAGACCGAAAATCGAGTGCCACGCGCCTAACCCTTGGGCGCTGGAGCGGCCGCTTTTGCGGCGGGCGTCCCGCGTGCGCCGGGCGCGGACGGGCTCGGCGTCACGGGCACCGCCTTCGCGCCGGTTGCCGTGTCGCCGCTCTGCGTCTTCACGGCGGCCTTCGATCCCGGAAGCCGGTCGAGCGCGATCTTGTCCTTGTCGGCGGGGGGCGACAGGAGGACGCGGTCGTTCTCCTCCAGCCCGCGCGTGACAACGACCTCGTCGTCGTTCATCGCTCCCGTCTCGACCTCCTGCTTCGTGACGCGCACGCGTCCCTTCTTGAAGACATACGGCACGCCGTTCTCGTTCATCACGGCTTCCAGCGGCAGGTGCAGCACGTTCGGAATGGCCTTGGTCTCGATGGTGTTGCCCGTCGTCATGCCGGGACGGAGCGTCGTGTCAGGCTTCTCGACGCTGATCTTGACCTCGAACACCTTGGCGTCGGAGTTGGGGCGCTGCTCGCCCACGCCGGCCACGGCGGTCACCTTGCCCTTCAGCTGCTTGCCCGGATCGGCGTCGAACGTGATGGTCACCGGCTGGCCCACGGCGAGCTTCCGCACGTCGATCTCGTTCACGTAGGTTTGCGATTCCATGATCGACAGGTCCGGGAGCGTGGCGACGGCCGGATCCCATGGGCTCACCTGGCTGCCCGCGGCGCGTTTCTTCCCCTGCCAGTCCTTGATGTAGATCACCATGCCCGGACTCGGCGCCTTGATGGTGAAGTTCCCCATGACCTCCTGCACGATGCGCAGCCGGTTGCGCTGGCGCTCCAGGTCCGATCCCACCTCGCGCATCTTGGCGCGCGCCTGCTCGGTCTTGGTACGCAGGTCCATGGAATCCTGCTTCAGCGTGCGGAGCGCCTTCTCGTACTCAATTTCCGTCTGCCGTCGCACGCTTGGCGCCTCGAACTTCGACTGATCGCGCGCCAGCTTCTTTTCCTCAAGGGTCAGGGCTGCCGTGTGCAGGTCCTCACGGGCCTTGGACAGGTTCAGCACGGAGTCGAGCGATGCCTGCTCCGTCTGCGCTTCGGCTTTCTGCAGCGCCAGGTTGACGTCGGCGAGCTTGGTAGCCACCGGCGCCCGATCCAGTTCGGCCACGACGTCGCCTTCCTTCACGACGGTCCCCTCGGGGACGATGGAGAGGATCTTCACGCCGTTCCACACTTCGGCCTGCTGCAGGTTGGGCGGACCCGAGATGTTCACGAACTTCGGCGCGCGCAGCTCGCCTGAGGTGGTGACGTTGATCTTGAAGTCGCCGCGCTTCACGCTCGCGGTCACGACATCGTCGGTGGGTGACACGCCGCGGGCGAGCAGCCAGACGGACGGTACGCCGAGCAGGAGGACAACGGCGATGAGGACGGATTTCGGAAGCCGAAGCAGGCGTTTGAGGAGATCCATGGCGGCCGGCGGGTGGTGGCAGAAGGCGCGCGGGGGCGCTGGCAATCCTTTGACACTACCATTCGCTAAATGGTTGTGCTAGGTGTGCGCTATTCCGTGGTGTAACGCAGTCCGCACCGTCGGCGGCCGACGAGCGCGCGCTGTGACCTCACGCGCGCGTCGTGCGTGCGTCGTGCGTGCGTCGTGCTTACTGCGCCCTGACGACCCCGCCGCCCTTCATCACAAACGCCACCGCGCGCACGGCGCGAATGTCCTTCGTCGGATCGCCCTTCACGGCCACGAGGTCCGCGAGCAATCCCGGCGCCACGCGCCCGACGCGGTTTTCCCAGTGCAGCAGCTTCGCGTTGCCCGA
>JBAZTM010000180.1:2591-3395 GCA_041661925.1 Gemmatimonadaceae bacterium
GTCGCCGCCTTCATCACCGCCAGCGGCGTCATGCCGTAGTCCACCATCATCTCCATCTCGCGCGCGTCGTCGCCGTGCGGATAGACGCCGACGTCACCGCCCACACACATCGTCACGCCAGCGGCGAGCGCGGCCCTGAATGACGCGCGCTTGGCGGTGACTGCCGCAGGTTCGGGATCGACGCCTTTCTTCCAGCCGGCGTACTGCCGTGTCGCGTCGCCGGCGGCGAGTGTCGGACAGTAGGTCACGTTGTGCTCCTTCATGAGCCGCCACGTCTCGTCCGTGCCGCCGTCGCCGTGCTCAACGGACTCGACGCCGGCCATGACGGCGCGCCGCATTCCCTCGGGCGTACTCGCGTGCGCCACCACCGCCCGCCCGCTGCTCCGCGCCGCCTCGACGAGGGCGTGCAGTTCGGCCTCAGTGAATGTGGGCGTCGCCTCGCCGCGCGGACCCCAGCGATAATCGGCGTAGACCTTCACCCAGTCGGCGCCGTGCGCAATCTGGTCGCGGGCCACGCGCATCACACCGTCGATTCCATCGGCCTCCTCGGCGCCCTGCGGCGGATCAAAGCTGAAGTCGGTGCGGCGCGGCGCGTAGCTTCCGGTGACGAGCATCGCGCGCGTGGTCACCAGCATGCGTGGCCCCGGGATGATCCCCTGGTCAATCGCCTGCTTGAGCCCGACGTCGGCGTAGCCGGCCCCCTCGGTGCCGAGGTCGCGCACCATGGTGAAGCCGGCCATCAGCGTGGCACGCGCGTGGTTGACGGCGCGCGCCGTGCGCAGCGCCAGCGGCTCGCGCAGCACC
>JBAZTM010000181.1:0-3390 GCA_041661925.1 Gemmatimonadaceae bacterium
GGGGTGTCGACGTGACGCGCGTCGAACTGCAGACCATCGAACCGCCGCGCGACATCCAGCAGTCCATGGAACTGCAGATGCGCGCCGAGCGCGAACGCCGGGCCGCGGTCACCAACGCCGAAGCCAGCAAGCGCGCCGTCATTCTCGAGGCCGAGGGCCTGCGCGAATCGCAGGTGCTCAAGGCGCAGGGCGAAAAGGAAGCCGCCATCCTCCGCGCCGAGGGCCTCGCCGAGGCCCGTACGACCATGGCCAAGGCGGAGGCGACGGCTATTGCCGGCATCGCCCTGTCGCTCCCGCCGGGAGAGGCGGCGACGTACCTGCTGGGCCTCAAGTACATGGAAGCCCTTCCCGCGCTCACCCAGGGCAAGGGAACGACCATCTTCCTCCCCACCGAGGCCGCCGGAGCGATGGGCGCCATCGGCGCCCTGCGAAAGGTCATGGACGCCGCCGGCCAGACCAATCTCCCCAGCGACGCACCGCGTCCCACTGGAGCCCTTGGCTTCCCTCCGGGCATCGGGTCCAAGGGCTAAATTCCGGCATGCCGAAGACCATCACCAAGGAGCGCGCGGAGAAGGTAGCCCGGGCGCATGCGTGTGAGCATTGTGGCGAGTACAGCTACAAGAAACTGTCCATCAAGCCGGCCTCCGTTGCAAACCAGAAGGAGTTCAACGAAGTCTGGCATTGCATCAAGATTTGCGGTGTCTGTGGACGCGAGCAGGAACTCGGCATCGATGGCGAGGGCGAGATCGCCTACGTGAACTGATTCGCATCGCAAGAAACGGAATTCAGGGCGCAAGAAACGGATTGGATTGAATCGGTCCATCCACGACTTTGAGGGCACCGGCGCGCACAGTGCGGCCGGTGCCCTTTTGCTTGGAGTCGCCCATGACCGCTCTCGCCCCCTCCCGCTCCGCCCGCGCCGGACAGCGTTCGCTGCCGCACCCCACGGCGGCGGGACGCCTGTCGGAGGACATCGCATTCGGCACGTTCGACTCGCCCGTCGGCACCGTGCTCCTCGGCCTCACCGCGCGCGGCATTCGCTACCTCGCGCTCGGCGATTCCGCCGCGGTACTCGAACGCGACCTGCGCGCCACGCTGCCCTGGGCGTCTTTCAGCCGTAACGTGCAGGTGCCGGCGGCGTGGCGTGATGAGATCGTCCGTCGGTTGCGTGGAGCGGCGCCGCGCGTGGACCTCCCACTGCACACCGAGGGCACGCCGTTCGAAGAGTCCGTCTGGGCCGCCCTTCGGCGCATCCCGCACGGCGAACAGCGATCGTACCAGCAGATCGCCGCTGATGTCGGCCGCCCCACGGCGTCACGCGCGGTCGCGCAGGCTTGCGCCCATAACAACGTGGCGGTGCTCATCCCCTGCCATCGCGTCGTGCGCCAGACCGGCGAACTCGGCGGCTATCGCTGGGGGGTCGAGCGCAAGCAGGCCCTCCTCGACGCCGAGCGGGTGGCCGCTGAAACCAGGCGCCCCGCGGATGCGTAGTAGTTAATCAAGGAGAGGTCTGTTCAGCCCTCCCCGCCGCGCCCGGTCATCGTCCAGATGCCGGGCGCGTTGTTTTGCCCGTAGCTGCGTGGTAGTGGTGAGGCGACTGTCAGGACTCTGCGGTAGTTTGTATCTGCCATCCGCCGTCTGCCGTCCGCCGTCTGCCGTCCGCCGTCTGCCTTCTACCATCACTCGCCATTGCTCGACCTCTCCAAGCTCCACGCAGGCGATAGAATCCAACACGAGCTGTTGGTCCTCGATCGCGCCGACAAAGACACCCGCGACGGCAAACCCTTTGCGCGGCTGACCCTCGGCAACGCCACGGGTCGCATCGAGACCGCGCCCATCTGGTCGGAGCAGCTGCCGTGGGTCGCCGGCGCGGAGAAGGGCAAGGTCGTGCAGGCCATCGGCACGGTGGGTGAGTATCAGGGCAAGCGGCAGCTCACGCTCACCGCGCCGCTTCGCGTCCTTCCCTCGTCGGCCGGCAGTGTCGAGCAATTCCTGCCGCGCATCGCGCGAAAGCCCGACGAGCTGTGGGCGTGGATCGACCAGCAGCGGTCGACGCTGACCTCCAGTCGACTGCGCGCTGCACTCGACCTCTTCTTCGCCGACGATGTTTTTCGTCAGGACTTCGAGCGCGCGCCGGGCTCCACGACGGGGCATCACGCACAGATCGGCGGGCTGCTGCTGCACAGCGTCGAAGTGGCAACCATCGCGCAGGGCATCGCGCGCACCATGCACGCCAACGTCGAACTCGTCACGGTTGCGGCGCTGCTGCACGATATCGGAAAGGTCGAGTCGTACAGCGTCAGCCCCACCGGGTTTGGCAACACGACGGCCGGGCACCTGCTGGGCCACCTCGTGCTCGGCACCATGATGCTCGACCGCCGTCTGCGTACCTTGCCGGAAGGCACGTTCACGGCCGAGCAGGAACTGGAGCTGCAGCATTTCATCCAGTCGCATCACGGCTCGCTCGAGTTCGGCGCCGCCGTGCCTCCCATGACGCTGGAGGCCGAGATCCTGCACTGGGCCGACCAGGCGTCGGCCAAGGTGGCGAACGTCACCGACACGCTCGCCATGGATGAGCATTTCGGAGACGACGCCTTCACGCTCAAGCGCCCGTGGCCCGTGCAGAAGCGGCTCTGGCGGCGGCCGCACGGATGGGAGTGAGCATCGGCTCGGCCAGCGTTTCTGCCACGCCCGATCCTGCACCGCCCGTGATCGACAGCCATCCCGATCGCTGGCGCATGCTCGCGTTGCTGTCGGCGGCCGAGTTGCTCGGCATGGCACTCTGGTTCGCGGGGAGTGCGGTCGCGCCGGAGCTGCAGCGCCTCTGGCAGCTCGACGGCGCCGAGGTCGCCTGGCTCACCATCGCCGTACAGCTCGGGTTTGTCGCGGGGACCGCCATCTCGGCCTTTCTCAATCTCGCCGATGTCGTACCCGCACGGACGCTCTTCACGATTGCGGCACTCAGTGGAGCGGTCGCCAACGTCGGCCTCGCGTTCGCCGACGGACTCACCCCTGCCCTGCTCTCGCGTTTTCTTGCGGGCGCGTGCCTCGCCGGCGTCTACCCGCCGGCGATGAAGATGACGAGCACCTGGTTCCGCCAGCGCCGTGGTCTCGCGGTCGGCACCATCGTGGGCGCGCTCACGGTCGGCAAGGCCGGACCGTATCTCATTGGCGCGCTGCCGGGCACTACAGTGCTTGGGCTGGTGGCCTTGAGTTCGGCCAGCGCGGTGCTGGCCGCGGCACTCATCTGGTTCGGTTACCGCGACGGGCCGTTTGCCTTTCCGTCGCGCCCCTTCGACTTGCACCTCGTGCGCAGCGTCGTCCGCGAGCCGCGCTTCCGTCAGGCGACCGGCGGTTACCTCGGCCACATGACCGAGCTTTATCCCGTCT
>JBAZTM010000182.1:0-3373 GCA_041661925.1 Gemmatimonadaceae bacterium
GAAGGTGCTCGCCGTCGAGATCAACTACTCCGACGAAATGGGCGACCCGTACATCACCGAGGAGAACCGCCGGCGCGGCCAGATGAGCATCCTGCTGCGCAACGCGACCCTCGTGGACGTGGACTGCTGGGGGCGTGTGCCCGGCGAGCCGCTGCGTCCGATGTCGATTCTCGAAGCCATTCGCGGCCGCCTGCCGCGTGGAGGTGCTGCGTGAGCTACTCCTGTGGATTGCTCCCCGTCCTCGACCAGGGCGACGACCACCACTACGAAATGTCGGAGTACGAGGGCGCGCGCGCGCGCTGGTGCCCCGGCTGCGGCGATCACTCGGTGCTCACCGCGGTGCAGCGCCTGCTCGCCGCCGAACAGCTGGTTCCCGAGCAGACCATGATGGTCTCCGGCATCGGTTGCTCGAGCCGCCTGCCGCACTACATGAAGACCTATGGCTTCCACGGGCTTCACGGCCGTGCGCTGCCCGTGGCCACCGGCATCAAGCTGCACCGGCCGGAACTCGCCGTCTTCGTGACGATGGGCGACGGCGACTGCACCTCCATTGGCGCCGGTCATTGGTTGCACGCGGTGCGCTACAATGTGGACATGACGGCGATGATGCTCGACAACGGCATCTACGGCCTGACCAAGATGCAGACCTCGCCCACGACGCCGCAGGGCTTCAAGAGCAACACGCAGCCCTACGGCTCCATTCTCCCGCCGCTCAACCCCATCGAAGTCGCGCTCGGCATCACCAACGCGTCGTTCGTGGCGCAGACCGCCGAATGGGCGCCGTCGCACCTCTACGCGACGTTGCGTGCCGCCTATCATCACAAGGGCTTCAGCTTCGTGCGCATCCTGCAGCGCTGCCCGGTCTACACGCCGTCCATCTTCCAGAAGGCGGTGCAGGATCCGGCACGCATCAACCTGCTGGTGCACGACGACGGCGTCGTGACGCCGGACCTCGAGAAGATCTACCAGTCGCAGACGCACCATGACCCGCGCGACCTCGCGGCCGCGCGCGCCCTCGCCGAGCAGACCGACAAGATCAATCTCGGTGTGTTCTTCAAGGATCCGTCCAAGCCCCGTTACGAAGAGACGCGCCGCGTGGCCCCGCGCACCCCGGCCGAACGTGTCGCGCTGCTCGAAAAGGAGTTCGCCCGCTATGCCGTCTGATCCGCGCGTTGCCCAGGCGCTGGCCGCGCTGGCGCAACCCATTGCCGAGTTCCGCGCCGCGGTGCAGGGCGCGCTGAAGCAGGCCGACGATTTCCTGGCCGCCCAGACCGCCGACGCCGCCTCGCAGGCGGCTCGTGCCGCCACCGAACTGGGCGTCTTCGGCGGCGTGCACGTGGACGCCGCCAAGTTCGCCGCCATGTTCCCGGCCGTCGCCAAGGCCGACAAGACGTCGCAGGCCGCGCTCGAGAAGGCCGCCAAGATCCTGCGCCGCGTCGCGGCGCAGGGCGACGAGATGGCGGTGGCCCTCGTGACCGATGGCGTGAAGCTCGGCGCCACCATTGACGCGGCGCTCGCCGGCGCCGGACAGGCCTTTGGCGCCATCATCATCACCGAACTCGTGCGCGGCGGCCGCTTCAAGAAAGCCGAACACGAGAAACTGCTCGACCCCGCCGAATTCCGCGCCTGGAACAACGCCGAACGCCGGTTCGCGCCGCCGCTCGTCGTCGAAGTCGCCGGCGCCGACCTGCATGCGGGCGCCCTGCTCGACTTTGCCGACGGCCGCGAGAAGATCGTGCTCGTCGTGCACGGCGATGCGCCGCCCGCGGCGCTGGTGCGCTGCATCACGCCGGGGACGTTCGTCCTGCAGACCGTGGACGGCACTGGCCTCGACCGGCTCGCCGGCTACGAAGGTCCGGCCATCGCCGCGATTCTTCCCGAAGGTTCCGCGACGTTCATGCACGACCCGAACGCCGGCAAGGAACCGTGGCAGCGCCTCACCGTGCCGTTCCTCCCCACCGGTCCGTTCAAGGCCGTGGGCGGGTTCAGCGGTTGGCAGATGGAGCAGGACGTGAAGATGCTCGCCGAGCTGGCGCGCACCCCGTTCGTCGTGCCGAGCGCGCCCGGCGGTAAGGGCGCTCCGGCCATGGGGGCCGGCGAGGCAGTGGACCGCATCGCCTCGTGGCTGCTGGATACGTCGGGTCTCAAGGCGTAAGGCCCGGAGACGCGATGATCATCCTGCAGGCAGTCCTGATTCTCGGCGGCACCGCACTGGTGTTCGCCATCTTTATCGCCGCTGCCAACAAGAAGCTCAAGGTCTGGGAAGACCCGCGCATTGACGTGGTCGCGGCGATGCTGCCGTCGGCCAACTGCGGTGCGTGCGGACTTCCAGGTTGCCGGGCCTTCGCCGAGAAGGCGGTGGTGGGCGAGATCCAGCCCTCCAAGTGCACCGTGTCAAACGCCGAGCGCATCGGCGAGATCGCGCACTTCCTCGGGGTGGACGCGGGCCAGGCCGTCAAGGTCGTCGCGCGCCTCCAATGCGCCGGCGGCAGCAACGTGGCCATCCAGCGCGCCGAGTATCGCGGCCTCGGCACCTGCGAAGCGGCGGCCGCGGTGGCCGGCGGTGGCAAGGGGTGCGCTTGGGGCTGTCTTGGCCTCGCCGACTGCGCGCGCGCCTGCACGTTCGACGCCATCACGATGAACCCCGAAGGGCTTCCCGTCGTGGACGTGGAGAAGTGCACGGCGTGCAATGACTGCGTCGTGGCGTGCCCCAAGAACCTGTTCGTGCTCCAACAGCTCGATTATCAACTGCTGGTGCAATGCAAGAACCTCGTGCAGGGCGACGTCGTGCTCGATCAGTGCACCGTGGCCTGCACGACCTGCGGCAAGTGCGTGCTGGACGCCGCGCCTGGCCTGATCAGCGTGGCGAGTGGAGTGGCAGTCATCGACTACAGCAAGATCGACGAGGCCGAGGAGAGCGCCGTGGAGCGCTGCCCGACCAGTGCGATCGTCTGGCTGCGCGGCGCGCAATTCGCGCGCCAGCCGGCCCTTAGCAGTGCGGAGGCAGCATGAGCGCGACGAAGACCGGCGATGCCGGCAAAGCCATCAAGTATCCCGGCGTGCGCCAGGCGCTCGACGGGTCCTATGCGGTCGTGGCCATGGAGACGGCCGGCAGCGAAGCCGCCGGCGCGTATCCCATCACGCCTTCAACCCAGATGGGCGAGGGGTGGGCGCAGGCCGTGGCCGAGGGCAAGGAAAACGTCAACGGCCGCCGGCTGCTCTTCTTCGAGCCGGAAGGCGAGCATGCAGCCGCGGCGGTGACCGCCGGCATGAGCATGGCCGGCCTGCGCTCGACGAACTTCTCGAGCGGGCAGGGCATCGCCTACATGCACGAGTCGCTCTACGCCGCGGTGGGCAAGCGCCTCACCTACGT
>JBAZTM010000183.1:0-3365 GCA_041661925.1 Gemmatimonadaceae bacterium
CCACCATCGTTTCTTCGGCTTTCTCACGCCCACCTCCCGCTGCTCACGCCGTTTGCCTTCGTGAACTCAATCGCTACCGGCACCGTCGCCTGCACGTCTTTGTGCTGCGAGGTAAATAGCACCACGTTGAAGCCCGCCTCGCTCAGATGCCCGATCATCTGGCAGAACTTCGCGCGGTTTTTTTCGTCCATCGCATCGGCCGCTTCATCGATCAGCGCCATGCCGACGCCCATGCTGCGCGCCACTCCCAGCCGGATCGCCAGCGACGCCATCGCCCGGCCCGCCCCGCTGTCCTCGGAGAACGAGTGGCTTTCGCCGTTTTCGATAATCTGAAGGTCCAGCGCCGACGACCTCTGCATCCCCCGCACCGCCCCGCACCGCGCGCAGGTGGTAGCCCGCGGCAGGAACTCCGCCCCGCACGCGCACAGCTTTTCCTTCTGCGTCGTGACCTTATCGAACGCAAATTCTATGGCGAAGGGTGCGCGCATCGCGGTCAAGATCCCGTTGGCCCGCGCCTCCACGTCCGCGATCAGGTTCTCCAGCACGATCGCCGGGATGCCATCGGCGCCGCATGCACGCTCCACATACTGCAACCGCGTCAGCAGCGCCCGGGTCTTCACCGCCCGCTGCATCTCCACCTGCACCCGCGCCAGCTCCGCTTCCGCCTGCGTCAGCCGCTGCGCCGCCACACCCGCGAGCCGGTTGGCGTCGGCGTGCTCGATCTCGCCACGGGCTACTGCCTGCCGTGCGCGCTCCACCGCCTGGGTCGCGGATGCCTGGCTCTCCTGCGCCTGCCGGATGGTGGTCTGCTCCGTGCGGAGGGTGGCGCAGTCGACGTGCTGCACGAGGGCGCGCAGGCGGTCGAGGTCCAGCGTGTCACGCGCGTACTGCTCGGCGACGCGCGTGCAGTCGGCCACGGCCTGCTCGGCCTGCTTGACCGCCTTCTCCGCGTCAACGATGCGCATGGGTAGGTCGCGGGCCCCCTCGGCGGTCGCGCGCAGGGCGTTCAGATCGGTGATGATGCCAGCGGCATCACGGTCGGCGCCGGCAGCGTTGAGCCGCATGACCTCGGCGGCGTCGGCGTTGAATGATGCCAGTCGTTCGCGCGCGTCCTTGACGTCGGCCTCGGCCTCTCGCACCGCCTCGTTGACGTTGGCGAGGTTCGCCTGTGCCGTGTCGTGCCGGGCCTGTGCCTCGCGGTACTGGCTGGCGATGCACTCGTGGTCGCCGTTGATCTCGGCCGTGCGCGGGCAGTTCTTGTGGTCCACCGGGCACTCGCCGCTGAACCCCTCGCCTACCATCCGGCGCAGGTCGTCCGCCAGGTCCTTCACCGCTCGGGCCTCACCCACTATCTCCGCCTGCACCGCCTTGCGTGACGCCAGCTCGGCCTCCGACTCCTGTGCCTCCGCCGTCAACCCCATGAGGTCGTCGTTGGCCCACGTCGCCATCATCGCCGCCCGCCGCGCCGCATCGGCCAGCAGCCGCTCCAGCGCCGCGATCTCCCGCGTCGCCCCCTCCGCCCGCACCGCCTCGGCCTTCACCGCGTCCAGCGCCAGCCGGGCCCCGGCCGCCTCCGCCTCCAGCGCCACACCACGCGCCCGCAGGCCCTCGGCGTCCACCCCCACGACCTTGAGTTCCAGCGCCGTCATCTGGTCGCAGTCCCGCAGGATCCCCGCGATCTCCCGCAACCGGGCGCTCTGGTCGCTCCCGGCCGCTACAGCGAGGGCCGCCTCGAGGTCGGCCTTCCTGCCCGCCAGGGTCGCCGCGGTCGATTGTAGGGCCTGTTGCGCGCCATCCACGGCGGTTATGGCGTCCACCTGCGCCTGCGCCGCCACTTCTGGCGACAGGTCGGCCACCCTTGCCAGTGATGCCTCCACCTGCGCGATCTTGTCGCGGACCGTGCGGAGGTAGCCGGGAAAGGGGTTAAGCTGCGGATACCAGCTCATCATCAACGCCTTGCGCTTGGCGGGGTCGAGCTCCGACAGCTGGTGGACGTCGCCCGTGCGGGCGAACGCGGTCGCCAGCAGGTCCGCCGGGGACCTCCCCCACAGGAGGTGATCGCGGATGTAGTCGTCGGCCTGCGTGCCGGTGGCGACCATCGTGCCGTCGCACGATACCTCCAGCAGCAGGTTGATGCCTGCCCGGCCGCGCTTGACCGTGGCGATCCCGTCGTCGGTGTCGAGCTCGAGCAGGCCGTAGGCGGGGTCCTTCGCGGAGGTCTTGCACCCGCGGCGAACGATCGTGTCGGTCTTGCCGTGGCGGACCTCGCCAGTGAGGATGAACAGGATCGCCTCCATGAAGCTGGACTTGCCGCAGCGGTTGTCGCCGACAAGGGCCACGACGTCCGTGCCGTCGGGGAAGGATAGGTCGAGATCGGCGAACGCGAACAGGTTGTGGAGCATGACGCGGCGGATGCGGGTCATCATGTTAGTCGTCCTCGTATCTGGCCGATTCCGCGCTCTTGAGCTCTGCCACGTCTTTGGCGAGCTCGTCGACGCGCTTGGCGATGTCCTTGTTGTGCTTTTCGAGGATAAAATATCCGGGCTCGTTCTCGGGGAAGTCCACGCCCTCCTCTGACATCAGGCACTTCGTCGTGCGCAGGACGACCATGTTGTCGAGAAACTTCATGGTGGTCAGTTCGCGCACGGAATCCTTGCCGGTAAGGTAGCACAGCCGTGCACCACCGACACATTTCATCTGCGGGCACAGCGTGGAGCAGAACGGCCGGGTCTGTAGAATGTCGACGTCCTTTGATTTCGGTACGGGACTGAGATTGATTTTCGCCTTCATGCCGATTCCCCCTTGTACTCGCCGATCACATTCACGCGCCGGCACCGGACCTTCGTCACGTTCGGTGCGTAGACCGCGATGTCCTTCGGCGACACCTCGCACTCCAACACCAGCCCACGATTGTACGACAGCGCCATGCCGGGCGTCGGGCTCAGGGGCAGGCCGTTGCCACACTCGATCTCGGGGTTGGCGTCCCAGTCGGGGCAGTCCACCACGCCCTCGTATTTGATCCGGCCGGTGTAGAAGTCGCACCTCGTGTCGGGCCGGACGCTCTTGTACAGCACGACCTTGCCCTTGCGCATGGTCACGGTGTCGCAGAAGGTCTTGACCGTGTGCATCATCTGCTTCGTGCGGACGATCGTCACGCATGACCCGTGCTTCTCGATCTTCGGCTTGCAGTCCTGACAGACCACGGTCGAGTAGTGGAACGCCACGATCAGGACGGCGGCGGACAACGCGCGCACGATCGCGTTGTCGAACGATCGGGCATGGGCGTTCCCCCTCAGCACGGCATGGGCGTTCCCCCTCAGCTCGGCATGGGCGTTCTCCCACAGCTCGGCATGGGCGTTCTCCCA
>JBAZTM010000184.1:0-3356 GCA_041661925.1 Gemmatimonadaceae bacterium
TGCAGGTGGGGCTGATACCGCGCGCCCTGCGGGTCCTCGTCGGCTAGGGCCTCGGTTCCTTGGAGGGCGGCTGCGTGAGCCGTCGCTGGAAGCGCACCGCGGACGTGTCGCGCAGCTGGAATGCGTTGATGGCGCGGCGCTGTTGTTCCGCCGACATCCTGCCCCAGCGCGTGCGCAGCATCTCCTGCTCCTGCGGCGACATGTTCTGCCAGATGCGCGTCGGCAGGCGGAAGGGATGCTGGGCACCGTCACCGAGGAGGCTCATCGCGGGCGCGGCGGCATCAACCGCCGAGCGCACCGCTGCGCCCACGCTGTCGGCGAACCCGGGCCGCGGGTAGACCGTTGACGGTCCCACCGGCTGGCTGGGCGGACTCGGCAGTTCGCGGTTGGCGAACCGTGCATCGGAGAACGTCAACGCGCTCGTATCGCCGACGCCGACGTCAATCACGTACTGCCGAGGCTGATACTGGCGACCCGCACTCTCGACGCGCACCACATGGCGGCCGGGCGGCACCTCGATGATGGCAGGCGTCGACGGCGCGCTCTCCTGTCCATCGATGAGCAACCGCGGTGCCCCGCCGCGAACCGCCACCGAGACATGCCCGGTCTGCGCCGACGCGGGCGTTCGCGCCTGCGCGTCCCTGCGCTGCAGCGCTTCTGCACGCTCGGCACGCCGTTGGGCGTCGAGGGCGATCTTGCGCGTCTCCTCGAGCTCGCGCGCGAGCCGCTCGGCGAGGGTGTCGGAGGCCGGCGCTACGACGCTCGGCGCGGGCTCGGCCGGCTTGCGCAGCTCGTTGACGCCCACGGCCACCGCCGTCAGCACCAGCAGGGCGGCGAGAGCGTTGCCCAGCCACTGCCGGCCCCGGTACGACACGGGACGGTCAGGGACCGCATGGCGGGGCGCCGGCATCGCAGCCGCCGCGCCTGTATCCGAAAGCGCCGCCACGAACGCCGACACGGACGGAAAACGGTCCGCCGGATCCTTGGCCATGGCCCGCAGGATGGCACGCCCCA
Source organism: Gemmatimonadaceae bacterium (assembly GCA_041661925.1). Taxonomy (GTDB): domain Bacteria; phylum Gemmatimonadota; class Gemmatimonadetes; order Gemmatimonadales; family Gemmatimonadaceae; genus PNKL01. Next base: position 1,015 of record JBAZTM010000184.1, read on the forward strand.
CGTTCGGCGGCAGTCCCTGGCGCACGCTGTCGAGCTCCGGCGGCTGTTCGTTCAGGTGCATGCGCAGGAGCTCCTGCATCGAGACATCACGGAACGGCCGCAGCCCGCTGAACAGCTCGAACGCGAGGACGCCAAGCGCATACTGGTCGGCACGGCCGTCGGGCTTGTCGCCGCGCCACTGCTCGGGCGCCATGTACGCCGGCGACCCTACGACTCCCGTGTGCGATCCGGAGGTGGACGTCGACGCGTCCCCGGCGAAGGCGCGTGCGATGCCAAAGTCCGCCACCAAGGCGTGCCCGCCTTCCGAAAGCAGGATGTTCGCCGGCTTGATGTCCCGATGTACAATGCCCTGTCCGTGCGCATAGTCCAGCGCGGCGGCCACCTCGCCCAACAGTCGAATCGCGGTCTCGGGGGCAATCGCGCCCTTGTCGGCGATGAGCGCTTCCAGGCTGCCGCCGCGGACGAAACGCATGGTGTAAAACGCCGCGCCGTCGCCTTGCCCAACCGCGAAGATCGGCACGATATGCGGGTGATCGAGCCGGGCCGCGAGACGCGCCTCACGCTCGAAGCGCGCGAACGCCTCGGGATTGAGCAGGGGATCGAATGCCAGGACCTTGAGCGCGACTTCCCGGTCGAGCGCCACTTCCCGCGCACGGAAGACGATGCCCATGCCGCCGCGCCCGATGAGCGCGCCCAGTTGGTAGGCGTCGCCGATCTGCGCCTGCAGCCGCTGCCGCACACGCTCAGCGCGCTCTCCATCGTGTCCGCCGCCCGTAATGACCGCGCCGCACCGCGCGCAGGCCGTGGTGAGCGCGTCGAGCGTGACGCCGCACTGCGGACACTTCGTGGTGACCCCGGCGGGCGTGGTGACGGCGTCGAACGGGTCGGAAGCGCTGGATCGGTCGGTCATGTCGCGGGTACGGGGGTCATACTTTCAACGAGCGAGGGAGCGTTCCTGTTAGAGGGCCCGGAAGATCCTCAGGGTTGCGCGGGCCGTGTTCGAGCCGCGCAGAGGTCTACCCCAGCCGGGAACTCAAGTTGCTGAAACGGGTGTTCACTGAGTAGATAGGAAGGTCATCTCGACGTCGATCATTCACCAGAGGATCCCCCCAAAATGTTGTTGCGTGCCGTCTCGTTCACGGTGCTCGCTGCCGCCCTCGTCGGCCTGGCGGCATCGCACGCGTGGGCTCAGGGCGACGGCCCCCAGATTGGCGACATGGCGCCTGACTTCTCCCTCCCCGGCGCCTCCAGGGCCGGCGTGACCGAGAAGGCACTGCGCCTCGCCGATTTCCGCGGGCAGACCGTTGTCATCTCGTTCTTCCCCAAGGCGCGGACCAAGGGCTGAACCGTCCAACATGAGGCGTACCGGGATCAGTACGCCACGATCTTCAACGGAGGCAAGGGCGTCGTCGCCCTGTCCATCAGCTCCGACGGCGTGGATGAACTCGCGTCGTGGGCCAGGGACGCCAACTTCCCCGTGCTGTTCGCCAGCGACACCACCGGCGACGTCGCCGCGAAGTACGCGACCACGGGCACCGGCATCGGACCGCTGAAGAAGTTCTACAAGCGCGTGGTTTTTGTGGTCGGACCAGACGGACGCGTCGTGCACGTCTTCCGCCCGTTTTCGGCCTTGTCGCAGGACCAGTACGCGCAGCTCGACTCGGTCATCGACGCGGTGTCGAAGGGCGGGAAATAGTCGACGGCGCACGGGTCAGACGACCGGACATTCTGTCCTCGTCAGACGAACGTCAACTTCGGGGGCGGCAGGCGCATCGGCGCTTGCCGCCCCCAGTTGCACGGCGCAGTGACGGGGTTCTGACGCCGCGGGGTGACTGTGTCCCTCGTCCGACTGGCCGGTTCCGACGCCATGAGGCCGGGAACCGCCGCCTTCTTCACGCCATTAGTGACGAGATGCAGACTTCGACACACCGCTCATCCATCCCGTCCATTCGCTCGGGCGCGGTCACGGTCCGCGACCTGTTTGCCGCCTCGCTGATCGCCGCCGACCCCACGTCGTTCACGGCGCGCGCTGTCCGGCTTCGCCTTCCAACTGACCGGACCCAGAATCGTCCCACGTGGATCGTTGCACTCGGCAAGGCCGCGCACACCATGGCGCGGGCCGCGGTGCACGAGCTGCGCGAACGCAACAGCACGATCGCCGGCGGTCTAGTGGTCGGGCCGGGCCTCGGGGATGCACCGCATCCTGCGATCGCCGTGGCGGCGGGGGACCATCCGCTTCCCGGCGAACAGTCGCTCGCCGCTGCACGCGCCCTTGGCGATCTGTGCGATCGCGTGCCCGGCGGCGACCAGGTCTTCGTTCTGCTCTCCGGCGGGGCCACGAG
>JBAZTM010000185.1:0-3331 GCA_041661925.1 Gemmatimonadaceae bacterium
CGTGGACACCGTGCCCGCTCTTCGGAAGTTGGTCGCGCGCTGTCGAGAGGCGGGGAGCATTGCCGTGGATACGGAGACGGTGCTCGACGCAGGAGCGCCGCCGGTGGTGACGCCGCACCGCGCGAACCTGGTTTCCATCTCCATCGGCGTGGTGCCGGGCGAGGCGTACTACCTCCCGTTTGCACATCGTGGCACGCGGGCCGGTCAGGGCGATCTCGATCTGGGCGATGCCGCGCCGGTACCCGTCGCGGTTGGGATTCGCAATCTCCCTCCGCTGCTCAGCGAGGAGGTGGCGCCCCTGCGCGCCATGCTCGAAGATCCCACGGTGAAGAAGACGGCCCACAATGCCAAGTACGACCTGCTCGTGCTGCGGCGCGCCGGTGTGACGCTGCGCGGGCTCGACTTCGATTCGATGCTGGCGAGCTATGTGCACGACCCGGGCCGCCGCTCGCACGCCATTGATGCGCTCGCGCTGGAATTCCTCGGCCGGTCCATGACCGACTACAGCGAACTGTGCGGCAAAGGAAAGAACGCAATACAGTTCGACGAGGTCCCTGTCGACGCGGCACGCGACTACTCGTGCGCCGACAGTGACGTGGCCCTGCAGTTGCGCGCCGTCTTTGCGCCGCGCCTCGAGGAGCACGCGCTCACGGCGTTGCTGGCGGAGATGGAGCTTCCGCTGGTCACCGTGTTAGCCGACATGGAATGGGCGGGCATCACCATTGACCTGCGCTGGTTCGCGTCGCTCAAGGAGCGCTTCGCGCGGGAACGCGGCGCCGTGGAGCAGCAGATCTTCGAGGCGGCCGGAGAGGAGTTCAACATCAACTCCAACCCCAAGCTGCGCGAGATCCTCTTTGGGAAACTCGGGTTGCCGGTGAAGAAGAAGACGGCCACGGGACCGTCCACTGACGCCTCTGTTCTCCAGGAGCTGGCCGACGAGGGACATGCCCTGCCCTCGCTGCTCATGGAGTACCGCGAGCTGAGCAAGCTCGAGAACACCTATCTGGACACGCTTCCGGCGCTCGTGAATCCCAAGACCGGACGCCTGCATACGTCGTTCAATCAGACCGTGGCGAGCACGGGGCGGCTCTCGTCGTCAGATCCGAACCTCCAGAACATTCCCATCCGGCGGGAACTGGGCCGAGCTATTCGGCGCGGTTTCGTGCCGCGCAGCGGATGGAACCTGCTGGCCGCCGACTACTCGCAGATCGAACTGCGCCTGCTGGCGCATCTCTCACGCGACCCGGCCTTTGTCTCCGCGTTCAAGGCCGGCGGCGACATCCACCGCCAAACGGCGTCCGTGATCTTCGGCGTGCCGCTGTCTGCGGTGACATCGGAGATGCGCGCGCGCGCCAAGACCATCAACTTCGCTACCATCTACGGACAGGGCGCGCACTCGCTCTCTCGGCAGCTCAAAATCGAACACGCCGAGGCGCGGGAATTCATCGACACGTACTTCGAGCGCTTCGCCGGCGTGAGAGCCTTCCTCGACAGCACCGTGGCGCAGGCCAAGCAGCGCGGCTACGTGGAGACCATCTTCCGTCGCCGGCGCTACATCCCGGAACTGCAGGACCGCAACTTCAACATTCGCGCATTCGGCGAGCGAACCGCGCAGAACTCTCCCATCCAGGGCTCTGCAGCCGACCTCATCAAGGTGGCGATGATCCATGTGCACGACGCGCTGGCGGCCTCGGGGATGGCGGCGTCAATGCTGCTTCAGGTGCACGACGAACTGGTCTTCGAGGCGCCTCCCGAGGAGATCGATGCGTTGCGCGCCCTGGTGGAACGGGAGATGACAACGGCGGTGACGCTGGACGTCCCGCTGGTCGTGGATATCGGCGTTGGCGACAACTGGCTAGACTGCAAGGCGTGACGGACAAATTGTCGCAGCTTGCGAGGGTCTAGGCGAAACGAGTGACATTGCGGGACGGGGTGCCGTGATCCCTTGCAGGGCAACCCGTTGTTACTTATACGTTTGTGCACCGGGGTCCGTCATGGCCCCAGCGTTGCGTGGTCGTGGGTATGCCAGTCCATGGCAGGAAGAACGGATTCTCCGTTTCCTGTGACGCACGACACACTTCGCGCCCCGCTTCCGAGCCCATCGAGTATGACAGCATACCGTCGCGGATTCACTCTGATCGAGTTGCTTATCGTGGTCGTGATCATCGGGATTCTCGCGGCGATCGCGATCCCGAAGTTCCAGAACACGAAGGGCAAGGCCAACGCGGCGGCGCTCAAGTCGGATCTGCGCAATCTGGCCACGGCGCAGGAAGCGTACTTCTACGACTATTCCATCTACGCTGCGGATGACGCGTTGCTGGCGTACAGCAAGTCACCGGGCGTCATCCTCACGATCACTGACGCAACGGGGTCTGGATGGTCGGCCGTCGCCACGCATCCGGCGTCATATCCGCTGACGTGCGCGCTCTATCAGGGCAACGTGCCGGCGCAGACCCCGGCCACGGTCGAAGGGCTGATCGGCTGTCAGTAGGGATTCCCGAGCCGCACTGGCCGGACGTTGCCCCGTGGCGTGAGTTCGAACGCCGCCGCGATGGCATGCTGCACGCGATGGCCGGCGGCCTGTGGTTGCATCGCCACATGTGGAAGGGGCGCGCCATGGCCCACCTCGTGTCCACCGACCGTGAATGGCTCCTGGCGGTCGCCGCGGATATCCGCTTCCCCCTCGAACGCCTCCAGTTCAAGCCGCTCAAGGATCCCAGCACCGGCATCCGGCGCGACGCGTGGCATTTCGATCTCGGCGGGCCGTTCTTGCCGCCGCGCAGCTGAATGGTTGCGTGGAACGTGGTTCTTTTCACCACGGAGCTCACGGAGAACTGCCTTGAGGGCCACGGAGTACGACAAATACTTGGGTAACGACATCGCGCCACGCAGAACTCTGCGTGGCGCGCGCTGTTCCTCCAAGAAGTTGTACCTACTCCGTGGCACTCCGCTTTTCCTCCGTGTGCTCCGTGGTGAGAAAGGCCCAGTGGCGCTGCCAAGAATGCCCTATCGCGCATCCTCGGTCAGCGCCGTACCGAGTGCCGCCGGCGCAACCGCCCGGCGCTGTGTGCCGGCCAGCACGAGCAGGGTGAGCACGTAGGGAAGTGCCAGGAACAACTGGTACGGCACCGGCCAACCCAGCGACTGGAAGACGTATTGCAGCTGGCTGGCGGCGCCAAACAACAGCGCAGCACCGGCCACGCCAAGCGCTGACCAGCGGCCCAGCACCACGATGGCGATGGCAATGAACCCGCGTCCGGCCGACATTCCTTCGGCAAACGTTCCCACCTGCGCCAACACCAGCACGCCCCCGGCCAGTCCGCCCATCGCG
>JBAZTM010000186.1:0-3326 GCA_041661925.1 Gemmatimonadaceae bacterium
CCCCTTCGTGCGCGCTGTCTGGGCGGGGTACCCCATCGCTGACGCCGTGCTGCTCGCGCTGGTGGTGCGCGTCCTGATGAGCCGGAGCGCCCGGGGGGCCATCGACGTCTCGTTCGCAGTGGGCGTCTGCTTGTGGCTGGCAGCCGATATCGCCTACCTACAGGCGCCTGAGGACGTCGCCGCGATGGCGATCATGGACGCCGCCTGGATGGTCGCACCAGTCTTGATGGCTCGCGCCGCGTGGCGAGTCCGCGAGATACGGCCCAGAGCATCGGCCTCGCCAACACTCGCCGGCTGGGTGACGCAGCTCTTTGTTGCGGTGGGTGCTGTCTTCGTGCCAGCCGCGATCGACCTCGCCAGCGAACCACGCAGGGCGCCCAACCAGCCCCTCCTGCTATTCGCCGGCACCGCAGCATTGGTCGCGCTCGCTCTCGTACGCACTGCACGACTAATCCGCTCCGAGACCCGTGCCCGCCAGGGGATCGAGGCGGCACGCGACGCAGCGCTGGAGGCCTCACACGCCAAGTCGATGTTCTTGGCCAACATGAGCCACGAGCTCCGAACGCCGCTAACCACGGTGCTCGCCGCCGAAGAGATCCTTGAAGACACATCGCTGGACGAGCTCCAGCTTCAGCTGGTAGGGACGATGCACCGCTCGGGAGAGCTGCTGAAGGAGCTGATTGAGAGGGTCTTAGACTTCTCCCGACTCGAGGCCGGACAGCTGGAGCTGGACTCGGCGTCGGTTGACCTTCACGCCATGGTGGCCGACATCGCCGATGTCTATTCGCTGCGCGCTATCCAGTGTGAAATTGGGTTCGAGTGGCATCTGGATCCGTGCGTGTCTCAGATGGTGGTCGGCGACTCCGGCCGGTTGTTCCAGGTCCTCACGATCCTCCTTGACAACGCATTTAAATTTACCCACGAGGGAATGGTGCGCTTGGTCGTCCGCCCTGCCAGCGCCGACGACCAGGGTGACGTCGCGGACGAACTCGTGGAGTTCAGCGTGGATGACTCCGGTATCGGTATCCCCGCAGATGCGCAGGAGTTGGTGTTCGAGTCCTTTACCCAGGTCGACGGTTCCACGACGAGGCGTTATGGGGGCAGTGGCTTGGGGCTGGCGATTTGCAGGGAACTGACCCAGTTGATGGGCGGGTCAATCACCCTGCAGAGCCAACTCGGAGTGGGGAGCACGTTCATCATCCGCGTCCCACTGGCACCCGTCCTCGGGACACGCCTACCAACCGGCGGGGTAGATTCCCTCCCGATGTGACGACCGTATTCCGTTGTCGGCTGAACTCCCGGGCCGAAGCGGTCTCGCAGTAGCGTTCTTGAGCCGTGCCACCGTGACGCCGACGCACGCCCACCGGACTTCGACCGCTTTCGCCGCCGCTGCCGACCGCGATCACGCGCTTAGTCGCCGCTGTCCGAGCTGCACCGACTACTCATCGTTGGGCGGGATCGCCGATCCCGGGCAGTCCGACCGCAGGCACGGGCCGAACAGTTCGTCCACAGCGAGGTGGGCAGCACTCCGTTTGTAACATTGGCGGGCGAGATCTAGCCCCACGCCCAGTTGTCCGCGAACGGGGTCAAGACCCAGTCACGTCCGCGGCTGTGTAGTGGCGATGAAGTTGGCGACGAGACTGGTGAACAGATCGGGGTGGTCCTCGTGGGGGTAGTGGCCGGCGCCGGGGATGAGCTCGAACCGGCAGCCGGGGATGAGGTCGGCAGCGGCGTAGCCATGTCCACTCGGGATCATCCGGTCGTCCTCGCCCCACACGATCAGGGTGGGCAGCCCGGCCGCGAGGTGGAGCCGGTCGACAGCGTTGATCCCCTGACCGCCGACTTCGATGACCGCATGAATGGTTGCTAGAAAGGATCTGCGTGTCTCGGGATCGTCGAGGGTCGCCATCTGCCGGAGCATGTAGGGCAGGTCGTTCCAAAACCGACCGGCCAGCGGGCGCACCAACCTCCCGGCAGCGGCTACATGCCGCTGGTGTTGAAGCCGGGCGATACCGGCGAGCGCCAGACCGGCGCCGGGCACCGCGAGCGCTCGCAGCATGGGCGTGACCTCACGCCCAAGTCCACCGCTGCTCACCAAGACCAGTCGCTCGCAGCGTTCGGGGAACTGGTACATGAACTGCATAGCGATGCCGCCACCGAGGGAGTGCCCGACGATGGTGGCCGTCTTGACCTCCAGCGCGTCGAGGATGTCACGGACGGACGAGGCCAGCGATCCGAGTGAGTAGTCTCCACGCAACCGAGATGACATCCCGTGGCCGGGCAAGTCGACGGCGATGACGTCGCAACTGCTTGCCAGGTCAGCGAACACCGGATCCCACGTGGTGAGCGAGCCGGCCATGCCATGGATCAGGACGACCGACGGGCCAGCGCCTGCGCGTCGAACGGCAAGATGTCGGCCGTGCCAGGGCAACAGTTGAACTGTTGGGAGCGCCATACATCGCCTCAAGGTGTCGTGAAGACTCAGCGCAGTGCTGTGTCCGTTGCGGGCGGCCCCTGCGCCCTATCAACTTCCTCTCCGGCGTCGTCGGCCCCGGCCGACCCCCGTTGGTTCGGATCGAGTGCGAGCACTACGCCTGTCTGGACTCGCTGTGCTGGTCGACCAGCGACGGCCGCCACCTGATCGCCACCGACTGCGCCCAGCACGCACCGGCTGGCGCCGGGGTCCAGGCGGCTTTGTGGTGACGTGTCGCCGGTCACCACAGCGTCAGTTGCTCGCCCAGCAGCTCTTGGAGCCGCGCGAGGTCGTCGGCTACTAGCTGCGGGTCCTCACGCGCGAGGTCACGCAGTTCCCGAGCCCGCCGACGCGGCCCGCGCGGGTCGGCCAGCGGGCTGAAGGGCAGCCGCCGCTGGACCGCCCACTCGTGCCGGTTCTGCGCCGCGCTCGAGGCCACCACGTGATCCGGTGCGATCCGCTGGCACAGCGGGTTGTGACAGCGGTGCCCGAGCAGCCGCGCCTGCGCGAGCGCGTCCACCCCGTTCATCACCGCGAACGCGAACCGGTGCGAGATGATCACCCGCCCCGACGCGTACCAGAACCGGCCATGGCCGCCGCCGTCCGTGCGCTCACGCTCGGACCGGCCCGCAACCGCGCCGGTCCACCACAGGCACTCACTGCCCGGCACCGTCGCCACCTTGGGCCGGTAGCGCGCGAGCACCCTCGGGTCCGCTATCGCCGCCTCAACTGCCGCGAGGCCGGCGTCATCCAACCGCCGTACCGGCACCCGCTCCCCCACTCTCGGCGGGCGCAGCCGTCGCGGCCAGCGCCGTAGCGCCGTCCTCGTCGCCGTTCTCGGCGTCCTGGTCGT
>JBAZTM010000187.1:0-3324 GCA_041661925.1 Gemmatimonadaceae bacterium
CGTGTAGAGCTGCTCGACCTCGATCCTGGCGTTGGCTTCCTCCAGCGCCTCGCGCGCCGCGCCCTCGGGCGCGGTCTCGTTGTTCTCCATGAAGCCCGCGGGCAGCGTCCACTTGCCGTGGCGCGGGTCGATGGCCCGGCGGCACAGGAGGATGCGGTCCTCCCAGACGGGCACCGAGCCCACGACCACCTTCGGGTTCTGGTACTGGATGTGCCCGCAGGCGGGGCACACGGCGCGCGCGTGCGTGTCTCCCGGCGGGACCCTGTAGTCCACTTTCGCGCCGCAGGCGTTGCAGTGGTTGATGGGGACCGCGTGGCGGCTCATGAGGCGGTACGCGGAGGCGGGGAAACCATGCGCGCCATGTTATCATAAGCCTATGAAAACTCTCGGGAAAACCATTCTCGTCGCGGCGCTCGCGTGGACCGGGGCGGCGCAGGCCGTGTTCACGCCCGGCGAGAAGGTGATCGTGCTCAACTCCGGCGACGGCAGCATCTCCATCGTCGACCCGATCACGAAGAAGGAAGAAAGGCGCGTGCCCGTGGGCAAGGAGCCGCATCACCTCATGGCCACGCCCGACAACAAGGAGCTCATCGTCGCCAACGCGGCCAGCAACGACCTCGTCTTCCTCGATCCCGCGACGGGCGACATCCTCAGGCGCGTTCCCGACATCAGCGACCCGTACCAGATCGGCTATTCGCCCGACCGGAAGTGGTTCGTGTCCGCCTCCAACCGGCTCGACCGCGTCGACATCTACCACGGCGGGGATTTCAGGCTGGCCAGGCGCCTGCCCACCGGCAAGGTCCCGAGCCACATCGCCTTCTCCGCCGACAGCAAGCTCGCGTTCGTGACGCTGCAGGAATCGAACGAGTTCATCGCCATCGACCTCGACAAGCAGGAGATCATCTGGAAGCTCGCCACGGGAAAGCAGCCCGCCGGCATCTGGATGACGCCCGACGACCGCCACCTGCTCATCGGCATCACCGGCGAGAGCCACCTGGAGATCTACGACTGGCGCGCAAGGAAGCTCGTGAAGCGCCTCCTCACCGGGCTCGGCGCGCACAACTTCGTGGCCCGCGGCGACGGCCGCCACGTGTTCCTCTCCAACCGCATGGCCAACACCATCTCGATGATCGACCAGCAGACGCTCGAGGTGAAGGAAACCTTCGCCGTCCCCGGCGGTCCAGACTGCATGGAGATCACGAAGGACGGCAAGCAGCTCTGGACCACCACGCGCTGGATCCGCATGCTCACCGTCGTGGACCTCGAGACGAAGAAGGTCCTGCACCAGATTCCCGTGGGCAAGTCGCCGCACGGGCTCTACTTCCGCCCGCACGCCCCGCGCCAGTGAAGAATCGCGCCTTCCTCGCCGCCCTGGTGGTCGCGGCGGCTCCCGCCGCCGCCGCCCCTTGCGCCGGCACGGTGTACCTCACCTTCGACACCGGCCACATGGAGCCCGCCGAGGCCATCGCGAACGTCCTCGACAAGCACCAGGTGAAGGCCACGTTCTTCCTCGCCAACGAGAAGACCCGGCGCGGCGACACCTCGCTCGATCCCTCGTGGGCGCCGTTCTGGAAGCGCCTGGCGCAGTCCGGCCATGCCTTCGGCTCCCACACCTGGCGGCACTGGTACTTCGCCGGCGACACCGCCCGGGGCAGGATCCGCTATGCGCCCATGGGCGGCACGCAAGGAGAGTTGCTCGATGCCGCCGCCCTGTGCGCGGAGCTGAAGAAGCCCGAAGAGGCCTTCCGCGCCATGACCGGTCGCGGCTTCGACGGGCTGTGGCGCGCGCCGGGCGGGCGCATCACGCCCATGGCCGTCGAATACGCCAGGGGGTGCGGCTTCACCCACGCCGGCTGGACCCCCGCGGGATTCAGCGGCGACGAGCTGCCCTCAGACCGCTTCCCCAGCGACAAGCTGATCGAGCGCCAGCTGCGCGACATCAAGGACGGCGACATCCTGCTCTGGCATCTGGGCATCTGGTCGCGCCAGGATCCGCTGTGGCTGCAGCTCGACCGCCTCGTCGCGGGGCTCAAGTCGAAGGGCCTGTGCTTCGCGCGCCTCACGGACGACCGCAAGTGGATGCGCTGACGGATTCCCTGCTCCTGGCCGGCGCATTCGCGACCACGCTGTGGGCGAAGTTGCACGCCGCTGTCTTCGAGTCGGTGGTGCAGCCGCTCGTCTTCCACCTCGGCATGGTCTCCTGGCTCGAGTCGTCCTTCGACGCGACGGAGATCTTCCTCATCGGCGCCACGGAGATCGTCGTCCTCGCCGCCGTCCTCGGCGCGCTCGAGAAATGGCACCCGGTCGAGGTGTGGGCGGACCGGCGCGCGGTGCGGGTGGACGTGGTCTACACGCTCCTCGTGCGCCTGGGGGTGCTGCCGCTCGCGATCTTCTTCCTGCTGCTGCCGCTAGTGGACGGCCTGAACGGGTGGCTCAGGATGAACGACGTCATCCCGCCGAAGCTCGAGGATGCCTTTCCCGCGCTCTTCGCCCATCCGTTCGCCTCCTTCGTCGCCTACCTGGTGGTCATCGACTTCGCGCTGTACTGGCTGCACCGGGCCCAGCACGCGTCCGGCTACTGGTGGGCGCTGCACGCGCTGCACCACAGCCAGCGCGAGATGACCTTCTGGACCGACGACCGCAACCACCTGCTCGACATGGTGCTTACCGATTTCGTGCTCGCGATCGTGGCACTCGCCGTCGGCGTGGCGCCGGGGCAGTTCGTGGCCATCGTCGCGGTCACCCGCGCCGTCGAAAGCCTCTCGCACGCCAACGTGCGCCTGTCCTTCGGGCGCGTGGGCGAGTGGCTCCTGGTGAGCCCGCGCTTCCATCGCGCCCACCACGCCATCGGCCTGGGCCACGAGGGCGAGCGGCTCGGCTGCAATTTCGCGGTGCTGTTCCCCGTGTGGGACCACCTGTTCGGCACCGCGCGCCCGATCCGCGATTACCCCGCCACCGGCATCCGCGACCAGCTGCACGGGCGCGACTACGGCGAGAACTTCTGGAGGCAGCAATGGCTGGGCGTGAAGCGGCTGGCGGGGCGGGCATGAGGGCGTCCGGCCGGCTCGCGGCCATGCTCGTCGTTCTCGCCGGGTCGGCCGCCTCGGCGACGTCGATGCCCGGCCGCGACTTCCACGGCATGGAAGCGGCGCGCGCGAGCCTGCGCGTGGCCGATGCCGACGCGACCTACCGCTGGGAAGAGCCGCCCGGCAAGGTGATCGAGGCGCCGCAGGGCGGGCGCGTCCGCGTGGGCACCGTGCGCGTGGCGCCCAAGGACTTCGCCGCGCTCGCCTGGCGCGCGGTCGGCGGTGGCCATGTGGCGCG
>JBAZTM010000188.1:0-3294 GCA_041661925.1 Gemmatimonadaceae bacterium
AACGATGAATTTCCGCGTCCCGACGAGACCATCAACCGCGCGTCGGAGATGGGGGCCGTGTTCAACGCCTCGACGCGCGAGGAACTGGTGAATTACTACCTAACGGTCTCCTCCGATTCCGCGGCGGCGGGGATGGAGTTTCTTGCGGCGGCGGCCCTGGCACCACGCTTCCTGCCTGAAGAATTGGCGCGCGAGCGTGAGGTGGTCATCGGCGAGTATGACCAGCAGGAATCCTCACCGTTCTTCCGGTTCGACCAGGAGATGGGGCAGCGCCTGTGGACCACGCAGTTCAGCCGCAAGAACACGATCGGTGACCGCGACGTGATCCGTGCGACGACGCCGGCGAAGATGCGGGCGATCAAGGATCTCTATTACATCCCCAACAACTCGCTCCTCATCGTCGCCGGCGACGTGGACCCCGCGGCGGTGTTCCGGATGGCCGAGCGGATCTTTGGCGGGTGGAAGCGCGGCCCCAACCCGTTCGTGGCGGCGCCGATTCCGCCCATCCCGCCGCTCACGCGCAACGTCGGTTATGTCCATGTGGCGGACGTGAACGCGGTGACGGTGCAGATCCAGTGGCACGGTCCCAGCGTGCGCAAGGACGAAGAGGCGACATTCGTGGCCGACGTCTTCAGTGACCTGCTCAACGCTCCGGGGTCGCGGTTCCAGAAGAAGCTGGTGGACAGCGGCCTCTGGGAGGGCGTGATCGTGAACTACTACACGCTCAACACTGTCGGCCCCATCACGATCAGCGGGCAGACAAGCCCCGATCGGCTGCGCGCCGCGCTGAAGGCGCTGGATACCGAACTGCGCGAAGTGCTCAAGGCGGGCTACTTCAGTGTGGAAGAGATGGACGCGGCCAAGGCACAGCGCGCCGTGTCGAGCGCGTTCGAGCGCGAGAAGGCCTCGGCGTTCTCGCACACCATCGGGTTCTGGTGGAGCGTCTCGGGGTTGGAGTACTACCTCAAGTACGTGGATGAAATGGCGCGCCGCTCACCGGCGCAGCTGCAGGAGTATGCCCGCAAGTACATCATCGACCGGCCGCGCGTCGTCGGGGTGCTGCTGTCGCCCGCGGCTAGGGCGCAGCTGAACCTCACGGACGACGAACTCTCTCGCTGGGGGACGACGCCACCGCGCGCCACGCCCGTCGGCCCAACGCGCCGTCCACCGAGTGTCGGAGGGAACCGCTGATGCGCAGACTCGCCCTGCTGCTCGCCGCCGGGATCGTCGCTGCGCTGCCCGCCGCCGCGCAGCGCATCAACCCCACGCTGCCCACGCCACAGCGCCCGCCGGCCGTCACGACGCTGCATCCGGACACCTCCACCACGAGCTACATGGTGAACGGCGTCCGCGTGATTCACCGCGCGGGGGCAGCCAACCTCGTGGTGATGAACCTCTATTTGCTGGGCGGCGTGCGGAACGCCACGCCGGAAACCGCCGGCCTCGAGCCGATGTACCTGGCGGTGAGTGAGCAGGGGACGGAACGCTATCCCAAGGACGCCCTGCGCCGGGCGATGGCCCGCACCGGCAGCGCCATTGCGCTCGACGCGAGCGAGGACTGGACGCTGTTCGGCATTCGCGCGACCACGGAAGTGCTCGATTCAGTGTGGAATATCTTCACCGATCGTTTGCTGCGTCCGCGGCTCGACCCGTCGGAGATCGCGTTCGTGCGGAATCAGGCGCTCAGTGGCCTGCGGCAGTTGAACGAGAGTCCGGACGCGCTGCTTGGGCGCGTGGCCGACAGCGTTGCCTTTCGCGGACATGCCTATGCCCTCTCGCCGGCCGGCAACGCCGCCTCGCTGACGGCGATGACGCGTGAGTCGCTGCTGCGTTGGCGGCAGGAGTGGCTGGTGAAGTCGCGGTTGTTGCTTGTCGTGGTGGGCAATGTTCCGCGCGCGAAACTCGAGCGGATGGTGACGAGCTCGCTGGGCACGCTGCCGGCCGGGAACTACGCGTGGGTGATGCCGGACTCGCTGCCGGCGCGGGCGTCGTCGCTGACGGTGGTGTCGCGCGCGCTCCCCACCAACTACGTCAGCGGCACATTCCGCGGGCCGCGCGCCAACGAGAAGGACGCGGCCGCGCTCCGCGTGGCGTCGGCGGTGCTGTCCGGCCAGCTGTTCAGCGAAATCCGGTCAAAGAACAACCTGACGTACACGGCGTCGGCCGATTTCCGCGACCAGGCGCTCATTTCGGGCACCCTGTTCGTGACGACCACGCTGCCAGATTCGGCCCTGAAGATCATGCGCAACCAGATACGCCTGCTGCAGGAGATCAACATTCCGACGCAGGCGCTGTCACCGCTGATCCAGCAATTCCTCACCGAGTTCTTCCTCGACAACGAAACCAGCACGGCGCAGGCGGACTTCCTGGCGCGCGCGCAGCTCTACAACGGGGACTGGCAGGCGGCCGACCGGTTCATGGCTGAACTGCGAGCGGTGACCGGCGAGGACGTGCGCCGGGTGGCGCGCCGCTACCTGCGCAATGTGCAGTGGGTGTACGTCGGCGATCCTGCGCGCATCACGCGAGCGCTGGCGGAATCGTTCTAGCGGCGCGCCGCCAGCGCGGCGCGCACATCGTCCCAGCCAGCGCCAAGCGCGCGTAGGGCTACCATCGTGTGGTAGACCAGGTCGGCCGCTTCCTCAACGGCGCGTCCCGCGTCACCGTCCGCGCAGGCCGTCACGAACTCCGAAGACTCCTCGCCGATCTTCTTGAGGCGCAAGTTGCGGTCGGAGAGCAGGCGCTGGGTGTAGGAGAGCTTCTCGCCTCCTTCGCTGCGCGCGGCCGCCCGCTCGCGAATCGTGGTGTCCACAGCGGCAAGAACGTCCGCTGCCGGTGCAGTCTGCGCAAAGCATGACGTGGTGCCATTGTGACAGGCCGGCCCCGCCGGATGAACCCGCGCGAGTACGGCGTCAGCATCGCAGTCGGGCTCCAGGGAGACAACGCGTTGCACGTTGCCGCTGGTGGCGCCTTTGTGCCACAACCCGCGCGTGCGTGAGCGATAGTGCATCTCACCGGTGGCTTCCGTGTGCTCGATCGCCTCGCGATCCGCGTGCGCGACCATGAGCACGGCGCCCGTGACGGCGTCCTGCGCGACGACAGCTACCAGGCCGCCATTGCGGGTGAAGTCGAGCTGGTCAGCGAGTGACATCGGTGCTCCAGAGCAGGGCGCGCGCGGTGTCGGCAAGCGCGCCGTTGGTGGCAATGGCATTGCCGGCGAACGCATCACGCCGGCCGTTCCAACCGGTGAAGACGCCGCCAGCCTCTTCGATGATCGGGAGAAACGGCGGGGCGTCC
>JBAZTM010000189.1:0-3266 GCA_041661925.1 Gemmatimonadaceae bacterium
CCGGCATGAACACCACGCCCGGCGGGCTGCCGGTGACAGCGCTAGCCGCCATCTGGCTCTTCACGTGGGTCAACCTGCGCGGGCTGCGGTCCACCGGCGGCGTGCAGTCGGTGACAACGGTGATCAAGCTCCTGCCGTTCGTCGCCGTCATCGGACTCGCGTTGTGGCGCATTGCCGCCAGCGGAGGCGCGGCGCTTCCGCCGATCACCGAGAGCTCCTTCTCGCTGGCCGGCACGACCGGCGCCGTGGGGCTCACGCTGTTCGCCATGCTCGGACTCGAGAGCGCTGCGATGCCGGCTGACGCCGTGGAGAATCCCAGCCGCAACGTGCCGCTCGCCACGATGGTCGGCACTGGACTCAGCGCGGTCGTGACCGTCATTGCCACCTGCTCGGTGGCGCTGTTGCTGCCGTTCGACGTCGTGTCGGTCTCCAAGGCGCCCGTCTCGGACTTCATTGCCTCGGCCTTCGGCGGTGCAGCCGGCACGCTGGTGGCGGTGGCCGCGGTGATCAGCTGCTTCGGCTGCCTCAACGGCTGGCTCTTCCTTGGCGGCCAGCTGCCGGTGGCAATGGCGAAGTCCGGCACGCTGCCGCCGTGGTTCGGGCGGCTGAACGCCGCGGGCGCCCCGGCGCAGAGCATCATCCTCGGCGCCGTGGTGACGTCACTGCTCGTGCTGATGGCCTACACCAAGCTGGGCGCGGCCACGTACAACTTTGCGGCGCTGATTTCGGCGGCCACCAACCTGGTGCTCTACCTGTTCTGCGTGCTCGCGGTGGTGCGTTTCATGCGCGACGGACGCGTGCCGCGCTCGGCGGGCCTGATTGTGGGCGCCGCGCTCGCGTTCGCGTTCGTGATCTGGGCGCTCTACAGCTCGGGCAAGGAGCCGCTCATCTGGGGTGGCGTGCTGATCGCCCTCGGCTGGCCGGTCTACGGCATCGCGCGAAGGGCCGCTGCGGGGGCGTCCAGAGCTTAGGCGATGTGGCTGGACGTATTTGACGTCGAAGGTCCAAGGAGAGACGGGGGATGGCGAACGCACGCACGCATCGGGCGACGCAGCGCATGGCCTCCGACTCTTCGACTCCGATGTGCTGATCAACGAAGGCGTTGGCGACGCGCGGAAGCTTGCGATGGAAACGGAGAATGCCGCCGATCGCTCGGGCACATGCAGGTCGCCCTGTCCCGCGCCGGTCGGGGGCGGCATATTGCGACGCGCGAAGCGAGCGTTTCATTAGCCCGACGAGATGCGGAAGACAGCCGGATATTGAAGGCGGTAACGAGAGGCGGACGGCCATGAACCAGACCCGGGAATGGGAACGAGAACGGGAAGCTGGCGGTCCGGTCCTGACGGGGGGGGGCGCGCAGAAATGGAAGCCAAGGAGGTCGTCAGGGTCGCCGGATTATGGCTGGGAGAGGACGGCATCGTCCGCATCATTCACGTTCCCGGCGCGGAAGTGACGCTGGAGGACGCGAAGGAGACGATGTTGGCCTATCTGCAGATTCGCCAGGACAAGAGACGGCCTCTGTTCGTCGATACCAGGACGATGAAGTCCCTCGCCAGGGAAGCCCGTAAGTACTATGCGGGAGATGAGGCAGCGCAGGTCGCCAGCGCGGTCGCCATCATCGTTGGAACGCCCGTCAGCCGAGTGTTGGGGAACTTCTACCTTGGCCTCAGCAATCCGCACCTTCCGAGCCGGCTTTTTAGTTCGGATGACGAGGCCCTCGAATGGCTAAAGGGGTATCTCGAGTGACCGCGATTCCGAGCGAGTCGGATGACGCGAAGGTCGCGGAGATACTCGATGTCATCTTCAAGTTTGCCGCGGGAGATCTGAAGGTCAGGGGAACCGTCTCCGACCAACAGAACGCGCTGGATGCCGTCATGGCCGGCGTCAACATACTCGGCGAAGAACTGGAGGCGTACGTTGCCGAGGTCAGGCGAACGCAGGATGCCCTGAGTCAGGCGAATGCGACGCTCGTCCTGCAGTATCGCCTGCTTGAGGAGGCGGACCGGACGAAGGCCGAATTCATGGCGAACGTCTCCCATGAGCTGAGGACGCCGCTCAACCATGTCATCAGCGGTGCCGAACTGCTGAGGGAACAGGCGCTGGGTCCGCTCAACGCGGAGCAGGTCGAATTCGCCGGCGACATTATGACCAGCGGCCTGCGCCTGCTCGCGCTGGTGGATGCCATTCTGGAAATGTCACGGACCAGTGCGGCCGGCGCCGCACTTGAGCGCGAGCGTGTGGAAGTCGGCAAGGTGCTCAACGAGCGCGTCGCCGCACACCGGAGCGCGGCCGAGGCGCAGCGCGTGACGATCGGACTGGAGGTGGCGCCGGATACCGGGGATGCGGAGCTTGATCCGCGCGCATTGCGGCGCATGCTGGATGCCCTGCTCGACAATGCGAGCAAGTTCAATCGCGAGGGCGGTTCTGTCGCGGTGACCGCGCGGCGGGATGACGGTTGGGTGGAGATCGCAGTGGCTGACACTGGCATCGGCATCGCGCGCGAGGATATGGCGAGCATCTTCAAGCCGCTCGTCCAGCTTGATGCCGGGCTCACGCGGCAGCGCGGCGGCGTGGGACTGGGCCTTGCGCTCGCGCGCCGCCTGGCTGAGTTGCATGACGGCACCATCGAGGTGCGGAGCGAGCCGGGAGCAGGCAGTACGTTCACGCTGCGCCTACCGGCTGAAGGAAAGCCGTAAACGTTTCGGGGAAGCCCGCCTGATTGCTGGTGGTCGAGGACCTGGAAAATGCCACGGCGGCTCAGCGCCGCTTCCCGCCGAGCAGCGACCCGAGCACGCCGCGCACGAGTCCGCGCGAAATCGCCGTGCCCGTGCTGCGCGCCGCGCTCTTGGCCACGAGGTCGAACAATCCGTCGCGCTTGCCGCCCCGCGGGCCGGTCGTGCCGAACAGCAGCCCACCCAGTCCGCCGAGCACGGCCGCGCCGACGGCACCCGCCGTTCCCGCCGCGCCTGCAGGCGCGGCAGGGGCCGATTGACCGGCCGGGGCGCTAGAAGCCGCTGTTGCAGCGCGCGCCTTCAGAATTTCGTACGCTGATTCGCGATCAATCACCTTCTCGTAGACGCCGGCCACGACGGAGTGCTGTACCAACACGGTGCGTTCTAGTGGCGTGATGGGTCCGATTTGCGATCCCGGCGCGAGCATCCATGCGCGCTCGGTGATGCCCGGCGTCCCCTTGGCGTCGAGCAACGAGATGAGCGCCTCACCCACCGCGAGCTCGAGGATCGCCTGCTCGATGTCGAGGCCCGGAT
>JBAZTM010000190.1:0-3225 GCA_041661925.1 Gemmatimonadaceae bacterium
GCGCCCCGACGCACGCCAGCCTGTCCAGGTGCGGCCTGGCCGTCTCCGTGTGGCACCACTCGCACAACATAGCCCCTCCCCCGAACACGCTCACCGCCTCCGGCCCGCGCATCCCCCAGGCCACGGCCTGCGCATAGCTCACTTCGACCACGCGGCCCTGGCGCTCGCGCTCAGCCAGGTCCGCCCCGGTCGCGCAGTCGACGGACAGCAGCGGCCCTACCACCGCGCCTGTCCTCTCATGGCGCACCCACACGCGCGCCCCGAGCTGCGCGCAGTCGTTGAGCGCCGCATACCCGACGCACTCCGCGCACGTCGCCATGCCCGCCGCCAACTGCCGGCGGTACAGGTCGTGCGTGTAGGCCCGCCCGAGGCGCAGATCCTGGATCAGCACCGTATCCCGCGCGTGCACCGCCAACAGCCTGGCGTACCGCTCCTCAACGGCGCGCGCATCGGCCAGCTTCGCACCGCGGAGCATGCCCCCCAGCACCAGCCCGAGCGTCCCCGCGATCACCGCCGCCAACACCACAGCGGCCGCAAACTCTCCGTAGGTCACCATGATTGCCTCCCCTATGCCGCACGAAACTGCACGTCCAGCTCCCGCCCGGCGGCCTGCGCGACCGCCCGGCGGACCTTGGGCCCCAGCCGCGCCTCGAGGTACGACGCCGCCGGCGCACTCACCACGAGCACCGTCACCGTGTCGCCGTCGCGCTCTGCACGCGTGCGCAGGAGCGTGCCCTGAAACGTCTCAGCCTGCACGGTCCGGCTCAGCGAGGCGAGCACCGCCGGCCACAGCTCCCACCCGTCGTCAAGGCCGTGCACACCCACACGCGGGCCAGCCGGCGCCCGCTCAGCCTGCACACCCACGCGCGTATCGCCCGGCGCGGCGTCAAACGCCCCGTTTTCGCCGTTTACGGCAGTTACGGGCGCACCGGGCGCTTGCACACCCACGCGCGGCGTGCTATACCACGCGCAGAACTCCACGCGGATCGCATCGTCGGCGGTGTAGTGGAGGATACCGGCGGCCTGCAGGTGGCCCAGGTGCCGGCGCACAGTCGCATCGCTCACGCCGCCGAAGAACCGGCGCGCGCCGTCGACCGTCAGGCGAAGGTAACCGTTGTCGCCGTGGACAACGCGCACCAGGCGCAGGGCGTGCGAGCGCAGCGCCGGCGTGATGTCAGCGGCGGCGATCTGTGACATGGCAACCAGGCGGGCGGGGTTGGCGCTCACGATCAGCCCCCTGCCTGGCGCAGGTCGCCGCCGGTCATCTCGAACACCCGGCTGCCCCGGCCGCGCATGCGGCTGGCCAGGTAGACGTCCAGGTCGTCTAGCGACGCGTTCGTGGCGAACGCCGTGCAGCACTGGCTACCGGCCCGGTAGCGTAGGTCGATCAGCTCGAAGAACTTTTCCTGAGCCCAGGGCGTCGGGTTGAAGCGGTCGCACTCGTCGATGGCCAGGATCGTGGCGTTGACGATCCGGTCCCACAGGCCGTCGAAGGTCAGCGCCGGCACGCTGGGCGCGTAGGCCCGCCGCAGGTGGTCAAGCAGCTCCGCCATCGTCACGTACACCGACGTCCAGCCGGCCGCGCGCCCGCCGTTGACCAGGCACGCCAACAGCCGCGTCTTGCCGATGCCGTAGGTGCCCTGCAGGGTGTACAGCCAGCGCGGGCGCGCGGCCAACTCCCGCCCGTAGTCGTGGGCCAGAGCGTTCTCTGCCGTGCGGATAGTGGCCTGGAATGTCCAACCGCGCATCTCTGGCGTCAGTCCACAGATGCGCTCCAGATGCTGCTGCTGTAGCCGAGAGCCACACGTCGGGCACGGCAACGCCCTCCCGAACTCCGCATCGCCAGGTGGCACGTCGTGCACCACGAAGCGCATGCCCTTGCATACCGGGCACAGGCGCTCATCTGGCGGACGGATCGGCTGGCCCGTCGTAAGGCACGAGCTTGGTCGCTGGCCGATTGTGCGTTCCGCGATTTGCCGGACTGGCGATCCCGAAATGAGTCCCGTTGCCATTGTTGCTCACCGCCTTTTCGCCTGGAATGCGCCCCTTGTCAAAATAGTCGTTGACCATGACCGTGTAGCTGGTGGCCGACCACTGCGCGCAGTAGCCGGCGACGACGCGCCCCCACAGGCGCAGACTGTCGGGATCTGCCCCAACGTGCTCGCATAGAAACACCCGCGCCCGTTCGGCCTTCGTCGTGCCGTCCTTGAGCTTGCCCGTTGGGAACCGGCCGCCGGCATCCAAGAACGTCCGTACCTGGGGGCTTTCGACGACTGGCGGCGGAGCCGCCTTGCGCGCCGCTGGCGCGCGCTCATCGGTATGATGATTAGATGATGGTTCTACTGATGGTTCGGGTCGCACTGGTGCGACGGGTGGTAGTGGCGCTGGTGCGACGGGTGGGGTCGCACTGGCGCTACCCGTCGCGTGTGCGCTACCCGTCGCACTGGCGCAACTGGTATGCTGCGGATCAGCGTGGACAACGTAGGTGTTGTGGACCCCTGATACCCGCCGAATTGTCAGGTATCCCTGGCGCTCGAGCTCCTGCAGATTGCGTATCACGTTAGAGCGGTCAATCCGCGCCCGCTTTGCCAGCCTGTCTATCGACGGCCAGCACTCCCCACTCTCGTTGGCGTGGTCTGCGAGGGAGAGCAAGATTACCAGCTTGCTGCCGGATAGCTCGGGGTCCTCATTGTCCCATAGCGCGGACATCAGGCGGATGCTCATAGCCTGTCTCCCTACAACTCCCCGACCGTCCGCCAGGCGGTGAAATCGATCAGGATCGTGTCTCTGCCGATGACGTGCTGCAGAACGCCGGCCTCTGTCAGTATGCGCAGCTGGCGGTACACTGGGAGGTTGCTCTTGACGCTGCAAACCCGGAACGCCAGCTCCCAGCTCAGCGCGAGGTGGCCACTGAGGGGATCAGCGCGCGCCAGGAGTGCTACGGCGCGCTGCGCGAGATCGGCGGATATGTCCGCGGCTGCCAGTTGCTGCACCACGGTCTGGTAGGGACTATTATCCATTGCACCTGTCCTCGTGCTCATCCGTTGCAACCCTGCGCGGAGTGTGGTACCATCCCATCGCTGAGGGGTGCACCGCACTCCGCTCCCGCCGGCCGGTAGGGTTGCACCTCCGGCCGGCGCCACACACAATTCAGGCCTGAATGACTGCCAGGGCGAACGTTCACAGCGCCCGCCCCGGCCCGCAACCCCCAAGCTGCTCCTACAG
>JBAZTM010000191.1:0-3219 GCA_041661925.1 Gemmatimonadaceae bacterium
TCGCGGTCGCGCACCCAGTTCACGTACGTGATCTCGGTGCGGATCAGGCTGAAATCGCACGAGGTCCGGCAGTCGAGGTAGACCGCCAGCGAACCGTTCGCCGCCGCGGCACCCTGTCCGCCAAGCGGCCGCGCGCCGAGCATCAGAGCAAGAAGGACCACGGTCGCGCGGGCCGAGAGGCGCAACCAGTGCGCGAAGAAAGCGAAATGCATCGGGAGAAGATCCACCCTGTGGTACGTCAACGGAGACAGGCGACCGGTCCAAGGCGCAACGCAGACTCTCTCAGCCGCGCAACACGTGGTCCGTGAGCCAATTCAGGATCAGGTTATCCAGGCGTATCATCCGCCGCGTCTCCACGTCCACCGGCGCGTGGCCACACCGCGGTATCACCGCAATAGAGTACTGAGTGTTACGGCTCTGGGCCATCAGGCGCTGGACGTTCCGGACGCTCGCCTGCGTGGGCACCACCTGATCCACCTCACCGAACATGGCCAGCCACGGCTTCCTGAAGCGCTCCAACTCGGTCATGTAGTCCCGACCCAGGGAACGCCACGTCGGCAGCACGGCGGCGAAGTCGGGAATGGCCTCCATCTCCGCCTTGGGAAACGGCAGCACATCCTGCGGGAACCGCCGCCGCGCCTCGGCGATTTCCGCATTGACACGGTCGTGATCGGCGGGTGTATCGCTCGCCCACGCCGCGAATGACCGGCGCCAGAGCGGCTCGACCGCAGCAATCACCGAGTCGGGAATCCCGCGCGATCGCAGGCCGCCCATCTGGGCATAGACGCGGTCCTCCTGCGCGCTCACCACCGTGCCCGCGAAACTGACGACGAACGTCACCGCCGGATATCGGCTCGCGGCCAGCACCGCGACTCGCCCGCCCTCGCTGCCGCCGAGCACGCCAATCAATTTGGGATTGATGCGGGGATGCCGAGTGAGGAAGACCGCCAGATTGCCGGCATCGGTGGCATAATCGTCATACGTCGTCTCGACAAACCGGCCGCCGGACTCGCCGGTCCCGCGCTTGTCATGCACCAGCGCGGCGATGCCGCAGTGCGCGAGCACCGGCGCGATCCAGTCGGAGAGCGACTTGATGGGACGCGAGCCGTCGCCGCCGCCGTTGGTGAGCACAATGGCCGGAACCCGGGCGTTCGCCGGCTGCTTCGGCAGGTACAGCCAGCTCCGAATCACCACGCCGCTGCTGGGGACCGACAGCGTCTCCACCGTGAAGGTGCTCTCGGCTCTGACGCCCGGCGGCGCGTCACTCCGGCTGAGCATGCCCGTCTGATTCGTCCGGTACCCCTCGAGGCACGCGGGCCGGCGTGCGAGCAGCGCTTCCACCTGCGCGCGCGAGAGGAGATGCGACGCCGCATCCGCGGCGACGGAACGCTGCGCCGGCAGGCACGCTGGGAGCGCCAGCGCGAGCACTACTCCTGCCACATTACGCCACGAGTGCGTTTCCATCGACCGGTCGGTGTCCCTCGACGATTACTTCGAACGCGCTATCCCTGCCCCTGCTGCGCCTCAGCGGGCGGCGAGGTGTGTGTCGTAGGTCTCGGCTGCCGAGGCCGGGCGGCCAATGATATTTCCCTGTGCCCGACGAACGCCGGCGCGCGCGAGCTTGCCGAGGACGGCCGCGTCATCCACGCCGCTGACGCCAATCTCCGCCCCGATGCGCGACACGAGGGCGTACACCCTGTTCATCGCGCTCGCGTTTCCGTCCACCCAGCTCGCCGGGCACGTCACCACATTCGCGGCGGCGAGCGCCGCCAGCGCGTCCAGTTCCGCCGGCTCCTGCACGCGGATGCTGACGTGGTAGCCATCCATCATGGCTCGCGCCACCGCAAACGAGGCGCGCGCGGGGTCTGTGACGAACAGCGCCCCGGTCACCGCCAGCGAGACCGTGCCGTTCGCTCCCTGCTTCTTGATGGACGTCGCGAGCCAGTCCCACGACTCGGCGTCCTGCGTTGCTGCGAGGCTCGCGGGCATCGTGAGCAGGCCGGCCCAGCCCATCTGCCGCCAGAGCCCACCGGCGTTGAGCGCGGCCGCCACCACGGCGCGCATGACCGACGGTCCCGTCGACAGCGCCAGCGCCGGCGCGAGATCAGTCTCGCCCATCATGACCCCGCGCTCCGGCGACTCCCAGCGCGGCACCACGTCCACCGCCACCGTGCGCATGAAGGCGACGTCGAGCACCGGGGTGAACCAGGCCCGGAACTGCCCCAGTTCGATTGCGCGCTCAATCGCGCTCACCTCGAACGGCGCGCCTGCCGACGCACCGGCCTCGGCCGGGTACGCGTGCAGGTGCAGGAGCCCGGCCAGCGCATCCTTGCGCAGCGGCTTCTCGAGGGCGCCCAGCACGCGCATCCCCGACGCCACAGCCATCGCTTCGACCGCCCTGAGCACGCCGGGCGCCAGCCCCGAGGCAATGATGACCGAATCGGCGAGCTTCTCCAGCGCCAGGTTGCTGATGAACGTCATGCCATCCATGCCCGGCATGTTGAGGTCGGTCAGCACGATGTCCGGCCGATTGGCGCGCGCCAGCGCGAGCGCCTCGTTGCCCTCACGCGCCTCGGAGAGCGCAGTCACTCCAAGATCGGCGAGCACCTTGCGGTGCAGCGCCCGCGTGAAATCGTGGTCGTCGACGAGGAGGACATGCAGGGCAGCCATGCGATGTTCCTGAGAAGAGGTTGCAACTGGAATCTCCCCTCCGCGCGGCCCCTTTGTCCAGCGTTCGCGCACGCGGCCCGTCGCGGCCGTCCCAGCCCCGTCGGGCACACGGTCCGCTGCAGGCGTAAGTTCCATCATGCGCCTTGTCTCCCTCCTGCGTCTCACGGTCGCCGCGCTCGCGCTTCCCGCGCTCGCCGCCGCCCAGGCCCCCGAGGCCATCTGGTACGTGCGCAACAACGAGGCCGGCATCGCCAGCTTCGTCGCCAACGCCCGCCGCATCAGCGTCATCGCGCCGCAGGTCTACAGCATGGACAGCACGGGCGCCATTTGCGGCGGCATGGACCCACGCATCGTGGCCACGGCGCGCGCCAATGGCGTGAAGCTCGTGCCACTGGTGATGAACCCGGGCTTCAGCGTCAGCATCCTGCACCAGATCGCGACTATCGCCTCCGTGCGGACGAATGCGGCGCGCAGCCTCGCGGCGCTCTGCCGCGACGAGAGGGTGCACGGCATCCAGCTGGACTTTGAAAACCTGCACGTCAGCGACCG
>JBAZTM010000192.1:0-3205 GCA_041661925.1 Gemmatimonadaceae bacterium
AATTTCTCGGGCCGGCGAGGGCGCGGCGCGCCCCGTCGATGCCCCTCCAGTATTCGCTGGACCGGACCCGCCGAACCGCGCTCGGCCGTCGAGAACTGGAGGCGACTGCGAGACGAGGCGCCAGTCGCTACAACCCGATGATCTGGTCCCTGCGCGTCCCCACCGACACGTACCGGATCGGCGATTCCACCAACTCTTCAATCCGGTCCAGATACGCGCGCGCCGCCTTCGGCAGCGCCTCGATGGTCCGCGCGTCCGCGGTGGACTGCATCCACCCCTCGAACCACTCGTAGTGCGGCGTGATCTGCTCGAGGTCGGCGATGTCGCCGGGGAACTCGGTCACCAGCTCGCCGTTGATGTGGTAGCCCGTACAAAGCGCGATCTTCTCGAGCGTGTCGAGCACGTCGAGCTTGGTCACGGCGAGCGCCGACAGGCCGTTCACTCGCACAGCGTAGCGTACCACCACCGCGTCAAACCAGCCGCAGCGGCGCGGACGCCCGGTGGTGGCGCCGTACTCGTTGCCGAGCTTGCGCACGCGCTCGCCCATGGCCTCGTCGTACTCCGTGGGCAGCGGCCCGCCGCCCACGCGCGTCGTATACGCCTTCACCACGCCAATGCACTCGTCGAGCACGCGCGGCGACACGCCCACGCCCGTGGCGGCGCCCCCTGCCGTGGTATTGCTTGACGTCACGTACGGATACGTGCCGTGGTCGATGTCGAGCAGCGACCCCTGCGCCCCCTCAAAGAGCACCGCGGCGCCGGTCTTCAGCGCGCGGTGCATGGCGAGCCCCACGTCTTCGCTGATGCCAAGGAGCCGCGGCGCGAGACGCCCCAGCGCCTCGAGCGTATGCTCCACGCTCGCCCGCTTCGACGAACCGGTGCCGATGAGCACGTGGTTGGCGTGTTCGACGCCGCGCTCCACCAGCGTGCGCAGTCGGTCTGCATGGGCGAGGTCGAGCACCCGCACGCCGCGCCGCGCGATCTTGTCCTCGTAGCACGGGCCGATCCCCCGCCCCGTCGTGCCAATCTCCTTGCTGGCCGAGCTCTCCTTGTCCACCAGCTTGTGATACGGCATCACCAGGTGCGCACGGTCGCTCACGTAGAGCCGCCCCGTGACGTCCACGCCATCCTTGATGAGGGCGTCCACTTCCTCGAAGAGCGTCTCTGGGTCGAGCACCACGCCATTGCCGATGGCGCAGCGCACGCCCGGATGCAGGATGCCGCTGGGCACCTGGTGCAGCACGGTGGAGTGGTCGCCGATGTGCACGGTGTGGCCCGCGTTGGCGCCGCCCTGGTAGCGCACCACCCAGTCGGCGCGCTCCGCGATGACGTCCACCAGCTTCCCCTTCCCCTCATCGCCCCACTGGGCGCCCACCACGACGATCGCGCGGGTCTTCGAATCGAACATTGGAGCTCCAGGCCGGCAGGCAGCGAGGCGATGGCACACAAAAAAACGCCCCGGCGCATTTTCGCGGGGCGTTGAAATAATCTACGGCGCGCACGGGGCCATGGCAACGCGCCACGGCCCCACGGCGTCCTCACGCGACCATCAAGTCCTGCACCACCTTGCGCTGGTCCGCATTCACCGGCAGCAGCGGCAGCCGCACGGGCCCTCCCACCAGCCCCACGGCCTCCATCGCGGCCTTCACGCCCGGTACGCCCAATCCGGCCACGATCTGGGTCGCCATCGGCTTCAGGCGGTCCTGCGCGATCGTGGCGCGTGTCAGGTCGCCGTTCCGGAAGCCATCGTACACGTCCACGCACAGCCCAGCGGCAAACAGCCCCACCGCCACGATGCCGCCACGCACGCCCAGCTGCAGCCCCGGTAGCAACTGGCCGCCGTTGCCCGTGAGCACCGTGAACTTCGACCCCTGCGCCTGCAGGTAGCCCTCCAGCAACGCCATGTCACCCGAGCTGTCCTTGATGCCCACGATGTTCTCGTGCATCGAAAGTTCGGCGACGAGATCCGGCTCGAGCCGGAAATGCATGTACTTGGGAATGTTGTACAGCACCACCGGCACCGGACTCTCGTCGGCGACGCGCTGATAGTGCGCGCGCAGCGCCGCGGCCGTCATCTGCGGCCCGTAATAGTGCGGCGCCACCACCAGCACCGCGTTGGCGCCGCGAGCGCCGGCGTCACGGCAGCGCGTCACGCACTGCCTCGTGGACTCGGCGCCGGTTCCCATCAGCAGCAGCCGGTCCGATGGCACGGCCGCCCGCGCCGTCTCGATGAGCGACGTGCGCTCCGCCTCGTCGAGCAGCGCGGCCTCTCCCGTGGAACCGCACACCACGATGCCGTGCAGCCCGTGCGCGAGGTGGGAACGAATATTCGATGCGAAACCGACGAGATCAGGGGTCTCGGACGCCGTGAATGGCGTGGTGACGGGACCGAGGACACCTGCTAGTGCGAGGGATGGCATGGCGTGTGGCGATAGTGATGGCAGATGGCGGATGGCAGATGGCAGACCTTGGACGGCGGGTGAGCCTTACTGGCCGTTCAGGAAGTCCATGCCGGAGCCGCTCTGGAAGCCCTGGTCGGCCTTGGGCGGCTCTGCGGGCACGTCCGCGGCCTTGACCGTCGTCGAGCGCCGGCGGAAGGTCTGCATCTTGAGCTGGAAATCGCTGGGACGCGTCGCCGCCGCAAGCGCCACGTCAAACGTGACCTCTCCGCTTTGCACGAGGTCGCTGAGATGCTGGTCGAACGTCTGCATCCCGTACTGCTCGCGTCCCTCGGCGATGTAGTCGCGGATCTCGTTGATCTTCTCGCCCTCGAGAATGAGGTCGCGGATGGTCGCGGTGACGATCATCACCTCGGCCGCGACCACGCGCCCGTGCCCATCGGCGCGCGGCAGCAGGCGCTGGCTCACCACCGCCTGGAGCGTTTCGGCGAGGCGCACGCGCACGACATCCTGCTCCTCAGGCGGAAACATCGCCATGATGCGCAGGATCGTACTCTGCGCGTCGGGCGTGTGCAGCGTCGAGAGGAGCAGGTGCCCCGTCTCCGCCGCCTTCATGCCCGTGTCCACTGTTTCGGCGTCGCGCATTTCGCCGATGAGGATCACGTCGGGGTCCTGGCGCAGCGCGGCGCGCAGTCCCGACCGGAAGCTCTCGGTGTCCACGCCGATCTCGCGCTGCGTGATGCTGCTCTGCAGGTCGCGGTGCAGGAACTCGATCGGGTTCTCGAGCGTGACGATGTGCTTGTTGC
>JBAZTM010000193.1:0-3202 GCA_041661925.1 Gemmatimonadaceae bacterium
AGGAAAGCGCGAGGCCAACGCCATGCGCCGGGAGGCGCTTGCTGCGTCGCCTGTTACGTCGCCAGCAACTCCCGCGCCGTCGGTTGGTGCAATTGCTGCCGAGGAACGAAAGTCCGTGCAGGACGCAGGGCGTGTGATGGCCGAGGTGTCTGCGACGAAAGCGCTCGTCGCGAAGGCCGCGCCAACCGCCGCGCCAACCGCTGTACAAAGTGTCGCGCCAAGCGCCTTGCCGCGGGCGCAGCGAACGTCCAACCAGGACCTCGCACAGGCGCAAAACGCCGAGCCAGCGCAGCGTGTAATGGGAGGCGTTTCCGCGGTCCCGTACGCGCAGGCGCAGCAGGCGAACCTGTGCTACCGCCTTGTGACAGACAGTTCGCGCACCGGCGCTGCCGTCATCATGCGCGCCGTGCGCGCTGACGGCGACACGCTGCGCCTCATGCCGGTGGATTCCACCGTGTCGCAGCGCGCCTGGATCGTCTGGCGAGATGGAATGAAGGGGATCATGACAACGGGCGGTGATCTGCGGAGTGCGGTGCAGATCGTCGCGACACCGACGACGTGTCCTGCACCATAGCGCCAAATCATCGTCAGTCGGCTTCGTCCGGGAAATGCGTGGGTACGGTGCGGGCACAGGCGATGAGCGCCTTGGCCGCACCGGCGTGCAGCATGAGCGTGGTGAGCGACCCGTGCAGTGTCACATGACGCAGGGCGACGGCCATCACCGGGTCCAGTGCGCCGCGCACGATGCGCTTCCAGGCGGCGTATTGCGCGCGCAGCACGAACGGCGCGGTCGTGACGGACGGGTCGAGCACCCGCACCGCTGTGCAGGTGCCCCGATCAAGATCGAACTCCACCGCCGTGTCCACCGGGTATCCGAGCGCCGGCGCCGCTTCGAGCACCAACGCCACGGGCCAGGTCCACGTTCTGGCAGCCGCGCGATACGCCTGATCGGCGTTGATGGCGTCGCGAAGGGCGTCGGCCCACGGCTTGGTGAAGGGCGCTGGGTGTTTCACGAGAAGGCGGTTCGGATCGGTTGAGGGTGCGAACGGAGCGTCGGCGACTGGCGTGCAACAACCTACCGGGCGCGTGCGAGCTCAAGCAACGGAATCCGCCGCGTGCCCGGATACGGGACCGTGCTGCCCTTGATCGTGCGCCACAGGATGTGATTGAACAACTCCTCCTCGGCGACATCCTCAAAGCGCAGGTCGAGCCGCGCCGATTCTCGCGCTTCGCGCGTGTTGGCCGGGTTTACCTCGTCGAGGTTCACCGCGGGCACGAGCGCCACATACGGCCGCAGGTCGGGATCCTTCCGCCAGATATCGCGCAACGGCTGGCCGAAGTAGTCGAACTGTGAGAGCGACGCGAGGCCGAGAATCTCCTCGATGGTCAGGAGAACGTCGGTCGTGTTCGCAAAACGGTGAACCACGCCGCCAGCCGAATAGGGCGAGATGACGAACAGCGGCGACCGATGCGAGTCCACGTGGTCAGGGCCGTTCTGCGCGTCGTCCTCGAGCACAAAGACCGCGGTGCTCTTCCAGAAGGGCGACTTGGACAACGCTTCGATCACGCGACCGAATGCGAGGTCGTTGTCGGCCATATGCGCCCGCGGCGTCGGCGCGCCGGCGCGCGCACCGGACGTATGGTCGTTGGGAAGCCGCATGATCTGCAGCCGCGGCATGCTGCCACGCCGCACCCATTCGTTGAACTCCGCGAGCCAGGCATCCGCGCGCACCTGGTCGCGGATCTTGAGGTCGTACGACGGAAACGCCGAACTCGTATGGGCGCGCAGGAACGGCTTGTTGCCCTTGTAGCCGGCCGGCATCGGGTCGTTGCGATTGACCTCGGCGGGAATCACGAACTCTCCGAAGTTCCGGAACGAGATGCCGGCGCGCTGGGCGAGATTCCAGAGATACCCGTTGGCCGGTTCGGAGACGTCGTCGTCATCCACCGGCTCGCGGCCACGATTGGTGCCCTCGTAGTCGTAGGTGCGACCGCGGTTCGAGTAGTTGGACGGCACCGTCTTCTGCAGGTAGTCCGTGGTGTAGGCGGCCATCGACCAGTTATGTCCGTCCGGGCTCACTTCGGCGTTCACGAAGAAGCGATCGAAAATGCCGAAACGCTCCGCGAGGGCGTGATGGTTAGGCGACACCGGACGCGGGAAGAAGAGGAGCGTCGTATCTCCGTCACCCTGCGGCAGGTCGCCGAGCACTTGATCGTAGGTCCGGTTCTCCTTGATGATGTAGATGACGTGCTCGATGGGCGGGTAGGAGAATTTCTCGCGGGTCTCTCCCCATCGGTTGGCGCGCGCGACGCGGGCGGAGAGCGGGGCCAACTCCGCGGCACTGGCACGGGCCGTGAGCGTCGTGACGATCGAGCCGGTGGTCTGACCCAGCGTGTACTGACGCTGGTCGAATCCCTCTTCAGCCCGACCCCGCGCCGGCGTCGGACCGGTGACATTGGGTCCCGTGCCGCGGCCCTTGCCCGTGAGTGCAATGATTGTGTCACCGCGCGCGATGACCGATGTGGGATACCACTCCACCGGAACGCGGCCCGTCACGGCATCGGCGCCCGTGGCACCCAACACACCGGCCGTCTCGGCCGTGAGATCCACAATGGCGACGGCGTTGTTGTCGGCTTCGGCGACGAAGAGCCGGCGGCCATCCTCGGATAGCGCGAGTGCATTTGGCGTGGAACCTTCGCCGGGACCTCCGGGCGGCGTCACGACGATGCTCGTGATAACGCGCCGGCGCCGTGGATCGAGCACCGTGATGCGATCGGTGGAGCCCGACGTGACGAAGAGGCGTGACCCATCGCGATTCAGTAGCATGGCCGATGGATGCCGCCCACCCGCCATGCGGCCGGCCGGTGTGAGGCCACTGCCAGTCGGCGTGAACGCGGCCACGGTGGACCCGCCCCACGACGACACGTACACTGTACCGCGGCCGTCAACCACGACGCCGTAGGGATACCGCTGCACCCCGAAGCGCTGCACGACGCGCGCCGAGGCGACGTCCACCACGGCGAGTGAATCAGTCAAGTTCTCCGCGACGTACAACCGCGCCCCATCGGGTGAGAGCGCCAGCCCCGCGGGGTAACGCTTTCCGTTCTTTCCGGGCGCTTTTGGTTCGATGACGATGGAGTCGGTGAGCGACGCGCGTCCGTCGGCCCACGCGTAGCGATAGATCACGTCCTGATTGCCGCC
>JBAZTM010000194.1:0-3181 GCA_041661925.1 Gemmatimonadaceae bacterium
GCGGCTCGGAACTGGCCGACCTGCAGGGCGCGTCCGCGCGCCTGCGCGGCGCCGAGGCGCAGGCTGAAGGGGCCCGCGCGGCGGCCGCGCTCGAACAGCAGGATGCGGACGAGGCCTGGAGCGTTGCCTCGGCCCGTGCCGCTATTGCCGACACCGCGGTGCAGCAGTCCGACGAAGCCCTGCGGATTGTGCGCCGCAAGTACGAAGGCGGCATCGCCGGCATCAGCGAATTGCTCGATGCCTCAGCCGCCAACACCCAGGCGCGCCTCATGCGCTCCGATGCCCGTTATCGCCTGATCGCCGCCGCTGCAGCGCGGCTCCGGGCGTGGGGAGGCGATCCCGCTCTCCTCGCGTCCCTTGACTCCGACTCCCGCTAGGACCCTACCCATGCGCAATACGATTCTCATCCGGGCCGGTGTGATTCCGGCCATCCTCCTCGCTGCCGCGTGCGGTGGCGACGAGAAGCCGGTCGCCATGCCGACCGCCGCGACCGGGCCGACGGCCGCGGTCGTTGACACCACGCTTCCATCGATCTTTGAAGCATCCGGCCCCGCGCTTCCCGTCGCCGATGCGACGCTAAGCACCAAGCTGATGGGCGCGGTCACCGCCGTGCTGGTGACCGAGGGCACGCGCGTGGCGGCCGGTGCGCCGCTGGTGCGGCTCGACGCCGCCGACCTCGACGCGAAGTCGCGGCAGGCGACGGCGGGCATCGCCGCCGCCGAAGCGGCGCACCGCGAGGCGCAGGCGCAGGCGACGCGCATTCGCGCGTTGTATGCGGACAGCGCCGCACCGCGCGCACAGCTCGACGCCGTGGAGGCCGGGCTCGCCCGCGCCGCCGCGGGACTCGAGGCGGCGCGGGCCGGCTCCACGGAACTCAACGCAGTGCGCGCCTATGGCGTGCTGCGCGCGCCGTTCGCCGGCGTGGTCACGCATCGCTTTGTGGACGTGGGCGACTTCGCCGCGCCCGGGGCGCCGCTCGTGACGGTGCAGGACGCGTCGCGGCTGCGCATCAGCGCCGCGGTGCCGGCGGCCATGGCCCGGCGCGTGAAGGCCGGCATGAAGCTCGAGGCCCGCATCGAAGGCGAGGCCGTGCCGGCCATCGTCGAGGGCGTCGTTCCCTCGGCCGCCACGATGTATACCATCAACGCGATCGTCGCCAACCGCGACGGTGCGTTCCCTGCGGGCGGTGCCGCGGTCCTCTTCGTGCCGTCTGGCACGACGGAACGCTCGCTGCTCGTGCCGCTCTCGGCGGTCGTGCGCGAAGGCGACCTGACGGGCGTGCGCGTATTGCGCGATGGGCGCGCGGAACTGCGGTGGGTGCGCCTCGGCGACACCTACGGCGACCGCGTGGTGGTGCGCACGGGTCTTCAGGCCGGTGAGCGCGTGGCGCTCGTCGGCGCGGGGCGCTAACCGTGGGTATCGCCGGACGCATTGCCCGCGCCTTCCTCACGTCAAAGCTGACGCCGCTCGTGACCATGGCCTCGCTGGCCGTGGGCGCGCTCGGCCTGATGGCGACGCCACGCGAGGAAGAGCCCCAGATCTCGGTGCCCATGGTGGATGTGATTGTCGCCATGCCGGGCGCTGGCCCTACGGAAGTGGAGAATCACCTGGCGCGTCCGCTCGAGCGCCGCATGTGGGAACTGCCGGGCGTGGACCACGTCTACGCGATGAGCGGCGACGGCTATGCCGTGGTGACCGTACGGTTCAAGGTGGGCGAGGACCAGGAACGTAGCGTGGTCCGCGTGCACTCGAAGCTGCAGTCGGACCTGGACCTGATTCCGGCCGGCGTGCTTCCGCCGCTGGTGAAGCCGCACGCCATCGATGACGTGCCGGTGCTGGCCATCACGGTTCACGGCGGCACCGACATCAACGCGCTGCGCCAGGTGGCGCTGCACCTCGAGGACGAGGTGCGCACGGTGGCGGATGTCGCGGCCACGTCGGTGATCGGCGGACAGCCGCGCGAAATCACGGTGACGATGGACGCGGCGCGCCTTGCCGCGGCCGGCGTGACGCCGGGCGAGGTGGCGATGGCGCTGCAGGGCGCCAACGCGCGCCTGCAGGCCGGCGAGTACAGCGCCGGCAATGCGGTGGTGCGCGTCGGTGTCGGCGCCGGGTTGGCGACGGCGGCTGATGTCGGCCGCGTGGTGGTGAGCACGCGCTCCGGAGCGCCCGTCTACGTGGCCTCCGTGGCGACAGTGAGTGAAGGCTTCGGTGAACCGACCAACTATGTGTCGCACCTCGCACCTGGCAAGGAAGCCGAGGCGGCGGTGACGCTGCAGGTGGCCAAGCGCCATGGCGCCAACGCCACCAAGGTCGCCGAAGAGGCGCTGCACCGCGTGGAGGCGGCGCGCGAGCGCCTGCTCCCCGCCGGTGTCACGTACGAAGTGACGCGCAACTACGGTGAGACCGCGGCAGAAAAGGCCGGCGAGCTCATCTTGCACCTGATCATCGCCACGCTCTCCGTGACGCTGCTCATCGGATTCTTCCTCGGCTGGCGCGAAGCGCTGGTGGTGCTCGTCGCCGTGCCGGTGACGCTCGCCCTGACGCTGTTTGCGTACTACGCGCTCGGCTACACGCTCAATCGCATCACGCTTTTCGCGCTGATCTTCTCCATCGGCATCCTGGTGGACGACGCCATCGTCGTGGTGGAGAACATCTACCGCCATCTGCAGATGGGTCGCGTGAGTCCCGAGGAAGCGGCCGTCGAGGGCGTGGATGAGGTGGGCAACCCGACGATCCTTGCCACCTTTACGGTCATCGCGGCGATCCTGCCGATGGCGTTCGTGTCGGGGTTGATGGGACCGTACATGCGTCCCATTCCGGTGGGCGCGTCGGTGGCGATGCTGGCATCGCTCGCCGTGGCGTTCATCGTGACGCCCTGGCTGGCGCTGCGCCTGCTGCGCGGACACGTGAAGCCGCTCGCCGCGCCGGTGGAAGGACGCGAGCACGAGCCCGAGGAGGCGTCGAAGTTCGCGAAGTTCTACGCCGGCATCATGGAACCGCTCATGAACAACCGCACGCGCCGGATGCGCTTCTATGCCGGCATCGGTGTGTTGCTCGTGGGCTCCGTGGCGCTGGTGGGCGTGAAGCTCGTGCAGGTGAAGATGCTGCCGTTCGACAACAAGTCGGAGTTCCAGGTGGTGCTCGACTTCCCCGAGGGGACGGCGCTGGAGACGTCGCA
>JBAZTM010000195.1:0-3173 GCA_041661925.1 Gemmatimonadaceae bacterium
CCCCAGTCGCGCCATCGTGCGTTTGGTGAAGAAGCGAATGTGCGGATTCGACGGCACGAAATGCTGGTCCCACTTGAACAGCGCGATCAGCAGGTTCTTGAACCGCCCGTGATAGGGCACGGTGACGAGCAGTTGCCCGCCGGGGCGCAACACGCGGAGCATCTCGTGGAGCGCGAACCCCGGATCGAAGAGGTGCTCCAGCACCTCCGAGCACCACACGACGGCAAAGCTCCGGTCCTCGAAGGGCAGGCGCACGGCGACGTCGTGCTGGCGAAAAGCGATGTCCGGCAGGCGCGCCGCATTCTCCGCGATCTGCCCGGCGGAGATGTCGATCGCCGTGACCGCCGAGGAATACCGGGCTAGTTCGCTCGTGAACGTGGCATCGCCGCAGCCCACCTCGAGCACCGTCGACTCCTTGATCATCCCGCCCAGCTGGGTGGCCATCCACCGGCGAAAGGCCCCGGCATAACCTTGTTTGGAACCGGAAAAGACCTGCTTACCGGCGGACCAGTAGCGTTCGTAGTATTCTTTGTTCTGGAGGGCGGTGTCGTTCATGAGGGATGGGCGGCCTTGCGCTCGGACAGGAGCAACGGTGCGCCCGCCATCTCCGTCCGCACGCGCTTCGGCCAGTAGTGGGTCGCCCCGCGGCGCAGAAACCGGGCGGCCTGCCAGCACGCGACGAGCGTCACGGCGAAACCGGCCAGCGCCGCGGGCAGGTGCGTGAGCCGGCGCCGGCCGCGCAACCGCGCCAGCCGCTGCCAGCGAAAACCGAGCAGGCCCGGGAACAACCGCCAAAAGAGAAACGTGCGGGCCAGGTGCACCGCGATCCGCTTTTTCAGCCAGTCCGGGTCGCGCGCTTCGAGCCAGCGGAGCGTCGTGGCGAGCGCGGCGCGATCGCTCTCGGGCAGGGTCAGCAGATACTCGACAATCACGTGCACCGTCGCCTGGCCGATCATCTGGCGCTTCTGGTTGTTCAACACGTCGCGCCATTTGAGGTACGGCTCGTACAGGTGCGTCGCGGCGCGGACGGTGACCACCTTGCCGGTGTCGAGCGGGGCGCGGAAAAAGTCGGTGCAGATCGCGGCTTTGAAGAAGCCGTCGTCGTTGGCCAGCACATCGCGCGGCAGGTAGAGGTTGCGCGCAATGCCCGCCCGCAGGCAGTAGAGCATCCCGTTCAGCCGGCCGGGAATCGTGTCGGTCATGTCCGACGTCGCGAGCGAGAGCCGCTCGCGCCAGGTGGGCCGCGCCTTGAGGGCAATCGCCTTCACCGGCAGGTCCGACGCGCCGCCCAGGTGCGGATTGCGCTCCAGTTCCCCCAGCACGAGCCCGAGGGTGTCGCTGCAGTTGAAGAGAATGTCCGCGTCCATCAGGCAGATGAACCGCGCCTCGCGCGCGGAAAATTCGTGCACGAAGCGGTTCCAGGCGTTGTTCCGACCCGGCACCGGCAGATCGACGACGCGCAACTGCAGCGCGTGGTGCGCCGGGTGCTCCCGCTCCATCCGGCCGAAGATCCCCAGCGCCACCGTCACGGTGCGATCCGTACAGCCGTTGGCCAGACAGACGATTTCGCAGCGCTCGTCGCGCGCGTCCAGGTCCGCGAAAATCGTCTGCTCGAAGAGCGACGACAGCATCGGCCCGATCGAGTGTTCCTCGTTCCAGGCCATGATGCCGATCGAGAGAGTGACGGGC
Organism: Gemmatimonadaceae bacterium; assembly: GCA_041661925.1. Lineage (GTDB taxonomy): Bacteria > Gemmatimonadota > Gemmatimonadetes > Gemmatimonadales > Gemmatimonadaceae > PNKL01. The sequence goes on from JBAZTM010000195.1 coordinate 1,690, forward strand.
CGGGTGTTGCGCGGAAATTTCATGCGGCGTGGTTCGTGGCGCGTATTCTGCCCGATCCGCGCGCGCACCGGCAGTGGGTCTTCACCTCCCGGGGCCGATACGCGCAGGCTCCAATACTACCGTGTCACGTTCGTGTGGGCGGGACGCCCTCGTCCCGCACGGTTCGTTTCGTCACCCAACCTCGCGGGGCGAGGGCGCCCCGCCCACAGGGAAACCATGCCCGGCGTCGGGTATCACCCCATATCGCCCCCGGGGCGCCTTGACGACACTGGCGGATGGCCGAACTGCCCGTCAGCATTCTCCTGCGCTCGTGCAACGAAGCGTGGGCGCTGCGTGACACCCTGCCGGCCCTGGCGGCGCAGCATTATCGGAACTGGGAACTCATCGCATTCGACTCCGGCTCTTCGGATGGCTCGGTGGAACTGCTCCGCGGCGCGCATCCCCGGCATTTCGTGCAAATCCTGCCGCACGAATACCGCCCCGGCCGCGTGCTGAACCAGGGCATGGCGCTCTCCCGCCACGACCGCGTGATCTTCCTGAACGCCGACGCCACCCCGCAGGGGCCGGACTGGCTCGAGCCGCTCGTGCGGGCCCTGGACGATCCGCAGGTGGCCGCCGTCTTTGGCCGCCAGATTCCGCGCCCCGATTGCGCCGCGCACGTCGCCCGCGACTACGAGCGCTGCTTCGGGGCAAACCGCGCCTCGGCCGGCTGGGATCATTTCTTCAGCATGGTCAGCAGCGGGCTGCGCCGCGACGTGTGGGCCCGCCGCGCCTTTCGCGAGACGCTGCAGTATTCGGAGGACGACGACTACACCCGCTGGTGCCGCAGCGCCGGCTATCGCATCGGCTATTGCCCGGAGTCGGTCGTGATGCACTCGCACAACTACACGCCGCGCCAGGCCTACAAACGCAGTTTTGGCGAAGCCTGGGCGCTGGCCGCCGGCGGCCATGACGCGGGGCCGGAGTCGCACCCGCTCCGCGCGCAGTTCCTCGGGTGGGCGCGCGAGGCCGGCGGCGACCTGTATTATTGCCTCCGCACCCGCCGTCTGCGCGAGTGGCTCCGCGCCGCCGGCGTGCGCTGGCAGCAACGGCTCGGGCGCCGGCACGGATTGCCGGTGGGCCGGCAGTTGCGTGAAGCCGATCCCCCGGCAGGCGCGCGCTTCACCCTCGACGGCGACGCCGCGCTCGAACGGCACCTCGCGCTGAGCTGCGCCCGCGTCGCCGACGGCCTCCGCGCCCTCCTCCCCGACCGCAAACTCGAAGCCGTGCTGCTCGGCGGCGGTTACGGTCGCGGCGAAGGCGGCGTGTTGCGCAGCCCCGCCGGCGACCGCCCGTACAACGACCTCGATTTTACCGTGGCGATCCAGGGCGGCCGCCGGATCAACGCACTGCGCTACCAGCGCCGCCTCGACGTCTTTGGCGAGATCCTGACCCACCAGGCTGACGTCGAGGTCGAATTCAAGATCACGTCTCTCGCGGAACTC
>JBAZTM010000196.1:0-3165 GCA_041661925.1 Gemmatimonadaceae bacterium
TCACGGCCGGCGAGACATACTTGTTGGTCTTGAAGCCGTTCTCGATGGGCTGCGGCGCGATGTTCTTGCCGCCCGCCGTCACGATGATGTCCTTCTTGCGGTCGGTGATGCGCAGGAAGCCGTCCTCGAGCACGCCGATGTCGCCGGTGTGGAACCACCCCTCGGCATCAATCGCCTCCGCCGTCGCGTCGGGCCGGTTCCAGTAGCCCTGCATCACGTGCGGCCCGCGCGTCAGCACTTCGCCATCGCCGGCAATCTGCACCTCGACGCCGGCGATGGGCCGGCCGATGGTGCCGATGCGAAACGCCGACGGGCTATTGACGCCGATCACCGGTGACGTTTCGGTGAGCCCGTATCCCTCAAGAATCGTTAGTCCCGCCGCGTAGAAAAACTTGTTGATCTCCGGCGACAGCGGGGCGCCGCCCGAGACAAAGAACTTCATGCGGCCGCCCGTGCGCACCTTGATCTTGCTGAAGACGAGCTTCTGCGCCAGCGCATACTGCCAGGCGAGCGGGCCGGCGGGTTCTTCCCCCGCGAGCTTGGCGTTGGCCCACACGTCGGCCACCGCGCGCGCCCAGAAGAAGATGCGCTTCTTGAACGCACCGCTTGCCAGCGCATTCTCGAACGCGCGGGCGTACATCTTCTCGTACAGTCGCGGCACCGACATCGCAAACGTGGGCTTCGCTTCCTGCAGCGCGATGGGCACCGTGTCGAAGCTGTCGACGTAGTAAATGGCCGCTCCCATCGCCCAGTACATGTAATCTCCCATTCGCTCGAAGATGTGGCAGAGCGGCAGGAAGCTGAGCGCCACCTCGCGGCCCTTGTCGAGCGGAATCACCAACATCGACGCCTGCACGTTGGAGTAAATGTTGTCGTGCGACAGCATCACCCCTTTCGGCAGCCCCGTCGTTCCCGACGTGTAGATCAGCGTCGCGAGGTCATTGGGCTGCGCTGCGAGCGCGTCGGCCTTCCACTGTGCGGCACGCTCCGGCGTGTCCACCGCGGCGCCGCGCGCCTCCACCTCGGCCAGCGTCAGGTCGGCGCCAGCCACGAGCGCATTGGTAAACGTGATCACGTGCCGCAGTGCCGGACATTGCGCGCGAATGGCGGCAATCTTCGCCGCGTGCAGCTCGCCCGACACGAAGACGATGACCGCGCCCGAATCATTGAGCGGGTGCACCACCTGCTCGGCGGGGAGCGACGGATAGATCGGGACGTCGGCGAGTCGTCCGGTGAGGCAGGCCCAGTCGGTGAGGGCCCACTCCGGGCGATTCTCCGAAATCAGCGCCGCCCGGTCACCGGGCTTGAGGCCGAGTTCGGTGAGGCCGAGCGAGAGGTGCCGCACGCGGCGCTCCGTTTCCCGGTGCGAGATCGCCCGCCACTGACCGGGGCTCACGCGGTGGTTCATCGCGTCCGGACGGTCGTACGCGGCCATCGCGTCAAAGAACAGGCGATTCAGCGTGCCCGGGGCGGGGCGCGGGCCTCCCTGTGCGATCATCGTCAGCTCCACTCGGCGGGGGTTGCTCGCGCCGAGCGGCAGGGGCCGCGGTCAGCGCTCCGACTTGGGACGGAAATGAATTACGAACTTCACCGGGCTTCCCGCTACTGGCACGCCGAGGTAGCTGGTGGAGGCGAAGACCACGAACGAGTCCGCCGTCGAGGGTAGGGCAGTGGAGCGGATGCGCAGGGTTCTCGCGGCCGTGCCGTCCGTTCCGGTCGTGTCCACGAGGCTGACCTTGCGGCTGTTCGCGTCGTCCCAGAGCGACGCGAGCGTGGTGTCCGCCTTCAGGACTGTCTGGCCGCGGAACGTCACTAACCAGCTCACGAGGAATCCCGGCACATTGAGCGCCGTCCCCGAGCTGGCGCGCGTGAGCTTCACCGTCATCGCCTTGCTCACATTCGTCGAGGCGTCGGGGAGCGCATACCGCAGCGTGTCCGACGTCGCGCCACTGGCCGCAAACGTGTCTGGCTTGCTCGTGACAGTCACCGTCTTCTGCAGCGACTGCAGTGAGGCGGCCGCCGCCACCACGCGCACCGTACCGCTCGTGCGGGTCGTCGCGATCAGGTAGTTCTGGCTGCTGATCACCACGCCGGTGTCGAGCACAATGTACCGCACGGCCGGATCGGCGATGACGTCGCCGTCGGCGTTGTACGCCACCGCGCTAAGCGGCGCTAACCGTCCGGTGGAGTCGCGCATGGTGTCGCCGGCCACCACCGACGGATACGGCAGGGTGTCAAACGCGAGCGCCACGATGCCGTCGGGGGAAGTGCCAACATCGGAGCAGGCTCCCACCCAGGCCGCGGCCACGACGGCCGCTGCCACCCAACGCGGCGCCCGGCTCATTCTGAGTCCGCGGAGAGCCGCTCGGCGACCCGCACGGCGAGGTTCACGTACGCCTGGCTGGCGGGATCGGCCGGTTCGCGGACCACCGCGGGCTGGCCGGCGGCAAACGCTTCGGCGAGCGCATAGGATCGCGGGATCATGATGTCGCATACCATCGCCGCCGGCAGGTGTTCCCGCACGTACTTCACCGTCCGCTCGCACGCCGGATTGCCAGCTTCATACATCGTCAGCAGGATGCCGTCGAGCGTCAGCGCCGGATTGGACGCCACCACGTCCTGGATGCTGCGCAGGATCTGCGGCGTGGTCTGCAGCGCCAGCGGCTCCGCCTGCATCGGCACGAGCACGCGATCGGTGCTCTCCAGCACGCGCCGCGCGATCGGGCCCAGGCCCGGCGGCGTGTCCACCACGACGATGTCGCAGCGATCGCGCGCCGCCTTCAGCATGCGCGGCAGGAGGTCGCTGGCGGCGACCCGCGCCTGATAGTCGCTGTGGTCGGCGCCGTCGGTGACGGTGCCCACGAGCATGACGCGCAGCCAGGGCAGGGCGGTGGGGAGAATGACCTCGCGCAGCGTACGCGCCCCGCGCAGGTAGTCGGCAAAGCCCCGCGTGTCGACGCCCTGCCGCAGGCCGACGCCGAAGCGCACCGATCCCTGCGGGTCCACATCCACGAGCAAGGTCTTCAGGCCGCGGCGGGCGAAGGCCGCGGCGAGGTTCACGGCGCTCGTCGTCTTGCCGACGCCCCCCTTCTGGCTGACGATCGAGAGGACCTTGCCCACCTAGGCCTCGCTCGGCCCGGCCGGCGATTCGTCGGACGCCGGGTT
>JBAZTM010000197.1:0-3138 GCA_041661925.1 Gemmatimonadaceae bacterium
AGTCGTCGGCGGCCTGCATAACGGCGGTTGGTGCAGATGGCCGCGGTAGCGAAGCAGGTGGGCGGCCGCGCTTTATCGTACCTTTGGGTACGGCGCCGCCGCCCACCTGCATTTTATGAAAGCGGCCACAGCACAACCAAACGTTATGCCCGAGCCCGACCGGTCGTGGTTCCCTGAAGATTCGGGCCGGGATCGTGAAGGTCTTTCGGGGAACGGCAACCACGATTGACGACAGTGCGCGCGCTGCGCGGAATTCGCTGCGCGTCGGCCCGTGTGGCGTGGCCCATGAGATCCGCCGGCGTTGAGCGCGCGTGAACCCGTGCCCGTGGGCCCGTCCGCGCGCCATCGGTCGGACCGCGGAAGTTGCGCACCGCGAACGTCGTCGGCGGCCGGTCTGAGGTCAAGTGTGAAGTGCAACAATGAGCGTCACGCGGCATAGAGTTCCTCCGGGGTGTGCCAGTTGTACCGTTTGCGTGGTCGGCGGTTGAGCTTTGCTGCGATGCGGTCGCAGTCGGCCTGCGTGACATGCTCCATGCTCACGCCCTTGGGCAAGTACTGCCGGATCAGTCCATTCATGTTCTCGTTCGAGCCGCGCTCCCACGAATGATGCGGCGTCGCGAAGTAGAACTTCGCGGTCACGCGCTGCTCGAGCGCCTTGTAGCTGTGGAACTCGGTCCCGTTGTCCGCGGTGATGGTCCGCACGGGGCGCCGCTGCCGGGCGATCATCGCTTCGAGGCGCGCGTTCAGGTCTGCGGCGGTGTGGCGTTCGAGCTTCCCGATGACCACGAAGCCGGTCTTGCGCTCGACGAGCGTGACGATGCAGGCGCCCCCCTGACTGTTGCCGAGCACGGTATCCACCTCCCAGTGGCCCACCCGCGACCGATTCTCGGCGCCGGCGGGGCGCGTCGAGATGTGCCGCTTGCCGGCGAGACGGCCTCGACTGTCATAGGCGCCATAGCGCTTCCGGAATGGCTTGTTCGCGCGGCGCAGGTGGACGTGCAGCGTGCCGCCGCGTGCCTGGTCCTCCCAGATGTAGCGATAGATCGTCTCGTGGCTGATCGCGAGGATCTTGAAGCGCGCGAACCAGCCGACCACCTGCTCAGGACTGAAGTCCTCCCGCAGCACCGACTCGACGAGGGCCCACTCCTCGGCGGAGAACTGCGTGTTCCGGCGCGACGCGCGGCGGCGCTCATTCGTATAGGACTGCGCCTTGTCGACCCAATAGGAACGGCCGTCGGTACGCCACGCGTTGCGGCGCACCTCGCGACCGATCGTGCTGCGGTGTCGACCGAGCTCGCGCGCGATCGCGGCGCACGTGTAGTCGAGCTTGCGGAGCGCGGAAATGGCGTACCTTTCTTCGAGGGTGATCTGGGCGTAGGTCATGGCGTCCTTTCTCTTGGAGGAGAACTGAAGCCTAGCCTGCCCCAGGTCACCTCACCCAGATCCGAGTGCGGCGACGGTGTTGCACTTACTATGTGAATGCACGCACCCTAACGATGGTTGGTGCAGATGGCCGTGCTTCGGTAGCGGCGCCTGCGGCGCCGCATTCTATTTGAACGGCCACAGCACAACCAAACGTTAGGTGGTCCAGAGTCAGATGGTCGTCGCAACACCTTCCTTCTTTCTCGAATGGAGGTGTTCCCATGCAGACCACGAGTTCCCGCGGCTTCACGCGCGAGCAGTTGATCGACCTCTGGACCCGACACCGCGCCGGCGAGTCGCGCCATGCGATCGCCCGCGCGGTGGGCAAACGCCCCGGCTCCATCCACTTCATCATTCGCGCCGCTGGGGGCATCGCGCCCCGACTGCGCACGCGGGCGCTCCGCGTGCTGTCGCTCGCTGAGCGGCAGCACATCGCGCGCGCGTTGCCGCTCGGCCGGAGCGTCCGCGAGATCGCGCGCACGCTCGATCGGGCGCCGTCGACGATCAGTCGAGAGGTCGCGGCGCACGGCGGGCGCGCGCAGTACGACGCCGAGGCCGCGGAGCGCGCGGCGGCCGCGGCGGCACGCCGGCCGAAGCGCTGTCGGCTCGCGCAGCAGCCGGAACTCGCCGCGTTCGTCACGTGGGCGCTCGAACATCGCTGGTCCCCCGGCCAGATTGCGGGGTGGCTTCGCCTCACGTTCCCACTCGTGCCGGAGTTGCATCTGTCGCCGGAGACCATTTATCGCACGCTCTTCATTCAGGGGCGCGGCGTCCTGAAGAAGGAGTTGCAGCGCCGGCTGCGACGGCCGCGCGTCGCGCGACGCGCGCGCACCGCGACCCGGAAGCGCCAAGGCCGCGGTCAGATCGTCGCGGCGGTGCCGATCAGTGCGCGCCCGCCAGAGGCGGACGATCGCGCGGTGCCCGGCCACTGGGAGGGCGATCTCCTCGCCGGCGCGTGGAACTCGCACATCATCACGCTGGTCGAGCGCACGTCGCGCTTCACGATCCTGATCGCCATCGCGAGCAAGGAGACTGCGGTCGTGATCGCCGCGCTCACGCGCGAGATCCAGCGCCTGCCGGAGCACCTCCCCCGCTCACTGACCTGGGATCGCGGCAGTGAGTTGGCGCACCACCAGCAGTTCACCATCGCGACCAGCGTGCAGGTGTACTTCTGTGACCCGCAGAGCCCGTGGCAGCGCGGGACCAACGAGAACACGAACGGCTTGCTTCGGCAGTACTTCCCGAAAGGCATGTCGCTCGCCAACGTTACGCAGGACGAGCTCGACGCGGTCGCCGACGAACTGAATGGTCGGCCCCGCGAGACGCTCGGGTTCCGCACGCCCGCGCAGGTGTTCCACCAGGCTGTTGCGTCGATCACCTGAATCTGCCGGGTGGGCCTCGCTCGGCAATCAGTCTCTCGCACAGGCATGCAATGTCTCCTCTGAACCGATCTCAGTTCAAGTTTCTGCGCCATGATACCATCGGCACCGAAGGCGCAGAGCAGGACACCGAGTACTTGAAGGAGTGCTTTGTAGATACAGGTGATTTGGCCGTGCTTCGCAACACGCGAGAGCCGCGCCGCATCGTTGTTGGCCGGACGGGAGCCGGCAAGTCCGCGCTGTTGCTTCTGCTGGCAAAGGTGGAGCAGCGCGTTGCCTCCATCGAGCCGGAGCAGCTGGCGCTGAACTACATCGCGAATTCCACGATTCTGCGCCA
>JBAZTM010000198.1:0-3138 GCA_041661925.1 Gemmatimonadaceae bacterium
GCCCGATCGCCCCATGCTTGAGGACATATGCTTCGCTCTGTGCTCCGAAATCCGATGACCCGATGACCCCGGCGCCCCGCGCGCCTGAACGCTTCGCCCTCGAGAAGTGGTACCTCGATGCCGTCGACTCGGACGGCAGCGCGGCCATCGCGTACTGGGCGCAGCTCACCTGGCTCGGTGTGGACGTCACCTGGCACAACGTCTGTCGCTACGCGCGCGGCGCGGCGCCCGAGGAGCGGTCGAGCCTGCGGCGCGTTCCACCCCCGTGTGTGGTGGACGGGCGTGTGGTGTGGGAGTCCAAGCGCCTCGCGCTGGAGACCGTGCACGACCCGAAGACGCCCGGCGTGACCGTGACCATGCTCGATGACGCCCGTGGACGGGTCACGTGGGAGTGTCTCGCGCCGTCCGCCCTCATGCGCGCCAATGATGATGGGGTCATTCGCAAGGGCACGGGTTATGTCGAGCGCATCACGATGTCCGTGCTTCCGTGGGAGATGCCCATTGACGAATTGCGCTGGGGACGCTGGATGAGCGATGACGCCACCGTCTCGCTTGTCTGGATCGACTGGCGCGGGCCGTCGCCGCAGCGGTGGGTCATTCACAACGGTGCGCTCTGCAACGACGCTTCCGTGGGAGACGATGGCGTGATGCTCGGCGCCGGGCGGCTCACGCTCGTAGCGCCGCGCACGCTGCATGACCGCTCGGTGGGCAAGCTGCTGCGCGGCATCACCGGACTCGCCCGCATTGCGGCCCACATTCCAATAGCCTGGGAAGAGACCAAGTGGTGCAGTCGCGGAACGTGGACCAACCCGGCAGGCGAGACTACCCAGGGCTGGGCGATTCACGAGATCGTCAGGCTCAAATGACATCGTCACTGCGCCGCGTGCGGCTGCTGAAGGTTCTCTACGCCGCGTTGTTCGTCGGAGTCCTCCCCGCCCTGCTCGTCCTCTGGGCAAGCCGCCTCGACCGATGGGTACGGCTGCCGGTTCCGGATACCGCGTGGGCGGGCGCGCTGCTGGCCGCCGCTGGCGTGGCCATCATGACCGCGGGGACGATTGCACTCTGGCGGTATGGCGGCGGGCTGCCCATGAGTGCGTTTCCACCTGAGCGGCTCGTCTCGCGCGGAATCTACCGGTACCTCGCCGACCCGCTCTACGTGGGAGCGGTCGCCGTGGCGATGGGCACGTCGTTGATCTTCGCGTCACCGGCGGGTCTCTGGATTGTCTCGCCGGTCTTCGCGCTCGCCTGCGTGGCGTGGGTCATGGGCTTCGAGCGCGCGCGCACGCGGCAGCGCTTCGGCGCGGTGGCGGAACCGATGCTGCGCCCGCCACCCGCGGTGGACGATGCCCCCACACCGTGGCATCGCGCCGCAGTCTACGCACTCGTCTTCATTCCGTGGCTTGCGATCTACCTGAGCATCGAGTTCCTCGGCGCGCCGTTCGATGCGCCGTCGTCGGGATTTTCGCTCGACGCGATGATCCCCGTGGTGCCGTGGACGGCGATCATCTATGAGTCCGTCTATCCGATGGTCGTGCTCGCCCCGCTGTTCGCCCGGCGCCAGCGCGACCTGCGGCTGTTCGCACGGCGCGGCTTGTGGGCGATGGCCATCATCATCCCGTTCTATCTGTTGGTGCCGGTCGTGTACGAACCGCGCGCGATCCCCGGGACGGGGTTCCTCTCGTCGTGGGTCGCACTCGAACGAACCTTTAACTCGCCGCTCACCGCCTTCCCCGCCTTCCACGTCGTCTGGGCGTGCATCGCCGCGTCCATGTACTCGTCCACGTATCGTCGCGGACGCTGGATGTGGCTCCTGGCCATTGCCATCGGCGTGAGCTGCACGACGGTGGGCATTCACGCCGCGGCAGATGTCGTGGCAGCGATTGCGCTGTTTGCGGTGCTCGCGCGCGGCGGCGAGGTGTGGGAATGGCTGCGCCGGTTGTCGGAACGCGGCGCGAACTCCTGGGCGGAGTGGAGTCTTGGACCGGTGCGACTGCTGAGCCACGGGCTCTTCATCGGGATCGGCGTCGCCCTGAGCTTCCCAGTCGGCATCTGGCTCGGCGGGCCCGACGTGCTCTGGTGGATCTTTGCCGCGTCGCTCGTCGGTGCGTTCACCGCCGCGCTCTGGGCACAACTCATCGAAGGCTCGCCGCAGCTGCTGCGCCCCTTCGGCTACTTCGGCGGAATGATCGGTGTGATCGGCACGGTGTTTGCCGCCGTCTACGCCGGAGTGGATGCCTGGCGCCTCCTGGCGGCGACGTGCGTCGTCCTGGCGTTCGGCCAGGGACTCGGCCGCGTGCGCTGCCTCGTGAACGGCTGCTGTCACGGGAGGCCGGCGCCGGCGGCTGTGGGCATCACGTACGTGCACCCCATGCCGCGCCCGACGCGGCTCGCCAATCTCGGCGGTGTGCCCATTCACCCCACGCAGATCTACTCGCTGCTCTGGCTTATGGTGGTCGGCGTTGCGCTCACGCGCCTGTGGATCATCGAGGCGCCGCTTTCGTTCATCGCCGGGATGTACTTTGTGCTGGTCGGGCTCGGCCGCTTTGTGGAAGAGCATTACCGCGGCGAACCGCAGACGGCGGTGATTGCCGGGTTCCGGCTGTACCAGTGGCTCACGCTGCTGTTCGTGGTGGGCGGCGCGGCGTTGACGACCCTGCCGTCGGCGCGCGCGCCGGCGCCGGTACCGATTGGCTGGCCGGCGATCGCGGTCTCACTGCTCGCGGCGGTGATCGGCACGGCGAGCTTCGGGATGGATGTGCCGGGGTCGGATCGCCGGTTCTCACGACTGGCGTAGCGGCTGACTCGGAGTTGCGCCTTCAACAAGGTAGGGAGGTTGCGGACTCCATCGGTTCGGCGGTGTAGCTATGATAGATGCATTCAGTTCCCGCACACGCCGGAGTAGCGTCATGCGATCCCCGCTTTCACCTCGTACGATTGGCCTCGGCTTGGCCATCTCCATCGTCACGGCCGCACCCTCCGTTGCGCAGCAGGGCGAGCGCGTTGGCAAGGCGGTCGCGGAGATCGAGCGCCTCGACGCACTCCGCTCCACGCTCGCGGCAACCTTTGCGCAGACCGGCGCGCCCGCCGATCAGGAAGCGTTCGGCCGCGTGTGTCGGCCGGTGGGCATGGCCATGCAGC
>JBAZTM010000199.1:0-3128 GCA_041661925.1 Gemmatimonadaceae bacterium
CCGTCACGAGCGAGGCCAGCACGTCGTTCGCGGTCGAGAACCTGCAATCGAACGTGCGCGACGACGTGTGGCGCTCGACGAATCTCAACTCGCAGGTGATCACCGGAACCTTCGGCGGCAACGCGCGGCAGATCTCGCACCTGTCGATCTGGCCGGCGGATGGCTCGTCGCTCATAGGCGCGACGGTCGCGGTGCGCCTGTGGTCGGACGTGGCGAAGACGACGCTGGTGCGGAACGTCTCGGCCGCTGACTTCTTCACGCCGACGGGCGAGGTCTACAACACGTTCCTGTGGGGCATCCAGTCGTGGGGCGTCGACAACGCTGACCGCACGGCGAGGCTCGCGCCCTTCTCGACGTGGTTCACGCCGGTCGCGGTCTCGGCCTTCGAGATCACCATCGCGAACGCGGGCGCCGTCGATACCTCCTACTTCGAGTCGCGCCGCATCGTGCTCGGCGACTACGTGCAGGCGCCATACAATGCCGCGTACGGGGCCGCGCCGCAGTGGGTCCCCGGATCCAAGCATCGCCGCACCGTGGGCTCGTCGCTGCGCCGCCTGGCGCGTCGCTCGTGGCGCGAGCTGCCCTTCGAGACCATCTTCGACACCGAGGCCGACCGCAGCGCATGGGCCGACCTCCAGTACGTGTGCGACCCGTCGAAAGAAATCCTCGTCTGCCTGTTCCCCGAGCACGCGACTCCGAAATACGAGCGCGACTTCACCGTGCTGGGCTCACTCGAGGTCACGAACCCGATGGTGTTCGAGAACTTCAACATGCACCGCCTGCAACTCAAGATCGTGGAGAGCTAAATGGCCACCCTGTCCAAGCCGACTAACGGCGTCAACACCGACTACGCGAACCGCATCGGGCTCCTGTTCGATGCGTTCAACAACGGGAACTACCAGTTCCCGGCCGTGCAGGTCCCGAGCGCGGACGCGAACACGCTGGACGACTACGAGGAAGGAACGTGGACGCCGAGCCTCGGCGGGACGGCGACCTACACATCGAGGACCGGAACCTATACCAAGATCGGCCGCAAGGTAACGCTCGTGATGGAGATGACGGTCAATGCGATCGGCACCGGCTCGACCGGCGTCATCACCGGCGCGCCGTTCACGTCCGCCGCTACCACCGCCGGGACGGTCGGCTTCTTCACCGGCATCGCCAGCAACCTTACGTGGGCGGCGTGCTACATCCAGACGACGTCGATCACCATCACGGGCCTCACCGCTGCGGCAGCCACCACGCCGACGGCCGTCTTCTTCGGCAGCGGCACGCAGGTCCACCTGTCCGTCACGCATTTCGTCTAAAGGACTCCCATGGCCACGAAACGCACGCTAGTCCGCGCCGACCCCGACGAGCATGACGTCGTCCAGATTCGCTTTACCGAGCAGACGCTGAACGACGCCGGCGAGGTCATCGCCACGCGCCATCACCGCACCTCGGTCGAGCCCGGCGAGTCGCTGGCCGCGATCATGCCCCACGTCGAGCGGCACATGGCCGAGTTGGGATTCCCGCCAGCGCCGGCCGAGCGCATCACGAGCCTGGGCGGCGTGATCGCGCAGGCGCACACCCCCGAGCGCGTGGCCAAGTTCAAGGCCGAGCGCGACAAGCTCAAAGGAGGCAAGCCATGAACCCCATCACCGCAGCGCTCATCGGCCTCGTGGCCGGCATCGTGATCCAGGCGTGGCGCACGTCCAGCGCGCTCGGTTGCCCGATCCTCGACGTGCTGAAGTCCGGCGGCGGCCCAGGCGAGGAGAAGAGCGGCGGCGGCCCCGGAGAAGAGCGCAAGTAATGCGCTTCCTCGCGCTCATCCTGCTCGCCGGCGCGTTCCTGCGCCATGGCACGGCCAACTGGCTGGCCGAGGGGTCGAGCATGAGCGCGGCGGCGTGGTTCTACGTCCTGGGCGGCGCATGGGAGGCGGTCCTGTGCGCGGTGATCCTGCTCATGGTCTACGGCTACCACCGCACGATCTGGCGCGTGATGGCGGCGACTGCGCTGGTGATCGGCATCCTTGAAGGCGCGCAGATGAGCGTCTGTCGGCTCGCGATCACCGACATTCGCGCGGTGCCGGCCGGCGTGAACCTCTGCGACTACGCGACCGGGCTTCCTGTCGGCGCGGTGATGCTCACCCTCTACCTCCTGTTCATTTGTTATGAACTTGGCCGCACTCTCTTTCTACGGACATAGGCCCATGGAGCGCGATCCCGCAGACGTGGTGGCTCTCTTGGTCGCTCTCCTTGCATTCGTTACTTCCAACGAGGTGGCCTACTTACTCGGACCCTACGCAGCCATCGTCGTGAGCGCCTCCGCTGGCTCCGCGCTCTCCCTTTCGGCGACCGAAAAGGTGATGCAGAAGTGGTGGCAGCCCATGTACTACATCGCGCTTCGCGTCGGCGTGGCGGTCGTGCTGACGGTGGCCATCGCAGAATTGGCGCACTCGCAGGTCCCCGAGATGAAGCCGCGCACGCTCCTGGTCCCGCTCGCCTTCGGCATCGGATGGATGAGCGACTACAACTCCGTCATGCGCTGGATCGGCGCGGCGCTCAAGAAGGTGCTGCCCGGCTGGCTGTCGTCCCTTGGCAGGAAAAACGATGGATGAGACCCACCTGATGATCGCGCTCAACGGCGCGGTGTGCTTCGCGGCCATCTTCATGTGCGCGTGCCGCCTGTCGCACATGAGCGCGCGCACCACGAAGGTCGAGATCCGCGCCTCCTACGTCGTGTGGCTGCCGACGATGGTCGCCAGCGCGTTGTCGTGGACCTACGGCGACGCGCCCAGCCTCACGCAGCTATCGCTCGGGCTCGCGGTCCTGGCGCACCTGTCCATCGGCGTGCGCATATGGCGCCACGGGCCGCCGGCCTACGCGCGGATCGACTGCCCGACCGACGACTTCCTGCGGCGGCGCTTCGAGGTGGGGGATTGATGCCCGACTTCCGCGAGATCGCCCGCAAGCAGCTCAAGATAGACGAGGGCATCAAGCCCTACCCGTACACGGATTCGGTCGGCAAGCTCACCATCGGCGTCGGCCGCAATCTCGTCGACGTGGGCCTGCGCCCCAAGGAGATCGACTTCCTGCTCGAGAACGACATCGACGAGGCGGTCGCGTGCGCGCGCCACCTTATCGCAA
>JBAZTM010000200.1:0-3112 GCA_041661925.1 Gemmatimonadaceae bacterium
CCTTTTTCACCACGGAGCGCACGGAGAACTGCCAGAGGGCCACGGAGTACAACGACTACTGGGGTAACGACATCACGCCACGCTGAATTCAGCGTGGCGTTCGCAGTTCCCCCAAGAAGTTGCAGTACTCCGTGGCCCTCCGCTTTTCCTCCGTGAGCTCCGTGGTGAAATAGCCCAGCGCGGCGCACCGAAGTGGCAGTCGTCTATGACGCGCGATATGTCCGCTGCACGTAGTCGTTGAGAATCACCAGGAACTCCTCGACGATACGGTCGCCCTTGAGCGTCTTGAGCAGGGCGCCATCCACGTAGACCGGCGCCTTGGGTTCCTCGAACGTCCCGGGGAGCGAAATGCCGATGTTGGCATGCTTGCTCTCACCCGGGCCGTTCACGACGCACCCCATCACGGCGACCTTCATCTCTTCGACGCCAGGGTGTGACTCGCGCCACAACGGCATCTGTTCGCGCAGATACGTCTGGATGTCCTCGGCGAGTTTCTGGAAATAGGTGCTGGTGGTGCGTCCGCATCCCGGGCAGGCGGTCACCTGCGGCGTGAACGAACGCAGGCCCAGCGACTGCAGGATCTGCTGCGCGACATGCACTTCCTCGGTGCGATCCCCGCCCGGGCGCGGCGTCAGCGAGACACGAATGGTGTCGCCAATGCCCTCGGCGAGCAGCAACGACAGCGCCGCGGACGACGCGACGATTCCCTTCATGCCGAGGCCGGCCTCGGTCAGGCCGAGATGCAGCGGATAGTCGCAGCGCGCCGCGAGGCGGCGGTAGGCGTCCACGAGATCCTGCACCTGCGAGATCTTGCAGGAGATGAGGATCTGGTCATGGCGAAGGCCCACCTCCTCGGCCAGCGCGGCGCTGCGCAGCGCGCTTTCGAGCATCGCCTCGATGTAGACGTCCTTCGCATCCGCTGGTACGGCCAGCCGCGCGTTGACATCCATCATTTCGGTGAGCAGGTCCTGGTCGAGGGAGCCCCAGTTGACCCCGACGCGCACCGGCTTGCCATTGTCCACGGCGATCTGGACGATGGTGCGGAAGTTCTCGTCGCGCCGCTTGCCGCCCGCGTTGCCGGGGTTGATGCGGTACTTGGCCAGCGTGCGCGCCGCCTCGGGATACTTGGCGAGGAGCAGATGGCCGTTGTAGTGGAAGTCGCCGATGATGGGGACATCCACGCCGGCATCAGCCACGCGCCGCGCCATTTCGGGCACGGCGGCGGCGGCTTCCTCGTTGTTCACCGTCACGCGCACGAGTTGTGACCCGGCGCTGGCGAGGGCGATCACCTGCTCGGCCGTGGACACGGGATCAGCCGTGTCGGTGTTGGTCATGGACTGCACCACGACCGGGTGCGCCGATCCGACGGCGACGTTGCCGATGTACGCGGTGACGGTCTGGCGGCGTGGAGTGAAGACCACGGGGTACGGGGCTGGAGACGAGTGAAAACTAACGCAACGCTAGGCTTTCTCACCACGGAGCACACGGAGCACTGACTGAGGGCCACGGAGGACTACAACGTTACCTCTTTGGGGGAACTGCGAACGCCACGTAAAGCGCTGCGTGGCGTACTGTCGTTACCCCCAGCAGTGGCAGTCCTCCGTGGCCCTCTGCCGTTCCTCCGTGCGCTCCGTGGTGAAGAGGGTCGCGTGGTGCGCTCCTCTGGCTTCGTGCCCCGCGGTGGACGCGAGCGGTCCCCGGCGCGATAATCCACAAGGACTTCCCGTTGAGGATCGACGTGCCATGCCCGAAGAACCCCTGTCTTCCCCTCCCCCCGCTCCTGACGCTCCGGCACCTCCCCGCCCCAGCCTGTTCCGCCGGCATTGGGGAAAGCTGACCCTGCTGACCGTCGTGCTCGTGCCGTTCATCGGCATGGCGGTGTGGGTGGGCGTGGCGTTCATGTACACATACTCCGAAGGGACGCGGACGGGATACGTGCAGAAGCTTTCCAGCAAGGGATGGCTCTGCAAGACGTGGGAAGGTGAGCTTGCGATGACCACGGTGCCGGGCACCGCGCCGCAGATCTTCAACTTCTCGGTGCGCAACGACTCCGTGGCGCAGGAGATTACCAAGATCGCCGGAAGCCAGGTGACACTGTTCTACAAGGAACACCGCGGCGTACCGACCAGCTGCTTTGGCGAGACGGCGTATTACGTGGACGGTGTGCGAGGGACGAAATAGGCCGAATGCCCTACACGAACTGCACGGCATGCGGTGCGAAAGCACTGGTCGGAGCCACCCGCTGTCCGCGGTGCCAGGCGCCGTTCGTGTCGTACGAGTTCGGCGGTGAACGCGTCGTCACGGTCAATTGCCCCAACTGCGGCGTGCAGCGGCCCGTCGCCATCGGTGTCTGCCCGAACTGCCTGATGTCGACGGCCCCGTCAGGACGGCGACTCGTGCGCGGCCTGATGCTGACCGGTGTTGGCATCGCCGCAATCCTCGCAGTCGGGTATCTGATTTCACGTCGCACGGATCAGACGAAATCCGCGCCGATTCCGGCCGTAAGCGTGCCGGACACGGGAGTTATTGCAGAAGCGGCATCACCGGTCGATTCCACGGCCCTGATAGCCGCAGACTCATCGGCGCGCGCGGCACCGGCTTCGGCGGCCCCAGTACCGGCATCGATTCCGACCACCGCACCAGCGGCGGTTCCCGCCGCGCTTCGGGCTGCGCCGACTGCCGACGCCACCAAGAGCGCGTTGCCGAATCCGGCGGCGCCAATACCTGCGCCACCGCCGAGTGTGGCCGTGCCCGATACCGGCCGCTGGGAATTCGCGACGGCCAACACATGGGTACGCGTGCGCCCGGCGCCGACGCGGGAAAGCGAGACGCTGCGGATGGTGGACTCGGCGCAGCGCGTCCAGCTGGGCCCGCCGACGAACGGCTGGCGGCCCATCCGCGTGGGCGTTGACCGCGGATGGGTGGATCCTCGCCTTTTCACCGTGCTACCGGCCGCGCGGCCCTAATCAACCGCGCTTGCTGACCGCGCGCTTTCTTCACCACGGAGCGCACGGAGAAACGACGGAGGGCCACGGAGTACGACAACTTCTTGAGGTACTGGGCGCGCCACGCGAAGCTCCGCGTGGCGCGCTGTTGTTATCCAAGTATTTGC
>JBAZTM010000201.1:0-3104 GCA_041661925.1 Gemmatimonadaceae bacterium
CTCCTTCGTGGTCCGGACGCGCCGGGGTCGCGACATCGTCAGGCCCCGCCGCCGCAGCACCTCCCCCATCGTGCTCGCCGCCGGGACCTCGCGCTCGGGGTGGTGGTGTAGCAGCCAAGCGCGCAACTTCTTCGGCCCCCAGGTCGGCCTCGCCTTGCGCGCCGCCACGATGACGTCCGCCGTCTCCTCGGCGATCTTCGTCGGCATGGTGTGCGGCTTCGATGAACGCTGCGCCACCGCCTCCACGCGGTGTCCGGCCTCACGATAGCGCTCGCGCCACATGTAGCCCTGCTGCCGGCCAATCCCGAACTCCCGGCACAGCTCAGCGAAGTTCATCCGCCCTTCGCCTTCATCCCATCGGCGCTCCCACTCGAGCACGAACTTCAAGCGTTCCTTCGTCACGTTGGTCTCCTGCCAGGGCATGCCACCCCCATGTCAGGGATGTCCTCGGACCGCGAGCGAGCTCCGTAAGGGACGTCCTCGGTCCAACCTGTCAGGGATCTATCCGGTTCATACCCTTGTGCCCCGTTTCGTCTGAACACCTTGACGGTTATCCGGCCAATGGTCGCCGGCTGCGGTCGATGGGGGGACGTTGCGGTGGTTTCGCAGGTCGAGCGTGAGGTTATCCGGCATCAGCACCACGACGACCGGCGCCCGACGCGCCGGTTTCGCTCGAGATGTCGGGTCGATCTCGAGCCGCGCCAAGCGGCGTGACGGGCGCCAAGGCGGGCGTTGCCGGTGCTCGCGTTGGGTTGTGCGGCAAGCTGGAAATTCGCGTGGGGCGGCGAGCTTGGGCACGCTCCACCGCGCGGAGAAAGAGGTGTGGGCTCGGGCTGACCCCCGAGCCCACACGGGTACGACCGCGGATGGGCGTACGCGAGCACACTCGCCGATCCCGAAGCGTTCGTCCACTTCGCCGCCGTCGGCGCGCGGATGGATGCAAGCGGGGTGCTTTATCGGTTGAGCTGTGGGTGGTGCGGGCAGGCGTTCTTCGTCTGCAGGCGCCACTATCGCGGACAGGGTGAGGTGGACCCCATTCTTCGGACCAGCAGCGGGGCGGTCTAAGGTGGAGCCTGCTCGGTTCGCGATCACATCGTAACACGTCGTCGTATGCCGGCACGACGCTCCAGCTGCCGAGCGCGGCAGCGACGTGTCAGCCGGCACGTGAGGGGGGTCCAGGGGGGAGACTGGCAACTTGTGCATGCCTGTGGACGGCTGTGGACTGCCTCACGCTGCTTCGGCCAGCGCGCGGTAGAACGAATCGGGCGTCGCGTACCCCAAAGCCTGGTGCGGACGCTCGCGGTTGTAGAACTCCATGTAGCGGCCAATGGCAGCGCGCGCCTCGTCGAGATCGCCGTAGGCGTGCAGGTAGACCTCCTCGTGCTTGAGCGAGCGCCACAGGCGCTCGACGAATACGTTGTCGATGCATCGCCCCTTGCCGTCCATGCTGATCCGAATCTCGGCCTTCAGCAGCGGATCGGTGAACGCCTTGGCCGTGAACTGCGAGCCCTGATCGGTGTTGAAGATCTCCGGCTTACCGAAGCGCCTCAGCGCTTCCTCGAGCGCCTCCACGCAGAAGCTGCTGTCGAAGGTGTTCGACAGTCGCCACGACAGCACGCGGCGACTGCACCAGTCGATGATCGCGACCAGGTACGCGTAGCCGTGCGCCATCGGGATGTACGTGATGTCCGCGGCCCACACCTGGTTGACGCGGTTGACCTCGAGATTCCGCAGCAAGTAGGGAAACACCGGGTGTTCCGGCGCCGGCCGGCTCGTGTTTGGCTTCGGCGCCATCGCCTCCAGGCCCATCAGCCGCATCAGCCGCTGCACCCGTTTGCGGTTCGCCGCGTACCCCTCGAGCCGGAGCTCATGGCTGAGCTTGCGGCTGCCGTAGAACGGATGCCGCAGGTGCATCTCGTCGATGCGTCGCATCAGCGCGAGGTCCTCGGCGTCGAGGGGCACGGCCTTGTAGTACACGCCCGAGCGGCTGACGCCGACGAGTTCGCACTGCCTACGAATCGACAAGTTCGGCGAGGGCTCGACCATCGCGCGCCGCGTTCTCAGCGGTGCCGCTCGAGCCCGCGCGATAAAAAATCGCGCTCCACCGTCAGCTCGCCGATCTTCTTGAGCAACTCGTCCTCGCGTTCGCCGCCGCCGTTGCCCTCGCCAGGCTGCTCGAAGACACGCGCGGCCTGTTCGAGGAACTGCCGCTTCCACTTGTAGATCTGGTTCGGGTGCACGCCGTAGCGCCGGGCAAGCGCCGGCACGGTCTGCTGCTCGCGGATGGCCTCCAGGGCCACCTTCGCCTTGAAGGCCGCAGTGTGCTTGGTTCGCGTCGTGGTCATCGGTTCTGCTCCTTTTCGTTGCGGAGCAGGTCCAGCGTACCACCTTACGCACTGGTCCGAATTTCGGGGTCCACTTCAATCCTCCCCGCTGCCCGTGCGTCGGGCGCTCGCTGCGCGAACTGGCCGAGCGCTCGATGAACGGCTGATAGGTCGAAGTTCGTAGGCTCCTCGGATGGCCATGGTCGCTCGTGCAAGTAGGCTCGCAGTCGCGTGATCCCTGGTCGGCCAGCGAAGCAGCTCGCGCGCCGCCCTTGGACCCACTTGCCCAGGCGGGCGCGATCGTCGAAGAGCAGGAAGCCCCGCCCGTCGGACAGGATGCGGTCGTCTTTGCCGCCTGCGTCGCCCCACAGCGTCACGTAGGTTCGGTTCGGCGGGAGCACGACCTCGATGGGCCACAGCTTGCAGGCTTCGTAGATCTCGATACGGGTGCTCATGTCGACGCACGGGTGAACGCCTGAGCGCTCTTCGCCCGCGAGCATCCGGCAGACAGAGCGCTGGCTCAAGCGGAGCCGTGCGCACGAGGGCGGATCGACGGGCGGCCATCGCGCTATTTCGTGTCCGGCTCGACCCCCAGAACCTGCCCTGCAACCACCACCGTGTCGCCGATCGTGCCCACCTCGCTCTCACCATCGAAGGTCCCGAGCACGCCGTGGCGCACGCCGCCTCCTTTCAACCGGAGCGTGACGGTGGTGCCGACCGCCAGCTCCAACGCCCGCACGACGCTGCGGTGCCTGCGTCGCTCGGTGGGCAGTGGGCGAA
>JBAZTM010000202.1:0-3083 GCA_041661925.1 Gemmatimonadaceae bacterium
CGCCGCGGAGGGCAAGAAGACCAGCGAGGTCGTGGTACTCGACTTGGCCCACGGCACGCGCTTCTCGTTCAGTAATGTTTCCGAACAGGCATGGAGCGAATCCAAGCCGATGCTGGCGTTCACGGTGACCGTGGACGGCAACGCCGGCAACGGCGTCTCCGTGTTCGATGGCGCGACGGGGGCGGTGCGGGTGCTCGACGCGTCAACATCGGTGTATCGCGCCCTTTCCTGGCGTCCAAAGTCTGATGCGCTCGCGGTCCTGCGCACGCGCGTGGATACGGCGTTTGCCGACACCGCACATGTCGTCCTCACGTGGAGCTCGGCGGCGGACGCGACGCTGAAGCTCCGTCAACTCGACGGCGCGCCGTCGGGCCTGCGCATCGCGGACTACCGGCGTCCCACCTGGTCGCGCGACGGCACCACGCTCTATCTCGGTGCGCGCAAACGGGAACCCGTGGCGGAGCGGCCGAAGAAGAGCGAAGAAAAGGTCTCCGACGTCGAGATCTGGCACTCCAACGACATTCACGCGATCCCGGAGCAACGATCGGCCGAGCAGCGCGACCTGCGTGCCACGGTGATCACGGCGTGGCCGCTGAACAGCGATAAGCCACTGGCACTCGGCACCGATCCAACGGAGTCCGCGGCGGTGGCCGACGGTGACACCTATGCCACCGAGTCAGACCGCAAGCCGTATCCGTGGGGACAGAAGTTTGGACGGCAGTATCAGGATCTCTGGGTCACCAACATCGCGACCGGTGAACGGCGCAAGCTGCTGACGAAGGTGCGCTTCCAGTATCCCGCCGATCCGACCGGCAAGCGCATTCCGTGGTTTGACGGTCGAGACTTCTGGCTGGTGGACATCGCAAGCGGCGCACGCACCAACCTCACCGGCAAGCTGACGGCGGGCGGCAGGACGGATTTCATCAATCGCGATGCGGACTATCCCACGGATCTCAAGCCGCCGGTCGGGGCGCCCGTGTGGGACAAGGATGGTTCGGCGCTCTACGTCTACTCCGAGTTCGACGTCTGGATGCTGGCGCTCGACGGATCTGGAGGGAAGCGATTGACGGACGGCGCTCGCGACGGGATCGTGCATCGCCTGTTCTCTTTTGCGCCGTTCACGGCGACGCCCGCCGAACGTGCGATTGACCGCTCCAAGCCCGTCTATCTCTCCCTCTACGGCAAGCGCAGCAAGCAGAGCGGGTACGCCCGCCTCATGCCGTCTGGTGAGGTACAGCAGCTGTTGCTGGCCGACGCATCTATTAGTCAGCTGTCCAAGGCCGACAGCGCTGACCGCGTGGTGTTCGTGCGCCAGCGTTTCGATGAGTCGCCCAACGCGTTCGTCGCCAGCGGCGATTTGTCAGGTGCGGCGCGCTGGACGGAGACGAACCCATTCAAGAAGGACTATGCGTGGGGGAAGGCCGAACTCTTCTCGTACACGAGTGCCGTCGGGCGGCCATTGCAGGCCATTCTCTACTACCCGGCCAACTACGACGCGAAGAAGAAGTACCCGATGATCGTGTACACCTACGAGATGCTGACGCAGGGGTTCCACCGGTTCATCGTGCCACGCGAGAACGACTACTACAACGCAAACGTCTTCACGCAGAACGGCTATTTCGTCCTGATGCCGGACATCGTCTTCCGGCCGCGTGAGCCGGGGGTCGCTGTGCTCCACTCTGTGGAGCCCGCCGTACGCGCGGTCATCGCGCGCGGCCTGGTGGACGCAGCGAACATCGGGCATTGCGGCCACTCACAGGGCGGTTACGAGGCCTTCTACCTCGCCACCCACAGCAAGCTCTTCAAGACGGCGGTGGCCGGCGCCGGCATTTCCGACATGATCAGTTTTGCCGGCCAAATGCACTGGAACTCCATCCCGGAGTTTGCACACTGGGAGACTGGCCAGTTCCGCATGGAAGTGCCGCCCTGGGAGGACATGGCGGCAATGCTCCGCAACTCGCCGCTCAACCGCGCGCACGACATGCAGGCGAAGTCCATTCTCATTGAAGTCGGCGGCGACGACGGCACCGTGGACAAGGGACAGGGTGCGCAGTTCTGGAATTACGCGCGGCGCGCCGGCAAGGACGCGGTGATGCTGCTCTACCCCGGCGAAGGACACGGGCTCGGCAAGAAGGAGAACGCCGTGGACTACGAGCGGCGCATCCTGCAGTGGTTTGGGCACTACCTCAAGGGAGAGCCGGCACCCAGGTGGATCACCGACGGACAGAGCTGGCTCGAACGCAAGGCGGTGCTCGACGCCAACAAGTAGTCGGCTTAGCGGCCCGTATCGCTCAGCGCGCGCGCTTTGAGAAGGTCGAGGTACATCCGCTCGACTTTCGTCCGCGCCCACGGCGTGCGTCGCAGGAACTTGAGGCTCGACGGAACGCTGGGGTCGCTCGTGAAGCAGGCGATGCGCACGCGGCGCCCCATGCGTTCCCAGCCGAGTTCGCTGACCATCTCGTTGAGCATGCGCTCGAGGGTGACGCCGTGCAGCGGGTCAGGGGTGCGGGCGGGGCGTTCCGGCGGTGTCTCCATGATGCCGAACGATTGCCTCCGCGAGCACGCCGCGCCAGCGGGCGACGCCGGAGTCCGTTCGCCACGCGCTATCTTTCGCCGCATGAAGCTGTGGATTGATGCCGACGCCACGCCCCTGGCGGTCAAGCAGGTCTGCTTTCGCGCTTCCGATCGCCTGAAGCTCGATACCGTGCTCGTGGCGAACCAGCGCGTGCCGCTCCCGGCTGGGTACACGCACCTTTCCTCGGTGCGTGTTGACGCGGGTCCCGACGAGGCCGATCGCTACATCGCCGAGCATGCCGAGTCGGGCGACGTGGCGGTGACGGCCGATATTCCGCTGGCCGCGCTTCTGGTCCCCAAGGGCGTGGCCGTCATCGACCCGCGCGGCGAGGTGTATAGCGCCGAGAGCATCGGCGAGCGCCTGTCGGTGCGCAACTTCATGGACGGCCTGCGCAGCGCCGGGGTGGAAACGGGTGGACATGCCGCATTCAGCGCGCGCGACACGCAGGCCTTTGCCAACGCGCTCGATCGGGCGCTGACGCGCGCAATGCGCGCGCGCTGACGATTCC
>JBAZTM010000203.1:0-3071 GCA_041661925.1 Gemmatimonadaceae bacterium
GCGGCATCGGCTGCTCGTCCAAGACCACCGCGTACTTCATGAAACAGTCGCACGGGTTCAACTCCGTGCACGGCCGCATGCCGTCGGTGACGACGGGCGCCAACGCCGCGAACCGCGAGCTCATGTACATCGGCATTTCCGGCGACGGCGATTCGCTGAACATCGGGCTCGGCCAGTTGGCGCATGCAATCCGCCGCAACGTCAACATGCTGTACGTGATTGAGAACAACGGCGTGTACGGCCTCACCAAGGGGCAGTTCTCCGCCTCGGCCGATGTCGGTTCCAAGTCGCGCAAGGGCGAGGTGCACGACCAGACGCCCATTGATCCCGCCCTGCTCGCCCTCACGCTGGGCGCCACGTTCGTGGCGCGCTCGTTCTCGGGCGACAAGGAGCAGCTCGTCCCAATCCTCAAGGCTGGGTTGTCGCACCGCGGCTTCGCGCTGATTGACGTCATCTCGCCGTGCGTCTCGTTCAACGACCACGAGGGCTCCACCAAGAGCTACGCCTATGTGCGCGGACACGGCGTGGAGACGGTGGCCACGGATTTCGTCCCGCTGCGGCGCACCATCACCCTGCCCAAGCAGCACGAAGAAGTGACCGTGGTGCGGATGCATGACGGCAGCCAGGTGCGCCTGCACGCAACGGCGCCGGGATACGACGCCACCAACCGCGAGACGGCGTACCAGCATGTGCGCGCCTGCCAGGCCAATGGCGAAGTCGCCACGGGGATCCTGTACATCGATGAGTCGGGGCGCGACCTGCATGAGATGAATCACACGGTGCCCACGCCGCTCGCGCACCTGCCATTCAACGAGCTGTGTCCCGGAAAGAAGCCGCTCGATGCGCTGATGGAGCGCTACCGCTAGTCGCCTGCGGCCCGCCGACTGTCAGGAGAGCCCGTGCGCATGATATCGTTCAGCGGCGGGCTCTTCGTCCGTTCATCCCCTCTCTGAGGAGTTCACGCGTGTCTGCTCCGCGATCTGTTCGGTTCGCCGTTGCGCTGTCGGTCATGGTGCCGTCGGCGCTGGCTGCCCAGGCCCGGCCGATCTCCACCACGGAGATCGACGGCTACCTGCGCTTCCTCGCCAGCGACCTGCTCGAGGGGCGCGCTCCCGCCACCCGCGGCGACAGGCTCACGGTGGAGTACCTCGCCTCGCAGCTGCGCGCCTTCGGCGTCGAACCGGCCGCCAACGGGACCTACATCCAGAAGGTCCCCATCGACATCCTCGATGCGAACCGAGCGACGATACGCGTTGCGGCGACGGGCAAGGCGACGGCACGCCTGCGCTATCCCGAGGATGTGGTCGTGTGGGGCGGCAGCGCCGTGGAGAAGAGCGCGGCCAAGGCGGAGATTGTCTTCGTCGGCTACGGCGCCGTGGCACCCGAGTACAAGTGGAGCGACTTCAAGGACGTGGACGTGAAGGGGAAGATTCTCCTTGTGCTCGTCAACGATCCGCCCGCCCCGGCCGCCGAGCCGAAGCTCTTCGGTGGCCGCGCCATGACCTACTATGGCCGCTGGCCGTACAAGTTCGAGGAAGCAGAACGTCAGGGCGCGGTCGGTGCGCTTATCGTGCACACCACCGAACGGGCGGGCTATCCCTGGCATACCGTCGTCGGATCGTGGGCCAAGGAGCAGCGCTTGTTGCCGCGCGACTCCAAACTTCCGCCTGCGCTCGCCTTTCAGGGCTGGATAACCGACAGCGTCGCCACGGCCATGCTCGCGCAGGCCGGGTTGAACCTGGCCACACTGCGTACGCAGGCAGAATCGCGTGACTTCCGTCCCGTAGCCACCGGCATCACGCTCGATGTCGCGTTCTCCAGCACCGTGTCGCACCTCGAGAGCGCGAACGTCGTGGGCCTGGTTCGCGGCAGTCACCCCAAGCGTCGCAGCGAATACGTCGTGATGAGCTCGCACTGGGATCACCTGGGCATCGGTCCCAAGGTCAACGGCGACTCCATCTACAACGGCGCGCTCGACAACGCCTCCGGCATCGCCAACCTGCTCGCGATTGCCCGCGTGCTGGCGCAGGGACCTAAGCCGGCGCGATCGATACTCTTTTCGTTCGTCACCGCCGAGGAGAGCGGGCTGCTGGGGTCCACATACTTCGCCGAAAACCCGCCCGTCCCCGCCGAATCGATGGTCGCCAACGTCAACATGGACGGTGGCAACGTGCTCGGGCGCACGCGGGACCTCAACGTGCTCGGCGACACCAAGAGCTCGCTCGGTCCGCAGCTGGCCGCGCTCATCAGGCCGCAGGGCATGCGCATCTCGCCCGAGGAGTTTCCGGAGCGCGGGTCGTTTTACCGCTCCGACCACTTTGCGTTTGCCAAGATCGGCGTGCCGGCCGTCTCCGTTGGCGAAGGCAGCGACTTCGAAGAACGCCCCAAGGGATGGGGAACCCAGCAAGGCGAGGATTACACCGCGCACCGCTACCACCAGCCGAGCGACGAGTACAAGCCCGACTGGAACCTGCGCGGCGCCGTGCAGCTGAGCAACATCGTGCTCTCGTTCACGCGTTCGCTCGCGGCGAGTGCGGCGTGGCCGACGTGGAACAAGGATGCGGAGTTTCAGCGGAAGGTTCGGAAGCCGGCGATGTAGATGGTAGGTGGTAGATGGTAGAGGGTAGATCGCACAATCCGTCCTCAATCGTCTACCATCCACCTTCTACCATCCACCATCAGTGTCCTTATGACGAACCGTTTGTATTACACCGATTCGTATCTACGCACCTTCGACGCCACCATCGTCGAACGCGCCGACGATGACCGCCGCCTGTATCTCGATCGCTCGGCGTTCTATCCGACATCCGGCGGCCAGCCGAACGATCTCGGCACGCTCGGCGGCGTAGACGTCATTGATGTGGTGGACGAGGACGAACGCGTCGCACATGTGCTCGCCGCACCGTACAGCGGTCCTGACACCGTGCACGGCGCCATCAACTGGCCGCGTCGATGGGATTTCGTGCAGCAGCACACCGGACAGCACTTGCTCTCGGGGACTTTCGAAGAGCTGTTCGACATGCCGACCGTCAGCGTGCATTTCGGCGACGCGCTCTCGACGCTCGAGCTTC
>JBAZTM010000204.1:0-3066 GCA_041661925.1 Gemmatimonadaceae bacterium
TCCACGCTGCGACGGTGACGGGTTCTTTCTTGGCGGCTCGCTCTTCGATCACGTCACGGCGACGATGGAGATCTACCGAGAGGAGATCTTCGGACCGGTGCTGTGCGTCGTGCGCGTCGCGACGGCCGACGAGGCACTCGCGCTCTGTAATGTGCACCGTTTCGGCAATGGCGTGGCCATCTTCACGCGCAGCGGCGGGGCAGCGCGCGAGTTCGCGCACCGTGTGCAATGCGGCATGGTCGGGATCAATGTCCCGATTCCCGTGCCGCTCGCCTTCTATTCGTTCGGCGGCTGGAAGGAGTCCGCCTTCGGCGACCACACCCAGCACGGCATGGACGGCGTGCGGTTCTTCACCCGACTCAAGACCGTCACGTCCCGCTGGCCCGCCAGCGCTGATGCCGCGTCGTTCACGATGCCTTTGTTGCGATAACGCCAACAGCCTTCACCACAGAGACACAGAGGAGCACGAAGGGCCACAGAGGACTGCAAAACCTGGGGGTTAAGGACATCGCGCCACGCAGACCTTTGCGTGGCGCGCGTCGTTCCCTCAAGAAGCTGCAGTCCTCCGTGGCCCTCCGTGCTCCTCCGTGTCTCTGTGATGAAAAAACCCCATCACCGTAGTTTAGTATCCATCTGCTACTAATGCGTCGCCTCGAGCGACCGCCGCACTTTCGCCACCAGCTCCTCGACCTGCACCTCGCTGATGATCAGCGGCGGCGACAGCGCGATGATGTCCCCCGTGGTGCGCACCAGCAGGTTCTGGTTGAAGAAGCAGTCCACGAACGCGTCATACGCGCGCGTCCCCGGGCGGCCCGCCCGCGACTCGAGTTCGATGCCCGCCACCAGGCCGAGGTTGCGCACGTCGATCACGTGCGGCGCCCCGCGCAGCGAGTGCACCGCCTCTTCCCACACCGGCGCCATGGCAGCGGCGCGCGCAAAGGTGTCTTCGGCAGCATAGAGGTCGAGCGTCGCCAGTCCGGCGGCGGCTGCCAATGGATGGCCGCTATACGTGTACCCGTGGAAGAACTCGATCCCCTGTTCGGTGGCGTTGATCACCGTGTCGTAGATCTTCCCCTGCACGCAGGTGGCGCCCATCGGCACCGCGGCATTCGTGATCCCCTTCGCCACGGTGATCATGTCGGGCATCACATTGAAGAACTGCGCGGCGAATGGCGTGCCAAGCCGGCCGAATCCCGTGATGACCTCATCGAAGATCAGCAGGATTCCGTGCGCGTCGCACAGCGCGCGCAGCTTCTCCAGGTAGCCCACCGGCGGAATCAGCACGCCGGTGGAACCCGCCATTGGCTCCACGATCACCGCCGCGATCGTCCCGGCGCCGCGGTCGGCCACGATCTGCTCGAGGGCGTCGGCAAGATGCGCGCCCCACGCGGGCTGCCCCTTGGCGAAGGCATTGTGCGACAGGTCGTGCGTGTGCGGCAGGTGATCCACCTGCGGCAGCAGTTGCGCGGCGAACGGCTTCTTGTTGGGTTCAATGCCCCCCACGGATATGCCGCCGAAGCCGACGCCGTGGTAGCCGCGCAGGCGGCCCACGAAACGCGTGCGTTGCGGCTCGCCACGCGCGATGTGATACGCCATCGCAATCTTCAGCGCGCTGTCGACCGCCTCGGATCCCGAGTTCGAGAAGAACACGTGATCAATGCCCTTCGGCAGGATTCCCTTGAGCTTGGTGGCGAGCTGGAAGCTCGCCGGGTGCCCCATCTGGAATCCCGGGGCAAAATCGAGCGTCGCCGCCGCGCGGCTGATCGCTTCGACAATCGGTGCCCGGCAATGTCCGGCGTTCACGCACCAGAGCCCGGCGGTGCCGTCCAGGATCTGGCGGCCGTCGTCCGACTGATAGTGCATGTCCTTGGCGCCGACCAGAAGGCGCGGCTTTGCCTTGAACGCTTTGTTGGCGGTGAATGGCATCCACAGCGCTTCAAGCGCCGGGTCGTGTGGCAGTGCGGTCGTTGTCATGGTGAAAATCCTCGTGCGCGGAACGTGCCAATTCGCACGCGTCGGGGCAACCCCATATAGCTCGACTTCTTCACCACGGAGCACACGGAGGAAAAGCCGAGGGCCACGGAGTACTACAAATACTTGGGTAACGACATCGCGCCACGCAGAGCTTTGCGTGGCGCGCGCTGTTCCTCCAAGCAGTGGTAGTACTCCGTGGCCCTCAGGTCGTTCTCCGTGAGCTCCGTGGTGAAAAAGGCCAGCATGCCCCACTACCCGGAAAAGACGGCACCATCGACACCTCACCCCGCCTTCACGATTCCGTAATGCGCCCGTCAGCGCCCTGCAATCCACAGCGGGTACGATCTCCTCAGACACCAACGTGGAGGACGTCATGTTCGCGCAGTTGATCGCCTCGCGCGCCCCGCAGCGCCGCTCTCCCGCCGGCTTCGCCGCCAGCATCGCCCTGCATGGCATCATCGTGGCGGGTGCCGTGCTCTTCACGTCGCACGCGCCAAAGCAGCGCGCCCTTCACACCCAATTGGTCGTGCCATATGTAGCGCCCAGTACACGGCCTCGCCCGGCCACACAGACACCGCCCGGCGCCCCACCTCGGGTCACACTGCCAAGCGTGATCAATGTCCCGCTGACCGTCCCCGACGCCATTCCGCCGGTGAATCTGCTGCGCGCTGCCATCAACACCGACGATCCGTTTGTCTTCCGCGTGGGTGTGCCGTCGCACGCAGGAACGGTTGGGCCTGTTGCGGTGGATGACCCCGGCACCGCGTTTCTCGATAGCCAGGTCGAGGTGCAGGTGGCCCTCGACACACGCTCGCCGATGCCGCGCTATCCGCAGCTCCTGCGCGACGCCGGCGTCGAAGGCGCCACCCTCGTGCGCTTCGTCGTCGACACACTCGGCCGCGTCGAGCAGGGCACCGTGAAGGTGGTTGAATCCACCCACCCGGCATTCGCCCTCGCGGTACAGGCGGTTCTTCCTCAGATGCGTTTCTCCCCCGCCCGCGTCGGCGAACGGAAGGTGCGCCAGCTGGTAGAGTTCCCCCTTCAGTTCCGACTGCGGCGATAGTCACGGAGGCGGTAGTCACAAACGCAGAG
>JBAZTM010000205.1:0-3027 GCA_041661925.1 Gemmatimonadaceae bacterium
CCCATTGAGACCGACCACCACCGCCGCGCCGGCCAGCGCAAAATCCCACGCGCCGCGCGCACGCAACTTGCGATAGGTGCTCGCCGCCCCCGTCGGCGGCGGCGGGAGGAGAATCTCCGTGAGGAGCTCGTTGGGCTCCACCACGGTCTCGCGGGTGTGGTCCGTGCCAGGCGGCACGAAGAACGCGTCGAGTGCGACCGTGCGCGAACCACCCGGGCCAACGAGTCGCACGCTCGCATCGAGTGCCATCAGCGCCGGTGCCGTGTCCGAGGGATGCACCATGACGCACACGTCGCCGCCAAAGATGGCGTGCAGCTGGTTCTCGCCTTCCTTGGCGAAGCAGGTGTCGCCGCCCTTGCGCGCGCAGGCGAAATCGCCGCGATAGTACCAGCAGCGCGGACGTTGACAGAGGTTGCCGCCAACGGTTCCCTGGTTGCGCAGCTGCGGGCTCGCCGCCGCGCCCGCGGCGGCCGACAGCGCGCGATAGCGGCGCTGCACCAGCGGGTGCGCCGCCAGCTCGGCGAGCGTCGTCAGCGCGCCAATGCGCAGGCCGCCGTTTGACAGCTCGCGCACGCCGTGCAGTTCCGTGAGCCCATTCAGGCTGACCAGCTTGTTCGCCGTGAGAACACGGTCCCGCAGGCAGCCGAGCAGGTCGGTCCCGCCGGCGTGGACGCGCGCGCCGGGCGTCGAAAGCTCACGGATGGCCTCGCCAATGGAGGTCGGTTTCACGTATGAGAACGTCGGGAGCATGTTCAGCGCCCTCCCTTGATGGCCAGCGCGTTCACGATGGACGCAGGCGTGATCGGCGCGTCAAAGATGCGAACGCCGATGGCGTCGCAGACCGCGTTCGCTATGGCCGCCGCCGCCGGGACGGTGGCCGGCTCGCCGAGTCCCTTGGCCCCCACCGAGTTGCACTCCTTGTCGTGCGGGTCAATTGCCAAGAACTGGAAGTCCGTCGGAAAGTCCATCGCCGTCGGAATCTTGTAGTCGTGCCACGACCCGCTGGCCAGCTTGCCGGTCTGCCGGTCCATCACCCGATTCTCCATCAATCCGAATCCGATCCCCATCGTCACGCCGCCGAGCACCTGGTTCTCGAAGGTGAGCGCATTCATCATGCGACCCGAGTCCTGGGCCGCGACGTAACGAATCACCCGCACCTCACCGGTGCGCGTGTTGACCTCGACCTCGGCGAAGTGCGCGGCGAACGGCAGCGCCACCTTGCCGGCTGGGTGCGGCGCGCGCCGACCGACCCCCACGAGTTGTTGGCGCTGGCCAAGGCTGCGCAGCGCGGAGAAGGGCACCGGCTTGCTCTCGCCGGCAATCACGATGGCGCCGTCCTTCACGCTGAGCGTGGCGACGTCCTTCTTCAGCTCGTCCGCGGCCAGCGCGAGGAGCTGATTCTTCACGTCTGCGGCCGCCGCGCGCACCGCAGGAGTGTTCACCAGCACCGTCTGGCTGCCGCCGGAACTCGGCGCGTACTGCGTGGTTGCCGTGTCGGCGTATTCGATACGCACCTTGTCCACGGGGACGCCGAGTTCCTCGGCGACAACCTGGGCGAAGACGGTCTTCGTTCCCGTGCCGATATCGGCCGCCCCAGAGTTCAGATTGGCTGAGCCGTCTGGATACAACTTGCAGATCGCCGTCGCGCTGGGCGACCCCGGGCCGCCCCACATGCCGGCGGCCATGCCCACGCCGCGCTTCAGGTAGCCCCTCGACGTCGGTTGCGTGGACGCCGCAGCCCAACCGAACCTGTCCGCGCCGTTCTTCAGGCAGTCGGCGAGGCCGGTGGACGTATAGGGCTGGTTGTTTCGCAGCTGGCTCACCACCGGGATGTTCTTCAGGCGGAACGCCACCGGATCCATCTGCAGCTTGGCCGCGAGTTCGTCCATCACCTGTTCCAGCGCCCATGCCGCCTGCGGATAGCCCGGAGCGCGAAACGCACGCGCCTGGCCTGCATTGATCAGTACCGTGCTCTCGACCACGTGCACGTTGGCGCAGTTGTACAGGTCAAGGAGCAGGTAGCTTGATGTCGTCCCTGTCGGGTATGCGCCGGCGGCGCCGAGGAAATTCCCGTCGAGCGCGACGAGCGTGCCGTCCTTGCGGGCGCCGGCCTTGATGGTGATGGTGTTCGCCGGCCGGTTGCCGACGCAGCGGAGCATCTCCTCCCGCGTCAGCACGCACTTCACCGCGCGCCCTGTCAGGCGCGCGAGCACGGCGGCAATCACTGTGTACTTGCCGAGCTCCAGCTTGGCGCCGAAGCCGCCACCCATGTAATGGCTGACCACACGCACCGACGACAACGGCAGCTTCAGGGCAATCGCGAGCGAGTCGCGCACCGCGTAGACGCCCTGCGTACTGTCCCACACCTCGAGCTTACCGCTGTCCCACTGCGCCACGGAGCCATGCACTTCGAGCGGGACGTGCAGTTCGCAGGGCGTATGGAACGTGCGTTCCACGACGGCGTCGGCCTTGGCGAAGGCCGCCTGGGCATCACCGCGCTGGCTGGTACGCGGCGGGGAGAGCTGGTTGCCGGCGTCGTGAACCCTCGGCGCGTCCGGCCGGGTCGCTGCCGCGTAGTCCACCACCATCGGCAGAACCTCGTACTCCACGATGACGGCAAGCGCCGCGTCCGCGGCCTGCAGCGGCGTCTCAGCCGCGACCGCCACGACCTCCTCGCCCTCGTACCGGCAGTGCGGGTCGAGCAATTGGCTGAGTGCGCCCCGGTTGGTCAGGGTCCACGGAATCTTTGCTTCCGGCGAGTCCACCGTGATGATCGCGTGCACGCCCGGCATCGCCTTGGCGGCGGCGATGTCCACCTTCGTCACCTTCGCGTGCGCGTGCGGCGAGCGAACAACGGCGCAGTGCAGCATGCCCGGGAGCGCGACGTCGCGCGTATACACGGCGGTGCCGCCCACGCGGTCGTGGCCGTCAATCCGCGGGATCGGCGCGCCCACGACCGTCGTCTTGTCCCACGGCGGCAGGTCGGTCACGTCGGGTGCGAACTCCGGCGCTCCCTCGGCCTCGAGG
>JBAZTM010000206.1:0-3024 GCA_041661925.1 Gemmatimonadaceae bacterium
GTATTATTTCTATATTGCTATTTAGCGATTTAATCGTTCCCTGATCCTCCCCGCCGCACCCGTTCCCATGCCGAGCTACGAGTTCACCTGCCACGACTGCGGCGCCCCCTACGAGGTGCGGCTTTCCATGTCGGCGTACGCGGCCGGCGACGGCAAGCGATGCCCGGCGTGCGGTTCGCAAAACGTCGAACGTCGCATCACCGGGTGCGGTGTCATGACGGGGAGCCGGTCCGGGTCGGGGAGCAGCGCCGCCTCGTGCGGCGGCGGCAGCGGATTCACCTGAGCGTCGTAGGACGTCGCCCCGTGTGGGCGGCATATTCCGTTCGACGCCTCGGGGTGCACGACGCCACGACCGTTATCGTCCCAGCCAGTAGTTCATTTTCACCAGGAAGACGTTGTCGGCCGGGTCGCGCCAGAGCGCCGACTGGTCGCGCCGGAAGTCGAGCGTCCCGTCGTCGCTGAAGCCGGACCGCTGCTGCGTCCACGCGAGGTAGATGGTTGATCCCGGGCGATACTCCCAGCGCAGCACGGCCGTGCCGCGCAGCGACCTCGCCGAGAAGTTCGGATCGCCAAAGCTGAACGAGGCCGCAGGCCCGGTGCCGTCGGGATCCACCGTGTACACGCCAGTCGCGCTGCGCGCGATCGTCCCGATGTCGCGCCCGTAGTCCAGCTTGCGCAGCATGCGCGGCGCCGCGAACTCGCGAAAACGCTCGTAGTCGCCGCTCGCGAAGAACGGCTGCGCGTACAACTGGAGCGTAAGCTCGGGCGTGAACGTCCAGTTGATGCGCGTCTCGAGCGAGAGCGTGCGCGTGCGGATGAAGCCGAACACGTATCGCTTGCCCCCGAACGCCGCGGCGGTCGGGTCGGTCACCGTCGTCACGTACTGGGCCCCGCCTTCCGACACCTCGTACGACGGCGCGAGCTGCACATAGAGGCTGGGCATCGGCTTCAGGGCGATGCCTGGCTGCCACTGCTGCGTGTGCGTCCTCTCGTTCAGGCCGGCGGCGAAGTTCGCGGTGAGGTCGAACACCGCGAACCGCCGCGGATCGGTGGACACCTGCAGGTGCGCATAGTTGTAGCCGTCGCTCTTCAGCACCGGCCCGCCGCGGGCCAGCCGGTCGTCGTCCACCGTGGCGTTGTGAATGACGAACGTGCGGATGCGCCAGTAGTTCGGCAGCTCCATGCCGACGTAGGTCGCCACGTCCTGAAAGTTGCGCAACCCGTCCCAATCGAATTGCTGGTTCATGCCCGCCAAAATGGCAAGGTTCCGGTACCAGGACGTGGGCTTGACCCATTGCCGGGCGATGTTTCCGTTCATCCATCGGTACGCGGTTCGCGACACGAACGACGCGTCGTTCACCTCAAAGCCCGGGCTGCGCCAGCTTTGCGCCAGCTCCCACAGCCAGTCGCCGTTTTCCTTGGCGACGCGTGTGTACAGCCCCCAGCCGCGCATGGCCGTCGCCGTGGTATCGTAGCGCGCGCCAAAGAACCCGCCGTCAATCACGCGGCGGTCGGGACGCTGATAGTAGTGCGTGCTCGATCGCTGGGTGAGCGCCATCGCCTGCGCGGTGCCGCCCACGTCGGAGGCCACCATGCTTCCCATCCAGCGGTACTCGCGGTTCTTCCAGGTGTGCACCCAGTCCACGCCGAGCGCCGTGGCGCGACTGCGCAGGCGGTTGGCGGCCACCGTGTCGTCGCCGATCCGTCGCACGGTGGACGTCACGATGCCGCCAAACGTCGTCGCCCCCGCGTGAAAGTCCTTCTTGACGCGGCCGACGAAGTAGTTGGTCATGGGCTCCACCAACTGGCGCGACTCGGTGCCGCCCGCCGTCCGCACGAACGCGCTCGATTCGCGATTCGTCAGCGCGTCGAGGATGCCGATGGAGTACCCCTTGCTCGTCCGGCCGGTCACCTTGGCCGCGCCGAGGATCGCCGTGTTGTCGGGAATGTCGGCGTAGGCCGCCTCGCCGTTCACGTAGCCCGCCAGTTGGGGCGGGCGCCCGACGCGCCGCGAATAGAAGGCGCTGAGGCTCGACACGTTGTCGCAGAAGTTGCAGCTCATGCCGCCAAAGCTGAACGCGCTGCTCCCGGCCACGAAGAAGGGGCGCTTCTCGTCGTAGTAGGTCTCCGACGCCGACAGGTTCAGCACGGAGGGATCCACTTCGACCTGACCGAAGTCCGGGTTGATGGTAGCGTCGAGGGTCAGGTTGCTCGTGAGCAGGTACTTGAGGTCGCCGCCTACACTGACGCTTCTTTCGCTCCCGGAGTGGAACGGATCGCCCGACGCCGCCGGCTTGTCCTGGGCCCGAGCGACCGTGTACGGCATGACCTCGAAGCGCCGCGGCTGATGGCCCGTCGCGATGCCGTCGAGGTGCCCGTAGTAGGCGGGTCCGGAGCTCTCATTCTGTCGACGGAACGACCACATGTCCCGCTCGTTCAACCGGTCCACGTAGCGCCAGAGCTGCAGCCCCCACGTCTGCACGGAATCTCGCGCGAAGCGGAGCTGCGAGTACGGGATCCTCACCTCGGCGGTCCATCCGCGGTCGTCCACGCGCGTCGCCGCCTCCCACACCGGGTCCCACGAGTCGTCGCCGTTGAATGCTTCGCCCCGCACGCCGGCCGGGTTGATCTCGAACAGCGCCTGATCCAAGTGATTGTGGAACGGGTCGAGCACAATCACGAGCTTGTCCGATGTCAGCGAGTTGAACGCGCCATTGTTGCCGTTGCCGTCGAGCAGTTGGTCGCGCCGCGCGCGCGGCGCCCGGCTGCCGGCGCGCCCCTGCGGGTCGCTGAGTCGCGCGCCGATGTAAAGGGCGCGGTCATCGAACAGGATGCGGATGTCCGTGGCAAGCGATGCGGCCGCTCCCTCGTCCGGCTGGCGTTGCCGCAGTGCGGTGATGGGTGTCGCCGCCTGCCACGCGGCTTCATCGAGCCGCCCGTCGATGGCGACAAGCGAGGCGCGGCGAGCCGCGACTGCGCGTGGCGGCGCCTCACCGGCCGTTGCCCCAGCGTTTGCTTGGGCAC
>JBAZTM010000207.1:0-3002 GCA_041661925.1 Gemmatimonadaceae bacterium
AACCCGGGCCAGCCACGCCTGGTGGGCCCCGCCTTCACGCTGCGCTTCGTTCCGGCGCGCGAGGACCTCGCCACGCCCGAATCGTGGTCCAAGCCCATTTCCACGCGCGCGGCCATCGAGGCCATGCCCGAGGGCTGCATCGCGGTCGCCGATGCGATGGGCGTGACGGATGCCGGCATCTTCGGCGACATCCTGTGCGCGCGCATGAAGAAGAAAGGCGTGGCGGCGCTCGTCACCGACGGCGTGCTGCGCGACGTGGCCGGCGTTCGCGCGACCGCGCTTCCCGTCTGGAGCCAGGGAGCGGCGGCCCCGCCCTCCGTGGCCGGCCTCACCTTCGTGAACTGGGGTGAGCCCATCGGCTGCGGCGGTGTGGCCGTCTTCCCCGACGACGTCGTGGTCGTGGATGACGACGGCGCCGTGCTCATCCCGCAGGCTCTGGTGGCCGAGATCGTGGCCGCCGCGCCGGAGCAGGAGCGACTCGAGACCTGGATCATGGCGGAAGTGGAGAAGGGCGCGGCACTGCCCGGACTCTATCCGCCGAATGCCGAGAACAAGGCCCGCTACGAGGCCACCAAGGGCAAGGCGTGAGCCGGCCCGACCATTCCACCGAGGAGATATCCATGCACCAGCTTCGCCCGGGCAAGAGCGCATCGCGCCTTGTCGCCACCGCCGCCACCGTCCTGCTGCTCGCTGCCGGCAGCGCCTTCGCCCAGTACCCGACCAAGTCGATCAAGCTGATCGTGCCGTATCCGCCGGGAGGAGCCACCGACGTGATCGGGCGCGTGCTCGCGCAGCGCCTGACGGCCCCGCTCGGCCAATCGGTGGTGATCGACAACCGCGGGGGTGCGGGCGGGAACATCGGCGCGGAGGCCGTGGCCCGGTCCGCCCCCGACGGCTACACGCTGCTCATGGGCGCGCTCACGTCGCACTCCATCATGGCGACGCTCGAGAAGGACACGATCCGCTACGACCTCAACAAGGATCTCGTGCCCGTCGCGGTCGTGGGCTCCGTGCCGCTGGTCTGGGTCGTCACGCCGTCGCTCCCGGTGAAGACACTGCAGGAACTCGTCGCGTACGCGAAG
Organism: Gemmatimonadaceae bacterium; assembly: GCA_041661925.1. Lineage (GTDB taxonomy): Bacteria > Gemmatimonadota > Gemmatimonadetes > Gemmatimonadales > Gemmatimonadaceae > PNKL01. Next base: position 1,083 of record JBAZTM010000207.1, read on the forward strand.
GCCAACCCCGGCAAGCTGAGCTACGCCTCGTCGGGCGCCGGCGCGCCGCAGCGCATGTGCGCCGAGCTCTTCCGCCTCAAGATCGGCGCCGACATGATCCACGTGCCGTACAAGGGCAGCGGACCGGCGATGGGCGACCTGGTCGGCGGCCAGGTGAACACGATGTGCGAGACGGTGCCGGCGGCGCTGCAGCTCATCAAGGCCGGCAAGCTGCGCGCGCTCGCGGTGACCACGGCCGAGCGCATTTCCCAGCTGCCGGACGTGCCCACCGCCGCCGAGGCGGGTGTTCCGGGCATCGAAGTGGCTTCCCTCTTCGGCGTCATGGCGCCCACCGGCACGCCGGCCCCCATCATTGCGCGGCTCAACGCCGAGATCCAGAAGATCCTCTCCACGCCCGAGGCGCAGGAGCAGCTCCTGCAGCAGGGCGCCTACGCGGTGAAGATGACGCCCGAGCAGTCCGGCGAGCGCATCCGCAAGGAGATCTCGCAGTGGGCCAAGGTCATCCAGGACGCGCAGATCAAGGCCAACTGATTCCCGCGGTGTCAGACACGGTGTCTGACACCGTGTCTGGCACCGGGGATAGACTAGGCCCATGATCGCGGGCCTCGTCCAGATCCTCCTCTTCCAGGGCATCGGCGAACTCGTCGCCAAGTTCTTCCTGCCCCTCATCCCGGGCCCGGTCATCGGGCTCGTGCTGCTCCTCGCGTGGCTGCGCATCCGCGGAAGCGTCCCGGTGTCCGTGGATCTCGTGGCCACCGCCTTCAGCCAGAACCTGGGGCTCCTCTTCGTTCCCGCTGCGGTGGGCGTGGTCATGTTCTGGCCGCAGATCCGCTCGCACGCTTTCGCGGTCGGCACGGCGCTCGTCGTGAGCGTCATCGCCACCATGGCGGTCACGGCGCTGGTGCTGCGCGCCGTCGCGAAGGACGAGCCGGAATGAATCCGCAGCTGCCCGCCATCCACGAGATCTGGGTCTACCTTTCGGGAAGCCCGCTTCTCGCGTTGATCCTCACGCTGTCGGCCTACCAGGCGGGCGTGATGATCTACGAGCGTGCCGACCGCAATCCGCTTGCCAATCCGGTGGCCATCGCCATCGCCATCGTGGCGGCGGTGATCACCGTGATCGACATGCCCTACGCGAAGTACTTCGAGGGCGCGCAGTTCGTGCACTTCCTGCTGGGCACGGCGACCGTGGCGCTGGCGGTGCCCATCTACAAGGGGCTCGACGCCCTGCGCGGGCGGATCTTCCCGCTCCTCGCCGCGCTGCTGGCGGGCGGGGCGACTTCGATCGTGTCCGCCGTGGGCATCGCGAAGCTGCTGGGCGCGGACGCGGCCATCGTCGGCGGCTTCTACGCGAAGTCGGTCACCGCACCCATCGCCATGGGCGTGGCCGAGCGCATCAACGTATCGCCCACGCTCACGGCCGTGTTCGCCGTGACCACCGGCATTCTCGGCGCGGTCCTCGTGCGCTTCGTGCTCGATGCGGTGGGCGCGAAGGCGTGGTGGCAGCGCGGCTTCGCGGTCGGTGTCGCCGCGCACGGCATCGGCACCTCGCGCGCCTTCAGCGTGCATCCCGAGGCCGGCACCTACGCGAGCCTCGGGATGGGATTGCACGGCGTGCTGGGCGCGGTGCTGATTCCGCTGGCCGTCCGGCTCCTCGGCTAGTCGCCGCATCACGACACGAACGGCGCGGAAAAGATCTTCCGCGATCACGGGAGAACTTTATTCGCGATGCGTTGTTCCAACTGGCCTGTCATCGAAATGGAGTCGACGGCCATGGACAATCAGGAATCAGGCCCGGTCGCGGTGACCGCCGACGTGAGCGCGGAATCTCCCGTGCCTTCCCTCCTTGCGCGGCTCTACGCACAGTCTTCGCTCGCCGTCCGGCGAAAGCTCGTGTCCAGCCTGCTGGGCGTGACCGGG
>JBAZTM010000208.1:0-2990 GCA_041661925.1 Gemmatimonadaceae bacterium
CATCGCCGATGGCGTGGTGCAGGGCTATGAGTACAACGGCACGCTGGCGGCGCCGTTCACGACCTTCTACGGTGTGTACGACCGGAACCGCAGCCATGGCCAGGCGAGCGACTGGGAGCTGCCCAACCGGTGGCGCGTGCCGCCCATGGGTCTCGACCTGGGCACGCCGCTCAACTTTGTCTCCACGGCTGACAGCTATGGCGGCAACTCCGGGTCGCCGGCGGTGACCAAGGACCTGCGGATCGTGGGGCTCAACTTCGACCGCAACATCAACGCGCTGGTGCGCGACTACATCTACCTGCCGGAACGTGGGCGCAACGTGATGGTGGATGTGCGCGCCATCCAGGAAGCGCTGATGTACGTGTATCGCGCCGATCGCGTGGTGCGGGAGCTGACGACCGGCCGGCAATAAGCCGAGCCGGACGCCGCGGCGCCGATCAGGCGCCGCGGCCGTTGTGCCGCAGTCAATGTTCAGGTGTCGCGGTCGAAAATCACGCGGTGCGTGCGCGAGCCCTGCGCGCCGAAGACGAGCGACTGCTCGATGTCAGCCGTCTTTGACGGACCGCTCAGGAACCAACCGCATCCGGAATCGGCGGGCATCAACCGCATCGCCTCGTGCATCGTCGGCACGATGGCGCTGAACGGCACGATCACCACCAGATGTTCGGCGCGCACGATGTCATTGCGCGCGTCGAGATCCGCCGCGTCCACATAGACGGCGGCATTCTCAGCAACCGCGAAGCGGCCGCGCAGGACGATGACGTCGTCCCGCTCAGCACCGAGAAGCTCGGCGATGAACGATTCCATAGGCTGGCCTGTCGTCCGGAAGACGCCCTGCCCGCCGACTTCGGTCAGCACGCGGAGAAAGTCGCGGTGCAAGTCGTCGATGTCCGCGGTTCGCGGCGCAGGCGTCTGCGCCGGCGGAGCGGCTGGCACCGCCGCCGCGCGAATGGCCGCGAGGATGGAGTCGCGCGCGCTCACGAGCGCTTCTCCTCGCGTCGCGCCCACTCGCGGAACGACTCGTCGGCGATCACCGGCAGTGCGCGTCCCGGACGAGTCCATGGATTCCAGCGGCCGCTCAGCCACGACGCTGGAATGAGTCGTTGGACGCGACGCGCCCAGCGCGCCGCGCGCTCGAAGCGCGAGAGGCTCGAGAGGACGCGGCCGAGGAGCGGGAAGATGGTGGAATACCCACGCGGCAACGCGCCGGCCGCCGCGCTGCGCGCACGCCAGGCGAGAAGTTGCGCTGGAATGTCGATGCGCACCGGACAGACGTCAGCGCACGACCCGCACAGCGTGGACGCAAACGGTAGCTCGTGATGGGCATCGAGGTCCACGGCCGGCGCGAGGATGGCGCCGATGGGTCCCTGGATCACATGTCCGTAGCTGTACCCTCCGCTGCGCCGATACACGGGGCAGGTGTTCAGGCAGGCGCCGCACCGAATGCAATGCAGGGCCGTGCGAATCGCCTCGTCGGCCAGCCGCCGGGTGCGGCCATTGTCCACGAGCACCACGTGCATGGCGGCGCCCGGCCGCGGCGACGCGACATGCGTCGTGTAGGCGGTGACGGGCTGGCCGGTGCCGCTGCGGGCGAGCAGGCGCAGGAGCACGCCGAGGTCGTCGCGCGTTGCCACGATCTTCTCTATGCCAACACAGGCGATGTGGATGGGCGCGGAGTGCATGCCGAGGTCAGCGTTGCCCTCGTTGGTGCACACCACCATGCCACCGGTCTCGGCGACCAGCACATTGGCGCCGGTGATGCCGGCGCCGGCGTTCATCAGGGCATCGCGCAGGTGAACGCGGGCCGCGGCGGCGAGGGCATCGGGTGAGGTCTCGCCGGCGGGTGTGCCCATGGTGCGATGGAAGAGGGCGCCGATCTCCTCACGCTTCCAATGAATAGCCGGGATGACGATGTGCGACGGCGGTTCCTTGGCGAGCTGTACGATGCGTTCGCCGAGGTCGGTGTCCACCACCTCGATGCCGCGCGCCTCGAGGAACGGGTTCAAGCCGCATTCCTCGGTGAGCATGGACTTGCTCTTCGAGACGCGCGTGACTCCCGCGGCATGCAGGATGTCGAGCACGATGGCGTTGTGCTCTGCGGCATCGCGTGCCCAGTGCACGACAACGCCGTTGGCCGTGGCACGGCGCTCGAACTCCTCGAGCAAGTCGGCCAACCGGCTCATGGCGTGCGCCTTGAGCGCGGAACCAGCCTGGCGCAGCGACTCCCAATCAGGGAGATCGGTGCCGCGGTCGCGCTTCTGCCGCATGAACCAGAGCGACCGGTCGTGCCAGGCGGCGCGCTCGGCGTCGACGAGAAAACCGGCGGCGGCCTTTGCGTGGCCGCGACGCGCAGCCGTACTGACCGGTCCGCTCATCGCGTCGCCTCCTCGAGCAGCTCGGCGATGTGCAGCGTTCGGAGCGTCGCGCCGTTGTGCGCCGCGACCGCTTCAAGATGCATCAGGCACGATGGGTCGCTGCTCACCAGCACTTCAGCGCCGTGCATGGTGACATCGGCGAGCTTGTCGCGTCCCATGGCCGCGGAAACGTCAGGTTCGCCCACGGCGAACGAGCCGCCGAAGCCGCAGCACTCGTCGGGGCGGTCGAGCGGCACGAGCGTGAGCCCGTCGAGGCCGGCCAAAAGCGCGTGCATCGGCCCGGACACGGGTTGATGCAACTCGGAGGATCCGCCGAGCCGCAGGCCGCGCTGGGCATGGCAGCCCAGGTGCATGGCCACGCGATGCGGGAATCGGCCGGCGAGCATGGGCCGCCCGAGCGGACCGGCGATGAACTCGCAGAGTTCAAATGTCACGTGTGCCGCGTGCGCAGCTGCCTCGTCGTCCAGGAAATCTGGCAGGTGATGCCGCACGTGATGCGTGCAGCTGCCGGAGGGCATGACGATGGCGTCGAACGGCGCGGAAGCGCGCGCCCAGTTCTCGGCGGCGGCGCGGGCCGCCGTCACCACGCCGGCGTTGAACATCGGCTGGCCGCAG
>JBAZTM010000209.1:0-2977 GCA_041661925.1 Gemmatimonadaceae bacterium
CGGATGATGCGTCGGGAACATCACCGCGAGGCGCAGGCGCCCGTCGCCGGCGCCGTGCCACTGCTTGATCAACGTCTCGGAGACCTCGAGCTGTCGCGCGAACGTCACCGGGACCTCGCGTGATGCGGCGCCCTCCCAATCGACGTACGTCCGGGGAAACGGAGGGCGCCGAGGACCGACGGCGAGGATGAAACGGATTCCCACGTCGGATGTGGCCTGGAGATAGGCGTCGCCGTATTTCGGGTCGTCGGTGCGTACCACCATGTCGCCGCCGCCAAAGTAGCTCAAGGCGGTCGTCACGCCGAACCGAACGCGCTCCACGCCGGTGAGCAGCGCCTCGGCCCGCCAGAAGTCCACCGTGGAACCGCGCGCGTAGATCTGTTCGGTGGCGCCGTACCACTCGTCCGTGTCCATGCCGAGCGTCTTCACGAGGCCGTGTCCCGCGTGCCCGTGACCGTCGATGAGGCCGGGCATCACCACCTTGCGATGCGCGTCAATCGTCGCGCGCGCCGTGAACCTCGCCGCCAGCTCCCTGGATGACCCCACCGCGACAATGCGGTCCCCCCTGATCGCGACGGCGCCATCCTCGAGCACCCGGCGGGCGGAATCCATGGTGATGACGGTTCCTCCAGAAATCAGGAGGTCCACAGACTCGCGCGACGGGAGCCGATCACCCGTCGGTGCCAGCAGTCCAAGGCAGGCCAGCGCGGGGAAGAGCACGGGCAGCTTCATGTGACAGGCCTCGATTGAGCAGGAAAGTCGCGGCAATTCCGCCGAGAGAAGAAGCTACGCCGAATTGGCCAGCGATGGCCAATCGCACGCAGTCGCTGCATCTATATGGAAGGGCCGGGGTGCAATGGCATCCACGGGATGGCCTGTGCGACAGCCGGCGTGGAAAGGAGCAGGACATGGAACCAGTCGGAGCCGATCCTGTTGTGACGCTGCCAGAGTTCTTGCGGGCGCGAGCGCGGGCGAGCACGGTGCGCCGGCTCATGTTCGACATGATTGGCGGGACGGCAATAGCCGTGGCTGCCGCGTGGGCGAGACCCTCCGGTTGGGCGCTACTCGTGAGCGCCGCGTCGTGTTTCGCGATGTACGGCGTGTGGGCCATCGCGGCGCGTCATCTGGAGACGGGCGCGCGCGATGGCCGCGCGCTGACGGAGTACGGCTGGTTCGTGCTTCGCACCAGCGCCGCGGGCATCGGCATCGCCGCGTTTCTGGCGCTGGTGTTCGTGCTACTGGGCCTCTTGTTGGGGACGTGGATCAGCTGACCCTATGACGTGAACGCACGCCGTCGCGCATCCACGCACTCGAGGCTTCGGAGCGCGAAGGTCACCGCACCACCGGGCTTGCCACGACGGCGTCCGGCACGAGTATATAGAGGCTGCGCCGCGTGGAACGGGAAGTTCCAGACGGCGCGTAGCTCCCGCTCGCCCCGCGCTCGCCAACCTCAGACGCACGGACGCTCACGTCGTCATGCATCCTGTTCACGGCTCGACACGGCGCCTGGTTCGCCAGGAACGCCGCCTCGTTCGAATGGCGGCAATTACGTTCGTCATGCTCGTTGCTGCGTGCACGCCCGGGCGACTTGGCCGCGGCCTTCCGGGTCCCGTTCCATTTGAAAGCGGAGGCGAGCGCATTCGCGTGCTCGAGCTCTCCCCCGGCGTGACCGCGACCATCGTCGCGCCCGCGCGGCTCGACACGACTACGCAGATTGACCTCATCCTGTACGCCCTGCCGAACGGCAACTCAACGGCCGAGACGATGGGGCGACGCGCCGGCGATGGCATCGGTTGGCGCTACGATATCCAGCATATCGGAGCCCAGACGCGAGCCTTGCGGGCGCGAGGACTGCCGCAGGCCGTCGTCGTCTATCTCGAGGCTGACTCCAAGAGCTGGCCGTCGTGGCGCGCCAAACTTGGATACGAACGCGCCAACGCGCGCATCGTCACGATCGTCGAGCAGCTGCGCGCAGCGGTCGGGCCTGTGAACCGGACCACGGTCACGCTGACCGGCCACAGCGGCGGCGGTTCGTTCATGTTCGGTGTCATCGAGGGACAGACCGAGCTTCCCGACTGGCTGGAGCGCATTGCCTTTCTCGATGCCAACTACAACTTTGCCCCGGCACACGGGGACAAGCTCGTGGCGTGGCTGCGCCGCAATCCACGCAACCGGCTGGTCACGCTCGCCTACGACGACCGCGAGATCATGCTGGACGGCAAGAAGGTGGTCTCCGACTCCGGCGGTACCTGGCGTGCGTCGCAGCGAATGATCCTGCACCTCTCGCAATCGCTGACGTTCGCCAAGGATACGCTGGGCGCGTTCGTGCGATACCGGGCGCCGCAGGTTGAGCTTCTGCTCCACCCGAATCCCGAGAACCGCATCCTGCACACGGCGATGATCGGCGACATGAATGGCTACATGCAAGCGGTGCTCACGGGCCGTCCGGCGTACGATCGCGGGGAAACCGTGCTGAAGGGGGTGCGAGACTATGATCAGTTCGTCGAAGGCGAGGTGACCCTGCCTCCGGCGATGCCGCCGGACATTCCCCGCCGCGCCGCTGGCGCGCTGACGGGAAGCGCCTTCATTGCGTCCGTCTCCAACCTGCCGCGCGACGATCGCGAAAGGGCAATACGCCGCGAGCTGTTTGCGGGCAACATCCCGACATTCCTGCGCGCGCTGCGCACGGTCGAGGCGCACGCCGCCGGGCCTGACAGCATGCAGCATACGGTCGCCTACGAGGTCATGCCGGACTACCTCGCCATCGGATCTGACGACGACTTCGTGCGCATGCCGATGAACCCATACACGGCCCAGGCGTTCTGCGACGCGTTCGGGTTTGTGCTGCCGACGCGCAAGATGGTCAACGACATCTGGGCGGCGGCGCCCGTGCATGTGGAGCCGCGTCCGCTGACACAGGATCGCGACGCACCGCCCACGTTCCTGCAGCATCATCGCATCATCGAGGAGCAGCTCC
>JBAZTM010000210.1:0-2959 GCA_041661925.1 Gemmatimonadaceae bacterium
AAGCGGGCGCAGGACGTGACGGTGAAATACCTGCTTTCGCTCGAGCCGGACCGGATGCTCGCACCGTATCGCGCGCGTGCGGGTCTCGAGAAGAAAGCCGAGCCGCTCACGGGGTGGGACGGCGGCGGGCGCAACCTCACCGGGCACATCGCCGGCCACTACCTGTCGGGTGTCTCGCTGATGTACGAGGCCACGGGTGACGCGCGCATGAAGGAGCGCGCCGACTACATCGTCAAGGAACTCGACGTCGTCCAGCGCAAGAACGGCGACGGATACCTCGGCGCGCTCGAGGGGCTGCGTGAGGCGTTCGCCGCCGTCTCGAAGGGCGAGATCCGCTCGGGGGCCTTTGACCTCAACGGCCTCTGGTCGCCCTGGTACACACTGCACAAGACGTACGCCGGCCTGCGCGACGCGTACCGTTACACGGGCAACGCGCTCGCGCTGGCACTCGAGGTGAAGTACGCCGCGTGGGCCGAGGGCGTGCTGGAGCCGCTGACGGATGCGCAGGTGCAGAAGATGCTGCTCACGGAGCACGGCGGGATGAACGAAGTGCTGGTGGATCTCTACGTGGACACCGGTGACGCGCGGTGGCTGCGGCTTTCGCGGCGCTTCGAACATCATGCCTTCACGCTCCCGCTCAAGCGGCACCAGGACAACCTCTCGGGGAAGCACGGCAACTGCCAGATCCCCAAGCTCGTCGGGTCGGCGGCGCGGTATGGCTGCACCGGCGACGCCGACGACATCGTGGCAGCGTCGTTCTTCTGGGACCGCGTGGTGCGGCACCACAGCTACGCGAGCGGCGGGCACGGACTCGATGAGTACTTCGGGCCACCCGATCAACTGGCGATGCGCGTGGATGGACGGGCCGCCGAGACGTGCAACGTCTACAACATGCTCAAGCTGACTCGTCTGCTGTTTGCCTGGCGTCCCGATGCGGCATACGCCGACTTCCACGAGCGCGCGCTGTTCAATCACATCCTCGCGTCCATTGATCCCGAGGACGGACGCACGTCGTACATGGTGCCGGTGGGGCGCGGCGTGCAGCAGGAGTATCAGGACATGCAGCGCGACTTCACCTGCTGCGTGGGGACCGGAATGGAGAGCCACGCGCTGCACGGGCTCGGCGTCTGGTATGAGTCGGACGACACCATCTGGGTGAACCTCTTCGCGCCGAGCACTGCGGCATGCACGGTGGGAAAGGCGACGCTGGCGATGGAGACCGGCTTCCCCGACGGCGACCGCGCGACGATTCGCGTGAACCTGCCGAAGCCGGCGAAGTTCACACTGGCGGTGCGGCGTCCGTACTGGGCGGGGGACGGTTTTGCGATTGCGGTGAACGGCAGCAGCATTGCGCAGCCGGCGCTGGCGTCGCTCAGCGATCCAGTGGCAGGCGGGCGCGCCGGGGGGTTGAACAACGAAGCCGAGGCGGTGGCGAGCACGTACGTCTATCTCACGCGCACGTGGGCGAGCGGCGACACGGTGTCGGTGACGATGCCCAAGTCGCTGGCGCTCGAGCCGACGCCGGATGATCCGAATGTCACGGCGATCATGTGGGGACCGCTGGCGCTGGCGGCCGATCTGGGGCCGCGCGACAACAAGCGCGGCGAGGAGGACGAGTCAGGGCCGGTGCCGCTCGTCGTGTCGGAGACACGCGCTCCTGAGCTGTTCCTCGAACCGGCCGGAAAAGCCGGCGATTTTCGCACACGGGCGGCGACGCGGAAGTTGGACGGCACGGCGCATGCGCCGCTGACCTTTGCGCCATTCTATCGGACGCATCGGCGCACGTACAGCGTGTATGTGGACCTCGTCAATGCGGGCGGGATCGCAACGCTGCGCGGCGTGCATGAGGCCGAGCGGGCGCACGCGGCGAAGATGGAGTACATGACGATGGGCCGGGTGATCGTGGGCGACGCCGAGTCCGAGAAGGCGGCGAACTACCAGAGTGAGCCCTTGGAGCGGCCGGTCGGACGCGGCCGGCGACCGAACCGCGCGGGGAGCGGCTGGTTCTCGTACGACCTGCGCGTGGACGGTTCGGTGCCAAACACGCTGGCGGTGACGTACTTCAACGATCGCGGACTCCCGGCACCGCGCGGGAACTTTGCGTTGTTCGTGGATGGCACGCGTGTGGCATCGTACGTACCGAACGTCGCGAAAGTCGGGTTCTACGAGGCGGAGTACGTCGTGCCGCCGGCGCTCACGCTGGGCAAGCAGAAGGTGACGGTGCGATTCGAAGCGGATTCAGGATCGAGGATGGTGCCGGTGTATGGGGTGAGAGTGGTGAAGAGGTAAGGGGTTCTTCATCACAGAGACACAAAGAAGCACGGAGGGCCACAAAGGACAACAACGGCACCTGCTTGGTGGAACTGCGAGCGCCACGCAAACCCTGCGTGGCGCGATGTTCTTAACCCTGGTTGTTGCAGTCCTCTGTGGCCCTCCGTGGACCTCTGTGTCTCTGTGATGAAAAACCGCGTTCTCCCTACCCGATCCCCGCCCGTGCCTTGGCGCGTGCAATGATCGCCGCCATCGTTTCGCGGTGCTGCGTGAAGGTGTCGTCCACGACCTGCAGCGTGGGGATGGCATTCGGGTTCAGGCCGAGCGTCTCGGTGTTGAACCTGGAGAACCCCCACTCGTGCACGCCGGTGCTGCCGCGGCCGGGGGCCGGCGCGCTGAGATGCTGGTAGAAACGCGCGTACTTGCGCCAGCGACCGCCGCCGCCGGCGTGGAACATCGGAATGAACTCATAGAGCGCGTCGTACGGCATCTCACCGACACCCACGACGCTGGGGAAACGCTGGCGGAGGTTGCCAATCAGCCGGCGCGTCCCTTCGTGCATGTCGCCGGTGGTGCTGTTCACGTGGCCGCCGACGATGTCGAGGAAATACGCGTCCACTTTGTACCGCTCGATCACCTCGGCGATGCGCCCTTCAAGAAAGGCCCGCCACTTGTCCTCGCCCACATT
>JBAZTM010000211.1:0-2957 GCA_041661925.1 Gemmatimonadaceae bacterium
TTCACCTCCCAGATCTTGAGCGCGCGCCAGTGTACCTGAATGTCGAAGTCGCTGCTGGCGAGCCAGAACCCATCCTGATTGGCGCCGGAGCGGACCGCCTCGCGCAGATACGGAGTGTGTATGCGTTGCGGGTCACCTATGCGGCGCACGATCCGAGGCCAGAAGAATGCGAGTCCCACGATGCCAAGCTCGATGACGCCGAAGCCGAAGCTCAGCGGAAATAGCATCAGCACGATGCCAAACGTCGTCCAAAGGGCGAAACGAACATATGTCCGCGTAGTACGCGGACCGTCGCCCGCCTGAACGCGCACCAGTCGCTGAAAGTCGGCCTCGGACATCTGCCATAGGTGCTCGAACGCGAAGATCTCAGTCATGCGCAGGAAGATGCGGGCGTCGGTCTAACGTGGGCTTGTGCTGCGGACGCTTCCATAAAATGCAGGTGAGCGGCCGCGCTGTACCGAAAAGGTACGACAGAGCGCGGCCGCTCGCCTGCCTCAGTAACGCGGCCGTCAGTCACCAAGCGTCGTTAGCCTGCGTCGGATCGGACCGTCACGTCCCAGCGTCGATTGTCCACGTAGCGAGGTGCCGCGTGCAGCGACACGCCGTTGACGACCAACGGCAACTCGGTTCGTTCATCCCAAGCCCACGCAGCGCGCATCGCAGCGACGGCTGCCGCAACCTCCTCTGAGCGCTCGCGATTGACAGCATGCGCGAGTGCGACGACAGTGGGCTCCGAGTCCTGCACCAACACCGAGAGCGCAGACTCCATTTCTGGAAGCTCCGCGACCGAGTACGGCGGCTGAGCGGGTTGCGGGAGGAAAAGGCGAATAGCCACTGCCGCCTCGCCGCCTTCTATGAACGCGTCACAGAACTGTACGCGCTCGCCACTGGCGAAGGCGACGAAGTCCTGCGTTGTAACCGGACCTTGGCGTGGTAGGTGAACCCGAACGCTCTTCAATCTCGGCTCCGTCAGTCTAGAAAGTATGACTGGGCTGGCCCCCCAATCTGTCGTGGGTTAGCTCCTCGAGACTGCCGAGTTGCCAGAGCCACCGGCGACGTGCTGCAGTGTCGCCCATCCTACTGGAGGACCAGCCCATGTCATCGCCTGTTGCACCTGCGTCTCCAACAACTATCTGGCTTGGCCTCGATGTGCACAAGGAGTCGGTCACCATCGCCGTGCTCCGGGGGGAGGCCGCGACCCCCGACCGCGTGGATCGCCTCCCGAACGATCTCCCGAAACTGAAGCGCTATCTGGAGCGCTTGAGCAGCCAGGGCCCGCTCCGCGCGGTGTACGAGGCGAGCGGCGCCGGCTACGTCTTGCACCGGGCGTGCACGGCGTGGGGCGTGCCCTGCGACGTCATCGCGCCGTCGCTCATCCCGACCAAGCCCGGCGTGCAGCGGAAGCACGATACGTATGATGCGATCCAATTGGCGCGGCTGCATCGGGCGGGCGAACTGACGGTGATCCGCATCCCGACGGAGGCGGAGGAGCGCGTACGGGATCTCGTCCGCTGCCGCGAGACGTTCCAGCGCGAGATCCTCAAGTCGCGGCACTACCTCCTGAAGTTCTTGGCGCGCCGCGGGTGCGTGTATCTCAAGAAGGCGTGGACGCCGGGGCACTACGCGTGGCTCCGCCAACTCACCGGCGCGGCGTCGCCGCTGAGGGACGAGGATCGGATCGTCTTCGGCGAGTATCTCGCGCTGCTGGAATACAAGCTCGGTCGGCGGGAGGATCTCGATCAGCGCATCGCCCAGCTGGCCCTCACGCCCGCCCTCGCGCCGGCGGTCGCGCGGTTGCAATGCTTCCGCGGCATCGATGTGCACAGCGCGATGGTGCTGGCCACCGAGCTCGTCGATTGGCGGCGCTTCACGTCCCCGCGGCAGTTGATGAGCTACTTCGGCCTCGTGCCGCGCGAAGACTCGAGTGGCGAGCGCCAGCGGCGCGGTCCGATCACGAAGGCCGGCAACAGCCACGTGCGCCACGTGCTCGTGCAAGCGGCGTGGAGCTATCGCCACGTGCCCAAGGTCGGCGTCGGCTTGAAGGCGCGGCAGCAGGGGCAGTCCCCGCGCGTGCTCGCGCATACGTGGAAGGCGCAGCATCGGCTGTACAAGCTCTACCACCGGCTCCATGCGAAGCGGCCCCCGCAGATCGCCGCGGTCGCCGTCGCGCGGGAACTCGTGGGGTTCCTCTGGAGTGTCATGCAGGACCTCGATCACCCCGTGCCGCAGACCATGTGATCACGCGGGGGACGCGGAGTGGAGGGCAACACCGGCACGACAGCGGAGGACGCTCGATGACGTTATCGGGTCAACGGTCCTGGTGATGAGCCCGGTCGTGAATCCCAGCTCCTAGATCGAGCCAGCTCCCGACGAATCCGATTTCTTGCCGCGCCGGCTTCGCGAGAAGCTGATCGGCGTATATCAGCAGGATTCATCGTCGAAGCCGCCGGTGTCCCTCTCTCCGCCACCCCGCTCTGCACGCTCACCAGACGACGAGACCGCTTGACGACACCGACCATCACGCCACGACCACCACCACGACGAACCACCGTCGCCCCCGCGCCCTTGACAGAGGCCCAGTCATATCAACGTCAAGTTGTGCTGCGGCCGCTTCAATAAGATGCAGGTGGGCGGCCGCGCTGTACCGAAAGGTACGACAGAGCGCGGCCGCCCACCTGCTTCCCTGACGCGGCCGTCTGCACCAACTGCCGTTATGCCGCCGGGGACCCGACTTGTCGCTTACGGACTACGCGACACGACGAATCGATTGCTTTCGAGGCCGCCTTGCTCGCTGGCTATGTACAGCGACATGAGGCCGTCTGCCACGCCGAGCGGCTCACCTGTCACTCCACTGAAAGCGTTCGGCCCCTGGACGAATAGCGTGTCGATGCGGCGAGCGCCCGGGCGAATCGTAAGCGGGGGTGCGCCACCCCCGCACGCCCACACGGGATCAAAGG
>JBAZTM010000212.1:0-2929 GCA_041661925.1 Gemmatimonadaceae bacterium
CGGCGCCGGCACATGCTTGACAATCGTATCAAAGAGCGGCGTGAGGTTCACCGCCGGCACGTCCATGTCCATCGTGGACGTCCCCTCGCGCGCCGAGGCGTACACGAACGGCGCGTCGAGCTGGTGCTCGTTGGCCTCGAGCTCAATGAGCAGGTCGAGCACTTCCTCGTGCACGCGCATGGGGTCGGCGCCGGGGCGGTCGATCTTGTTGATGCAGACGATCACCCGCCGGCCGAGCGCCAGCGCCTTGCGCAGCACGAAGCGCGTCTGCGGCATGGGGCCGTCGAAGGCGTCCACCACGAGCAGCACGCCGTCCACCATGCGCAGGATGCGCTCCACTTCGCCGCCGAAATCGGCGTGCCCGGGAGTGTCGACGACGTTGACCTTGGTGTCCTTCCAATGGATGGACGTGTTCTTGGCGAGGATCGTGATGCCCCGCTCGCGCTCGAGCGGGTTCGAGTCCATCACCCGTTCAGCGACGACCTGGTTCTCACGAAATGCCCCGGCCTGACGGAGCATCTTGTCCACCAGCGTGGTCTTGCCGTGGTCGACGTGGGCGATAATGGCGATGTTGCGGATTTCCATAGCCTTATAAGATAGTCGAATTGGCACGAGAATTCACCCGTCGCACCCTGCAGCTTGCCCCCACGCGACGACCCCGTCGCCAGTGGCCATAGACCTGTTCTTGGCTCACCGCGCACCGTATGATTGGGGCGCGGTCGATGGAATGCCTCTAAGCTCGTAGTCCCCAACGGGTTCACGGGTCCCGGGAGCGCGCACGAACACGGTCTTTAGAACAACTCTGGACCCTCCCGAACTTGAGGCTGAGTTCAGGGCGGATGGACTCGCGCGCGACAAGCGCCTGACGGGCGTCCTGGCGGTCGTGACCATCGCATTCTTGAGCGTCACCGCTCCCGGTTCGCTGCATCTCATTGCAGACCCGCAGCGGATGCAGGTGATCATGGCGATCCGGGCATTCGACGTGGCGGCTGCCGTCGTGGCGCTGTACCTCGTCCGTCGCGTCGCCACGCCGCGAGTTCTCGACGCGATCCTGATGGGGTGGCTTGGCATCTGGTGTGTCGGGATGGTCGCCGAGAACGCGCTGTTTCCGACGCCGTGGACGGGGTTTGTCTGGTGGGACGTCGTGGTCATCGTCGTCGTTTACACCGCGACGCCCCTCACGTTCACGAGGCAGGCGGCGCTCGGCGCGATGCTATCACTCGGCGACCTCGTTGTGCTGTGGAAGTTCAAGTCGACCGACGCGTGGTTCAGCCTCCTTGATGTCTCCCTCGCGTACGCCTGCGCCAACGTGGTCGGGGTTTTTCTTTCCCATGAGCATCACAGCTGGCGCCGACGTACGTTCGTCGCGTTGAGGCGCGAGATCGCCGCCCGGGCGGAGCTGCAGGCGGCCCTGAACGAGGTCAAGACGCTGCAGGGCATCATTCCGATTTGCGCGTACTGTCACCAGGTGCGAACGGAGGCCGGCGCGTGGGAACTACTGGAGCGCTACGTGCGCGCCCGCTCCGACGCGCGGTTTTCTCACGGACTTTGCCCGCAATGCGCCGAGAGGCACTTTCCGGGATTGTCCGACCAGTCGCTCGAGATCGTATCGGATCCCGCCGGGCCGGTGGCCGATCCGCGGGAGCGCTAAACTCAGGCGCTCCGCACGTAGCAACTCACCGAGCAAGATCGACCATCTGCCGAGTGAAAATTGACGCGCGGTGTGGCGCGTGGCATAATCGGCATTGGTTAACCATATTATTGCGTTCGGACCCGAGATCGGAACCGATTTCGCCAACCCTGGCAGCCCCCCGATGACCGCATCGACCCCCGCAGCTTCGTTCGCAAACGAGCTGCCGTTTCCGAGCGCCGCGGCGATGACGCCGGAAGCGCTGGAATGGCATCGGTTCGAGCGCGACCGGGCCCAGGCGCTGACGGTCGTCGCGGTGCTCGCCCTGCCGATCGCCGCGTTCGGCATCATCGACTTCATGGTGGCGAAGTCGGGCCTCCGCCTGGCCATCCTGTGGTCCGTTCGCGGGGCGACGCTTCTGGCACTTGGCGCGCTCTGGTACTCGCTGCACGAGGCGCCGAGCCGGCAGCGCTTCGAACGGACGCTCTTCGGGGCGCAACTCATCGGCGTGGCGCTGGCCATCGCGTCACATTTCGGACGCGGGCCAGAAACGCTCTTCATCACGCGCTTCGAACTGGTCAGCGTCGTGGTCTACTACCTCATGATTCCCGGCCGTACGCGCCTGCAGGCGGTGCCGGCGGTGACACTGTCGGTGGCGAGCACCGCCATGGTGCTGTTATGGCACACCGGCGTGTCGGGCCCCGAGCTGGTGTCGCACCTCGTCTGCTTCGCCCTCGCGAACGCGCTTGGCCTGCTCGTCGCGCAGCACAAGCAAGCCACCGCCTCCGCCGAGGCCGCGGCGTGGCGTGCGCTGGTGCGGGCCCGCGATCACCTGCAGCAGACGGTGGCCGAGTTGCGCGCGCTGCGCGGCATCGTGCCAATCTGCCCGAACTGCCACAAGGTGCGCGACGCGCGAAACGCCTGGCAGCAGCTCGAGGCGTATGTGGCCGCGCGCGGTGACGTGGAGTTCTCGTCGATCCTCTGCCCCTCGTGCCTCGTCGGCGAGTTCGGCGCGGTGCTTGAGGACAAAGCCGTCGCGGGGTAAGTCCCCCGCCGCGGTACCGCCCCTGTAGATGACCACGCCGCGCCCCACGCCAACCCGAGGGATCGAGCGGACCACCGCGCTCGCGGACCCGTCGCCGAGTCCGGACGCACTCGAGCGCCGCCGGTTCGAGCGCGACGTCGACCAGGCGCGGCAGGTGCTGGCCGCACTCGCGCTCCCGCTGGCCGCATTCGGCATCAGCGACGCCCTCATTGCCGGCGGCAACCTGCGGTTGCTGGCGGTCATGTGGTCGGTGC
>JBAZTM010000213.1:0-2923 GCA_041661925.1 Gemmatimonadaceae bacterium
CCTTCCGCGATATTGCACCGCGTTAAAGGCGGGGCGGCCGGGCACGGTGACCACTACGCCGGACACCTCGGCTTTACTGTCGACATCGCGTATCACCACCTCGGGTTCGACCAGAAAGCTTACGGCAACGGTCCCGCTACCGGAGCAAGCCGCAAGAATGGCGGAAGCGATCCACACGTTGGACCGCACGCCAGCACTCAAAACTCCTCCGATACCCATGGCCAATTGACCAACGTATCAATGACCCCAAATGACCAGGCCGTGAACCGATCGCAAAGCCAATCGAAGATTCCTCCGAACCAGCTCATTGCCGCGTCGAACAGATCGCCACAGCCCGGGCAGTATCCGTTGGGAGGATTCGACCCGGAAAAGAAGAAGCAATCGCCATCGGATCACATGCATACGCACAAATCATGTGCCCAGCATTGCGGCGTGTAAACGTTGCCCAAATAGGCACCTAGGCAGTCATGTCCGCAACGGCCAAAGCAATCACCAAGGCTAGCGCAAATGCCGTTACCGTGCGGGAATGACAGGTCACGCGGAAATGACAGGGGACGCGCAGGCGGCCTCGGCCCGCCGCGCGATCTCCTTCACCAGCGCGCCGAACAGCACCAGGTGCGCCGGGAACATCGCGAACCAGTAGGCGAGCCCCCATACGCCCGCGGGGTGCCAGTAGGCGGTCACGGCGATGCGCCGCTCGTCCGCAGAGATCTCCTCGATCTCGAACTCCAGCACGCCCGCGCCCGGCGCCTTCATGCCGAAGCCGAGCGTGAGGCGGCGCTGCGGTTCCACCCCGATCACGCGCCAGGAATCGATGACGTCGCCCACGCGCACGTGGTCGGGGTCGCGGCGACCATGGTTCATGGCCACGCCGCCCAACAGCCAGTCGGCGATCTCCCGCAACGTCCAGAGGAAGTTGTACGCGTAGTAGCGGTTGTCGCCGCCGATGGCAGACACCACGCGCCAGAGAGAGCGCGCGCTTGCGCCGGTGCGAAGCTCGGCCCCGGCGTGCTTGGCGTAGTACGCATAGTCGGGCCGGTAGTCGCGGAACATGAACGCGCCTTCGGTCCAGCGCGCGGCCACCGCGTGGCGGGCCTCGGCCTCGAGTGCCGCACGCACCGACGCCTCGAAATCCAGGAGCTTCTGCGGGATCAGCGCGCGGATCGCCGCGTCGTCGGCGGAGAAGTCGTGCTTCAACCCGCCGATGAGCGCGCGCGCGATGTTGGCGGGCACCGCCGTCACGAACTTGAGCCAGTACGCCGAGAGCTCCGGCGTGAGGACGGGCACCGGGACGATCCACGGCGCGCGCCGGCCCAGGATGCGGCAGATGCCGCGCATCATCGCCTCGTAGGTGAGCGTCTCGGGCCCGGCCGCGTCGTAGATGCCGCCGGCCATCTCCGGCACGAGCGGTGCCTGCGCGAGGTAATACAGCAGGTTCTCCAGCGCGATGGGCGGCGATTTCGCGCGCACCCAGCGCGGCGTGATCATGACCGGAAGGTGCAGGACGAGGTCGCGCATCACCTCGAACGCCGCGGATCCGGGCCCGACGATGATGCCGGCGCGGATCTCGGTCACCGGAACCGGGTGGGCGCGCAGCCGCTCGCCGGTGTCCCGCCGCGACACGATGTGCTCGGAATCGGCGCCCGCCGGGACGAGGCCGCCGAGGTAGACGATGCGCCGCACGCCTGCCTCGGCGCAGGCCTTCGCGAAATGATCCGCGGCGTCGAGGTCGAGGCGGCCGAACTTGCGCCCGGCGGCCATCGAGTGCACGAGGTAGTAGGCGACGTCGATGCCCGCGACGGCGGCCGGCAGCGTTTCCGGCTTCAGCGCGTCGGCGGCGACGAGCTCGACACCCTTCCACTCGCGCGCCTCGAGAACCCGGAGGTTGCGCGCCGCGGCGCGCACGCGCCAGCCGCGCGCGGCGAGCGCAGGGGCAAGGTGGCTGCCGATGTACCCGCTCGCCCCGAAGACGAGCGCGGTGCCCGTGGTGTCTGACACGGTGCCAGACACCGTGTCAGACACCACGCGTCATGCCGCGGCGTAGCGCCGCAGGCGCTGCGAAAATTCCGCGAGGGTCTCGATGCCGCTCGCCTCGGCGCGGTCGCACCAGTCGCGAAGCTGCTGCACCAGCTGCTCCGTGGAAAGCGTGGAGCGCTCCCAGGTCTTCGTGAGTTCCTCGCGCATGCGGTAAAGCGTGGCCAGTCGCGGGCTGGTCTCGAGGGCGCGCGCGACGGCCTCGCGCTCGGCCGGCGACTTCACGGTGCCGCGCGTGATGCAGCGGCGCAGGCGGCGGGCCGTGGCGTTGTCGGCGAGGACGTTCTTCTCGCGAAGCTTCGCGACTTCCTCGTTCCAGGCGAGCTTCATCGACTTGGCGTACTTCGCGAGGACCTCGTAGCGGTTGATCGCCACGGCCTGCAGCGTCTGCGCGTCGACCTCCAGCTTGGCGGGGTCGAGCTTCACCTTGGGCGGGAGCTTCTTCGCGCGGGCGAGGCCGAGGGCCGACAGCACCTGGATGTAGAGCCAGCCCAGGTCGAACTCGTACCATTGCACGGAGAACTTGGCCGACGTCGGGAAGGCGTGGTGGTTGTTGTGAAGCTCCTCGCCGCCGATCCACGCGGCGACCGGGACGATGTTGGTGCTCGCGTCCTCCGTCTGGAACTTGCGGTAGCCCCAGTAGTGGCCGATGCCGTTGATCACGCCGGCGGCCCAGAACGGGATCCACGCCATCTGGATGCCGAACATGAGGAGCCCCGGCACGACGCCGAAGAGGGCGATGTCGACGGCCGCCATGATGACGATGCCGACCTTGTGGAACGGCGTGTAGATCGTGCGCTCGAGCCAGTCGTCGGGCGTGCCGTGGCCGTAGCGCTGCATCGTCTCGGGGTGGTACGACTCCTTCACGTACAGCAGCACACCGCCGAAG
>JBAZTM010000214.1:0-2922 GCA_041661925.1 Gemmatimonadaceae bacterium
CACGCACCTGGTTTGAGTGTCCCATGCCGCGTGACTTGACGATCGTGAGGGCGCGGTTGCGTTCGCCGCCCTGCACCACGTACGAGAGGTGGATCCAGGTGTCGGCGCTCGTGGAGATGCGCGTCGCGACCGGCTCCTCATTGCCGAGGCCTTCCATCATGTAGGTGTTGAGTACCGTAATCTCCTTCACCTTGAGGAAATCCAGGAACTGCTGCGCCGCGTCGGCCGACGCCGCGTGAGAGAGCTTCGCCGCAAGGGCCGACAGGGGGTCGAACACTACGCAGCGCGGACGGTGCTCCAGCACCATGGTACGCAGGTAGCCAAACTGGTCCTCGACATTGGGCCCGCGCGTGCGCGTCGAGGTCATCGTCAGCAGGCCGGACTTCACGTGCGGCGCGAGGTGAATGCCGACCGAGCGCAGATTGCGCACGATCTGCGCGGCCCCCTCGTCAAAGCTCACGAACAGAGTGCGATCGCCCCGTTCGCAGGCCGCGGCGGCGAAAAGCCCCGCCAGCGTGGACTTCGCGGTTCCCGGTGCGCCAGAGACGAGGATGTTGCTGCCGCGGTAGTAGCCACCGTTGAGCATGTGGTCGAGCCGGGTGAGCCCCGACGACACCCGGGCGTTCGACACCCTATAGGCGAACTCGGTTGGCCCGCGATTGGTGAGCTGCAGTCCCTCCGACGAGAGCTGGACGGGGAACTCGTCTCCGGCAAAGCCGGAGCCGCGGTACTTCATGACGCGCAGCGTGCGAAACGCCGCACCGTCCACCACCTGCTGCTGCAGGACGACGACGCAATCGACCATGAATTGCAGAAAGCTGAGCGGCCGGTCGCCCTCGTGCGCGTGGACCTTCTGCGTAATGATGCCGGAGAGCCCGGTGCGCAGGAGCCAGTCGCGAATCCGGTAGACTTCCCTCCGCTGGGCGGCCGCGTCATCGAGGAGCGAGAGCAGCACGTCAATGCCGTCGAACACGATGCGCTTGGCGTGGATCTCAATGGCCTTGGCCTCGAGCATGCCAAGCAGGCCGGCGAGATCGAAATCCCCTCCCTTGACGATCTCGGGCGTGAGACGCGCGTCGAGGAAGAACAGCTTCCGCTTCGTGAGGGACGGAAGGTCCCAACCGAAGGTGCTGGCATTGGCCACGATCTGGCGGGCCGGTTCCTCAAAGGCGACGAAGATCCCCGCCTCACGGGCCGTCTGTGCGCCCGAAACCAGGACTTGCAGCGCAAAGACCGTCTTTCCGCAGCCGGGCCCGCCGAGCAGCAGGGTGGTGCGGCCCCGCGGCAGCCCTCCCCCCGTGATCTGGTCAAACCCGTCGATCCCAGTGAGGAGTTTCGTGACGGCGGCGCGAGGCGACTTTGTCATCATGAGGTGCGCGCTCCGTTGGGGAAGCCAACGCCCCGAAGGAGGGCGGCGCGCGGAAGCCGAGCGCCGAGATCCAGCCGGTGACCGCCGAGGGGTTCGGTGCACCGACAGGGCTAATCTGTACCATACGTGGCAGATGAGAGCGCATCAATCACCCAATTGGAGTAGTTCCCGATCCGCCACGGCACGCACAGCCGGGAACGGCAGAGGCCCGGCGGCGATACTCGCCCCCGGGCCCCAGAAGTCTCTGTTGTCTCTCTGTTGTTTGACTGTTGTCTCTCTGTTGTCTCTCTTCAGTATGTAAACACCGCTATGGTCTTTCCGGCTCCCGCCCCCGCACCCGATCCGGTTCCCGTCAGCGTGCCCGTGAAGATCTTCGGCGGCAGGCCGCGCAGGTTGATCGTGACCGTGTAGGTCGTACTCGGCGCGCCACAGCTGGACCAGTAATCCACGCGCAGGATGTACTCGCCGTGCGGCACCACGATGCCGTCACCCCAAAAGATGTTCTCGGCGCGCGGGCCATCGCTGCCGCAGCCGGCGTTGGAATCGAGATCGAGCTGGCCGCCGGTCGGCGAGTTGCGCGAGGCGTAGTAGATCTCCTTGCCCGACGGGTCGATCAGGTGCAGGTCCACGTCGGCAAGCGTGTTCCACATGACGTTAGTCTGGATCTCGCCCGTGCCGACGAAGATCACACCGAGGTCCGACGACTGGTACGGCCCCGTGTTGCTGGCGCCGCCGCCCGCGAGCTGCAGCGTGAACAGCGTCTTGGGCATCTCGACCGCGATGACCATGAGCACCGTGACACTGGTGGCCGGCGACGCAAGCTGCAGCTCCCAGTGGTCGGTGTTGCCGGGCACGCTGAAAACGGCGCGGCTGAACGGCGTGGTGGATGTCAGCGTCGTCTGCACCGTGCCGCCGCGCAGCACCTGATTGGGCAGGACGGCCGTGACCACGGCGCCGCTCCCCGGCGTCGGCGCGGCGCGCGCGACCAGGGTGGCCGTGCGCGACCCGTCGACCGTCTGCACGAGCGAGATGAAGCGCCGCACCGACTCCTCCGGCGCCGCCGTCGACTGCTTCCACTCGATGCAGCCGCCGCTCGCCAGTGTCAGGAGCGCAACCAGCGCGAGACGCGCACCATCGCTTCGGGACTTTCGTCGCATCAGCCGTTCCTCCCCTACTTCTCCGTCAGCCGCACCTTTGCGGCGTCGATGAGACGGGTGCCGCTGCCCGCGGGCACGTCCGTCCAGATGATCGCTGCCTTGCCCTGCACCGTCGTGGCGGCAATCTCCACCACGCGGCCCTTCCCCTCGAACCGCTTCCGCTCCGCATCCCCCGTGCCCGCCGCACCCAAACGGCGCTGCGCTGCCCGCTGTGACGCATCGCGGAACTCGCCGGCATCAATCGGCGTGTCCCACACCGTCACCCATACGATGCCCGCGCCGCCCGGAAGGTCCGCGACGATGTAGCGATCGCCGCCCCATCCCTCGGCCGAGCGTGCCGACGTCCCGAGGTCCTGCAGCGCCTGGAACAGGAACAGGCGCGTTTCGAATTCGCCA
>JBAZTM010000215.1:0-2891 GCA_041661925.1 Gemmatimonadaceae bacterium
GCGCCGACGGGGGCCATGGCGCGTGGCATGGAGCAGGCCGCGGCCGACCGGCTGGCGGCGCTCGACTGGCCCGGCAACGTGCGCGAACTCCGCAATACGATTGAGCGCCTGTTGATCCTGTCGCGTGGTTCGCAGGTGACTGTTGCCGATGTCGAGCGGCTTGTCGGCGCGCGCGCCACCGAGGGGTCTTCGCTGGGTGCGCTCGACGCGTGCCGCACGTTCGAGGAATTCAAGCTGGCCGCCGAGCGCGCCTTCCTGCTGGTGAAGCTGCGCGAGCACGACTGGAACGTGGCGGAGACGGCGCGGGTGCTCGACATGCCCCGGTCGAACCTCTACAAGAAGATCGAGCGCCACAGCCTGGCGCGGGAGCAGGGATGACGGACCGCAACTGGGACGCCGAGATGAAGAAGATCGACCGTCAGCTCGAATCGGTGAGCGACGAGGCGATGTTCCCGACGAAGACGGCGAAGGGTCCGCAGGCCCAGGCGCAGGCGGTGGGCGCCCAGCAGAGCACCAGCACGTGGGGTGTCTTCCTGCGGCTGTCGCTCACGGTGGCGCTGGGCGTGGGCATGGTCTTCTGGCCCTACAGCGCGCGCTGCGGACTCGGTCTCGCCGGCTACCTCGGCGCCGTCTCGGCGCTGGTCGTCAGCGGTATCTGGTCGTCGGTGTGGACGTTCCGGCACCGGGCGGGCAAGGCGCACACGCTGGCGATTCTGCTGGTGCTGTGGGGACTCGTGCTCGCGTCGATCGAGGTGCTGCCAAGGACAGGGTACGCGAAGGCGACGGCGGCGCATCCGGCGGGGTGGAGCTGTACGAAGTAGGCTGTGCGTGATGCCACGAAAACGAACGAGCGCTGGCGGGTGCCAGCGCTCGTTCTGTTTTCACTCGGCGCTATTTGGGTGCCGGCGCGGTGATCAACATCGTGAATGTCGGTAACGAGAATGATGCCGGTGGCAATGTGTCAGTTGCTGGAAATCCCGGGAGTTCGAATCGGAAGACCATCTGCGCAAGTTGCTTCACGTTCCGCCCTCCAACCCGCGCGGGCAAGAAACGCAGGCCCGGGAGCGCATTCTTGACGGACTGTGTAAACAACGCGTGGTCGGAGCGCACCACTTTCAGCGTGGTGGGTATTGCCAAGCCGGTGGTGTCGACGACGAACTGCGCGACGGTGACCCCAGTGACGCCGGCGCTCTTGAGAATCTCCGGATACCGGGGCGCCGCCGTGCCGGGCGCGGGCACAACCGCCGCGCCGTTCGGGAGCGTGGGGGATCCCTTCGGCGGCGGTTGGAGGATCCCTGTGATGGACATCTTGAATGTCGGCACCGGACCCGCAGGGACCACCACGGTGTCGCGCGTTGGGTATCCATAAACTTCGAACGAGAAGGCCATCTGGGCGAGCTGCCTGACATTCCGCCCGCCGGCCCGCGCGGGCAAGAAGCGCAGTCCTGGCAGCGCGCTCTGCACTGCGTTCGTGAAGAGTTGATGGCTCGAGCGCATCACCTTCATGGTCTCGGGAATCGGTCGGCCCGTGGTGTCAACAACAAACTGTACGAGCGTGACCCCGCCGACGCCGGCCTCCTTGAGTATGGCCGGATACCGAGGCGACGATGAACCGGAATCTGGCACCACCGGGGCGTCGCTCGGGAGCGTGCTGGCCGTGTTCGACGACTGTGGAGCGGAGAAGCGAAACCTCCGCTCCACCTGCCTTACTGGTTTCTTCGCCGTGTCCTGTGCGACAATAAGCCTCAGCGGCTCGGTAGGCTTCTTCGTCGTGTCCTGCGCGAGTGGTGTGGGCGGCGTGACGGTGCGCACGGGGACCGTCGAGACGACGGGAAGGTCCATCGGAACGAGGGGCTGTGTCGAGACCGGCCGAGGCGTCGGGAGAGGGCTGGCCTCGGGCGCGGTCGGCATCCACGCACGAATGCTGGCAAGCTCCCGCGCCAGCACAGGCGACGCGGACACTGCGCCGAGCGCGAGCGCGATGAGCGCAGCCGCGGCCGCGCGAAGGATACGACGTGATGGAGGCGTGCTATGCATGGCGGCGATCCTGAGTGGTAGGGTGTTCGGAGCGCCCGCGATCATGGAGGCGAAGGCCGTCTCGCCCTGACGTTGGGAGATGAGCAGCAATAGATGCGCATACCGCCGACGGTCGGCGCCGGCGCGCACGACGCGATGGTCGCAGTCGAGCTCGGTCGCGGTGCGCAGGCGGCGCACGATCCACCAGAGACCGGCGTTCCACGGGAAGAGCGCGACGAACAGCCACGCGATCGTCAGCACGGCTGGGTCGGCGCTCTTCACGTGCTCCACCTCATGACGGACCACGAGCTCGCGCATGGGCGTGTCGAGCTCGAGCGACCACCTCGGCAGGACGATGCGTGGCCGTACGATGCCAAACGCAGCCGGACCGACACTCGACGTAATGAGGACCGTGCGTCCGACAACTGTCTGTGACTCTGCGCCCCTGGCGAGGCGGTGCAACGCCAGCAGGCCCACGAGCGCGCGCGACAGCAGCAGCACGGAGGCCGCGACCCACAGCACTGTCAGCGGTGTGTCGACTGCATTGAGTCGATCCCGGAGACTCGGCGCGTCAGGAACCGCAACGACGGCGCCGGTGAAACTGGAGGGGACGCTGGTGATCGTCACCAAGTCCGCCGTCGACTGCACCGATGGACGCGCGAGCATTGGGGCGAGCAGCGGCCAGGCGCAGGTCACGACGAGCGCGAGCAGCCACACATGACGTCCCTGGCGGTTCAGCAGGCGGAGGACCCGCTCCGTCGCGAGCGCCGCGCCGCCGGCGAGCAGGCCGAGGGCCGTCGCCGCGAGCATCCAGATGGCGATCATGGCGTCCTCCGCTTGGTTGGGCTGTGCGCCGCAATGCGCTCCGCCATGGC
>JBAZTM010000216.1:0-2885 GCA_041661925.1 Gemmatimonadaceae bacterium
CTCGTGGCCGGCGTCTGGATGGGCTTCGACAAGCCGCAGAAGATCATGCCCAACGCGCAGGGCGGCCGACTCGCCGCCCCGGCCTGGGCGCAGTTCATGATTGAAGCCTATCAGCGCAAGCCGTCACCTCCCGACTGGCCGCGACCGTCGTCGCTCGTCTCCAAGCAGGTGGATGAGCTGACGGGACTGCTCGCCAACCCGGGCTGTCCCGCCGAGGATGCGTATTACGAGTGGTTCATCCCGGGCACTGAACCGCTGGCGGAGTGCGCGCCGCGCGCGGCAGGCGCTCGTCCGGCCCCGGTCAGGGACACGCGTCCCTCGCGCAAGACGCCGGCTGCGCTTCCAGCGGCGCCGACACGGCGGCCCTGAGAGTGGCACGCACCCGGTATCACGCGCGCTGGGTGCTACCCATTGCCGGGTCGCCCATCGACGACGGCACGGTCGTCGTCGAGCATGATCGCATTGCGTGGGTAGGGCCTCGTGCGCAGGCGCCGTCTGGCGGCACCGACGACGACCTCGGCCACGCCGTGCTCATGCCGGGGCTCGTCAACGCGCACACGCACCTCGAGCTCACGGTCATGCGAGGGTTCCTCGAGGACCTCGCCTTCTTCGACTGGGTGCGGCTGCTCGCCCGCGCGCGGCGTCACGCGCTCGATGCCGCGGCCCTCCTCGACAGCGCGCGGCTCGGCGTGGCCGAGGGACTGCGCGCTGGCGTCACGACCTTTGCCGACACCGGCGATTCAGCGGCGGCCTTCGATGCGCTGCGCGAACTCGGCGCGCGCGGCATCGCCTACCGCGAGGTCTTCGGCCCAGATCCCGCGCAGGTGGAGGCGTCCATGGCCGGGCTGCGCGCCAGCGTGGACGCCATGCGGGCGCACGCAACGCTGCTCGTTCGCGTCGGCGTCTCGCCGCACGCGCCGTACAGTGTGAGCGATGCGCTGTTCGAGGCCGTGGCCGCCTATGCCGCCATCGAGGGCCTGCCGATGGCCGTGCACATCGCGGAGGGCGAGGACGAGTCGATGCTGGTGGAGCGCGCGCAGGGGCCGTTCGCCGAGTTCCTGCGGTCGCGTGGCATGGAGGTGGAGCCGCGCGCGCGGTCGCCCATCACCCTGCTCGAGCGGTGCGGCGTGCTCGCGGTGCGGCCGTTGCTCATTCACGCCGTCCGCGCCGACGCGCCCGACATCGCGACGATGGCGCGCCATCGCTGCACGGTGGCGCACTGCCCGGCGAGCAACGCCAAGCTGGCGCACGGCATCGCGCCGCTGCTCGAGTTGCTCGAGGCTGGGCTCAACGTTGGCCTTGGCTCCGACTCGATGGCGAGCAACAACCGCATGGACATCGTGGGCGAGGGACGGCTCGCGTCGCTCCAGCAGCGACTGCGGACGAAGCGCGCCGACGTGCTGCCGGCGGCGCAGGTGCTGACACTGGCCACACGGGGCGGCGCGCGTGCCCTCGGCCTTGGCGATGTCGTCGGCGTGCTGAAGGAGGGATATCAGGCGGATCTCGCCGCATTCGACCTGCATGGACTGGCCGGTCCCGTGCACGATATCGCCGCGGCGCTCGTGCATGCGGGGGGATCCCCCGCGCGCCGAACGGTGGTTGCCGGACGCGTGCTCGTGCGCGACGGCGTGCTGCTGCACGACGACCCGTCGTTGGCCACGCGTGTGCAGGGCCACGCCGAGGCGCTGGACCGCTGGCGCCGTGCTGACACCATTGTGTAGAATTCGTTGGCGCCCCGTCTTCGACTGCCGTACTCTGTCGGATTCCGTCGGTCTCTGTCGCATTCTACCGGAGCAGCCTCATCGTGTCCCATAATCCCCCTGCGAGCGGCGCGACCCAGAAGATCTGGCGTGATGGCGCGCTCGTGGACTTTCAGGATGCCACGATCCACGTGATGAGTCACGTGGTGCATTACGGGTCGTCGGTCTTCGAGGGCATTCGTTGCTACGAGACGCCGTCGGGCGGCGCGGTCTTCCGCCTCCGCGAGCACATGCGCCGCCTTGCCGACTCGGCCAAGATCTACCGCATGGAGTTGAAGTACTCGGTGGACGAGATGTGCCAGGCGGTGGTCGACACGATTGCGGCCAACGGACTCACGGAGTGCTACATCCGTCCGCTCGTCTTGCGCACCGGCCAGAACATGGGCGTGCACCCCGGCAATGCGCCCATCGAGACGTTCATCATCTGCTGGATCTGGGGGCGCTACCTCGGTGAGGAGGCGCTCGAGCGCGGTGTGGATGTGCGCATCTCCAGCTGGCGTCGCTCGGCGGGCAGCACCCTGCCGACCATGGCGAAGGCTGGCGGCAACTATCTGAGCTCCCAGCTCACCAAGATGGAAGCCAAGGTGGACGACTACATCGAGGGCATCATGCTCGATGTGAACGGCCAGGTGGCGGAAGGCAGCGGCGAGAACCTCTTCCTCGTGCGCGATGGCATTCTGTACACGTCGACCATCGGGGCCGGCATCCTGCAGGGCATCACCCGCAACTCGGTGATCCGCATCGCGCAGGATCTCGGCATCGAGGTCCGCGAGTCGCCCATTCCGCGCGAGATGCTGTACGTCGCTGACGAGGTCTTCTTCTGCGGCACCGCCGCGGAACTGACCCCCGTGCGCTCGATTGACCGCATCACGATCGGCGAGGGTCACCGCGGTGCGGTGACGAAGGCCATTCAGGAGAAGTACCTCGGGATAGCGAGCGGCCGGATCCCCGATCCCTACGGCTGGCTGACGCCCGTCCCCAGTCCCGCGGCCGCGAGTAGATGACCATGCAGCCGCCGCGCATCGCTCTTACCTCACTGGAGGATTAGGTGCTCGTCGGCTGCCTCGCCCTCAACTCGTCTTTTGAGCCGCTCACGCTCGTGCCGCTGCGGCGCGCGCTGCGACT
>JBAZTM010000217.1:0-2878 GCA_041661925.1 Gemmatimonadaceae bacterium
TCCGCGATATCGTGTTTGACCGTGGCGATCTCTCGCTTGCCGCATTCATCAAGGTACTTGACGCCGATTTCCGCGGTGAAGACGTCGTCCACCAGCGCATGCTCAATAAGACACACAAGTACGGCAACGATGACGACTATGCCGATGCGTTGATGACGCGCACGTTCCGCATGCTGTTCGAAGCCATCGACGGCCGCCCAAACACCAAGGGCGGCGCGTATCGGCTCGAGATGCTGCCGACCACGTGCCACGTCTACTTCGGTGAGGTGTGCCTCGCCTCAGCCGATGGGCGCAGCGCGGGGCAGCCCGTGTCGGAGGGCATCAGCCCGGTGCAGGGTGCAGACAGGGCAGGTCCGACCGCTGTGCTGAAGTCCGCGGCGAAGATGGATCACGTGAAAACCGGCGGCACGCTGCTCAACATGAAGTTCACGCCGTCCCTGCTCGCCGGCGACCGCGGCATCGACAACCTGCACAGCCTGGTCCGGAGCTACTTCAAGCTCGACGGCCACCATATGCAGTTCAACGTCGTCACCGCCGAGTTGCTCAAGGAAGCGAAGGCCAATCCAACGGCCCATCGCGATCTCATCGTGCGCGTGGCCGGGTACAGCGACTACTTCTGCGACCTGTCAGAGGCGCTGCAGGACGAGATCATCCGGCGCACCGAGCACAAGGAGTTCTAGCGCGGTTTCCGGAAGAAGCTCACCCAGTACTTGCCCATCGCCGAGAGTCCGATCCCGCTCAGCAGGAACGCGCCGAAACTTTCGATCGCGTAAATGACGCGCCGTTGCAGCACGGACTGGACGACAGCGTACACGCCAAGCCCAAGGACTGCGAGCAGCACGAGTGTGGCGCCCACGGCGAACGCCAGTGTCTTCCCCGTGTAGAGGCCGTCGTCAGTCAAGGCTGCGCGCGCCTCGATTCCTCGGCCACTTCGCCGTGCGGCGGCAGGATGCCCGCGTCGATCACCATCCCCTCAATAGCCTCCGGCAGCATCGCCGGCCACAGCACAAACCCCTGCAGCAGAATCAGCGGCCGCGCCCTGCGCCCCGTCCCCGCATACCGGTGCCGCGCCCACAGCTCGTACGCGAATACCACCAGCCCCCCGAACGCGGCAAAGACGCACCACGTCACCAGCGCCACCTTCCACGCGAGGGTGATCGCCATCCAGACGCCCACGGCATAACAGGTCGCGAGACACATGCCGCGCATCCCGCGCATCGCCCGGTTCACCACCACCAGGGCGCCGCAAAACACGGTGATGCCGAACAGCATGAACGCCCACATGACATCCACATACCAGATCGTCACTCGCGCACTCCGGTGGGAGGCAGGACCGCGGGGGGGGACAGCGCGCGAGGAAGATGGGGCCGCGCCGAGGATGACGCCAGCGCCGGCGGCCCTAGATTCGTGACCAGCAGGCCCCCGGTCGCCACGCAACCCTTTCCGCCCCACCGTTGTCTATCGCGCAGTTACGGAAGACACCCCCGCCCGAAGGTGCGTGAACGACACTGATCTGATCGCTGGCCTACGCATTGGCGACCCGCGCGCGGAGCGACTGCTCTACGATCGGAACGTTGACCGCGTCTACCGGCTGGCGCATCGGATGACCGGCGATGACACGCTGGCCCGCGACTTCACGCAGGACACGTTCGTGCGCGCCTTCGCGCGGATCGGTGATTTCCGTGGCGAATCCGCCCTGGCCACCTGGCTGATGGCCATCGCGGGCAACGTGATCCTGAATGGGCTGCGCAAGGTGCGGCGCATCCATTCGCGCGAAGTGGGCGTTGACGTGCTCCCCGACGCTCCCATCACGCAACGCGAGGCCGAACCCGACCTCAAGCAGCGCCTGCACGCGGCCATCGCCGCCCTTCCGGATGGGTATCGCATGGTCTTCGTGATGCACGACGTCGAGGGATACACGCACGAGGAGATCGGCACGGCGCTGGGCATCCAGCCCGGCACGTCCAAGGCGCAACTGTCGCGGGCCCGCGGCAAGCTGCGCGAAGCACTGTCGGAGTTCGCGGGAGAATGGGCATCATGACCGACGACGAACGGTTCGAACAGTTCCTGCGCGAGAACTCGGCGGACTACGAGTCGCCACGCGGCGAAGTGCCGCGTGATGACATGTGGGCCGCCATCCAGACGCAGCGCGGCACCGGCGCCGCTGTGCCGATGTTCCACCGCACCGCCGCGCGGCGGTGGGCGTACGTCGGCATGGCAGCCACACTGCTGATCGGCGTTGGCATTGGCCGCTACGCGTACCGCAACCAGCCAGAGCCGCTGCCAGCCGTTGTTGCCGCCACAAAGTCGCCCACGTCACCTGCCGATGCGCCGCAGGCGCGGCCGA
The DNA here is from genome assembly GCA_041661925.1 of Gemmatimonadaceae bacterium. GTDB lineage: Bacteria > Gemmatimonadota > Gemmatimonadetes > Gemmatimonadales > Gemmatimonadaceae > PNKL01. The sequence goes on from JBAZTM010000217.1 coordinate 2,348, forward strand.
TCGACGCACCGGCATCAGCGGTCCCCATCTCGCCGTCGGCACCCGCCACCGGTGGCTCACGCGCCGCCAACGGCGCGAGCGCCGCGACCAACGGCGCGTACACCGTCGCCTCGGATCGTCACCTGGCAGCGGTGCAGGTATTGCTCACGTCGTACAGCACGGAAGCCGCCGACACGCGCAGCGATTCCATTGTCGCCGCGTGGGCCCGTGGTCTCCTCAGCAACACCCGCCTCCTGCTCGATTCGCCCGCCGCGCGCGATCCGCAACGTGCTCGGCTGCTACAAGACCTCGAGGTCGTTCTCGTCCAGCTCGTCCAGCGTTCGCCGGGTGCCGCAGTGGCGGACCGCGTCGATGTCGAACGCACCCTCGAAAGAACCCAGATCATTCCTCGTCTGCGCAGCGCGCTCCCCGCCGGCCTGCCCAGCGGCACCGACTGACCCAGGAGTATCACCATGCAGAAGCTCGTTCCCATTCTCTCCATCCTCGCCGCCACCATTGGCGGTGGCGTTGCGCCGGCAGTGGCCAGCGCCG
>JBAZTM010000218.1:0-2875 GCA_041661925.1 Gemmatimonadaceae bacterium
GGATCCGGCACCGGTGGGCGGTGCGCGCGTTCAGGCTGCTGCATCCCGACTGGGGAGCGGCGCTGGCGCGAGCGACCTCGCACACCAGCCGCAACGTGCGCCCGAGGGACGGTGGCGAGGGGCTGCGCGCGGTGGCGCACCAGACGCTGGCGGCCGACCAATCGCTCGACGTGGTGCTCTACGGGCACACACACATCGCGATGCTCGAGCGCAAGTCGCACGAGCGCGGGATCTACGCCAACCCCGGGGCGTGGCTCGACGCGCCGACCTTCCTGAAGCTGACGCCGGAGCGCGTGTCGCTCTGCCGGTGGGACGGCACGACGGAGCGCGAGGAAGTATCGATTGAGCGGAGCGGGTTGTAACCTGCCCCGCGGGCGCCGCGCATTGCGCGGCGCGGCGCTTGCTAGCGGAACTTCAGAGAAGCAACCACTGCCGGCCGACCGTCAGGAGCGGTGCGGACGCCGACGCGTGCGGGGAGGTCCCAGAGCTGCGCCGCGACGTAGGCGTCGGCGCCGGCGATGAGGTGGTTGAAGATGAGCACCGCCACCCAGTCCTCGTAGTGCGTTCGGCGGGCGCGCACGCGCGCGGAGGAGTAGCGGCTCACCGACCACGTGGCCACCGCAGGGCGGCCGTCGTTGGCGAGGACCGGCTGGCCGGCGTCGTCCACCTTATACGTCAGCGGCACCGAGTCGGTGCGGAACTGCCGCGCGAGACGCAGACCCTCGGCGCTGCGATAGACCAGCGCGAGTGAGAGTCCTTCGGAGAGGAAGAATGCCCCGCCCCAGAACTGCCGGCCGAGCGCGGCCTGGCCCGCGCCGGGAACGGCGAGGGAGTAGAGGAAGGCGCGGCGGGGGGTGACGGGGGGGCGCGTGCTCAGGGTTTCGACGGGGGCGGCGGTTTTCGTGAGTGTCACGCCGGCGCGAGGGGCTGGGGCGGGCGCGCCGGGGGCCTGGCTCCAGGCTGCGCTGGTGGACGCGGATAGGAGCAGGGTGCAGCGAACTACGAGCTGGAGTGTTGGACGAGTCACGATGGCTTGTTTACCCACTTCCGCGGTGTGAGTGCCGTGAAGTGAAGATAACACGCTCGTGGGCCGGCATAGGATCAGGCCGGGCCCGGACAAGCGCGTGCTCGCAGCGTGAGCGCGTGCCGATACGGTTTGCTGCCGACAACCGGCGCGTCGGATAAGTACTCCGCCGTTCCGCTCCATCACGAGGACTGTCGTGCGCGCAGGCCCAAGAGCACAGCGCAGTCAAGAGCAGAGTGCGTTCGGTCCATCGCAGCATTGGAAATACCCATCGACCATTAGGAAGACTACCCGCCCGAGCTACTGACCGACGACCAGTGCCAAGGGCGCCGTGGATAGACCATCGAAGCGTCCCGTTAGACGGTACTCTCCGGTCTTGAAGACGATGCGACTCGTTGTGTCACCGGCGCGTAGGTCGAATACGTATTGCTTGCGTTCACCTGGTCCAAAGTGCGCCAGTCGCGGATCTCCGACTTCGTGATCAGCGGTCAAACGAAGGTCGCCGGGAGAGACGGACACTGCGATTGCAGGGTCAGTAGTGCGAAAGCCGGTAATGACTGCGTGGGGCGCAGGATTCGTGACGCTGACAATGATCTGAAAGGCGCCATCGTCAACTCGGCGCGATGGCTCCGCCGGGACGCTCGAGATCGCGATAAGGAGCGATTCGACGGGCACGCGAATGGCGGTGTCTGTCCGCGGAAGGCCGCCGGTCTCGCCATTGCACGCCTCATCGCATCGCACCACACCTTCACACTGAGCGCGGAAGAGCGACGCAGGGTGACCGCGCGACCGACTGAGCGCGTGGAGCATTTCGTGCCGGACGATGCGGCCGTTGGTGACCGCGTTCGTCGCTAGCACAATGCGGTTGTCCTTGCTGGACCAGTACGCCACGGTGCCCGCACCTTCCGCTGCCTGGAGCGCGCTCGCTGGCGCGCTCATCCATCGCACGCTCGTCAGCGACCCTGAGAGCCCCGAACACGACTCGGTGAGGGCCCACCAGCGCTCATAGACGGCCGGCGGAGTGAATGCGACGGCGCTTTCGAGGCGCGCGCTGGCGTCGCAGCCGAGGGCAGCGACTGCGGCCAGCAAGGCCAGGAAGGAACGCAACTGCGGGAGGATTGAGTGTACCCGGCCGATTGTCACGTCTGAAATAAGGTAGCTCGATCCACTACCGTTGACGAAGATTCGCTCACCGTCTCACGCCGCAAGAGTTCGTCTACTCACGTGGAGGAACGACGGATCGGCAAAACGGACAGCGGCGCGCGGCGGGCAGAATTGCCTCGGCGCATTCCGGACAGGGGACGCGGCCCTCCGGAAGTGCCGGGAGTAGGCCGCGCCGGGCGAGTTCCTCATTGCGGCGCTGGAGCCGACCTCGGCGCACAAGGTCGCGCATGGCGAGGCCGTACGCGCCTGCACCAGCGGCGACCGCGATGGTTCCGAAAAGGAGCAGCACCGGATGAATCATCTCTGTGTCTTCAGCACATGCGCATGATAGCCGCAGTCGGCATCGACGCCGGCACTATGACTCGTCGCACAACGGCATCCCATGCTCATTTGTACGAGGTCGCAGGCCATCCCGGAGCGTGGTCGGCGCTGGAAAGTCCTCAAACGGACCGACGTAGATGACGCAGCTGCGTCCCGGAAGGCCCCGGTGCTCAGCGGACGCCGCCCATGCACGTCCACCAGCATGGTGAACACTCAGCACCATGTCCTTCGGTGGTTTCGCGACGACCCCTTCTCGAATCGCCGCAAGATCCGTCGTGTAGCTGTCGTGCTTGAACCAGTACGCTTCTTGCGCGGTCACGAGCCAACGTAGCGCATTCTGCATTTCGGTTCGCGCTTGCCTGGGCG
>JBAZTM010000219.1:0-2872 GCA_041661925.1 Gemmatimonadaceae bacterium
GCCTTCATGACGCTGCAGCTTGCAGCGGCCATGGGAAGTCACGCGTTCCTGGCGGCCGTCGCATGGACGATCGTGCGCCTCGGGGAAACGCAACCGACTGTTGTGCATCAGGGTGGGAGCGTCCGCTTGACGCCCGCCGCCTTGGGCCACGCCACCTTCTTGCCACGCCGACGGACGGCGCGAGTGCGGTCGCCCTCGCTCCGACGCGGCGCGTACACACATGAAACGCGAAATCCTCATCTCGGCGACGCAACGGGAAGTCCGCGTTGCCATTCTCGAGGACGACCAGCTCGTTGAGCTGCAGGTCGACCGTCCGGAAACTCGACGGATGGTCGGCGATATCTACTGGGGCAAGGTGGAGGCGGTGCTGCCTGGATTGCAGGCGGCATTCGTCGACATCGGCACCGACAAGAGCGCCTTCCTCCACAACTCTGACCTCGCCTATGACGAGGACGAGGACGAGGACGACGATGCCGACGACGAGCCGGAGGAGCCGGCGGACGTCGAGCAGCCCGACTCGCCGGATGTGGTGGAAGCCGACGCGCCTGACGCGCCGGTTGCGCCGCGGAAGCCGCGCGGTGGGCGCCGCCGCCGGAAGGAACCGCCCCAGATCCAGGACGTGCTGAAGAAGGGCCAGGAGATCATCGTTCAGGTCTCCAAGGAGCCCATCTCCACCAAGGGGCCGCGCGTCACGGCGCAGGTCTCCATGGCTGGGCGTTTCCTCGTCTACATGCCCTTTGCGTCGCGCGTCGGCGTGTCGCGCAAGATCGGCGACCGAGCCGAGCGCCAGCGCCTGCGCGGACAGGTCGAAAGCGTGATGCCCAAGAACTCGGGCGGCGTGATTGTGCGCACCGTGGGCGAGGACGTGACGCAGGAGACGTTCAAGCGCGAACTCGATACGCTCATCGGGCAGTGGAACCGCATCAACAAGAAGACGCGGTTCGTGGGCAAACCGCCCAAGCTGCTGCACCGCGAGACGTCGTTGACCCGCGGCATCATCCGCGACCTGTTCTCCACCAAGGTAGACCGCCTCACGGTCGATTCGCGGCAGCTGCACAACGAGATCATCGAGTACCTCAACGGCATTGCGCCCGAGCTCGTGGATCGCGTGCAGCTCTACGAGGACAAGAAAGGGCTGTTCGACCATTCGGGCGTCGAGACCGAGATCCGCGACCTGTTCAAGAGGCGCTGCGACCTCCCGTCGGGCGGCTACCTCATCATCGAGCCCACTGAGGCGCTGGTGAGCATCGACGTCAACTCGGGGCGCTACACCGGCAAGAAGGACCCAGAAAAGACGATCCTGCGCACCAACATCGAGGCGGCGCGCGAGGTGGCGCGCCAGATGCGTCTGCGCGATGTCGGCGGCATCATCGTGGCCGATTTCATCGACATGGAATCGCGCCAGAACCGCGACAAGGTGCTGCAAGAACTGCGCACGCACCTCGGTCGCGACCGCGCCCGCACCAAGGCGTTCACGGTCAGCGACCTCGGGCTCATCGAGATGACGCGGCAGCGCGTGCGGCAGAGCCACCTGCAGTCCATGACGGAACCCTGCCAGGTGTGTCATGGCACGGGGCGCGTCTTCACGGCCGAGACCATCGTGCGCCGCATGGAGCGCTCGGTGCGCCGCATGGCCGCCGAGGGGCGCCGCGACCACCTGCTGGTGCGCCTGCACCCGGACACGGCCACCTACGTGCTGGAGCAGGAATCGGACCTGATGAAGAAGCTCGAGAAGGGCGTCGGCTTCAACGTCGAGATGCGCGACGACCCGCTGCTGCGCCCCGATGAATTCAAGCTGGTGGTGAAGGGGGCGGGGCGGGATGTTACACAGCAGTATGCAGTCGCGTGAACGGGGCATGCTGATGGCAGACGGCGGACGGAAGATGGCGGATCAACAGCGACAATCACCGGCCACCGGCTGGCATCTGCCATCTGCCGTCCGCCGTCTGCCATCACTCGCCCTCGCACTGCTCTCGCTCTCGGCTTGCAAAGCTGAGCGCGCCGACCCCCCGCGCCGCGTACTCGGTGGCATGGTGACGCTGGTGCCGGCGACGCCGACGCCGCGTCCCGAAGCGGACACGGCGGTTTTTGCCGTCCCCGCCGACTCGCTGATCCCGAACGACGCCATGGGAACCGCGATTCGCCGCGGCCGCGCCATCGCCATCGCGACGCGCGACTCGATGCACCTCGATCGGTCGGGGGCGCTGCGCTGCGTGAGTTGCCACCTGGACGCGGGGACCAAGCGCGGGGCGCTGCCCTGGGTGGGCGCCTACGCCAGGTACCCGCGGGTGGACGCGCGAGGCGGCGTGCAGACGGTGCACGAACGGGTGAACGTCTGCCTACGCCGCAACCTGCGTGCGCCCACCCTGCGGCCAGACCATCCGCAGATGGAGGCGCTCGTCGCGTACATCGCGTTCCTATCGCGAGGAGTCCGGCTGGGCGGACAGGTGGAGGGGCAGGGCGATGACACGGTGACCGTGCGGGCGGGCATCGCCAAGGAGGGCGCGACGGTATGGAAGGAGCACTGCATCGCCTGCCACGGCACCAACGGGCAGGGCACGCCCAAGGGCGGGCCCGTCTGGGGTCGGCGCAGCTTCACCACGGCCTCTGAACTGGCTAGTTGGGCCACTTTTGCCGGGTTCCTGCGGGGTCACATGTCGGACGGCGGCCGGCGAAGCCTGCTCACTGACCAGGAAGTGGCCAACGTGACGAGCTTCGTCCTCCGTCAGGCGCGTTTGCGGTAGGGAGGCGGGTGAGATTGTAGGGGGAAATCCGAGGTGACCCCCTTGACCCCCAACCTCAAAGCCAATATCATTTTAGGCTCGTTCGCTTCTCTAGTTTTTCTGAGCCTTTCAATGTCCTACGCAATCAT
>JBAZTM010000220.1:0-2853 GCA_041661925.1 Gemmatimonadaceae bacterium
GGCCGTGCTCGGCGGACTGGGCGGGCTGCTGTTCGGCACGACCGGCCCACGTGGCGGCAAGCGCGACGGCTTGTTCGACCTCGTGGCCAAGAGCGCGGCCCGCAGCACGGGCACCGCGATCTCGCGCGGACTCGTGCGCGGAGTGCTTGGGTCACTGCTCGGTGGCAAGCGGCGCTGAGGGATACAGTGCTGGTGCGGCTCGCCCAGGTGAGCGGTTCGTGCACCGCCTGCCACGACACCTATCGCGTCACGGTGAAGTGACGAGCGAAGGCGCCAGGTGGCTGCTGCCGTCTAGGACGCAGCAGCCACCGCGCGCCGAGCCAGCCGGTAGACCGGCCACCCCGCCGCGATCAGCACGCCGCCCCAGATGAGCGGCTCCTTGCCGGAGCTGTAAAGCGCCCAGATCACGAATGCGAATGCGAGCGCCGCGCCCACGATCAGGCCGCCCGAGCGCGGCACGCGCCCGTCGCGCATGAAGCGCACGACCGCGAGCACGCAGAACAGGTAGAGCACCAGGTTGGTGGCCGCCGAAATCAGCGCCGCAAAGTTGTAGGTGGCCGCGCCCAGCTTGGTGTAGGCCATCAACACGAGCAGCGACGTCACCACGGCGCCCAGGATGATGCTCCGCGCCGGCGCGCCGGCGGCGTTCAGCCGACCGAACCAAGGCGGCAGGTTGCCGGACTTGGCCATCGCCACCGGCAGCTGGCCGCCGAGAAAGAGCCAGCCGTTGAGGCAGCCGAAGCAGCTGATCACCGCCGCCACCGCCACCAGCGTGCCTGCCGTACCGCCGAAGGCCGAGGCAATGAAGTCCGAGACCGGCGCCTTGGACACTGACACGACGTCGAACGGGAGCAGCAGCGCCACCGAGCAGGTGGCGATGACGGTCACGACCGCGCTGAGTCCGGTGCCGACCATGGTGGCGAGCGGCACGTTGCGGCTTGGATTCTCCACGGCGTCTGCCGGCATCGCCGCACTTTCGAGGCCGAGCATCGCAAAGAGGGTGAGCCCCACCGCGCCCGTGGTTCCCGTGAGCGAGAACGAGGTCTCGGTGATAGGTGGAAGCGCGGCGCCACCACTGGAAGCGATGCGCCAGAGCGCCAGACCGATTACGGCGACAAACGGGAGGAGCTTGATCACCGTCGTTGCCGACTGCACGCCGCCGGTTGACCGCAGGCCGCGCAAGTTGACCCACGTGAACAGCCAGATGCCAGCGAGTGCCGAGGCGGGCAATGCGCCCGGCGTCGTGGTCATGCCGGGAACCAACCGCGTGAGGTAACTGATGCCGGCAATGGTGATGCTGGCGTTCGCGGCCCATACGGAAATGACGTATCCCCACGCGCCAATGAACGCGGCCCCTTCACCGAGCCCCAGCCGCATGAATCCATAACTGCCACCCGCTTCCGGCAGGTGACGCGCCAGGTCGGCGAAGACCCACGCCAGACTGAGCGCGCCGACAAACGTGATCCCCCACGCCGACACGGCATTCCACCCGAACGGCGCGAGGCTCGCCGGGAGCATGAAGATGGCGGATCCGATGATGTTGCCGATGACGAGCGCCGTCGCCATCCAGAATCCGAACTTGCGGCGCGTGGCGTGCGTGGTGGTCACGGAGAGGGGGCTGAGGGAGACACGCAAAAGGCCCCGGGAAAGATCCCGGGGCCTCTCGACTTTCGCTAGGCGCCAAGCGCCTCGACTATGGCCTCTTCGAGCATCTCCATCGCCTCATCCACGTCCTCGGTGGTGATGACGAGCGGTGGCATGAACCGGACGGTGCTCTGCCCGCAGGGCAGGAGCAGCAGGCCATGATGGAACGCCCGCACGATGATGTCATCGCAGAGCTTCGCGGCGGCCGAGCCGTCCGGCTGCACGAACTCGACGCCGATCATCAGGCCTTTCCCGCGCACCTCGCCGATACAGGTGTGCTTCGCCTGCAGCTCGCGCAGCCGCGCCATGAAGTAGTCGCCGACCTTGGCCGCGTTCGCCATCAACTCGTGTTCGACGAGGTCGAGCGTCGCGAGCGCCGACGCGGCCGCCACGGGATTGCCGCCGTACGTGTTGCCGTGGGCGCCGCGCTTCCACTGCGACATCCACTTCTTCTTGGCGACGACCATGCCGACCGGGATGCCCGAGCCGAGCCCCTTGGCCAGCGTCATGATGTCAGGCGTGACGCCCCAGTGCTGCGCGGCAAACATCTTGCCGGTGCGCCCGATGCCGGCCTGCACCTCGTCGAAGATCAGCAGGATACCGTGCTTGTCGCAGAGCGCGCGCAGTCCGGCGAGAAAGCCGTCGGGCGGCACGATGTAGCCGCCCTCGCCCTGGATGGGCTCGATGAGAATGGCCGCCACTTCCTTGGGCGGCACGTTGTTCTGGAAGAGCTGGTTCTCGATGTAGTCGAGGACCGCCTTGCCCTGGTCCTTGCCGACGAAGAGCGGACGGAAGTTGTTCGGATACGGCACGTGCGTCACACCCGGCATTGTCGGGGCGAAGCCCGACTGCTGCGTGTACTTGCTCGCGGTGAAGGCGAGCGCGCCCATGGTACGCCCGTGAAAGCCGCCGAGGAAGCCGATGAAGCGCGGCCGGCCGGTCACGTACCGCGCCAGCTTGAGCGCCCCCTCCACGGCTTCGGCGCCACTCTGGCACATGAAGCTCATCACGGGCTCGTCGCCCATCGGCTTCAGCGCGTTCATGCGCTCGGCGAGCAGCACCCACTTTTCGTGCCAGAAGTCGCTGGAGATATGCAGGAACTGGTCGGCGGCGTCCTTGATGGCCTGCACCACCTTGGGGTGCGAATGGCCCGTGTTGGCCACGGCGATGCCGCCACAGAAATCAAGGAAGCGGTTGCCGTCCACGTCC
>JBAZTM010000221.1:0-2818 GCA_041661925.1 Gemmatimonadaceae bacterium
ATTCGTGGACGGCTCCATCGGTTCTCACACGGCGGCGATGCTCGAGCCGTTCACCGATGCGCCCAACGACCGCGGCCTGATGGTGAACAGCGAAGCCGACCTCTACGCGTGGGCATCGGCGGGCGACAAGGCCGGACTGCAACTGCTGGTGCATGCCATCGGCGACCGCGCCATCCGCACGCAGCTCGACATCTTCGAGCGCGTGGCGAAGGAGAACGGCCCGCGCGACCGGCGATTCCGCATTGAGCACGCGCAGCATATCGCACCGGCCGACATCGCGCGCTTTGGGGCGCTCGGGGTGATTCCCTCGATGCAGCCATACCACGCCATTGACGATGGCCGCTGGGTAGACCGCGTGATTGGCGCCGAGCGGTCGAAGGGGACCTACGCCTTCAAGTCGCTGCTCGACACCAAGGCCTCGCTCGCGTTTGGCAGCGACTGGTTCGTGGCGCCGCCCACGCCGCTCAAGGGGATCTACGCGGCGGTGACGCGGCGCACGCTCGACGAGAAGCGCCCGGGCGGCTGGGTGCCGGAACAGAAGATCTCGGTGGAGGATGCGCTGCGTGCGTACACCGCCGGTGCGGCGTATGCCGGGTTCGCCGAGGGGACGCGCGGGGTGCTCAAGAAGGGGATGCTCGCCGACATCACGATGATCGATCGTGACCTCACGACCGTTGCCCCTGAGACGATCCGCGACGCGAAGGTCGTGCGGACGATCGTGAACGGGAAGGTGGTGTTCGAGGCACCGGAGGCGAAGTAGCGGGTCGTCACCTGCGGGTCGCAGGAGGTCGCATGCGCCGTTCCGCCCTGTCGTACGCCGTCGTCGCGCTCGTCGGAGCGCTGGCGGCCGGATGCCGTGCGAGCCTGCCGGGCGCGGGGCAGGAGCGGCCTGACCAGCAGTGGATCACGCGCGAGCAGGTCGCGGAGCCGCGGTTCTCCTCGGCGTATGACGTCGTGCGGGCGCTGCGCAGCAACTGGTTGAGCACGCGCGGCATCGCGAGTCTCCGCCTGAAGACCGAGGTGCAGGTCTATCTCGACGGCGTGCACCTGGGCGGCGTGGACATGCTGAAGAGTATTTCCACCCCGGCGGTCCAGTACATCCGGTACATCAATGGCACCGATGCCACGACGCGCTGGGGGATCGGTCATGGGCGCGGGGTGATCTTTGTCGGCACGGGGCCAATGCCGGAACCGGGCGCGCCGCCACCGTGACGCGCTGCTCCGGTGCCGGCGCCGTCGATTAGCGCCGGCATTTCTGTTACGGTAAGTTACGTATTATGCGACTTCTCTCGCGGATGGCACTCGCGGCCTTCGTGATGACGCCGGCGCTGCATGCGCAGGGCACGCCGGGCTTCTACGTCGAGACGCGCGTCACCACGGTGAGCAAGGGCGGTTCGGGCAACACGACGGCGCGCACGCATGTGGAGCGCGCTTGGACGTCGGCCCAGTGTTCACGAACAGAAGGCCAGGAGTTTCTGGGCGACTCGACGGCCTACATTCTCGAAACAGGAAACCCTGCGCGCGCACTGCAGGTGCGCCCGAGGGACCGCATGGTGTACACGCTGGACTCGGCGGCGAGGCGTGCCATCGCGAGCGAAGCGGCGGCGACGGCGAAGCTGAATCCGGCTCAGCTGCAGTTCAAGCCTAAGTCGCTGGGCGATGGTGGCTCAATTCTCGGACACAAGACGCGAAAATACGAGTCGGAGATCACGACGCGCGCTTCTGCTGGCAATGCCGAGATCGTCCGCGCACCGACGACGATGATCCACTGGGTGGCCGAGGACCCCGCCGATTCGATGGTCGCCGCGTATCGCGCCTCGCGCGGAAGATTGCTCGGCGCAGAGCGCCTCGGTAACGCCGGCGGGTTGTTATTGCGCTCCGAATCGCAGAGTCAGCGGCAGCGTGACGTGACGCAGGTGACCACGCGGGACGTGCTCGTTTGGCGCAAGGAGGTCATCCCGGCTTCGCGATGCGCAGTTCCCTCGGGATACCGCACGGCGGACCTGCTGGCCGACCTTCGTGCCAAGCAGGCAGCCACGGCGGAAGTGCAGCGGCTGTCGCGAAGCACCAATCCCGCTGACCGCGCCCGGGCTAAGGCGCTCGCGGACTCGTTGTTCAAGGAGATAAGGCGCACGCAACCGCCCCCGCGCAGCCTGCGCGACGACCCGCGCGCCGTCATGATTGACGGCAAGGCGACGAAGAAGCCCTGAGTTCGTCGCGCCCAGCCGGCTCAGGCCGGCGGCGGACCTGACGAGCCGGCGGGCGCCACCTTGGTGCTGATGTAAATCGCGCCCGCGCCGTGGTCCACGCCCCACCGCGACGTTGCGTCCTGCGCGTTGTAGAATCGGATGTACTGGACGGGGAGCGTCTGCACCGTCGACAGGGCGGAGACGTCGCCGAGTCGCACCCCGTCGAGATAGACCTGAATGGCGGCCGGATAGCGGAAGCTCTCGGGGCGCACCGAATTCAGCCACGACCCGCGCAGGGTCTTCACCACGTCGTACGCGTTGGTGAATCGCCCGTCGACGATCTGTTCACGGGTGATGAGCGACGAGTCGAACCGGGCACGGTTTGTCGGCGCGGGATTGGACGAGCAGGCGGCGGAGAGCGCCGTCAGCGTGACGGCGAAACGGATGATGGCGCGGCGGCGCACGGTGTCCCCCGGGGAGGCGGCGTGGGTATGACGTGTGCCTCAGAATGCGCCGCTCGCACACGCGAATCAAGTGGCGGCCGCGCGGTGGCTGCCGGTTTCCCGTTTGGCGTGGGGCTGACTACGGTGTCGTCAACGCGCGGGCGAGACCCTGCCCCTTCTCGTCGC
>JBAZTM010000222.1:0-2807 GCA_041661925.1 Gemmatimonadaceae bacterium
CGTGCTGCGCGCGTAGGTGGCGTGAAACCCGAACCGGAGATGCGCGCCCATGCTGGCGGCATGGCCCAGGGCCACGGCGCGCTGGCGTTCGAAGGAGAGGGTCCGCACCTGATCGAGAAGCGACACGTAGCCGCGTTCGTCGGGTTCGTAGTGCGACGTGGCGATGAGCAGCAGCGTCTCCGGATCCGAGACAAACGGCTGGCCGCTGCCGTGCGGCCCCTGCAGCTGATCCAGCAGCCCGCCCACGCGGCCGAGCGCGGCGTCCGGATCCGTCGTGTCCCAGGCACGCAGCGCGAGCAGGGACAGGAGGTGGAACGCGTAATAGTCGACGAGGATGGCGAGCGTTGCCGCGTCCGGCCTGTCGTGCCCGCGGACCCTGCGGATGAAGTCTAGCACGTCCACCGGAATGATGTCGGCGTTCACGTGATCGGCGATGCCGTCCCAGTCGTTCAGGGCGTGGAACCCCTCATCGCGCGTCAGCGCATCGGCCGCCTGCACCGCCCGGGCCATCGCCAGGCGATGGCCATCCCCGGTCCAGGCGTGCGTGCGCATGGCGAGACGGAGGGGGCCCAGCGCGTCGCCCAGCGTGGCCGAGGTGCGGACGAGATGGTCGACGTACTCGCGGCGGAGATTGCCGGCGAGGAAGGCCTCGAGTGATCCCGAGAGCGCGTCGAATCCCTGGGCCGGCATGACGCGCGATTCTACCCGCATCGGGCCGGACCCGGCGGGTTTCTGCGATAGGATGCGCCGCATGGTCAAGGACCTCCTGTCGCTCGCCGATCGCTACCGCGCGCTGGGCCCGCGGTTCGGCCGGGCCTTCGACTTCGCCCGTTCCACCGACTTCACCGCGCTCGCCGACGGCACCTATCCGGTGGGCGGTGAGGATGTGCGGGCGCTGGTGCAACGGTACACCTCCAGGCCCGCCCACGAGGGGCGCTGGGAGGCGCATCGCGCGCACATCGATTTGCAGATGGTCGTGCAGGGGGAAGAGCACATCGGCGTGGCGCCGCTGACGTGCCTCCACGCTGAACCTTATGATGCCGATCGCGATCTGTTGTGGCTGACCGGCGACGGCGATCGCGTGACGCTGCGGCCCGGCGAGTTCGTGCTGCTGTGGCCCGAGGACGGCCACATGCCTGGCCTGGCGGTCACGGCGCCGGCGCCTGTGTTAAAGGTCGTCTTCAAGATCGCTGTCTAGACGCCCGAGCGGGCGCCGCGGGACTGCAGGACCTGCAGGATGGCCTCACCGTAGGCTTCCAGTTTCGTGGGCCCGATGCCTGGAATGTCGCTCAGCGCGGCCGTTGACTGCGGCAATTGCTCGGCGATGGCGTCCAGCGTCTTGTCGTGCAGCACCACGTAGGCCGGCACCGCGCGGCGGCGCGCTTCATTGCGCCGCCACTCGCGCAACGCCTCGCCGATCGCGTCATCGGGCGCTCCGGCCGCGCGTGGCACGGCGGCGGCCCGCGCCGCGCCCGTCGTCACCTTGCGGGCCTTGCGTGCCTTTGGCTGTTTCACGCGCACCGTGGGCACCAGCAGCGACAGCGACCCCTGGCGTCCGGCCATGATGTCGCGGCCCAGGGCGGTCAGGCGCAGCGTGCGGTACACGTCCTGGGAACTGGCCAGCGCCCCCGCGCCTTCAAGCGCATCGATCCACTTCTCGATGATCTTCGGATCGTGCTCGTTCAGCAGGCCGGTGGTGGTGAGGGACCGCAGCGCGTCAGGCAGATCGTCGAGGTGGCCGGCCAGCATCGCGGCGACCTTGCGGCGTCCCCACCGCTCGCCGCCGCGGGCGATGCCTGAGAGGATCTTCCGCACGAAGAGGAGCTGGTCGTCGGTGAGCGACGCGCGCCTGAGGCAGTTACCGCAGGACTGGCAGTCCGCGCCCGCATCCGGATCGCCGAAGTACCTGAGGATGGTCATCCGCAGGCAGCCAGTGCCGTCGGCGTAGGCCACCATGCGCCTGAGCTTCAGGTGTTCAAGCGTGCGGCGGCGGTCCTGCTCGACCGGGTCGGCCTCCATGCCGTCGCGCCCGTCTTCGTCACCGCGCTTGTCGATGAGGAACTCGCGCGTCTTCACGTCGACGTAGTTCCACAGCAGCGTGGCGACGGCGTGCCTGCCGTCGCGGCCGACACGCCCCACTTCCTGATAGTAGGCCTCGACCGATCCGGGGAGTTCCTTGTGGACCACGACCTCGAGGTCCGGGCGGTCGATGCCCATGCCGAACGCATTGGTGGCGCACACGACCTGCAGGCTGCCCGCCGCAAACGCATCCTGCACGCGCGTGCGCTCCGTGTCGCTCAGCCCCGCGTGGTACGCGGCCGCCGCGATGCCCGCGTTCACAAGTGTTTCCGAGGCGTCCTCCGCGCTGCGGCGCGTGGAGGCGTACACCAGGGCGCGTTGGCGCCCGACGAGCTCGGGCAGGAGCGTGCGCTTCTCGCGATCGCCGGAGACGGGCCTCACGCGGAGTTCGATGTTCGGGCGATCGAAGCCCGACACGAACACCTGCGGATCGCGCATCGCCAGCAGCGAGACGATGTCGTCCCGCACTTCGGGGGTGGCCGTGGCGGTGAACGCCAGCACCGGCGGACGGCCGGGCTGCCCATCGCTGCGGTGGCACGCCTCGGCGGCGTCCGCCAGCCGCCGGTAGTCGGGCCGGAAGTCGTGGCCCCACTCGGACACGCAGTGCGCCTCGTCGACAACAAACCGGGCGACGGGCCAGTCGCGCAGGGCGGAGATGAAATGGCCGGAGGCAAACCGCTCGGGCGCGACATAGAGCAGGCTCCACTCGCCCGCCCGCGCGCGCCGCA
>JBAZTM010000223.1:0-2792 GCA_041661925.1 Gemmatimonadaceae bacterium
CGGCATATCGACTCTACACCGCAACGCCAGCGCTTACGCCCGGCGGCAACACCGCGGCGCACGGCACCATGGCTACGCTCGCCCTCAAGGCGAGCCCGCACGTCTCCTGGCGGCGCACGTGGATGGGAGGCGCCGTGGCTGTGGGCGGTTTTGCGGTGCTCGTACTCGGATACATGGTCATGCGCGCCATGGGCATCGGCACGGTGGGCTCGCTCATCGGCAAGGGCGCGTTCGGCCAGAACGAGACCATCATCGTGGCCGACTTCAAGAGCCCGGCCAACGATACGACGCTGGGCGTCACCGTCTCCGAGGCACTGCGCACCGATCTCGCGCAGTCGAAGAACCTGAAGGTGCTCACCAAGGCTGCCGTGGCCGAGGTGCTGCGCCTGATGCAGAAGCCGGCGGATGCCTCCGTGCCATTCACGCTCGCGCGCGAAGTGGCCAGCCGTGAAGGCGCCAAGGCGGTGCTTGACGGCGACATCGTAGAGCTCGGTGGCAGCTACGTCATTTCGGCGCGCCTCGTGGGCGCGCTCGACGGCGCTGAGCTCGCCACGTTCCGGCGCACCTCCAAGAACCAGGGTGAGCTCGTCGAGGTGCTCGGCGAGTTGTCCAAGGACATCCGCAGCAAGGTGGGCGAATCGCTGCGTGAAGTGCGCGAGTCCATTCCGCTCGAGCGCGTTTCCACCTCGTCGCTGCCGGCGCTGCGCAAATACGTGGAAGGCGTGCAGCTCATCGCCACCACCGGAGACAACGCCAAGGGGCGCGAGTTGCTGCTGCAGGCGGTGGCGCTCGACAGCACATTCGCCATGGCCTGGCGTCGCATTGCGGCCAGCTACTCCAACGACCCCGGCTCGCAGTCGGCGCAGCAGGCGGCGAGCACCAAGGCGTATCAATACCGCGACCGGCTCAGCGACAACGAACGCCTGTTGACCGAGGCGTACTACTGGTCGGCTGGCCCCACCCCCGATCGTGAAAAGACGATCGCCGCCTACGAAGCACTCATCGAGCGCGACTCGACCAATCGGTCCGCCACCAACAACGTCGCCATCTCATACTGGCAGATGCGCGATCGGGTGAAGGCCGAGGCATCGTATCGCCGCGCCATCTCGGTGGCCCAGCCGTTTGGTGGATCGTTCGTCGGCCTCATGCAGGTCCAGATCGAGCAAGGCAAGATCGCGGCGGCCGAATCGACGCTGGCGCTGTTCGAGCGGAGGTTGCCGACGCACGGAGACATTCCTTCATCCCGGGCCCTCCTCGCCTTGGCCAAAGGCAATATCGGAGCCGCCGATTCGATTCTGCGCAACTCCGCACCGACGTTGCGAACGGACGACGCGAGACGGACGACGGCCTTTGCGATGTCCAACATCCTCACGGCTCGCGGTCGGGTGCGCGAAGGGATGCGGTGGACGGCCCAATCCGTTCCGACGCAGGGCAGTCCGGAGGTGGTGAACGCCGGTCGGCTCATCGTCATGCTCGACAGCGCCTGGGTGCAGGCGTACTACCTCAACGACGCTGCGGCGGCAAAGGCGACGGTGAAGCGGGCGCTCGAGCGCGTGCCGATCAACACGCTCGCGGCACCGGATCGCCCGTGGGGTACGCTCCTCAACATCGCGGCCGTCACGCGCGATGCGGCCGCGGCACGCACGTATGCCGCAGCCCAGCAGCGCGACATGGTCTCGTCATTCGCCTCGACGTTCAAGGGGGCGATTCCGGTCAATCGCGCCATGCTTGCCTTGGCCGAAAGCAGACCGCAGGAAGCCGCGATGCTCTTTGCCGAAGCCGACAAGACCGACCTCGGCCCCGAGCAGATTGGTCCGTGGCGGGCTCAGGCCCTGGACCTCGCCAACCAGCCAGACTCGGCGATCGCGGAATTCGAGCGATTCGTCGGCTTCCGTGATGCCATCTACGCGCTGCGCCGTGACTATCTCGCCGGCTCGCACAAGCGCCTCGGCGAACTCTACGACGCCAAGGGGAATGCACCGAAGGCCATCGAGCACTACCAGAAGTTCGTGGACCTCTGGAAGGATGCCGACCCGGAACTGCAGCCCAAGGTGCGCGACGCGCGCGCGCGGCTGGATGCCCTGCGAAGGAAGGGAGTGAAGGGTTGAGCCACAGCGCCCCGGTGTCAGGTGACATCGGGGCGCTGTCGTTTCACTGGCACTCCGGTCCAGCGCTAACTGGCGAACGTGTCCGACGCGCCCACGTGGCGCACATCTATTGGTGAGGTTGTCGGCTTCACGTCGTCTGCTGCCGCAATCAGCGTGCGCTCCTTCCAGAGTGAGTAGACCGCCGGAATCACCACAAGCGTCAGTATCGTGCTCGAGATCATTCCGCCGACCATCGGTGCGGCGATGCGCTTCATCACGCTCGCGCCGGTCCCGTTGCCCCACAGGATCGGCAGCAGGCCGGCCATGATGGCGGTGACTGTCATCATCTTGGGGCGCACGCGTTCCACGGCGCCCTCGATCACCGCATGGTACAGGTCGCGAACCGTCGGCCTGCCTGTGCGCGCGAGCTGCGCCTGCCACGCGTGGTCCAGGTAGATGAGCATCACCACTCCGGTCTCCGCGGCCACGCCGGCCAGCGCGATGAAGCCGATGGCCACCGCCACAGACCAGTTGTAACCCAGCGCCCAGATAAACCAGATGCCGCCCACCAGCGCAAATGGCAGCGAGAGCATGACGATCAGCGTCTCAGGGACGCTCTTGAAGTTGAAGTACAGGAGCAGGAAAATGATGGCGAGCGTTGCGGGGATCACGAGCTTCATCTTCGCCTGTGCCCGCTGCATGTAC
>JBAZTM010000224.1:0-2786 GCA_041661925.1 Gemmatimonadaceae bacterium
GCTGAAGATCACGCCCATCGTCTTGGACACGAAGACGTACGTGCCCAGCACCACGCCAACCGGGTGCAGGCTGAGGGGAATCACAAACGCCACCGTCAGGAAGAACGCCTTGCACCCGAGCAACCACGCCATGTCGGCGCCCTTGGGATAGCCGACGGTGAGGCCGTCGTTCTTGCCGAGGGCCAGGCGCTGCAGGTCGCTCCACAGATACCGGAGGTGCACCATGGAATAGAGCATCCACAGATAGATGTGCTGATACCGATGCCACCAGTACCACGGCTGCCCCGGGCTCATGCGCGCCAGGGGACCCAAATCGATGTCGGCATCCTCGTCCGGGATGTTCGTGTAGACGTGATGGTTGTGGTTGTGCTTGTCGCCCCAGAAGTACGAACTCGCACCCATTAGATCGAGCGTGAGTCCCGCGAGGCGATTCACCCACGGCCGCCGTGAGAACGTGCCGTGGTTCCCGTCGTGCTGCACGTTGAACCCGATGCCCACGAGCGCCAGGGCCAGCAGGGTGGCCGAGATCGCCACGCCAACCGGCGACTGCGCCTGGAAGACAAGGAAGATGTAGGACGCAACGGCCGTGCCGATCAATCCGGCGGCTTTGGCGTACATCAGTGGACTGTCGACCGTCCTGCGGCCGCCCATCATCGCCTGGACGCGACGATCGATGGCGAGCTTCAGAACGGCAGGGGCGCCGAATTCAGGTTTTGTATGCACGAGTGTGCATAAGGCTACCACGGGGCCGAGGCCATCGCGCGTGAATGCGCGACGGCCTGGCCGTGTTCCAGACCTACTTGACCGAGTGCGACAAACCCTTCATTGCTGAGTAAAAGAACGGTTTGTAGTGGGGACTGGTCTCGTTATGACACCGCGTGCAGGAGGTTTCGGTGGTGGGTTTTGGCCGGGCCGTGACCGTATCACCCGTCTTTGCCGCCTCAATGTGCGCCGCGCCCGCGCCGTGGCAGCCCTCGCATTGCACGTTGGGGAAACTCGGCGTGGCGCCCTGCGCCGTGATCATCGCTTCCGATCCGGTGACGTGGCACTTGATGCACTTGCCGCCTTCGCGGTCCGACGCCTGGAGCTTGCTGAGGGCCCTGCTGTGCTTGGTCGCGGCCCACGCCTCGTAGTGCTTCTCGTGGCAGACCTTGCAGGCGTCCGCGCCGACGTAATCCGCGTTGTCAACGACAGGGGCAGGGGCTGGAGCAGCGGGAGCGGGAGACTGAGCAACAGGTTGGCGCGCGGCGACGCTGACGAGAATGACGACGCCGGTGAGCGCCACCATGGACTTGCGAAGCAAGACGGTCATGGGAGGCCCTCCTTTAGAAGGTCGTACACCGCCAGTCTGCGCCTCTGCCTGGAGGCTGTCAAACGATCGGTCAACGGTCCGTGCGCGCACGTGCCCGCGCGCCATCCGACAGCGTATCCGGCGGATGCGCCACGACAACGTCCCCGGGAGACACGCCGGAGAGCACTTCCGCCATTTGCGCGTTGCGGTGCCCGATGGTCACCAGTGTCAGGCGGACCCGGTCGTCCGGCGTCAGGACGTACACCGCCCAGTCGTCCCGCTGCCGGAAGAGCGCGCTCGTCGGCACCTGCACGACATCGCCGGCCTGCCAGGTGACGATGCGCACCTCGGCGCGATAGCCGTCGCCCAGCGTGGCGGCCGCGGCGGCGGCGTCGTCAAAGTCGATCAGCACGTTGACGCGCTGTTCTTCGACGCCAAGGGCGGAGACCTTCATGAAGCCGGAGGGCTCCACGCGGCGCACGCGCGCCTGCAGCGTACGGTCGCCTCCCCATTGTTCGAGACGCACGACGGCTCCGGCCTTCACCTGGACCGCGTCGGTGGAGAGAAGGTCGGACACGATCTCGAGATCCTGCGGATCGCCGATCTCCACGAGGGGTTCGCCGGCCGGAACCACCGCCGCGCTCTCGCGCAGACGCCTCAGCACCACGCCGTCGATGGGCGCCACCACGTTCAGGACGCGGCCGCCCGCGTCGAGGCGGTCGGGCTGCAAGCGCGCGTCCGCGCGCTGCACTTCAGACGTGGCCGTGCCGACGGCGAAATTCACCGCGCGCACGGCTTCTTCAGCGGCGCGCGCATCGGTCTCCCGCTGTTCGACAGCCTGGCGCGTCGTCAATCCGCCTTTGTCGAGTTCGCGCTCACGATCGAGTTCACGCCGGGTGAGATTCAGCGCGTTCACGGCGCGCTGCGCTTCCGCGCGCGCGCGGCCCAGCGAGGCCTGGGCGGCGTCCCGCGCGGCGACGGCTTCGGCCCGGCTCCGTGCGTCGAGCAGGGGAGGGGCTTCGGCCTGCACCTGCGCGACCACGGTCTTGCCGCGAGTGACGCGATCGCCCGGTTCGAGTTCGATGCGCTGGAGCCGTCCGGAGAGCGGCGCCGACACCACAAAGCGGCGGCGGATTCGCGTCTCGCCTTCCTCGTCAATCGTGACGGTCATCGGCGCGCGGACGACCACGGCGCCATCCACAGGAACGGTCTGCGGCCACAGCGCCACGGCCAGTACGACGGCCACCGCAGCCACTCCGAGCCCCCACCACGCGAACCGTGACCAGCGTCGCATCCTTGTCCTCACTCCCGCGCCTTGAGCACCGCGACCAGATCCAGCGAATCCAGCCGCCGGCGTACGACCAATCCGGAGAACACGGCGGCGGCAGTCACCACCAGCCAGCCCCACGCCATCGTACTCGCGTTCACCACCAGCGGAATCCGGAACACCTCGCTGGTGAAGCTCACGATGATGATCCGGCTCAGTACATACCCG
>JBAZTM010000225.1:0-2784 GCA_041661925.1 Gemmatimonadaceae bacterium
CAATCGCCGTACCCCGTGGGCGCGTGAGCTATGTCGGCGGCGTGGCGCTTCAGCAGGACATGTACCGCGCGCAGAATGTGGCCGGTTTCGACTACACCTTCACGGTGCCGGCCGTGTTCGGACAGGTGGACATCGATCCTGCCCCGTGGATGTCGCTGTCGACGAGCGCACGCGCGGATGCGCACAGTGCGTACGGGACGGTCGTGAACCCGCGGGTGTCCGTGCTGCTGCGACGTGCGGACGGCGCCTTCGCCGGTTGGTCGAGCCGCCTCTCGCTCGGCACCGGCGAGTTCGCGCCGACCCCGTTCACCGAGACGACCGAGGCCACCGGGTTGTCGCCGCTGCGTCCGCTCGACGATCTCGCTGCCGAAGGAGCCGCCACCGGTTCCGTTGACATCGGCGGCCCGTTGGCACTCGCGATCGGCCACGTCGAACTCAACGCGACGGCGTTCGCCTCGCAGGTCGCGCACCCCGTGCAGGTGCGGGACGCCGAGGGCATCACGCCGTTGGGCGCCGCGCGCATTCGCCTTGCCAACGCGGCGCAGCCGACGCGCACGTGGGGGATTGAGCTGCTCGGCCGAGTGGTGCGCGCACTCGGAGAAGAGGTGGACGGGGTCGAGGCGCCCGCACTGCGCGTGACCGGCACGTACACCTTTCTCCGCTCGACCGAGTGCGATCCTGGCGTCGCGGGCGGCGGCGATGCCTGTGCACGCCGCACGGTTCCACTGACGCCACGGCACACCGCCGGCGTGGTCGCCGCAATCGAGCGCGAGGGACGGAGCCGCGTCGGCGTCGAAGTCTATTACACCGGACGTCAGTCGCTCGATGAGAATCCCTATCGCACGGAGAGCAAGCCGTACGTGATCCTTGGGTTGCTCGGCGAGCGGGTGTTCGCGACACGCGGCGGAACGGCGCGCGTCTTCGTCAACCTGGAGAACCTCACGAACATCCGGCAGACGCGGTACGACCCGCTACTGCTGCCAACGCGGGGGCAGGGCGGACGATGGACGACGGATGCGTGGACGGAGCTGACCGGGTTCACCGCGAACGCCGGGGTGCGGTTCGGGTTCTGATCAGCGCTGGCCTACGTTCACCCCTGCCGCCGTGTTCAGGGCGGCATCGAGATTGTCTACGGTTTCGAAATCTCCGCCAGCGCTTCACCGGCGGCTTCGATATCGGCGCTGACCACGGCAAAATCGCCCAGCGCGACGATACCCACGAGTCGCTTGTCCGCGTTCACAATGGGCAAGCGTCGAATCTGGTGCTCGCTCATGAGTTTGACCGCATCGTCCACGGAATCATGCTCATACGCCCAGACGATGCGTTCGGACATGACTTCGCGCACCTTGGTGCCCGGACCCTTGTCGTCGGCCACGGCACGAATGGCAATGTCGCGATCCGATATCGCTCCGATCATGCGATCGTCTTCTCCCACGGGCATCATGCCGAAGTTGCCCTTGCGCATGTGTTGCGCCGCCTCCTTGATCGTATCGTCGGGGCTGATGACTTGCACATCCCGGCTCATCACATCCTTCAGCTTTTCCATGTCAACATCCTTGCCTCATTCCAGGCAGTAAGAGGCGCGTTCAGAGGGTGGACCCCTCGTCATCAAATTCCTTCACGAGCCGCTCGGCCTCCGCCTCGGCGTGACCATACCGTTCGCGCAGTCAGCCCACGAGCTGATCGCGCTTGCCGGCGATGACCTGAAGGTCCTGATCGGTGAGCTTGCCCCATTTCTCACGCACTCGGCCCTGCACAACCTGCCAGTTGCCTTTGAGTTCATTCTCATTCATCGGTAGCCTTCCTCGGTGGTGAGGGTCCGAAACGCCAATGCGCAGCGGTTGCCTGCACAATCGCATGCGCGCGGCGACCCGAACATCGGTCAAGGGAATGAGAGAAGCAGTACGCCGATTGGGGGGCATCGCCACGTGGGCGAGCCCCGCGACGAGTAACGGCCTACGTTCCGTCGCTGCCGGCCGTGCCATTGTTGTCGGACACGGTGGAGGCGTTGCGCTGCAAACCACGGAGCTTGGCACGGCTCAGCGGCGTGTCGCCGAACCGCCGCTTGAACTCGACGTCATCCATCGCTGCAAACGCCGCGATGTCAGGCTCGACCAGCTCGGCGCGCGGCGTAAACGCCGGCTCCGTCGCCGCCCGCGAGAACTTGGCGTTCCACGGACAGACATCCTGACAGATGTCGCACCCGAACAGGTGATCGCCCACCATCGCCGCTTGCTCCGGCGTGTGCGGCCCCTTCAGCTCGATGGTCAAATACGAAATGCACCGCCGCGCGTCGAGCACGTGTGGCGCG
Organism: Gemmatimonadaceae bacterium; assembly: GCA_041661925.1. Lineage (GTDB taxonomy): Bacteria > Gemmatimonadota > Gemmatimonadetes > Gemmatimonadales > Gemmatimonadaceae > PNKL01. Next base: position 2,312 of record JBAZTM010000225.1, read on the forward strand.
ACGAACGCCTGCGTGGGGCACTCCTCGAGACAGCGCGTGCACGTGCCGCAGTGATCGGTGGCGAACGGATTGTCTGGCGTCAATGCAACATCGAGAAAGAGCGCGCCCAGAAAGAAGAACGACCCCAGCTGCGGATTGATGAGCAGCGTGTTCTTGCCGAACCAGCCAAGGCCGGCGCGCTGTGCGAGGTCACGCTCGAGCACGGGGCCGCTGTCCACGAACGACCGGCCCTTTGCGTGAGGGAGTTCGTTGTGCACCCACGCGAACAGGGCGTCGAGCTTGTCCCACATCACGCGATGATAGTCGGTGAAGCGGGCGTAGCGAGCGATGGCGCCCGGCGGCTGCGTGCCGCCATAGTTGAGCGCGACGACCAACGCGCTGACCATTCCCGCCATCGGGCGCCGCGCGTCGCGCCGCAACTCTGCGCCGCGCTCGATATACGACATCTCGCCATGATGCCCTGCGGCGAGCCA
>JBAZTM010000226.1:0-2771 GCA_041661925.1 Gemmatimonadaceae bacterium
GCTCGATTCGGCCGAGCGCGTCGACGCGAAGACGGTCTTCGGCATGGACATGAAGCGGCCCAACCTGCACACCGCGCTCGTGGCGCACGCGCCGGTGTTCGGCGCGAAGTTGGTCTCGTTCGACGTGCAGAAGGTGCGCGCAATCGCCGGCGTGACGCACGTGGTGCAGACCTCCCACGGCGTGGCGGTGGTCGCGAAGAACTTCTGGGCGGCGAAGAAGGGCCGCGACGCGCTGGAGATCCAGTGGAACCTCGGCCCCGGCACCGCGGTTTCCACCGAAAGCCTGCGCGCGCAGTACGCGGAGCTCGCGAAGCAACCCGGCCCCGTGGCGAGGAAGGCGGCCGACCCGGCCGCGATCAAGGGCGCGGCGAAGACCATCGTGGCCGAGTACGAGGTGCCGTTCCTCGCCCACGCGCCGATGGAGCCGCTCAACTGCACCGTGGAGTTCCGCGGTGATTCGGCGGAAGTCTGGTGCGGCTCGCAGTTCCAGACCGTGGACCAGGCCGCCGCCGCCAAGGCGATGGGCCTCGCGCCCGACAAGGTGACGCTGCACACGCTGCCGGCCGGCGGCGGATTCGGCCGGCGCGCCAACCCCGCCGCGGACTACGTCACCGAGGCCGCCGAGATCGCGCGCGACGTGAAGGTGCCCGTCAAGGTCGTGTGGACGCGCGAGGACGACATCCGTGGCGGGTACTACCGCCCGATGTACGTCCACCGGGTGGAGGCCGGCCTGGATGCGAACGGCGCGATCGTGGGCTGGAACCACGCCATCGTGGGCCAGTCGATCATCGCCGGCACTGCCTTCGAGCCGTTCATGGTGAAGGACGGCATCGACCATACCAGCGTCGAGGGCGTGTCCGACACCCCCTACGACATCCCCAACATGGCCGTGACGCTGCACACGCCGAAGTCGCCCGTCCCGTCGCTGTGGTGGCGCTCGGTGGGGCACTCGCACACCGCCTTCGTGATGGAGACCATGATCGACGAGCTGGCCGCCGCCGCGGGCCAGGACCCGGTCGCCTTCCGCAGGAAGCTCCTCGCGAAGCACCCGCGCGTTCTCGCCGCGCTCGACCTCGCCGCGCAGAAGGCGGGCTGGGGCACCCCGCTCCCGAAGGGCCGCGCCCGCGGCATCGCCGTGCACGAGTCCTTCGGCAGCGTGTGCGCGCAAGTGGCCGAGGTCTCGATCGACAAGGGCGAGGTGAAGGTGCACCGCGTCGTCGCCGCCTTCGACTGCGGCCTCGTCGTCAATCCGCTCACCGTCGAAGCCCAGGTCCAGGGCGCCATCGCCTTCGGCCTGTCCGCCGCGCTGCACAGCGCCATCACGCTCAAGGACGGCAAGGTGCAGCAGTCGAACTTCCACGACTACCGGGTGCTGCGCATGAGTGAGATGCCCGCGGTGGAAGTGCACATCGTTGCCTCCGCGGCCGACACCCCCACCGGCGTGGGCGAACCCGGCACGCCGCCTATCGCCCCCGCCGTCGCCAACGCCGTCTTCGCCCTCACCGGCAAGCGTCCCCGGGCGCTGCCGCTCGGCAAGACCCGGTGGGGTTGAGACCCGCAGCCGGAAGTCGGGGGCATTGCCTCTTGATCGCTGCCACAGTTGGCCCAAAATTGGCTTGCTCGTGAACGACGGCGCCCGGATGCGGTCAGACCGGATTCGGCGCACCGGGGATCGGGAGGTGGCCCATGGGACTCAGGCTCAGGCACAACGAATGGCAGCGGCAGCTCTGGAAGTTCATCACGCACCCCGTCACGGAGATCGTGGGGCTGGTCGCGGTCGTGCTGCTGGCGCTGGCGACGCTGGTGACCGTGGAGTCCCGGATCATCCGCAGCCCTCACACGCCGATCATCTTCAGCCCGAAATGAAGCGTTGCGCACCATGACGGGGCGTGGCCTCCTTGCACGCCTCGTGACGGTCCTGGCGGTCGCCGCGGCGGTCGGAGGCTGCGCGTACCTGAACGAAAAGCAGGGCGAGCTCATCTTCCGCCCGACCAGCGACGTCTGGCGGGGCTTCGAGCAGTCCGGCCTCGCTTTCGAGGAGCGCTGGATACCCGTCGGCGCCAACGGCGACAAGCTGCACGCCTTCTGGTCGCCGGCCGACGACAAGGCGGCGCCGGTACTCCTGTACCTGCACGGCGCGCGCTGGAACCTGACCGGCAGCGTCACGCGCATCGAGCGCTGGCGCAAGCTGGGGTTCAACGTCCTCGCCATCGACTATCGCGGCTTCGGCAAGAGCACGGCGATCTCGCCCTCGGAGCTGCTCGCCTACGAGGACGCCGAGGCCGCCTGGGATTACCTCGCCAGGGCCGAGCCCGGCCGGTCGCGCTTCATCGTCGGCCATTCGCTGGGCGGGGCCATCGCCACGGAACTCGCCGTTCGCCGTCCGGATGCGCAGGGGCTGGTGCTGGAGGCGACCTTCACGTCGATCCGCGACATGATCGGGCACACCACGTGGCGGTTCCTGCCGGTGGACCTCATCCTCACCCAGGAATTCGACACGCTTTCCAAGCTCCCGAAACTGCGCATTCCGCTGCTCGTGGTGCACGGCACCGGCGACAGGATCGTCCCCTTCGAAATGGGCGAGCGCCTCTTCCGGGCGGCCACGGGCCCCAAGCGCTTCATCCGGGTCGAGGGCGGCAGCCACCACAACCTCTCGTCGGTGGCGAACGACCAGTACCGCGAAGCACTGCGCGAGCTCTTCCGGATCGGGCCGCGCGCGCTGGAAGCCGCAGCCCCGGGCTGACCCCGCGGCGGTGCTATATTCGCCGCCA
>JBAZTM010000227.1:0-1703 GCA_041661925.1 Gemmatimonadaceae bacterium
TGGGAGCGGCGCGCGCTTCGGCGCGCCGCCGATGGCATCGTACTCGCAGGCGCGACAGCCGTCCTTCAGGTGCATGCGGCGCTCGACGGGGGCGTCGAGCACGGTTTCGATGAACTCCGCCTCGGCGGAGCAGATTTCCGGGAAGCGCAGGGCGATCTCCCGCACGGCGCAGTTGTGGTGGCGGATCGTGGTGGCCTCGCCGTGCCCGCCCACGGCCTCGCTCATGTAGCCCTCGGCGGCGAGCAGCTCGGCGAGGAGCTGGGCGCGTTCGTGGAGCGGCAGTTCGGCAAGGCGCGGCCTGGCCGCCTCGGCGAGCGAGTCCCACCGACGGCGGAACAGCTGGACGACGGCTTCGGTTCCCTCGCGCTCGCGCAGCGACTCGAGCGCATCCAGGAGCGGGTCCACGTAGGCGCGCGGAAAGAGCGCCTCGCCGGCATCGCTGAGGGAGTAGGCGAAGATCGGGGCACCCTGGCCGTGGATCTCGCGGTGATAGACGACGAGACCCGCGTCCACCAGTTCGGTGAGATGGCGGCGCAGCGCGTTATCGGTCAGGCCGAAGTGTTTGGCGAGCGCCTTGATGGTGAGCGGCTGCTCCTTGCGCAGAGCGACGAGAATGTCGCTGCGCATGCCCTTGAATCCCGCGAGGGTGAGAGAGGTGGCCGCCATTCAGTGAAAACTAGTCGGTCAGAGATGATTTGCAAACGAAAGTGTGTGGGAAATATCTGCACGTGCTGTTGCTGCGCCGATGGAGGGACTCCAGATGTGGAGAAACAGCGAATATTATCCACAAACATTTGTGTTAATCTGCCACGTAACACGTTAAATGGTAGTGTTTTAGCATATGTTCATAACTTCGTATGGTCTTACCGCTTTGCCGCGGATGACACAGATCCTGACGGATGTCGCGGATCACTGCTCAACACCGCCGGCCCCGGAGCGTCCACTATGCAACGGGGCAGTCCAGTCCCCGACGCTCATTGGGAGGCGCAGATGCGCACCATCAAGTTCCTTGGTTTCGCCGTGGCATTGGCCGCGGTTGCAGTTCCCGCTTTCGCGCAGGGTGGCCTGCAGCCTGGGGCGTTCCCGGGCATCGACAACCTCGCCCGTCGTGAGGCGCAGCGCATCGAGCACCAGCAGCAGATGCGTCGCTTCGCCGGTCAGCGTGCCGGCCGCATGGGCATGGCGCAGGGCCTCGGACAGGCGCGCGGCTTCCGCGGCGGCCTGGCTGGGCAGCAGGGACTCGGCGCCGGACGCGGCTTCGCCGCCGGCCCGCGCCAGGGCTTCCGTGCCGGCGCTCGCGCCGGGGTCCGTGCCGGTGCACGTCAGGGCTTTGCCGCAGGCAAGCGCGCCGGTCTTCGCGCCGGTGGACGTGGTGGCTTCGCGGCTGGCAACCGTGCTGGTCTCCGTGCCGGCGGACGTGCCGGTTTCGGTGCGGGCAATCGCGCCGCGCTCCGCGCCAACGCGACGCCTGAGCAGAAGGCCTTCGTTGAGCAGTTCCGCACCCAGCGCGAGACCGTTCGCGCCCAGGTGGTCGAGGGCAAGCTGACACGCGAACAGGCGCGCGCCCAGATGCAGAAGTGGGCCACGGAACATCGGCCGAAGAAGTAGGTATTACACTCAGCCTCCAGGGGTGGGGGTGAGAGTATCAACGCCGCAGCGGCTCCGAGAGCGCTGCGGCGTTGGTCTTTTGCGGGCCGGTCCTT
>JBAZTM010000227.1:1713-2761 GCA_041661925.1 Gemmatimonadaceae bacterium
CCCGAAACCTGCGCGCGACCGATCGTTCCGTTGTCCGTGCCGAACCAGATGGCGCCGGTCTTGCGATCGAACACCATGTGCCGCACGGTGCCGCCGCCGCTCTCGATGTTCGTGTGGCCGAAGAAGGACTTCGACTTGGGATCGAAACCCACCAGCCGGTTGGGCTGCTTGCCGGTTTCCACGAACCAGATGCGGTCCTTGTCGTCAATCGCCATCGCGTACGGCAGCGACACCGGGCCGCCCGGGAGCGCGAACTCCTCCACCGCTCCCGACTTAGGATCGAGGCGCCCCAGGAAGCCGCGCGTGTAATCACCGTACCAGATGGTACCGTCGGTCGTGAGGCCGATGCGCCGCGGCCGCGCCCGATCGTGCGGCAGCGGAAACGTCGTCAGCGTCATCGTCGCCGGATCAATGGTGCCGATCTTGTTCGTGCCAAACAGGTCGAAGACGGGGCGGTTGGCCGCGTCAACGACAATCCCATACGGTCGCCAGCCGCGCTCGGGCATCTTCACGAGGCGGATCTTGCCGGTCTTCACCTCGAGCTTCCCCACATACCCGGCGTTCTGCGCCGTGAACCAGATGTCGCCGACCTTGTCGAAGGTGAGCGTGTGCGGATCGCGCACCGCCGAATCGGGCATCGGGTAGCGCGTGATGGCGCCGCTCACCGGGTCGAGGCGCCCGATCATCCCGTTGCGGTTGCCCGCATACCAGACGTGACCACGCGCATCGACGATGCAATTGTGCGGAAACGTCCCCTCGTCGATGGTGTAGCGCTTGAACGTTCCCGTGCGCGGGTCGAGCGACGCCAGATAGTTGCCGGCCTGGCCGACGAAGAAGATGCGGCCGTCGGGATGCACCGACGGGTCGCGCGGGCGCGTCTTCTCCCACGGCACCTGCCACTCGCGCGTGGGGACGATGTTCTGCAACTGCGCGGCCAGCGGGGCGGACGTCGCGGCAACCGCGGCCAGCACGAGCGAGAGCGTACGCATGGGGGGCGTCTCGGCGAAGAGGGGGCGCGCCGCCCGCGCGGCGCATTGTCACCTTAACG
>JBAZTM010000228.1:0-1043 GCA_041661925.1 Gemmatimonadaceae bacterium
TCGTATGAGCGGCTGCCGCGCGCCGCGGGGCAGACGAAGTTCCCGTTCCGTCGGATGTTCAGCTTCGCGCTCGACGGCATCTTCTCGTTTTCGACCGTCCCGCTGCGGCTTGCCTCGTACCTCGGGCTCTTCGTCTCCATGCTCTCGATGATCGGCGTGGTGTACGCCTTCTACATCAAGCTGTTCACCGTCGGCGTGGTCCCGGGCTGGGCCGCACAGTGGATCGGCACGCTCTTCCTCGGCGGCGTGCAGTTGCTGTCACTGGGCGTCATCGGCGAGTACGTGGGACGCATCTACGGCGAGGTGAAGCGTCGGCCGCTTTACGTGGTGAAGGAGCGCGTCGGCTTCGACCCCAACGCCTGATGTTCTCGTTCCGCACCAAGCTGGCGCTGGCGCGCGGCCTGCTGGCCCGGGGTCGACACCCGCTGTACGTGCAGTTCTACGTGACGGCGCGGTGCAACCTGACGTGCAAGCAGTGCAACATCATCTACGCGAACGCCGACGTCGGCGAAGTGTCGCTCCCGCAGGTCGAGGCCATGGCCGACAACCTGGCGGCCATCGGCACCGGCATCGTGCTGCTGACGGGCGGTGAGCCGTTCGTGCGGCGCGACCTGCCGGGCATCATCCGGGCGTTCACGACCCGCGGCCTCCACGTGCGCACCCAGACGAACGGCCTGGCCACCCTCGAGCAACTCCAGGAGGCGGCGGCGGCGGGCGCGCGCGACATCTCCATCTCGCTCGACTCGCTGGTTCCGGAGAAGCAGGACTTCCTGAACGGCTCGCATGAGCGCAGCTGGATGCGCGCCATCGAGGCGATCAGCCGCGTGACCCACGCGTACCCGCCGCGCAATTCCTTCGCCGCGTTCGGCACGGTGCTCTCGCCGCAGAACCTGCTCGAGATCCCCAACATCATCCGGTTCGCCACGCGCATCGGCTGGTACGTGTCGCTCGTGCCGGCCCACGTGGCCGATCCCGCGGAGCCGCACAATTTCCGAAGCTACGACCGCGAGATGATCTTCCCGCCGGCGATGTACCCCCTCGTC
>JBAZTM010000228.1:1064-2757 GCA_041661925.1 Gemmatimonadaceae bacterium
TGCCTCGCGTTGCGGCGCAGCGGCCACCTGCTGTACGACTCGCCCGAATTTCTCGAGAACGTGCGCCGCTTCATCCGCCGCGAGCCGGTGACCTGGCGACGGCGCAACGACGACGTGTGCGACTCCCCGGGGCTCTACTTCGCCGTGCGCCCGAACGGAGACCTGCAGCCCTGCTGCGACCACGTGCTGCAGGAGAGCTATCCCGTCTGGCATCCGGACTTTCCCCGCTGGTATCGCGAGACCGAGATGCGCAAGGCGGTGCACGCCATCACGAGCCGCTGCGGTGGATGCATGTACGGCAGCTTCCCGGAGATGACCATCACCGCGCGCTGGCCGCTCACCACGCTGAAGCGCTCCGCCCTTTTTCTAGGCGGCACCTCCGCGAGAAAGCCGTGGCCGATGACCGCCGCGCAGATGGTCGCCATCATCGACGAGATCAACGCGGCACATCCCGTGAACCATGCGCGCGCCGGCGCCCTGCTTGAGGCGGTGCCGCGCCACGCGGATGTCACCCGTTCGCTTCCGGTAATCTCGTGACCGGCACCAACGACCTGCTGCATCGCGAGGAAGCATTCCACGACGAGTGGGCGAGTTCGGTGGATCCCGCGACCGTGCCTGTGCGCGAGGCCTTCACCCTGCCGACCTGCCCCGAGAACCGCTGGATTCACGCGTCGCTCGGCGACGTGCGGGGCAAGACGGTGCTCGAATTGGGCGCCGGCCTCGGCGAGGCGTCGGCCTGGTTCGCGATGCACGGCGCCCGCGTCATCGCCACCGACCTGAGCGGCGGCATGCTGGTGCTCGCGCGGCGCGTCGCCGAGCTCCACGGCGCGGAGGTCACCGCGGTGCAGATGGACGGGGCGGTGCTCGCCCTCGCGGATGCGTCCGTGGACGTCGTGTACGGAGCCAACGTGCTGCACCACGTAGACCAGGCGCGGTGCATCGCCGAGGTGCATCGCGTCCTTCGGCCGGGCGGCGTCGCCGTCTTCTGGGACCCCCTGCGCTACAACCCGGTGATCAACATCTATCGACGCATGGCCACGGCTGTGCGAACCGAAGACGAGCACCCCTTGGGCGTCAGCGATCTCCGCCTGCTGCAGCGCACGTTTGGGCACGTGGAGGCGCGCTTCTTCTGGCTTGCCGCGCTCGGCGTGTTCGTCTGGTTCTTCACTGGCCTTCGTGTCCACCCGAATGCCGAGCGGTACTGGAAGAAGATCATCACGGACTACGAGTCCATCGCGGCGCTGTACGGCGTGCTGGCGGTGGTGGACCGCGTGCTGCTCCGCATTCCCGGCCTGCGCTGGTGGGCCTGGAACATCGCCGTCGTCTGCCGGAAATAGCGCCGATGCTCTACGAACCCCGGGAATCGATCAATTCGCGTACGTTCGCGTTGCGCCATGCGCTGCTCGAGGAGCTGAAGCGCCGGCAGTGGCTGCTCCGCGACGGCACCGGTCGCGAGCCGCTCGCGTCTCTCGCCCGCGCGCTGGACGTGTCGTACGACGCCTCGACGCGGCGCTACGTCGTGCGCGGCAGCGACGCGACCGTCGAGGTGCCGCTGGAGGCGTTTCGCTGCTTCATGCCGCGCACCGACGCGGCGTCCACGCACTGGCAGCAGGAGGATGAGATCTTGCGGGCCAATCGCGCCCTGACATCGAGCGTCATCGACCAGCTTACCACGCGGCCGCCGCACCGCGAC
>JBAZTM010000229.1:0-2752 GCA_041661925.1 Gemmatimonadaceae bacterium
TCTTTGTGCGGCTCAACGCGTCGCTCGATTCGAACACGCCATTCGACCGCGCGCCCTTCGCGGCGGACATGTGCCGGTGGGAGCAGGAGTGGTCGCGCCGGCATGATGCGTTCGCGACGAGTCCGCGGGGTGACGCGGTGAAGACCGCGGTGCGGCTGTACGGCAAGTACCGTGCGGAGCTTGGCGGGCGTTTCTAGCATGCGCCCCCCATTCCTCCCGCGCCATGCGGCGCTCGCGCTCTGCACGACCTTACTAGCCGCCTCGCTGCCGGCGCAGGTGCCCGGGGCGCTCCGCGGGCGAGTCGTGGACGATCGCACCGGTCAGACGCTCTCGGGTGTGGAGGTGACCATCCCGGCGACCTCCCGCTCGGCCACCACCGACTCGAGCGGGGCCTTCGCGTTGCGCGACGTCGCGGCGGGCCGGCATGAGGTCGTGTTGCGCAAGGTCGGTTACCAGCAACTGTCTGCGGTGATCGCCATCACCGGAGCGGCTGACCCCGAGCAGCTGCTGCGCCTCGTGCCCGTCGCCACCGATCTGGCGAAAGTCATCGTGACCGCGCCGGGCACCGACCGCCGGCTGAAGGCCTTCGAGGCGCACCGCGCCGAGCGACTGGGCGGGTCGTTCCTCACGGCGGAGGACCTCGCCAAGGAACGTGGGCGCTCGCTGGGCGATGTGCTGCAGCGCGTGATGGGCACCGACATCGTGCGCGGCATGGGCGGTCAGGCCTGGTTCGCCACGCGCCGCGGCTACGATTCCATTCGGTACCTGCCCCAAGTCAGCCAGACGGATCGTGCACGCGGCGCGTCCACGGGGCTGTGCTACGCGGCGGTGGTGCTCAACAGCGTCTTCGTCTACCGCGGCACCGGCGACGATCTGTTCGACATCAACTCGCTGGCCCCCGACGAAGTCCTGGCGGTCGAGGTGTACAAGGGGGGCGCGAGCATGCCGCTGGAGTACAACGCGCCGCGGAGCACGTGCGGGCTGTTGGTGATCTACACCAAGTAGTCGCAGCCGCCGCGCGGACGCGGCGGCTGTGCGGCAACGCTTTACGGCGATGGCGCGGTCCACCCCCACTTCTCGAAAATCGCCCTCCCCTCGCCTGACTGCAGAAAGTCGGCAAACGCGCTCGCAGCACCCCGCAGCGCACTCCGATGCGTGACGGCGATGCCGGTGGAGCGATAGATCCTGTGCTCCGGCTCGATGCTGACGAGGTCGGCTGAGGCGGGGTTCTCCTTCTGCCAGATCGTCCAGATGAGCCACGCATCGTAGCTTGCGTCGCCGTTCCAGAGCTTCTTGGCCTCGGCGCTATTGGCCGCGAACGCGCCGATATGTCGCCGAACGTCGCCCACCAGCCTGGCATCGCCCGTGCGTCCCGCGACATCCTCCCACATGCCAACCTGACCGGCGCCTTCAACCACGAGCACCTTGATGCCGGGTTTCGTGAGGTCCCTGATGGACGTGATGCCCTTGGGGTTGCCGGGGCGGACGAGCAGGGCTGACGGGCGAAGATAGAGCGTGCGGATCGTGGACGTGTCGATCACTCCGGGAAGGTCGCGGCGCACGAAGTCCGTCATCATGTACTCGGAGCCGCTGTAGATCAGGTCCGCGTCCTTTGCCGCCTGGTCCTTCCACGCGGGCGTCGGGCCGGCGCTCACGATCACCGTGATTCCCTTTCGCGCGCCAAAACGTGCGGCGGCCTCGCGCATGGCCGGCGCGGGTCCGCCGGGTCCATACACGCGCACGATGGCAGCGAAGGTGGAGGGCGCAGCGGGCTCCTGTGCAGCAAGGGCGGCCGGGATCGGCGCCAACAGCACCGTCACAAGCGCGGTCTCGAGACCGCGCCGGATTCCAGCAGAGTTCACAGCGTCTTCTCCTGTCGTGTCCTGGGGGGCGTCGGACCGGCGTGTGCCGGGCCGCACATTATATCACTATATGCGGATTTGTACGCCTATGCATACTGTTTGGTTTCACGGATCCGCCGCACGCCCGCGCCACTCGAACCGCGGCACCGTGTCGCGGGGGCCTGCCTCCGACGTGTTCCGACTAGAACGGCCGTCGGGTCGTGAGCGTATCGATGCGCTGGAGCACGATCCGGAGCGTCCGGCCTCCGACACGGAAGGTGGTATCCGCCGTCACACCCCCGCCCTCATCCAACCGAACCGTCAGCGGCAGCTGCGGCTGTTTCTGGCCGCGCTCGACCGGGCGATTCAACCTGGCCAGCATCACGCTATCCCTGGCGCTCATCCGGGGGACGAAGGCTTCGAGGTCGTTCCAGAACGATTCCGGCGTTGCCGCGAGCTTGAACTCGAGCATCCCGGAAAGCACTCGGCGCGCGTCGTTGCCCGGCGCGGTCGGCCGATCGTCCGTCGCGAGCCACACAAGCAGCGCACGCATCATCTCGCGCGCCTCGAAGCTGAAGGATGCGTCCGGCGTCGCGGCGGCATAGCCGACCAGTCGGTATCCGGCACTGTATGGCGAGGCGATCAGCGCTGCCGTTGTCTGGAGCGAGTCCAGCCCACGCCATGGGTACCCCGGTCGGTCATGCGTGCGGAAATACCACGTGCTGCGCTGGTCGTCGATTGCGAGATCCACGCGGTACGTTCCCCGAAGCCGGCTGGGCGCACGCTCCGCCGCTCGCCAGTCGGCTTCGAGCACGGCGCGGCGGACGATCCCGCGTGCGGGTTCGAGTTCGGCGGCCGCCGCGTTGGTGCGACCCCAGGCCATCGCTCGCGCGCGTTTCGCGCTATCGGCG
>JBAZTM010000230.1:0-2746 GCA_041661925.1 Gemmatimonadaceae bacterium
CTGGTTCGCGAGACGGCCCGCGCCGGCGATGTCGTGGCGCGGCTGGGCGGCGAGGAGTTCAGCATTCTGGCGCCCGACACCGACGAGGTGGGGGCTATGCACCTGTCGGACCGCATTCTCGCGGCGTTCCGTTCGCGCGCGTTCACCAGCGTGCGCGGCCAGCTGCCGATCAGCATCAGCATTGGCGTGGCGTCCGATGACGCGTCTGTGGATGACGTCGTACGCGTCCTCACCGCGCGCGCCGACGAGGCGCTCTACGTCGCCAAGCGCAACGGTCGCGACCAGGGCGTGCTATGGCAGACGGGAATGCGGGCCTTTGATACGGGAAGCAGTAGGCTGTCCCGTGAAATAGAAAGAATGCCCTGAAGGCAACGCTGGCCCTTGTCACCACGGAGCACACGGAGGAAACGGAGGGCCACGGAGTACTGCAACTGCTGGGGGTAACGACAGCGCGCCACGCAGAAATCCGCGTGGCGCTCGCCGTTCCACCAAGTAGGTGCAGTACTCCGTGGTCCTCCGCCGTTCTCCGTGTGCTCCGTGGTGAAGAAGGCCAGCGTTACTAGAGCGTCATTAGCCCTTCGCTCACCAGCACCGCCTCCCCGCCCACGCGAAGCGCGGTTACGGTTCCGTCGGCCTTGTCGGCCTCGATCTCCAGCCGGCTCGGGCGTCCCATCTCCACGCCCTGATCAATGGTCCACGCCAGCGTGCCGGTGCGCGTGCGCGCCCGCGCGGCGAGGTATCCCGCGAACGTCACCGCTGCGGAACCCGTGGCCGGGTCCTCCGGCACGCTGATCCCCGGCGCGAACATGCGGGCGCGATAATGCCGATCGCCGCCCTCGGCGTCGGCGGCGTAGACCCAGATCATCGAGGCCCACGCATTGGCCAGCGTCTCTTCCCACCGGTCCACGCTCACCCGCGCCCGCCCCACAGCCGCCACGCTCGAGAGCGGGACGATGAGAAACGGCAACCCGCACGAAACGGCCTGCGGCCGTTCCGACGTCGCCAGAATGTCGTCGGTGCCGAGTCCAAGCATCTTGGCCAGCATGCTGCGCGACGGCACCGGCGGGCCGATCTCCGGGAGCTTGGCCGCGGAGAGCTGGGCCCAGCCGCCCCCGGCGTGCACGCCGCGAATCACCACCGGTACCGGCCCGACCTGTTCCTCGAGGACGATGCGCGTCGCCCCTTCGCTCAGCGGAATCGCCCCAGTGGCGGCCAGCACCACTGCCGTGCCCACCGTCGGATGCCCGGCGAACGGCACCTCGCCTCCCGGGGTGAAGATGCGCACGCGTCGCGTGTGCCCCGGATGCTCAGGCGGGTACAGGAACGTCGTCTCGGAGTAGTTGAACTCGCGGCAAATCGGGAGGAGAAGCTCCTCCGGAATCCCGCTGGCGTCCGGGATGACGGCCAACTGGTTGCCGCCGAACCGGACGCCGCTGAAGACGTCGGTGGTGATGTAGCGGATAGTGGGCAACGTCGCCTACTCCTCTGCCATGAATGGGTACTTGTAGTCGGTCGGCGGCACGAATGTTTCCTTGATCGTCCGCGCGCTGACCCAGCGCATGAGGTTCAGCTTGGAGCCGGCCTTGTCATTGGTGCCGCTGCCGCGCGCGCCGCCAAACGGCTGCTGCCCGACGACGGCGCCGGTGGGCTTGTCGTTGACGTAGAAGTTGCCGGCGGCGTGCCGTAGCGCGGTATGCGCCTCGAGAATCGCGCGACGTTCACGGGCGAAGACCGCGCCGGTGAGCGCGTACGGCGATGTCTGATCGACGACCTGGAGCGTCTCCGCCCACTTGGCGTCGTCATACACGTAGACCGTGAGCACCGGGCCAAAGATCTCCTCGCAGAGGAGGCGGTACGACGGATTGTCGGCCTGCACGAGCGTGGGTTCGATGAACCACCCCTTCTCGCTGTCCGTCTTTCCGCCGGCCAGCACCTTGGCGTTCTTGTGCGCGTCGGTCACGTACTCGCTGATGCTCGTGAACGCCTTCTTGTCGATCACGGCGCCCATGAAGTTCCTGAAGTCGGCTACATCGCCCATCTTGATGTCGGCGATCATCTCCTGCGCATACTGCAGCACGTCCTTCCAGAGCGACTTCGGAATGTAGGCGCGGCTCGCCGCCGAGCACTTCTGGCCCTGGTACTCGAAGGCGCCGCGCACCATCGCCACGGCCACCGCCTTCGCGTCGGCGCTCGGGTGGGCGACGATGAAGTCCTTGCCGCCCGTCTCGCCCACGATGCGCGGGTACGAGCGGTAACGGTTCATGTTCTTGCCGATCGTCTCCCACATGGAGTTGAAGACGCCGGTGGAGCCGGTGAAGTGCACACCGGCGAGGTCGGGATGCGACAGCGCGACGGCCGACACGGCCGACGACTCGCCCGGCACGAAGTTGATGACGCCCGGCGGAAGGCCGGCCTCAAGCAGCAACTGGTACATGTACCACGACGACAGCATAGATGTGCTGGCCGGCTTCCAGAGCACCGCGTTGCCCATGAGGGCGGGTGACGTCGGCAGGTTGCCGCCGATGGCCGTGAAGTTGAACGGCGTCACGGCATAGACGAAGCCTTCCAGCGGCCGGTAGTCGGTCTGGTTCCACATCCCCGGCGACGAGAAGGGCTGCTCCTCGTACAGCTGCTGCGCAAAATGCACGTTAAAGCGGAACAAGTCCGTCATTTCGCAGGCGGCGTCGATTTCCGACTGGTAGACGGTCTTCGACTGGCCGAGCATCGTGGCGGCGTTCAGCGTGCT
>JBAZTM010000231.1:0-2742 GCA_041661925.1 Gemmatimonadaceae bacterium
CATCGCGTTCCGGGCGACGCCACGCCACGTGGCGTCCCCTTCCACGGCAACGTTGATCGCGCCCAGCAGCCGGGCCGCGCGCTGCGGCAGCGGCACCGGCAGGCCGCTCTCGAGTTGCGCGCTCAACCCCGCGCGCGCCTCTGTCAGCAGCGTGCCCAGTGACGCGCCGCCGTGCGGCTGCACGGCCAGCAGGCCCGCCGACAGCAGGCGCCGCCGGTCGTAGTGGACGGCGAAGACCGGTTCCGCCGGCACCTGCGCGCCCCACTCGATGGGACGGTTGTAGCGCGGCGCCAGCGAGTGTATGAGGCGTTGCGAGGCCTCCGCCAGACTCGGCTTTCCCGTCACGCCCAGCGTCCATCCCGCCTCGGTGATGTCCGAGGGCCGCGTCACGCGCGTGCGCGCGGCGAACCAGAGCACGCCGGCGTCGGGCCGTCCACCGGGCAGGGCGATGGCTTCCCACTTTGGCCGCTTCGCCGTGAAGATGTCCTGACCGAACGCGTACGAGTGCGTCGCGCACGGCGCGTCGGCGGGGCGGCATGCGCCGAGCAGCGGCGCGATGTGCTTCGCCCAGGCTCCTGCGCCGTCGAGGGTGACGGTCAGGCGCACACCGCTGGTGTACTCTTCATCCGGCCGCAGCCACGGCCGCTGCCAGAAGTTGAAGGCGTCGTTGTCGGCGCGCACGGCCACCGCACGCTGGGCGCGCGCCGTGAGCGGAAGCCCCAGCGCAAACGCCGCCATCATCACCGCATGGACGCGCTTCACCGCGCGCGCTTGGGCTTGAGGAGCAGGTCGTGGAAGTCGAACGAGAAATCCGTTGCCGGATCCTTCGCGCGCATCTTCACCTGGTCGATGCCGCCGTCGGCGTTCAACTGGAAAGTCACCAGTGCGTCGGCGCGCATCTCGCGATCATCCCAGCGCGCGAGAAACGTGTCGTGCTGCCAGTGCACCAGGTCACCCTGCAGTCCGGGCGTCTGGACCATCGCGATGCGCATCTTTCCGCCCGCCTGGGTAACGCGCACATCACCGTACCAGGCGTCCTCATACGTGCCGGCGTACTTCTCGAGCGGCAGCGAGGGCCTGCTCAGCGAGTCCCGCGTCGCCGCGGCGGCAGTGCGCGCCCTGGCCGCTGCCTCCCTCTGGCGCTTGTCCAGCGCCGCGCGCCCGCCCACGAAGTCCCAGGGCGGAGTCGTGCCCAGCGCGTGGTCGAGCAGCGACCAGCCCAGCGCCGCGTACATCGGCGTCTCGGTGTTGGTGAGCACGGCCACGCCCACGCGCGCGTCGGGAATGAACGCCAGGAATGACAGGTAGCCCGGCAGGCCACCGGTGTGCCACAACATCTTGCGGCCGCGGAAGTCGTTGGTCTGGAAGCCGAGCGCGTACAGGCTGAACTGCTTGCCGAGCGGCGCGAGTTCCGGCGCGGCTGGGCCCGTGAACATCGGCGTCACACCCGTCCAGATCTCGCGCGCCGTGCGCGCCGACACGAGGCGCGAGCCGTCGGCGAGTCGGCCGCTGTCGAGCTGGACGAGCAGCCACTTGGCGATGTCGCGCGCGCCGGCGTTGATGCCGCCGGCGGGGTTGGTGTTGTCGCTGGTCATCGGCGCGATCCCCCGCACCGCACCCTCCACCTCGGCGTGCGTCGAGGCCACATCGTCGGCGCCGGCGGCATCGCTGTGCCGCACGGTGCTGGCCGTCATGCCGACGCGCGCGAGGATGCGCTCCTTCACGAACTGCTCCCACGTGCGGCCGCTCACTCGTTCGATCACTTCGCCGGCGACGAGGTACAGCACGTTGTCGTACGCATACGCCGTGCGGAACGACGCCTCGGGCCTGATGAAGCGGAGACGCCGCACGATCTCCTTGCGATCGTACGTCGACGCGGGCCACCAGAGCAGGTCGCCGGCGCCGAGGCCAAGCCCCGACCGGTGTACGAGCAGGTCGCGAACGGTGAGCTCGCGCGTGACGTACGGGTCGTACATCGCGAACTCCGGGAGGTAGCGGATCACCGGCGCATCCCAGGCCACCTTCCCTTCCTCGACCAGGAGGCCGAGCGCGGTGGCGGTGAACGCCTTCGTGTTGGACGCGATGCCGAAGCGCGTGTCCGGGCCTACCTTGTCAGGGGCGCCGAGCTTCTTGACGCCGAATCCCTTCGCAACGATGACCTTGCCGTCCTTCACGACGGCGATCGCCGCGCCCTGGTTGCCAAACGTCTTGATGGCGCGCTCGACGATGCTGTCGATGGCGGCGGGTGACTGTGCGGTGGCATCGGCGAGGCCGACGACGGGCGCAAAGGCGAGGAGGACGGCGAGACGGCGCATAGGCTCGGGGCTGGGTAGAGCGCCGAATTTGGGCCGCGTTCCCCGCCCGCGGCTAGTGTGTCGCGATGAATCGTCCGGGCTGGCGGGGCCGATCAGCCCGCGACGCCGCCCTCGAAGATGCCCAGTTCGCGGTTCTTGCGGACGTGGTTCCACGGGAAATACCGGCCGTTCATCGCCACGTAGACGCCGGGCGGCAGCACCTGCACGAACGAAAGAGCGCTCCCGAGGTTGAACAGGCCGTCGGAGCTGCCGAACGCATACGGGACCATCGCCCCCGTCAGCACGATGGTCTTGTGCGGGACGCCGGCGGCAATCGCCTGCGCCGTCTCCACCATCGTGTCGGTGCCGTGCGTGATGACCACGCGCTGTTCGTCGCAGTGCCGGCACGCTTGTACGATGCGTGTGCGGTCGGCGTCGGTCATCTCGA
>JBAZTM010000232.1:0-2344 GCA_041661925.1 Gemmatimonadaceae bacterium
CCATGGCAATCAGGCGCGCCACCGCCGCTTGCGACGTGGCACGAATGGGATCAGCAATCGCGACGAGCCCGGACAACACACCGTCGATCGCGACGAAGACCGGCGTCTTGGCCTCTGCGGAGACGCGCGACGCAGCGTCCGCGAGCGGAGCCACGTCGATGCCCCAGTCGGCGAGGAGGGCGGCGTTGCCCACCGCCATGGCGCGGCCATCGACCACACCAGTGGCGCCGCGCCCCGGCACGGCGGCGAACGACTCGGCGCGGGCCAGCGTGAGCGCGCGCGCCTCCGCGTAACGCACGATGGCGTCGCCCAGCGGATGCTCGGAACTGCGCTCGAGGGACGCGACGAGGCGAAGGAGCTCGTCGTCAGAGAGGGTCGCGTCCACCCGCACGACGTCGGTGACGCCAGGCTTGCCCTCGGTGACGGTGCCCGTCTTGTCGAGCACCACCGTGGTCAGGTCGCCGGCGCGCTGCAGCGCCTCTCCACCCTTGATGAGGACGCCCAGTTCGGCGCCCTTGCCGGTTCCAACCATGACGGCGGTTGGCACGGCGAGCCCCATGGCGCAGGGGCAGGCGATGATGAGCACGGCAAGCGCCGACACGAGGCCGCGCACCGCGGCCACGCTGGCCGAGGCGCCGCTGTGCGTCAGCGCGAAATACCAGATCCCGAAGGTGACGAGCGCCAGCACCATCACGGTGGGCACGAAGACCGCGCTCACGCGGTCGGCGAGCGCCTGAATGGGGGCGCGCGATCCCTGCGCATCGCGCATGAGCTGGACGATGCGGGCCAGCACACTGTCGGCGCCGACGGTGGTGGCGCGCATCTGGAATGCGCCGTGTCCGTTCACGGTGCCGCCAACGACGGCATCGCCCGTGCCCTTGACCACCGGCATGGACTCGCCGGTAAGCATGGACTCGTCCACGTCGCTGCCGCCACTGACAACGATGCCGTCCACGGGGACGCGCTCGCCGGGACGCACGACGACGTCGTCGCCGGGAAGCACGTCGTCGATGTCGATATCCGACTCCACGCCGCCGCGCACGACGCGCGCCGTGCGCGGCCGCAGGTTGGCGAGCGCGCGCAGCGCCGACGCCGTGCTGCGCTTGGCGCGGGCTTCGAACGCGTTGCCCATCAGGATGAAGGCGGTGATGAGGATCACCGCCTCGTAGTAGACATCCGGGGCGACGCCGCGCGAGGCGAAGAACGCCGGCGCGAACGTGGCG
This sequence comes from Gemmatimonadaceae bacterium, assembly GCA_041661925.1. GTDB lineage: Bacteria > Gemmatimonadota > Gemmatimonadetes > Gemmatimonadales > Gemmatimonadaceae > PNKL01. The sequence goes on from JBAZTM010000232.1 coordinate 1,224, forward strand.
ACCGCAGAGTAGATGAAGGCCACGCCCGTGCCGACCGCGATGAGCGTGTTCATGTCGGCCGCGCCGTGCTTGGCCGCCGCCCAGGCGCGCGTGTAGAAATGCCGCCCGGCCCATGCCATCACCGCCAGCGTGGTCAGCAGCATGCCGATGCTGAGCACGTCCGGATCGATGGCGTAGGTCCACGCCGCGTACTTCACGAACCACGGAGTGAAGATCCGCTCCTGCCAGAGCATCAGCGGGTCGTTGCCCGGCGCGCCGCTCACGTGCGAGGTGAACATCATCAGCGGCATCGAGAAGAACATCGCGACGACGCCGGCGATGCCCGCGACGATGGCGCGCAGGCGCAGGGCGCGGAACTCGGCGTCCTGCTTGCGCTCGTTCTCGTCCTGGGCCTCGAGCGAGGTCTTCTCGCCCTTCGGAATCTCGGCCTCGTACCCCGTGTCGCGGATCCTGTCGATCAGCGCCTGCGGCGACACCACGGTTGGGTCAAAGGTGACCGTGGCGTTGTTGAGCATCAAGTTGACGTTCGCATCCTGCACGCCGTCCACCTTGCCCAGGGCGCGCTGAACGCGGGACTGGCAGGCGGCGCAGGTCATCCCGCCCACGGGAATGGTGATGTGGGAGGAGGTCGCGGAGTGGGGGGCGAGGGTGGCCATGGAAGACTCCTACGCCGTGGCAGCCGCGTGCGGCGTGTAGCCCTGATCGCGCACGGCTTCGAGGATCTCTTCGACGGTGCGCTTGGCGGGATCGTACTGGAGCGCGGCGCTGCCGATCTGTACCTGCGACACGTCGACGCCGTCGAGGGCGCGGAGCGCCTTCTGGACGGACATCACGCAGTGGCCGCAGGACATACCATCGATGGTCAGGTTCAGGGAGGTCATGGCGAGTAATGGGAAAGGGTGCAGGGTGTGGAAAGGGGAAGGGTGCACGGTGTGGAAAGGGGAAGCGTGAAGGGTGTGGTGAAGGGACTGGAGGCGGTCGTTCCCCGCACCGTTCACCACACCCTGCACCCTTCCCCTGACCCTTAATCTAGTATACCCCCCTCCCCTATGTCAAGTCCCACGGCCCCGAAGGCAGTTTTGCAGGCGTGCGCTACGTTTAGCGCATGACCCAACCGTCCA
>JBAZTM010000232.1:2354-2734 GCA_041661925.1 Gemmatimonadaceae bacterium
GCGTTTCCGCCCTCGGCCTCGGCTGCATGGGCTTCTCCGAGTTCTACGGCGACGCCCCCTCACGCGCCGCCGTCGACGGCGTGTCGGTAATCCATCACGCGATAGACCGCGGCATCACGCTCCTCGACACGGCCGACATGTACGGTCCGTACACGAACGAGGAACTCGTGGGGCGTGCGGTGAAGGGGCGCCGGGAGCGCGTGGTGATCGCCACCAAGTTCGGCATCGTGCGCGATACCGCAGACCCATCGCGCCGCGGCGTGAACGGGCGGCCGGAGTATGTGCGCGCCTCGTGCGAAGGGTCGCTCCGCCGGTTGGGCGTCGAGACCATCGACCTCTACTACCAGCATCGCCGCGACAAGACGATCCCCATCGAAGAG
>JBAZTM010000233.1:0-2731 GCA_041661925.1 Gemmatimonadaceae bacterium
CATCGCGGGACAACTCCTCGCCTTCGTCTTCGAGCAACCGCTGCCGCCGCTGCGGACTGGCGACGTCTGGTTGTCGTCCGACGTGAGCGGCGTCAATCAGCTCGATTTCTCGATCGCGAACATCGATCGCGTCATTGCCGCCGGATACCACACCGCCATCGCGTTGGGCGACGCCCCGTGCCTGCCACGGGGCCGCGTGCGACCGCGAGGCACCGTGCCGCCGCTCACCGCGTTTCTCATGCCGGGGAGCGTGAATGCGGAGTTGGCGAATGTCCTGTGGCTCACGCTCGGCGATTTCGGGGGGAGCGTGCCTGACCTGCCCCAATTCCAGGCGCGGTTGCGATCGCTCGCGCAGGTGGACCGCTTCGAGTCTGTCTGGCTGCATCCGCAGCGCGTCGCCGGCGACTCGGTGCAACTCGTTCCCCAGGCCCGGGCCACCAGCTCCGCTCAGCTTCTGGCGGGGGCGGCCTTCGACCGCGAACTGGGACCGCGACTCTGGGTGGGACGGGTCCAAAGCCTGCCGGGGCGCAACGCCGAGGTCACCGGCGTCCTCGCCGTCGGCCAGCTGCAGCAGGAGCTGATGGTCTCGCTCCGGCGCAGCTACGGCGTGTTGCGCTCTCCCTGGTCGCCGCTGATTGGCGGCGCCATCACGCGCATGCAGGTGCGCGACATTCGCGACGGCCGGGAGTATCCGGTCATCCAGACCGCCGACTGGCTCGCCGAGGCGGGAATCGAGCGGCGCCTGACGGGTCGTACCACCAGTGCGCTCACGATCTTCGCACGGCAGTGGGACGAACCGGTTTTCGCCGGCTCGCCCACGGCACTCGGCGCGCGCCTCCGTCTGCAGTCCGCCGCGGCCGCCGACCAGATGCCCCGCGGCACCGTGGAGTTCGAGGGCACGCTGCGCTACTGGCGCGCCGCCGTGGAGCTGCGCCGCAGCGCGACGCGTCGCGGGCTCACCGTGGAGAGTGTGCTCTCCGCCGTGCTCGGCGAGCGGCTGCCGCTGCAGCGCAGCGCGTTCCTCGGCGGCACCGACATCGGCTTTCCCGGCTTCAAGCTGCAGGAGTTGCGCGGGGCGCAGGCGGCGATGGCGGCCCTTCGCCTGGCGCACCCCGTGTACGGGCCGCTCAACCTCCAGGGCATGGTGGCGGGGGGAGCGCTGCAGCAGAGCACCTACGGCGTGTTCAGCGACGCCCGCGGCTACTTCGGGGTGCGGGGCGGCGTCGGCGTGTCCACCGCGCTGGGCCCCTTGGCCCTCGAGTACGGCGTCAACGACCGGGCGCGCGGCACCCTGTACCTGCGATTCGGCGACTGGTTCTAGCCCGTGCAACTCACCGTGCTCGACATCCTCGTCGCCGCGGCGGTCATCGCGGTGGCGATGGTGCTCGGCGCGGGGTGGTACTGGCGGCGCTGGGTGCGGCGCACGGCGCGCCGCGCGCACCGGCGCTTCGGCGCCCGCATCGACCGGTTCAAGCTCACGGGCAAGCGTTACATCACGGAGGCGCTGCTCAATGATCCCGACGTCGCCGCCGCCGTGCGCGCGCACGCCGAGGAGCACGGCGTGCCCGAGCGGCAGGTATGGGAGCGCGTGCGGCGGTACCTGGACGAGATCATTCCCGCGTTCTCGCTGCTCATGTACTACCAGTTCGGCTACGCGCTGTCGAAGGCGCTGCTCGCGATGTTCTACAAGGTGTCGGTGGACTACGTGCGCCGCGCGAGCATCGAGGAGCTGCCGCGCGAGTCGATCGTGGTCTACCTGATCAATCACCGGAGCAATGCCGACTTCGTGCTGGCCAGCTACGCGCTGGCCGGCGAGGTGGCCATCTCGTACGCGGTGGGCGAATGGGCGCGCGTCTTTCCGCTTGAGTACCTCTTCAAGTCGTTCGGGTCGTACTTCATCCGCCGGCGCTATCGCGAGCCACTGTATCACCGCGTGCTCGAGCGGTACGTGCAGTTGATCACGCGCAATGGCGTGACGCAGGGGATCTTTCCCGAGGGCGGACTGACGCGCGACGGACGCCTGCGCCCCGCCAAGGTGGGGCTGCTCGACTACGTGCTCGGCGCGGCGCGCGAGCCCGGCTTTGCGGAGCGCATGCACGTGATCCCGGTGGCGGTGAACTACGACCGCGTGCTCGAGGACCGCACGCTGCTGCGCGAACTTCGCATGACGGAAGGCGGCCGGCGCACCGGCCGGCTTGCACAGTTCAGCGAAGTGCTCAGCTACACCGGGTGGAACCTGGGGCGGGCGCTCTCGCGCCGGTGGAAGCGATACGGACGCGCCGCCGTGGTGATTGGCGAGCCCATCGCCGTGAAGCCGTGGCTCGACGAAGTGGCGGATGGCGGACCATCGCTCTTCAACCGCCCGCGCGCCGATCGGCTTGCCGCCGTGCAGGTCTTCTGCGACCGCGCGATGGTGCGCATCGGCGCGATCATTCCGGTGACGCCGGTGCCGCTGGCGTGCGCGGCCCTGCAGACGTTCGACGCCGATTTTGTCCCGCGCGCCAGGCTGCTTGAGCGCATGGCCGAGCTGCGGGACGCGCTGGTGGAGAACGGCGCACGCGTGCTGCGCGCCGACCGGCAGGTGGAGGAATCGTGGGAGCGGGCCTACCGCATGCTGCGGATGCGCCGTGTGGTGGCGCATGCCGGCGATGGCTACCTGATCCTCCCGAAGGGGCGCGAGCTGGTGAGCTACTACGCCAACTCCATCGCGCACCTGTGCGGGGAGTTTGAG
>JBAZTM010000234.1:0-2724 GCA_041661925.1 Gemmatimonadaceae bacterium
CGCCCCATGCGACATGCTCTCGTGACAACCGCGCAGCGCCTGCGCGCCGACTCAAGCGAGACGTCACGCGACGCGCGCACCGAGGTAATGGCGCGCATCGCGGAGATGGCCGACGCGCAGATGGCGACGCATATCGCCACGCTCGCGGTCGACTTCGACTGCGTCATTGCCGCCAAGGCCGCCGACATCGCCACAGCGCTGGGCAAGCCGACCACGCCGCAGTGCACGCCGTTCACCCGTGAACTCCCGGCCGATGCGGTACGGCTCGCGCTCGGCGCCGATGTTCGACTGCGCGTGGTCATGTCCGCATCGAGCGGCGGTGGGTCGTTCGTGGTGCGACTGCGCGGCGACGTTGCACCCATCATGGCGGCGCGCATTCTCGCGCTGGTGCCGTCGGGCTATTACGATCGGCAGGCGTGGCACCGCGTGGAACCGAACTTCGTGATCCAGGGACCGAGTCGCGGCGACAACGAGTACGTCGGGCATCCCCGCTTCCTGCGTGACGAACTCGGCGCCGTGCCCCACGTGCGCGGCACCGTGGGCATGAGCACGCGCGGCCACGACACCGGCGACGCGCAGTGGTTTGTGAACCTCAAGGACAACCTGAATCTTGGCCGCGACTACACCGTCTTCGGCGAAATTGTCGAGGGCGTCGACGTGGCCGACGGCGTGCTCGAGGGGGACGTCATCGAGCGGATCGAGGTGGTATCGAGACGCTGAGTCGACTGCTGGCATCGAGGGTGGTGCCTTTTTCATCACAGAGACACGGAGGAGCGCGGAGGGCCACAGAGGACTGCAACTACTTGGAGGAACAGCGCGCGCCACGCTGGATTCAGTGCGGCGTGCTGTCGTTACTCCAGCTGTTGCAGTCCTCTGTGGCCCTCCGTGCTCCTCCGTGTCTCTGTGATAAAGACCCCGTCCCCCCTACTGCCGAGCCGGCGGCGGTCTCCGGATCACGCGCCCCGGCCGTGCCGACGTGAAGACGTTGTTCGCGATCACGGGCTCGCCGTTCACCAGCACCCACGGAATGCCCTCGGGGTAATGGTGCGGGTCGGTGAAGGTCCCCACGTCTCGTACCTTCGACGCATCGAAGATCGTGACATCGGCCACGCACCCCTGACGCAGGCAGCCGCGGTCACGCAGTCCGAGCCGCGCCGCCGGCATGCCGGTCATCTTGTTGATGGCCTGCGGCAGCGTCAGCACGTGGTCGTCGCGCACGTACTTGCCGAGCACGCGCGGGAAGGTCCCGTAGTTGCGCGGGTGCGGCACGCCATCGCCCAGTGCGGTCAGGCGGCCGTCGCTGGCGATCATCGTCATCGGGTGCGCCATGATGCGCCGCACGTCGGCTTCGTCAATGACGTGGTACACCATGCCGGCGCCGCCGTTGAGCACGCCTTCGAGGATGAGCCCCACACCGTTCTCCGGCGTCGGCTTCAGGTTGCGGCGCGCCGCCCAGTCGGCGAGCGTCTTCCCCTGCAGCGACCGGTCCCACGTGACGATCGCAAACTGCACACGGCTCAGGTCACCGCCGCCGCGGTCGTTGAGAATGAGATCAATGATCCCGCGCGTGATGCTGTCCTTCAGCACGGGGTTCTCGAGCCGCTTCCGCAGCGCGTCGCGCCCGCCCGATAGCGCCCAGGGTGGCACGAGCACGTCGAGCCCGGTAAACGACGCAGTGAACGGATACTGGTCAATCATCACGTCGGTGCCTGCCTTCCGCGCCGAGTCCACCATGGCGAGCGTGATGACACTCTTGCCCCACGCCTGCCGACCGATCGCCTTGTGGTGCGTGAGCATTACGGGAATCCTGGCGCGCCGCCCGATTTCGAGCGCTTCACCGACGCCATCGAGCAGGCCCACGCCTTCCTCGCGCAGGTGTGATGTGTAGATGCCGCCGCGCTTCGCCGCTTCCTCCGAGAGCGCGATCACCTCTTCCACGTTCGAGTAGTAACCGGGCACGTAGCGCAGGCCCGTGCTGATGCCGAAGGCGCCCTCACCCATCGCCGTCGCCACCATGGCGCGCATGCGCGCCAGCTCTGCGGCGATTGGTGCGCGGTTCTCCGTCCCCATCACGGTGCGCCGGATGGTGTTGTGCCCCGTGAGGAACGCGACGTTCATGCCAAGCCCGGAGCGATCAGCGGAATCGAGATACGTGCCGAACGGCCAGGGACCGCCGCCATCGGGGCCGCCGAGGGCGAGGGTGACGCCCTGCCGCACGTGGCTCTCGGAGCCGGGGAGTTGCAGCAAGGGCTCGAGATGTACGTGCATGTCAATGAAGCCCGGCGCGACGATGAGTCCCGTGGCGTCAATGACGCGCACGGCATCGGACGGATTCAGCGGCGTCGGCGAGACGCGCACGATGCGCTTGCCGACGATGGCGACATCGGCCTTCACGCCGGGCGCGCCCGTGCCGTCGAGCACCGTGCCGTTCCTCACGATGATGTCGTAAGGCGGAATCGTCGGCTTCTTCGGTTGCGGCAGTGCGCCCGTGCGGGCGGCGATCACCTTGTCCACCAGCGCCCAGAACTGCGGATGCTGCACGCCGGGACTGCTGGCGCGCGGTTCCGTCTTGTGCGCAATGACGAGGTCGAGCTTCGGAATCACCGTGATGTACTGCCCCACCGCGCCGACGCCCGAGTACGCGCCTTCGTATGCTCCGGTGTTCCAGTCGCCGTCGAACGGCCACCACAGGTAGCCATACCCGAGTCGTCCGCGTCGCACCGA
>JBAZTM010000235.1:0-2705 GCA_041661925.1 Gemmatimonadaceae bacterium
GGAGAAGGTCTTCACCCTCGGCGCCCACCGGCTCTTCCGGAACATCGCCAAGACGATCACCGGCACCTCGGCCATCGGCGCGCTGAGCACGGTGGTGATCGGCGCGATCTACGTGGTGCTCATCGTCTTCGGCGGGCGGGCCATCCTGCACCAGCAGATGACCATCGGCGACCTGTTCATGTACGTGTTCATGGTGGTGCTGGTGGCATTCCCGGTGGTGCAGATCGCGAGCATCGGCACGCAGATCACCGAGGCGTTCGCGGGGCTCGACCGCATCCGCGAGATCATGCAGACGCCCACCGAGGACGAGCACGACGCGTCGCACGAGCGCGTGACGGGGCTGCGCGGCGAGATCACGTTCGAGGGCGTGAACTTCGAGTACCGCGCGGGCGTCCCGGTGCTCAAGGGCGTGTCGTTTCATGCGCCGGCCGGCACGACCACGGCGCTGGTGGGCTCGAGCGGCTCGGGCAAGAGCACGCTGATCTCGCTGATCATGGCCTTCGCGCGCCCCAAGGGCGGGCGCATCCTTGTGGACGGCCGCGATCTCACCACGCTGCGGCTCCGCGACTACCGCGCCAACCTCGGCGTCGTGCTGCAGGACAACTTCCTGTTTGACGGCACCGTGCTCGACAACATCGCCTTCTCCAAGCCCGGGGCGACGAAGGACGAGGTGCTCGCCGCTGCGCGTGTGGCCCACTGCGAGGAGTTCGTGCGCCAGTTCCCGGACGGCTATGACACCGTAGTCGGCGAGCGCGGCGTCAAGCTGTCAGGCGGCCAGCGGCAGCGTGTGGCCATCGCGCGCGCGATCCTCAGCGACCCGCGCATCCTGCTGCTCGACGAGGCGACGTCGAGCCTCGACAGTGAGAGCGAACAGCAGATCAAGGAAGGGCTTCGCGCGCTCCGCAGCGGGCGCACGACCTTCGTGATCGCGCACCGGCTCAGCACCATCCAGAGTTCCGACCAGATCCTGGTGCTCGAGCACGGCGAGATCGTCGAGCGCGGCACGCATCAGCAACTGCTCGCGCTCGGCGGGCGCTACAAGCAGCTCTACGACACGCAATATCGCACGGAGATGGACCAGTTTATAAATCCGGGTGAAGAAATAGCCAGGCAAGAATAGACAAACAACAGAGAGACAACAGAGAAACAACAGAAAAACAACAGAGGCCCGACGCGGCATTCGCGTTTGGCCTCTGTTGTTTTTCTGTTGTTTCTCTGTTGTCTCTCTGTTGTTTGTCTGTTGTTTCGCTGGCAAGCAACTCCCTACGGGAGTTTCTTGCCTGTCATTTTGCCGCCGTCGCCTTGCATCGACCACGAGCCGTCGAGCGTGCCGTCCTCGGCCAGCGTTACCTCGACCACCGCCTCGGTGCCCTGCGAGGTGGACAGCACGATCTTCATCGTCCGCCCTTCGACCTTGAGCGACGCAATGTAGGACTCGCCGAAGTTCGGGTTCGCCAGCTTGCCGCCGTAGGTGCCGTCCTCCTTCTTCTCGATCACCATGTCGAAGTCGGCGGCCTGGCCCTGCACGACCGTCTGGACGAAATACTTGCCCACCGGATCAATGGCGGATGTCGCCGGCTTGGCTTCCTCCTGCGCGCTGGCGGCGGCGGGGAGTAGAACGGCGAGTGCGAGCGCAGCGAGCAGGCGGATCTTCATGGTGAATTCGTTCCTCGTCGGGTGTGATGGCGGCAACCTGATGCGCGCGCGACCGAGCGTCATCGGCCGCTGACCGCGTAGACTATACTCCGCCCCGACGCGTTCTGCCACGGTACCCCGTGATCGTGGTGTCCGGCGCGCGCTGACGCCGCCGTTGCAGGACCTGCCGTCCGTCGCCATCGTTGGGCCTTCCCCAACCCTCCCCACGGTGACCTGGCCGCAACCGTACAATCCGCTCGGCAGCGCGCTGCTCTCCACGCTGGTCGCCGCGCTCCCGGTAGTGCTGCTCCTCGGCGCACTCGCCTCGCACAAGGTCAAGGCCCACTGGGCCGCGCTCCTTGGACTCGGCTCGGCCATGGTCATCGCAGTCGCCGTGTCCGGCATGCCAGCTGCGGCTGCCTTGGCCGCCGCCGGCCTCGGGGCCGCGTATGGCTTGTTCCCGATCGGGTGGATCCTCGTCAACGTTCTCTTCCTGTATCGACTCGCCGTCGACCACGACGCGTTCGATGCCCTGCGCGAGCACATCGCCGACGTGACCGCCGACCGGCGCATGCAGCTCGTGCTCGTCGCCTTTTCGCTCGGCGCATTCTTCGAGGGCGCGGCCGGATTCGGCACGCCGGTTGCCATCACGTCGGCGCTGCTCGTGGGACTCGGCTTTGCGCCGCTCGAGAGCGCGGTGCTCTCGCTCCTCGCCAACACCGCGCCGGTCGCCTTCGGTGCGCTCGGCACGCCCATTATCGCGCTGGGCGGCGTCACCGGGCTCGACGTGCACGAACTGTCGGCGATGGTCGGCCGCCTGCTTCCTCCGTTCAGTGTGATCGTGCCGTTCTGGCTCGTCGCCGCCCACTGCGGCCTCCGGCGCACGTTTGCCGTCTGGCCGGCGCTGCTCGTCGCCGGCGGCTCCTTCGCCGTGCCACAGTACCTGATGGCGACGTACCACGGACCGTGGTTGGTGGACATCGTCGCGGCCATCTGTTCCATGGCGGCGCTGGGCCTCTTCCTGAAGGTGTGGCAACCCAAGGATCTCGAGGCCCATGCCGATGCGGCAG
>JBAZTM010000236.1:0-2694 GCA_041661925.1 Gemmatimonadaceae bacterium
CATCACGATGGGCTCGGCAGCGCCCGCGCCGAGCTGGTGCGTTTCGCTCATCAGCTTGGTGACGAAACGCTGCCCCTCGGAGATGCGCTCCACCTCGAGCGCGATGGTGTCCACGGCGTTCTCGATGCGGGCGATCCGATCTGCCACGGCGCTGGGGAACGCGGCGGCCGCGCGTGCGCCGCGGCGCAGCATGCGGATGGCGAAGGCGACCGTGAGCGGAAAGAGCACCGCGGCGATGAAGGCGATCGAGATGTCGTTGACATTGACCGGCCCGCCGCCGGGGCCACCCATCATCGAGGCCGGCGTCGTCTCTTCCACGAGATTCGGCGGAGCCGACGCAAGCAGCTGGCCGTTTTGCGCGATGTCCTTCTCGAGCTGGACGATGCGTTCGTCGAGCACCTTGAGCCGTGCCTCGAGTCCGTCGCGGCCGTTGGCATTGCGCCCCATCTGGCGCACGACGTCGGACCGCCGGCTGGACGCCGACGTGAGCTGGCGCGACAGTTCGCTGCGGCGGTTCTGCAGCAGCTGCACGTCCTCGCGCGTCATCGGCCGGCTCACGTTCTGCGGCAACACGGACGTGCCGGTGACGCCGGGCGGCGACGGCGCCTGTACAGCAGCCTGGGGCAACGCCGGAGTGGGCATACCCTAACCTACGCTGACGGACGCTCGTCGGTTACAGCGGCGCGCGCGCGCCGGCGGTCGGCCCACCAGAAGGGGGCGTACAACAGCATGACATTGAGGATGCCGAGGAGTACCACCGGTATGAGGTACCAGGGCCACGGACCGAGCACGTCGAGCAGGCTCACCACCGGCGGCTTGCCGAGCGTCCACATGTAATTGCTGCCCAGCGCCACGTTCACGACGGTGACGAACACCATGTAGATCATCGTGCCCAGTACGACCCGGCGCATCGAGTCGACGGTCGGGCGCATTCCCTCGACGCGCGTCATGTACAGCGCCGCGACGATCAGCGTGCCGTGCGACACCAGCGTCTGCACGGCGCGGAAGTGCGGGAGGCCGTACTGGGCGGCGTCCGGCGTGAGCACCGCCTGCAGCGGGCCGGCGATGCCCATGAAATACATGAATTCGTAGAGCAGGGGATTGAGCGTCACGAGCCCGTACGCGCCCACCCAGACGAGCGCCGAGCAGAGGTGCAGCGGGAGCATCGTCGTGAGCGTCCACGCGCCGTAATGGTACTGCCAGACATGCCACGCACTCTCGTTAACCACGAGCAGGACGGCGAGCGCGTACCGCACCCGGCGACGCGTGGCCTCGTCGGCGCCGCGGAAGCGGAGCATCCGTGCGCCGAAGACCGCGAGCAGGGCGAGCGACCAGAGGTGGGCGCGCCCGAATGTCACGAAGGGCGCCCCGGTGTAGTCGTGGCGAAACCACTGGGTCCAGTCGGCGGGGGGCACGGTGCGATCAGCCGATGTTCTTTTCGACCGCGGCGGTGGCGCGCGCGGCGGCGGCGTGCGCGCGTTCCAGCGCGGCCGCCGCCTTCGTCGCGAGCGGGCCAGCCGCCGCCTTGTCGGTTATGGACGTGACGTTGATGCGCACGTTGTACGCGGCGCCGCGGCAGGCCGCTTCGGCGAGCAGGGCCGACACGCCCGCGTCGCTGGCGGCGTTGGTGTTCCCCTTCTCGGCGGCCACGGCCGCCAGCTCGGCGACGCGCGCACAGGCTTCGGCGGTCTGCAGCGGCACTTCCGATGCATACATCAGCGCCCGTTGGATTGCCGCCTCACGCGCCGACTGCTGCTCCGGCGTGTCTCTGGGGAGCTTGTACGCGTCGGTGACGACCGTGTACGCCGCCGAATCCTCGGCGACCAGCGCGGACAGCGTGTTGCCGAGGGCGACGGCCTCGAGGGCGAGCTCCTTCATCTCGTTCTCCACCGCGGCATATTTCTTGCGCCCCACGGTGAGCCCGCTGACCATCTGTGCGAGCGCGGCGCTGAGCACGCCGGCGTGCGCGGAAACTGATCCGCCGCCCGGGGCCGGCGCATTCGACGCGACCGATGCCACGAAACCGCTCACCGATTCGCCGCCGCTGACGGCGCGGCGCACCTTGTGCTCGAGCACCACGTCCTTGGAGAAGTGGCGCAGCTGCAGGTGGCGCGCGGCGGTGTCGAAGAGCGCCTGCTCGGGGACGAGGCCGACGATTTCGCTCCACGTGGGCGACACGCCGTGCGCCTCGGCCTCGCGCTTCACCAGCTCGAAGGCGCGATAGACGGGGGTCTTTTCGGTGTCCACGAGGTTCATGGAGACCTGCGCCTGGCCGTCCACCTCAAGGCCGAGTCCCTTCACGTAGCGCAGCCCGCCGCTCGAGCCGCGCACGGCCTTGGCGACTTCCTTGGCCACGGGCACGTTTTCGGCGCCGCCGAGATAGACGTTGTACGCGACAAGGAACGGGCGTGCGCCGATGACGGTTGCGCCGGCGGTGGCATGCACGTGGTTGGGACCGAAGTCCGGCACGCGCCTGGGATTGGTGCCGATTTCCACCTTGGCCAGTTCGAACTCACCGCGGCGGATGTCGGCCAGGTTCTCGCGGTCGGGGCGCGCGGCGGCGCGTTCGTAGAGGAAGACCGGAATGCCGAGTTCATCGCCGACGCGCTTGCCGAGGGTGCGCGCGAGGGCGATGCAGTCGTCCATGGTGGCGCCGTCGAGCGGGATGAACGGGCAGACGTCGGTGGCCCCGAT
>JBAZTM010000237.1:0-2689 GCA_041661925.1 Gemmatimonadaceae bacterium
CGAGGAAGTACCCTTCCAGCTTCTTGGTTCCCTTGGCCCTGCGGATTCCGTCTATCGAGATGTACGCGAGGTACCCGAGGACGATCGCCCAGTTGATCCAGTGCATATCGTCAGCCCGCGTAGTGGTATTGGAGCGCGAAGAGCAGCGCCCACGCCACGAGTTCCGCGGCGAGGACCCGCAGGAGCACCTTTCGGAACGGCGTGCTCACGGCTGCACCCGTGCCGGCGCCTGTCGCACCGGCGCGCGCCCGGCAGACAGCAGGTTCACGAACAGGCGCGCGCTCCCCGGCACGCCCGCCGGGAATTGACGGAAGAGCGACAGCGTGGTGTACACGTACGTTCCCTTGCCGTAGCGGGTCGTCAGGATGGCGCCCGTGTTCTCGGGTTCGCCCGGATCATGCATCTCCAGCGGCGCCGCGTACTGCTTGTCGATGACGCTCGGCATGTACAGCGCGCGTTCCTGCACCCAATCGGCCCAGTCGCGCTCGCCGATGCGGTTGGGCCAGTTCAGCAATTGCGCCTTCGGGTCCCGCACCGTCACCGGCGCCTCTTCCAGCGTGACGCGCTGCGCGGAACGCGCGAACGACACAGGGTACGGCATCAACCCAGGACGCGCCATCTCCTGCTGCCCGTACTGCACGAGCATGGTCCCGCCATCCTTCACGAACTGGAGCAACCGCGGATTGTACGCGCGCAGTTCAGGCGACGCCTGGTACGCCCGAGGTCCCACGATCACCGTGGTGACCCGCGTCAGGTCGACGAGCGGCAGCTCCTGTGGCGTCACGACGGTGACCGGAACGCCGAGCTGGCGCAATCCGGCCGCCGACAAATCGCCAACCCCCTGGACGTAGACGGTCTGCAGCCCCGCTGGCACGGTGATCGGCACCGCCTGCAGCCAGAGTCCCGACGTCCGGTACAGCCGGATGGGGTGGATGTGGGAGTACTCGATGGTCCGGAAGCCCTCGGCGTACTTGCCCATCTCGCCCTCGGCGATCACCCCGAACTGGTAGCGCCCCTCGGCGAGCGTGCCGCGAATGCGGAGGAAGAGCTCGCGCGACTCGAGCGGCTCGAGCGTGATCCGGCGCGTCGCCGAGTCGACAGTGATCCCGTTCGGGGAAACGACGTTCAATGAGTACGTGCGCGCCGTGGTGGAATACGACTGCAACGTGATCCGCAGCATCTTGTCCACCGGCTTGCCCGCCTGCATCCACTCGAGGCCGCGGTCAAATGACAGCGACACCGCAGGCGCCCCGCCGACCGGGCGGTTCTGCTCGCCGAGCACCGGGTCGGCGAAGCGGTAGACGACCGGTTCGCGCGGCGATTCCACCGTGACACTGCCCACGGTCACCGTGACGCCCGCCTCCGACTCGCGGCGCACATCTTCGCGCACCGCCACGCCGCGCAGCAACCCGCTCGAGACTGCCGACACGCGCCCGAGGCCGTCGGCCGGCGAGCGCTTGTCGGCGAACAGATCGCCCTTCCTGCCGCCGAGCCACCACGGACGCGTATCGAGGAGACCGACGAGCATGCGCGAGACGCGCCAGACGCTGTCGGGTGCGATGACCACCGGATTCGGCAATCGCGATGTGTAGCCGTTGAGCCTGACCGCCGAGACCACCACCGCCTGTCGGCCGCGGTTGTACACGGTGATCACGGCCGGCATCGAGTCGCCAAAGGCGAGCAGTTCGCGTTCGGCGGTCGCTTCCACCGCAACGCCCGCTGCCTCGAGCAGCGCCGCGGCGCTCCGCTCGTGCATCTGTTCGACCACGGCATCGGCGTCGAGCTGCGCCGGCGTGCAGTTCACGAAGTCCTGCCGCCGGCGGTAACCGACGGGCAGTTGGCAGTGCGGCATCCGCGAGCGCGCCGCGTCCACGGCCGCGGCGACCATCGACAGGTGCGGGATTGCCAGTTCCGGACGCCGGAAGTCCAGCGCCGCCGCAGCCGAATCGGCGTGCACGAGCGCTGTGCGGAGCATCTGTCGCCCGTCAGGGGTCAGGCCCGCGTCGATTCGCGCGATCGTGGTGTCAATGCCGTCAAAGATGGAGCGCTCGCTCGTGGCCGGCGTCGCCTCGTTGACGCGCGACGCCTGCCGCGCCACCGCGTCCATCGACACGCCCCGCCGCTGCAGCACGCCGAAGCCCTGCGACCGATGCTGGCTGCGGCTTTCACCGGCGATCTCCGCATAACTGCGTCCGGCAATGGGATTGTACTCGCCGGTGTTGAATGACAGCGTGGCCTGCACGCCGGTGAAGCGGGCGCCACGATAGAACTTCTGGGCCTCCCACGCCGGACCGAACTCCTCCACCGGAAAGCGCACGGTGTCCGCGGAGAGGTCGTACGCTTCACGCGCCACGATCCCCGACACCTGGTGATGGCCGTGGCCGTCACGCTCGGTCCCCGAAAAGACGGCCACGATCACGTTCGGCCGGAAGCTCCGCACGACCGTCACCGCGTCGCGCAGCACCTCTGCGTGGTCCCAGTGCTTGAACGTCTCATCGGCGGACTTGGAAAAGCCGAAGTCGTAGGCGCGGGTGAAGTACTGGTGGCCGCCGTCGATGCGGCGCGCCGCCAGCAGTTCTTCCGTGCGGATCGCGCCCAGCGACTCACCGAGCTCGTTGCCGATCAGGTTCTGCCCGCCGTCACCGCGGGTCAGCGACAGGTAGGCGGTCTCCACGTGGCGCCCACGGCT
>JBAZTM010000238.1:0-2687 GCA_041661925.1 Gemmatimonadaceae bacterium
CGCTTCATGCGGCGATCTCTTGCAGGGCAGGGGTGAGCCGTTCGATGGCGGCTTCGAGCGTGCGAAAGGCCCCGGCAGCCAGGGAAAGGTCGCCCGTACGTCCGAACGCTTCGAGTCGCGCGGCGGCCGCTGTTGCTTCGGTGGCCACGAAGTTGCCGACCGACCCTCTCAGGAGATGCGCCGCCTGTTCGAGCGCCTTTGCGTCACCGGCCGCGATCGCCTGCCGCACCGCGTCCATCTGGCGCGGGCATTCGCTGAGGAACAGCGCTGCCAGGGCGGCCGCGAGCGCCGAATCACCGCGCAGCGTGCGGAGAAAGGCCTCGGTGTCGAGCGGTGGAGCGGTAGGATTTTCAGTCGGTCGCGTCACGATTCGGCGTTCGGGGTGAGGGGCCCCTTAATAGTAGCGATTGCGCTCCACTCTCGCATATCCCGCCTTCTTCACCACGGAGTTCACGGAGGAAAAGCTGAGGGCCACGGAGTACTACAAAACCTGGGGTAAAAGACATCGCACCACGCAGTTCTCTGCGTGGCGCGCGCTGTAACCCTAAGAAGTTGTCCTACTCCGTGGCCCTCAGCAGTTCTCCGTGAGCTCCGTGGTGAAAAAGGCCAGTCGCGCATCCCGATCGCGAATCCAGATCGCGAATCCCAATCGCGATCCCAATCCGAGCTCTCAATCCCCAATCGCCCTCAAGGTGTCGGTCGTGGCCAGTGCCCATCCATCCGCGTGAAGATGGCCGCGTATGCCTCGATGCCGTCCCACAGGTTCTGTAGGCGGAGATTCTCGTCCTTGGCGTGCTGGTTGTCGTCGTGGTTGGCGATGGGGAAGATCACCAGCGGCACGCCCAGCCCGTGCTCGATCATGCTGGTGGGCAACGAGCCGCCGAGCGTCGGGACGCGCAGCACCGGCTTGCCGAGCATCTCGTCGAGCGTGGCGGTGAGCGCCTGCGAGACGGGTTGGTCGAGGCTCACACGCGTCGCCTCGTCGCCCGTCCCCCACGTCATCCGCACGACCTTCCGGTGCGCCAGGCGCTCGGCGTCCGTGGCCGCGGCGTGCGTCACGTACCACCCGTTCGCCTTCAGGTGGGTCTCGACGAGTTCGCGTACGCGCTCCGGCGTCTGCTTCGGAACGAGGCGGAAGTCGAACGACGCCTTGGCTTCGGTGGCAATGGCATTCGCCGCCAGCCCCTCGACCTGTCCGACACGCATGCCGCGCATGTTGATCGCCGGATACAGGATGCGCTCGGCGAGCAGCGCGTTGTCCGCTTCAGTGCCGCCGAGGAGCAGTTCGCGGCGCAGGGCGCTGTCCACCGGGGGAAGGGCGCGCACGGCGGCGAGCTCCTTGGCGGTGGGCGGCGTGACGTCGTCGTAGTAGTCCTTGATGAGGATGCGGCCGTCCACGTCGCGCATCGAACGCGCGAGGTCGGCGAGGAGCATGCCGGGATTTGGCGCCCAGTTGCCATAGTGGCCGCTATGCAATGCCTTGGCGGGGCCGTAGACCGTGAGTTCGAGCCCCATCGCGCCGCGCGCGCCGAACGCAACCTGCATCTCGCGGCTCTGGTGCGTGGGGCCGTCGCAGAACAGCCAGGCGTCGGCGGCGAGGAGGCGCTTGTTCGCCTCGAGGATCTGCGGGAGGTGAGCCGACCCGGACTCCTCCTCTCCCTCGAAGAAGAACTTCACGTTGATGGTCGGCAACTTGCCCAGGGCCTTGAGCGCATCGAGCGCATTCATGATGGCGATGATGGGCGCCTTGTCGTCGCCTGCACCACGGGCAAAGATGCGCGCCTCAGGGTTGAGCCGGCCGCGCTCTGGGAGCGGCACGTCCACCCATTCGCGGCCGCGCAGCTCACGCAGCTGCGCCGCGTACGGCGCGCCGCCGCGCCACTCGGTGGCGTCCACCGGCTGGCCATCGTAGTGCGCGTAGACGACGATCGTGCGCGTCGCGCCGGGCGTGCGCAGTTCGCCATACACCGCGGGCGGCCAGGTTCCGTTCTCGAGCAGGCGCGCCGTCACGCCGCGCTTTGCCAGCATGCCGACGATGGCCGTCGCGTTCTTCCGCAGCGCGTCGCCGTCGTTCTTGGTGTTTGGAATCGCGAGGAACTCCGCGTACTCCCGCACGATCTGCGGTTCGCGCACCTCGCGCCAGGTGCGCACTTGGTCGCGGAGTGACTGGGCGGGGAGGGACGGCGCCACGGCCAATAGGATGAAGGGCAGAGTACGGTAGCGCATGGTTGTCTGAGAGTGAGACAGAGTACGACAGAGTAAGACAGAGTACGGCAGTTACTGCACGGGCAGACGAGAGAAACGCAGGGCGTCGGTTGCTGCCGACGCCCGCTCAACATGCCAAACCATCACGAATCCTGATCCAGAATCCCAATCGCGAATCCCAATCTCAAATCCCAATCCGAGCTCCCAATCCACGATCGCTTCTCCGAGCTCCCAATCCCTATCGCTTTCTGAGTCCCTTCCCAGCCATCACCCCCGTGGGTTGTCCGTCGGCCACCGCCGCCTTCCCATTCACGAACACCCAGCGCATCCCGACGCTCAAGTTGGTCGGCTCCACGTAGGTCGCGAGCTCGCGAATCGTCTTCGGATCGAAGACGATGACGTCGGCGTAGTAGCCCGTCTGGAGCCAGCCACGCTCCTTGATGCCGTATACATCCGCGACCTGCGCCGTCGCCGACTGCACC
>JBAZTM010000239.1:0-2683 GCA_041661925.1 Gemmatimonadaceae bacterium
ATCCAATCCACTGCCGCTTGGCCTGCTTGTCGGGGACGGCGGGGTAGCCGAGTACGGTTTGTCCGTCGGCCAGATCGCGTGTGACGCCTGACTTTCCGCCCACCGTGACCTGATGCCCGATCTTGAGATGGCCGGTAACTCCCGACTGGGACGCAATCACGCAGTAGTTGCCGAACTGGGTGCTGCCGGCAAAACCGCACTGGCCCATGATGAGGCAGTGCTCACCGAAGACGACGTTGTGCGCGATGTGCACGAGGTTGTCGATCTTGGTGCCGCTGCCAATCACGGTGGAACCGAACGCCGCGCGGTCGATGGCGCAGTTGGCGCCGATCTCCACGTCATCCCCGATGTGCACGTTGCCGACCTGGAGCATCTTGCGATGCCGGCCCTGATCGAAGACGTAGCCGTAGCCGTCCGAACCGATGACAGTGCCGGCATGGATGGCGACCCTATGCCCGACGAGGGTGCGCTCGTAGAGCACGACATTCGGAAAGAGCCGCACATCGTCGCCGACGCGGCAGTCTCTCCCGATGTGGTTCCCGCCGAGCAGGGCGGTGCGGGCGCCGATGATGACACCGGCGCCAATGACACAGCCGGGGCCGATGTGCGCCGTGGCATCCACCTGCGCATCTGGGGAGATGACGGCGCTCGGATGGATGTCGGGGGGGAGCTCTTCCGCCGGGAAGAACAACGGCAGGACACGCGCGGCGGCCACCCTCGCATTCGGCACGCGGATGAGGACCTTGCTTGGCGACGTGAAGGCGCCGGCCACCAGGACGGCGGATGCCGCGCTCGCGTCAGCGGCGGCGAAGTGGGCGTCCTTCTCCGCGAAGGTCAGATCCCCGGGCCCGGCCCGGTCGGCAGAGCTGAAGCCACTGAGCGCGACGTTGCCGTCGCCGATGACCTCGCCGTCGAGCAGTTCGGCGATGCGGGCAGCTGTGTAGATCATGGGAGTCTGCGGTAAGGGCGATTCGACGTTGGAGGAGCATACCATGGCGCGGGTTCACGAATCGCGCAACGACGGCTCGTTCGGTGTGGGCGCGCCGCACCGGCGGAGTCTGTTCGCGCAATTCTCGGGCCTGACAGATTTGTGTGGGCGCGCCGCACCGGCGGAGTCTGTGTCGCTCAATTTTCGGGTCTGACTGGCGCGCTGCGCGCGCCTTTATGCCCTCAAGTATTCGCGAACAGACTCCGCCGGCGCTGCGCGCGGCGGCTTTGGGGGCGGAACTGCGTACGGGCGACGCTGCTGCGCGCCGTGCCGCCCCGCCGCCCCGCCCATGGTGGGCGCGCAGGGCCGGGGGTGTGGTCCGGCGAATACTGGAGGGCCCAATAAAGGGCGCGAAGCGCCCAGGCAGGCCCGAGAATTGAGCGGGACCACACCCGCCCGGCGCGAGCGCGCAAACCCGGCCCGGCGCGAGCGCGCAAACCCGGCCCGGCGCGAGCGCGCAAACCCGGCCCGGCGCGAGCGCGCAGAGCGGCACCGCCAGTCCGCAAAGGCACGATATTGCACTAGATTTCTCCACCTGCCGTCTGCCATCTGCCATCTGCCATCTGCCGTCTGCCATCTGCCATCTGCCATCTGCCATCTGCCCCTACATGACCCTCGACGAGTTCAAGTCCGCCGCTGAAGCGCTCCGCGCCGACGGCCCTGCGCAGGTGGCGGCCGCCGCCACGCTCGACGCGTGGACCGACGTCCGCAACCACCTGGTGGGGCGCACGAGCGGGCGCCTTTCGGAGTTGATGACCGCGCTCGGCACGCTCCCCAAGGAAGACCGCCGCGACGCGGGCCTGCTCGCCAACACCGTGAAGCAGGAGCTTGAGGCGCTGCTCGACGCGCGGCACGCGGAACTCGCGCGCGCGCAGCAGCAGGGACCGGCCATTGACCGCACCATGCCGGGACGCACCACGTGGCAGGGGACGGTGCACCCGGTTTCGCTCGTCATCGACGAGGTCGTCGAGATCTTCCGCGAGTTGGGCTTCACCATCGCCCTTGGCCCGGAGGCGGAGCACGCCTGGTACAACTTCGGCGCGCTGAACTTCCCGGCCGATCACCCGGCCATGGACCTGCACGACACGCTCTACCTCGACGAGATGGTGCTGCGCACGCACACCTCGCCGGTGCAGGTGCGCACGCTGCAGCAGTATCCGCCGCCGATTCGCATCCTCGCGCCGGGCAACGTCTATCGCGCCGACCCGTTCGACGCCTCGCACGCGCCGATGTTCTCGCAGATCGAGGGACTCGTGGTGGACGAGGGCATCACCTTCGCCGACCTCAAGGCCACGCTCACCCGCTTTGCCAACCGGTTCTTCGGCGAGACCAAGACGCGCTTCCGCCCGTCGTACTTCCCGTTCACGGAGCCGTCGGCCGAAATGGATGTGCTGTGCGGTGTGTGCAAGGGGAGCGGCTGCCCGGTCTGCAAGCACAGCGGATGGGTGGAAATCCTCGGCTCGGGCATGGTGCATCCCGCCGTGCTCGAGAACGCCGGTCTCGACAGCGAGCGGTACACGGGGTGGGCGTTCGGCATGGGGCCGGCCCGCACCGCATTGGCCCGATACGGCATTCCCGACATCCGCATCCTCTACGATTCGGATGTCCGCTTCCTGGAGCAGTTCGCCCGATGAATCTCTCGCATGAGTGGCTCAAGGCCTTCGTGCCGCACGCGCTGTCCGCGGAGCAGGTACG
>JBAZTM010000240.1:0-2639 GCA_041661925.1 Gemmatimonadaceae bacterium
GCAGTACAGCCCCATCGCCGCGTCCGTGCCGCCCATGGCGGTGGTCGCCGCCCTCGGCGCGAGCGCCGTGACGGGCGTGCTGTTCGGCATGCTGCCGGCGATGCGGGCGTCGAGGTTGGATCCGGTCGACGCGCTCAGATATGAGTGAGGCTGGCGGATGGTGGACGGCAGAAGGTTGATGGTGGATGACGGCGGACGATCAGCGTAGGGCTGGTTAGTACCTACCCTCCACCGTCTGCCATCTACCATCAGTCCGAAACTCGGACCGGTCCCGCCCCGTACAGCCCCTCGTGCCCTTCTTCGAAGCAATTCGCCTGGCGCTGGAGACGATTCGCGTGCAGAAGCTCAAGAGCTTCTTCACGCTCCTCGGCGTCATGATCGGCGTGATGTTCCTCATCGCCGTCGTGTCGATCGTGGAGGGAATGAGCAACTACGTCGAGAACGACTTCATCGGCCGCATGCTCGGCGCCAATACATTCACCGTGCGACGCTTCCCGTGGTTCGGCAACAACACGACGGAAGAGGAGTGGCGCGAGTGGCAGCGCCGCCCGCGCGTGTACTACCAGGACGCCGTCTTCATGCGGTCCCTGCTCCCGCCCGGCACGCGCACGGCCATCGAGAGCGCGGAGAACGTGTACGCCTCCACGCCGTGGGCGCGGCCGCGCCAGGTGGAGGCCCACGCAGCGGACGGCGACTACTTCACCATCAAGAACTACGAAATCACGCGCGGCCGCTCGTTCACGGCGCAGGAAGCCGCCGCCGGGATGCCCGTCGTGGTGATCGGCGACGAGGTCGCGAACTACTTCTTCCCGAACCTCGACCCGCTCGAGCGTGAACTGCAGGTCGGCGGCCTGCCATACCGCGTGGTCGGCGTCATTGCCCGCCAGGGCAGCCTGTTCGGGATGTCGCTCGACAAGATGGTGATCGCACCGTTCCTGTCACCGATGCACCGCCTCACCAATCCGCGCGGCGACATGGACGGCTTCCTCGTGCAGGCGACGACCCAGGCGGAGCTCGGCGACCTCATGGAGGACGTGCGCGAGGGGCTTCGGTCGCGCCGTCATCTGCGTCCGGCCGCGCGCGACAATTTCGTGATGGAGACCTCCGAGTCGGCGCTCGTGAACTTCAAAAAGACCGAGCGCGTGATGAACGTGGCGGGGCTGGCACTGCCGGCCATCGGGCTCGTCATCGGCGGGCTCGTGATCATGAACATCATGCTGGTGGCCGTCGCCGAGCGCCCGCGGGAGATCGGCATTCGCAAGTCGCTGGGGGCGCGGCGGCGCGACATCCTGCGCCAGTTCCTCGTGGAGGCGGCCACGCTGAGCACCGTGGGCGCGCTCATCGGCATCGCGCTCGGCCTGCTCGCCGCGAAGGTCATCTCGATCTACACGCCGCTCCCCGCCGCCATCGCACCCTGGTCGCTGGTCGCCGCGACGCTGCTGGGCACGGTTGTCGGCATTGTCTCGGGCGTGTATCCCGCACGGCGTGCCGCGCGACTCGACCCCATCGAAGCCCTGCGCCAGGAGTAGCCCATGCGAATCATTGATCGCGTGCAACTGTCGCTGGAGGGCGTTGGCATCGCCCTCGACGCCATCCGGGCGAACCGGGTGCGCGCTGGCCTGACCATCCTGGGCGTGGCGATGGGCGTGTATGTCGTGGTGGCGCTGTCGTCGGTGGTGCGCGGCATCAACGAGTCGTTCGCCCGCGATGTCGCGGCAGCCGGACCGACGTCGTTCTTCCTGTACCGCCGGCCGGTCGGCGGGTTCAATGTCTGTGACGGGTCCGACGAGTCGTGTCCCTGGCGCCGCAATCCCGCCATTACGATCGACGAGGCGGAGGCCATCGAGCGCCTGCCCTCGATCTATGCAGTCACGTCCCACGTGGCCAACTGGTTCAAGTTCAAGTACAAGGATCGCGAGCTCAGCACCGGCGCGGAGGTCTACACGCCCAATTGGACGGCGGTCGACGGCGGTGACATCTACCCCGGACGCAGTTTCACCGAGGCGGAGAACGCGGCGGCCGCGCCGGTGGTCATCATCAACGACAAGCTGGCCGAGTCCCTCTTTGGCGACTCGGATCCCATCGACAAGCGCATCCTCGTGCAGGGCGTGCAGTTCACGGTGATCGGCCTGTATCACTACACGGCAAGTCCCATGGGCACGCCGACCTCGGCCGGCGGCGGGGACTCGCCAAAGGCGATCATCCCGTTTGAGACGGCGCGCCGCCGCCTGAACCTGTGGATGCGCGGCAACAACCTGATCATCAAGCCGATGGCCGGACGGTCCACCGCCGAAGCCGTGGACGAGGTGACCGCCCTGCTCCGCGCCCGTCGTGGACTGCGCCCCAGCCAGCCGAGCAATTTTGAGATCGTCACGCAGGACCGGCTCATGGGCATCTACAACCAGCTGTTCGGGACCTTCTTCGTCGTCGGCCTCGCCCTGAGTTCCGTCGGCCTGCTCGTGGGCGGCGTGGGGGTCGTGGCCATCATGATGATCTCGGTGACCGAACGGACCCGGGAGATTGGCGTGCGCAAGGCGCTGGGCGCGACGCGGGGCACGATCCTCTGGCAGTTCCTCGTGGAGGCGGTGACGCTGACCGGCCTCGGCGCGAGCATCGGCCTGCTCGGGGGCATCGCCACG
>JBAZTM010000241.1:0-2628 GCA_041661925.1 Gemmatimonadaceae bacterium
CGTCGTTGCCCGTCGCAGCCGACCACCACCAGCCGCGCGAGTTGCGCGCGTAGGTCTGGATCGTACCGTCAACAGCGCGAGTGAGCAGCACGGCGCACCGCTCGTTCGCAACCGGCTCCGCGTCCATGTCGGCGGCGTCAATCTGCGCGCCGTTGGCGAGGTACACGGACGACCTCCACCAAGGCCCAGCGACGGAGCGCATCCGCAGCCAGTAGGAGAGCGATCCTGCGGCGGTCGGGTCCACGCCGCGCATCGGAGTGAACCCGACGATCAGATCGTCGTTGGCGGGATCGCGCACCTGGTACTCGACCAACATGGACCCGAAGAACGGCCGACTGCCGTATTCGAGATCGATCCGGTCCATCGTGCCGAGTGTCGTGTTGGTCAGTGCCAGCCGCCCGCCGTTGGGGTGCGAGAGGTCAGGACGCCAAACGAACTTCATCGCGGCGTCACCGTTGGGACAGGTCCACCCGCCGACACCACTACACGAGCCGGTGAGGATCCCACCGACCGGCCCTTCCCCGCAGTCCCTCGGCGTCCACTGCCAGACGATGCGGCGGGCGAACTCGCGGACGTAGGAGGCGCGGGCCTGGGCTACGGTGCGACGGATGTTGTAGACCTTGACGAGGCGGTGTTCGTTGTGGAAGCCACAACTCAGAAGAGCGCCAGGGGCAGCGGCAACCGCGGCGTCGGCGTCTGCCTGCCTTCCGTTGATCGCGAGGATCTGGTTCACCCCATCGTAGAGAAGATCCGCGACGACTGGACCGCGATTGAGGATCGGGAATGCGGTCATCGAGAAAGTTGCGCCCGCGTTCGATGAGACGTGGATCGTTCCGTCCACGTTCGCGTAGAACCGCTGCGAGGCGTTGGTCAGCAGCAGGCGGAAGGCGCCGGGGACTGATGTCATCACGGTTTGTATGGTGTGGGAGAAGTTACTTGCGTCGTGTGGGTAGCACGCGCCCTGTCGGTATGACGCCGCCTCGTCTACGCAGTAGATGCCTCCACCGTGTCCGATCTTCGGCGTGCCCGCCCTCGTCACCAGATCGTACCCCGCCCCGCTGCGCGCACGGTTCAAGTAGCGGCCGAACTGCGCCAGCTCGCCATCCGCGAACGTGTACGCCGCAACCAAGCCGGGCTCGTCGGGGTCAACGCGGCGCGTCGGGAAGTTGTTGATCAACACGTCCACGGCTACACCTCACCCGCGAGCGACTTGCACGCGGCGGCAAGCGCGGTCTGATCCTCGCGCCCAAGCGCGGACGGGTACGCACGCGCGAGAACGGAGGTCGCGTTGCCCGATGCTCCACCGCCCGCGATGATCGCGCCGTCCGCGTTGATGTTCGCAGCGACACCCGCGCCTCCGAGAGCGGCAGCCACGGGCACGCCGTGAAGCATCGCGGTCCCGACCGTGCCGCCCGCGCTGGACGTCATCACGAGGTGAGTCACGGGACCAACCACTGCGCTTGTCGCAGGCGTCGTGATGCTCCGCGCCACAGCGCCCGCGTTGTCGTACAGCGCGAGAACGTAGACCGTGTTGACGGAGTCCCACGACAGCGAGAAGCCACCAGACGCGGGGCCGACCTGCGCGAGAAGCGTTGTGCTTGCCGCGATGGCGAGGTCGAGGCGACCACACCACTCGACGCTGAACGCGCCGGTTACGTCAACGATGCGCGGCTCGGCTGCGCTTGACGTGCCGTCGAGGACCGCAGCCTGCGAGATGCATGGCAGGCCGTTGATCTGGCTCCACGACGTACCGCCGACGAACGACATCACGCGCGCCGGGTGCGTCGTGTCCGCGATTGTGCCGCGATGGTACTCGGCGCAGAACACGGCGGCGGAGCGCAGACGGGCAAAGCGGTCCTGGTCAAACATCGTCTACACCTTCGCCGCTAGGTGCGGTTTCGCCACTCGTTCGACCACTTGCCCACTTCGGACGCGAGCAGGATGCGCGGCCACACGAACACGCCGAACAGGTCGCCGTCGTGGTAGTTTCCGCCGCCCGGGATCGCGCCGAGCGTCGGCATGATCGCGGCGTCGTAGGCAATCGGACCCGCCCCGCCTGCGAAGGTGCAGGCCACGGGTGCGCCGTCATTGTAGGCCAACGCGAGCGACGTGGCGGGCTTGAGCGCGACGATGATGCAGCGCGTGCGGCCCGTCAGTGCGTTGTCGGCGGTCATCGTGGCCGAGGTCACAGCACCCGCCGCATCGTACCCGGCGACCTGCACACGCTCCGCCGCCGACAGCTTCACCACCAGCCCGCGAGTCGGTCCCGCATTGAGGCAGGAGAAGATCACGTCATTTGCAGCCGGTGCCGCGAAGCGCGCGACGATGCCGACCGTGACTTCTGTCGTCGGGGCCACGGTGTACCACCGCGCCGCAACGTCAGCCGCCATGTCGGCGTAGTCGGTCGCGCCGTCGAGCGTCCACTTCCCGGTCTTGCCGTTCGTGCCGAGCCCGTAACTGGGCGCAGCGAGTCCGCGCGGCGTCAGGTGCAGCGCCTTACGACCTTGCTCCGCGAGCAAGAGGCCGGTGCCGTCGAGCCCTTGGAACGTCCACCATGCGGACGCCTGATCGGGTCCAGGATAGAGCGGCATGGGCTACGCCGCCTCGGTCTGCGCCGCCGTCACGACC
>JBAZTM010000242.1:0-2622 GCA_041661925.1 Gemmatimonadaceae bacterium
GATTCTCGCGGTGGTGCATCCGGGCGACGAGGTCATCGTCCTCGACCCGAGTTACGACAGCTACGAGCCGGGCATCCTGATGGCTGGCGGCGACTGTGTGCACGTGCCGCTGCGCGCGGCGGATTTTTCGCTGGACTGGGATCGCCTGTCCGCCGCGGTGACACCGCGCACCCGGCTCATTATCGTCAACTCGCCGCACAATCCGTCGGGGGCAGTCTGGTCGGCGGACGACGTGGCCCGGCTCGCCGCGCTCGCCGAGCAGCATGACCTCTTCGTCATCTCCGACGAAGTGTACGAGCACATCGTCTTCGACGGCCAGCGCCACGAGAGCGTGCTGCGCTCGCCCTCGCTCGCCGCGCGCTCGTTCGTCGTCTCGAGCTTCGGCAAGACGTATCACTGCACCGGCTGGAAGGTGGGGTACTGCATTGCACCCGCCGCACTCACCGTCGAGTTCCGGAAAGTGCACCAGTTCAACACGTTCGCCACGTCCACGCCGGCACAGTGGGCCTTTGCCGAGATGGTTCGCACGCACCCTGAGCACCACGAGACGCTCGGCGCGTTCTACGAGGCCAAGCGTGATCGTTTCCGCGCCCAGCTCGCGCGCACGCGGCTGCGCCCGCTCCCTGTTGGAGGGAGTTACTTTCAACTCGTGGACTACTCGGCGATCTCCGACCTCGGCGACGACGATTTCGCGCGCTGGCTCTGCACCACGCACGGCGTGGCGTCCATTCCGCTCGCGCCGTTCTGCGCCGCGCCGCCGGCCGATCGCCGCATCGTGAGGCTCTGCTTCGCCAAGAGCGATGCCACGCTTGACGCGGCAATCGCGCGACTGGAGACCGTATGACCCCTCTGTATCGGCAGCGTGCCGGAGGCCTCGCGTGAGCACCGGCGATCTGCGCATCACGCTCGTGCAGGCCGACACGGTCTGGCACGATCCGGCGGCGAACCGTGCGCGGATCGGCGAGTGGCTGCGTGAGTCAGTGCGGCGCCCCGGTGCGCCCGGCGACATGCGTGGGGGCACGGACCTGATCGTCCTGCCGGAGACGTTTACCACCGGCTTCTCCAACGAGGCGGTGGCCAGCGCCGAGTCCATGGATGGGGAGAGCGTGGCGTGGATGCGCGCGCTGGCACGCGAACGCGACGCGGCAGTGGCGGGGAGCGTGCAGATCCGCGACGGCGAAGCGGTGTTCAACCGTCTGCTCTTCGCGACGCCCGATGGGGTGCTGCATCAGTACGACAAGCGGCACCTGTTCCGGATGGCGCACGAGCAGGACTGGTACGCCGCCGGCACGGAGCGGACCGTGGTGGAGTACCGTGGCTGGCGCATCTGCCCGCTGGTTTGCTACGACCTGCGCTTCCCGGTTTTCTCGCGCAACCGCGTGGACCCCACGCGCGCCGAGGAGCTTGAGTATGACCTGCTGTTGTACGTCGCCAACTGGCCGGCGAAGCGCCACGAGGCGTGGCGCACGCTGCTACGGGCGCGAGCGATGGAGAACCTGTGCTATGTGGTTGGCGTCAACCGCTCGGGCGTGGACGGCAACGGGCACGCGTACGACGGCGGCAGCCTCGTGGCCGATCCGGTCGGCACGGACGTGCTTGCGTGCGACGCGGCGCCCCAGGTGGCGCAGGCCGTGCTGTCGCTCGAACGGTTGCGGGAGCACCGGCGCCGGTTCCCGGCGCACCTCGACGCGGATCGGTTTGTAATCGATCCGGAGTGAGCGGCTGGGCTCTCGCCGGCGCAGGCCGTCTGCATCACACAGGACTTCTTCACCACGGAGCACACGGAGGAATACGGAGGGCCACGGAGTACTGCAACAACTGGGGCAAAGACGTCACGCCACGCGGAAATTCGCATGGCGTTCGTGGTTTCGCCAGGAAGTTGTCGTACTCCGTGGCCCTCGGGCCGTTCTCCGTCGGCTCCGTGGTGAAGCAGGCTGGCTGTGGTGAAGAAGGCCAGCGCCACTTTACCCGACGTGGGTCGCCGCGCGCTACCGCACCGGCGGCTTCGGGGGCGCCACCACTGCCGCCCGCTCCGCCGAGAAGGCCTCGGTCGCGCCGCCAAGGTCAATGGACCCCTTCATCGTGTCGCCGGTGACGGTGGTGCTGACCACCAGCGTCAGCGCGTTGCCGCCGTAGTCGATGGTGTACTGGAAGGTCACGTCGTTGCCCTTCACCTTCCCCTGCAGCGGCACGTCGCCCGTGGCGCGCCGCACCGTGCCGCTCAGCGAGTCGCCCTGCTGGACAAAGTCGATCTTGAACGAGCGCGACCCGCCCGGCGTGTTCATCGTGGCATTCCATTGACCGGCGATGTTGACGGCGGTCTGGGCGGACGCCGTCGGGGCGGCGGCGAGCGCCGCGAAGACGAGGCCAAGCAAGAGCGTGCGCATGCGGGACTCCCGGGGAAGGGCGCCGGCGACGGGTGCCGACGCTGAAGGCCGAAATCTATCGTACCCGTCGGCGCGGCGCGCCTCGCCAAGGCGCTGATCCAGCGGCGCTAGTCCAGCGCATCGTGCGCTTCCGCGTTAGAATGGAGGTGGAGCGCACCTAAGTCGCCGGCGGACCGCCGTCCGGGCCGCGCCGCACCGCCTCAGGGCATGGAGAATTCCGTTATGTCGAAGAAGC
>JBAZTM010000243.1:0-2620 GCA_041661925.1 Gemmatimonadaceae bacterium
GCAAGCCCGCCACCAAGAAACCGGCCGCCAGCACGCGCCCCAAGAGCACCCGCGCCGTCACCGTTCCGAAACCGGGCACGGTGCCTGCCTCCGCGGGAGCATCGCCCTACGACATTCCGTTCACGGGCGCGCCGCTCGGCGCGCACGTCAGCACGTCGGGCGGCGTGGCCACTGCCCCGCCGCGCGGTGTGGACATCGGCGCCACGGCCATCCAGCTGTTCACCAAGCAGGCGAACCAATGGAAAGAGCGGCTGTTCGACGACGCAGAGGTAGACGCGTTTCGTCAGGCGCTGGCCGCCACCCCAGTGGTCTTCACCAACGCGCACGACAGCTACCTCATCAACCTCGCCTCGCCCAACCCGGAGTTGCGCGCCAAGTCCATTGAGTCGTTTGAATGCGAGATGCGCCGCAGCAATGCGCTCGGCCTCGACGCCGTCGTCTCGCACCCGGGCAACTTCATGGACGACCGCGCGAGCGGCATCGCGCGCAATGCCGACGCGATCATCGAGGTGCTCGAGCGCGTCGCCGGCCCGACGCGCCTGCTGATGGAACTCACCGCCGGGCAGGGGACGGTGATCGGCGCGACCTTCGAGGAGATGGCGGCGCTCCTCGCGCGCCTTCCCGACGCCCTTCAAGCCCGCGTTGGCGTCTGCCTCGACACGGCGCACGTCTTTGCCGCCGGCTATGATCTCGTGAACGACTTCGACGGCGTCATGACTGCGTTCGGCGACATCCTCGGCTTCCACCGACTCGGCCTGCTCCACCTGAACGATTCCAAGGCGCCGCTGGGCTCGAAGAAGGACCGGCACGAACTGATCGGCATGGGCTTCATTGGCGACGGCGCATTCCGGCGCATCATGACCGAGCCGCGCCTGGCGGCGATCCCGAAGTCGCTCGAGACGCCAAAGGGCGACGACATGGTGTCCAACGACCGCGCGATGCTGCGAAAGCTTCGGCAGTTCGCGGCGGGACGCTGAGCGATCTCCGAGGAGCCGCACCAGACGCGGCGAACCTGTCGTCCGTGGAAGTGTACCTGACCCTAGCGTCCGTCCCCCGACCCCGATAATCTGCCTAGGATGTCCGTGCCCTCCACCCCCGAACGGCCCCGGCCGCGCCTTGTGCGCGCCGCGGCGTTTGCCCTGCTCGTTTTGCAGGGCCTGGTGGCCGTGCTGCCGAGCTTCGAGCCGCGTCCCGCGGCCGGGACGCCGGCATTGCACGTGGAGCAGCAGGACGCCCAGCACGCCGACATGCACAACGACGAGAGTTGCGCCCTGTGCGCAGCGCGCAACGTGCTTGCCCTGCGTGCCGTGCCGATGCCCCCGTTGGCCGGCATCGCGCACGTGCCCCTGCCCACGGCCGCGGATGACAAGATCGCGACCCCGGCCGACGCACGCGTCGGCAACCTGTCGCGCGCCCCGCCCCGCAACGCCTGAGTCGTACCCAGCCCCTGCGGCTGGCGAATTTCCGCGCGCACACAGCGCGCGTGCCCCCACAACTCACGTTGATCCCCCCGATGAGACCATCCCTCTGGATGTGCGCACTGGCGTGCGCCACATCAACCGCACTGGCGCAGGAGCCACGTGCGGCCAAGCGTCCCGTCACGAAGGCCGATTCCGCCGCCGCCGACTCCATCGCCCTCGTCAGGGAGATGGAGAAGCTGCAGGCCGCCGCGCCCGCGCCCACCGCACCGCGCGCGCCCGGCGCCAAGATCGTCCCCGACATCAGTGTCGTCGGCGACCTCGTGGGCGATCTCTCGCCCGACGCCAGCACCCAGGAGAGCGGCGCGCGCCTCGGCGTGCGCGAGATCGAACTGGCCGTCCAGTCGGTGGTGGATCCCTACTTCCGCGGCGACGTCTACCTGGGGTTCAGCGACGTGGAGGGCGCGCGCATCGAGCAGGCGTTCCTGACCACTACCTCCTTGCCGTGGGGCTTGCAGGCACGGCTCGGCCGCTTCCTGATGCCCGTCGGCAAGCAGACCACGACGCACCGGCATGACCTGCACACCGTCGAGTATCCGTGGGTGATCCAGCGCTTCCTCGGCGCCGAAGGGCTCAAGGGAACCGGCCTCTCGGTCAGCAAGGTGCTCGCGCCGTTCGGTTTCTACCAGGAATTGCAGCTCAGCGCGGTGGACCGGTTCGGCGAGAAGGACGAGGCGCTGAACAGCGAGTCGGCGCCCAACAAGCAACTCGACGGCATGGGATACGCCGCCCGCCTGCGCAATTACTGGGACTTCAGCCAGAGCAGCAACCTCGAACTGTCCGCGTCGGCCATCACCGGCAAGCGCGAACAGCCGGCGCTCGCCGCGCCCGCGCACGACGCCACCATCACCGCGGTCAACGCGCGGCAAAGCGTCGTCGGCGCCGACCTGACATTCCGCTGGCGCCCGCTGCAGCAGGGCCTGTACAAGTCGTTCATCCTGCAGGCCGAGGTGATGCACCAGCAGAATGAGCGCATCAATTCGGCGGCCGTGCCCGGCGTCTATCAGGGACCGACTCGCGACTTCTCGGGCGGCTACGTCTTCGCGCGCTGGCAGGTAGGGCGCCGGCTGTACGTCGGCGGCCGCTTTGATTCATTGCAGGATCCCGATCTCGGCGGCGGCACGCTAACCGCCGGATCGGGC
>JBAZTM010000244.1:0-2612 GCA_041661925.1 Gemmatimonadaceae bacterium
CCGGACTCCGGCCCCCGGCGCCGCCCGGGCGTAACACAACGACCAGTGGCGGGGTACTTCTTCGGTAATCTGCGACCCTCGCTGGCTCACGTCCTACCCCCGGAGGATGCGATCATGCGTTACCGCCCCCTGTACAGGCTCGTTGCGCCAGGCCTCGCCGCGGCCGTGCTTATCGCCGTCGCCTGCAAAGACGACGACCCGGCGTCACCCGCTGCGAGCCACACGGTGGAATTCAAGGCCACGCTGAGCGGCGCCAATGAAATCCCCGCGAACGCAAGCACCGGCACGGGCACCTTCACCGGCGTGCTCGACACGGTGACCAACGTCTTCACCTACGACGTCGTCTTCAGCGGACTGTCTGCCCTTGTCACAAGCGGCCACATCCATGGGCCGGCCACTGCCAGCGCGAACTCCGGCACCACGATCAACTTTGCCACGTGGCCGGGTGGGAGCTTCACCACCGGCGTCCTTGCCGGCACGGCGCACGGGGTCGCAACGCTCACGTCGGCGACGCAGATCACGGCCACGGTGAGCGGCGATTCGCTGAAGAAGCTGCTCTTCGCCGGGCTGACCTACGCCAACGTCCACACGACCGCCAACGCGGGCGGGGAGATCCGCGGTCAGATCACGCGATCCCCGTAGACCGATCTGTCAGGCGCGGCGGTGGCGACGTGGACCAACGGATGAGTCTGCGTCGCCATCGTCGCTACACGGCGAGCAACCTCTCGATGCGCTCGCTGATCCGCGCCACCGTCGGCACGATCGCATTCAGGAGATCGGT
Source organism: Gemmatimonadaceae bacterium (assembly GCA_041661925.1). Lineage (GTDB taxonomy): Bacteria > Gemmatimonadota > Gemmatimonadetes > Gemmatimonadales > Gemmatimonadaceae > PNKL01. The sequence continues at coordinate 782 of JBAZTM010000244.1, forward strand.
GTGGTAGGCCACCGGAATGTCCGCCGGCGCCAGCCGTTCCACCGGGGCGTCGAGACGCCAGAACGCGTCGCTGGCGAGCGTCGCCGCGATCTCTGCGCCGAACCCCGCCGTCAGGTTGTCCTCGTGCACCACGAGGCATCGCCCGGTCTTCTCCACCGAAGCAAGCACCGCCGCCTTGTCCCACGGGGCCACCGTACGCAGGTCGATCAGCTCCACCGCCTCACCGAAGCGGTCAGCGGCTTCCACGCAGCGGTGCACCATTGCCCCCCAGGTGACCACGGTGATGTCCGCACCCTCGCGCACGACGCGCGCGCGGCCGAACGGGAGCACGTAATCGTCGCCCGGATACGGCGCGCTGCCGTCCGATGTCATGAGCAGCGAACGATGCTCGAAAAAGATGGCCGGGTCGATGCCGCGCATCGCGGCGCGCAGCAGCCCCACGGCGTCGGCGGCGTTGGACGGCATCGCCACATGCCAACCGTATGCGTGCGCAAAACGCACCTCGTCGCTGAGCGAGTGCCACGGGTCACCCACATCCTTGCCGAAGCCACCGGGCATCCGCACCACGACCGGTGCCGCAAAACGATTCCGCGTGCGCCACCGCATCGTGCCGAGGTTGTTCAACTGCTCGGCGGCGGGGTCGGCGTACTTGCGAAACTGGATCTCCGTGACGGGCATCAGGCCGGCAATTGCCATGCCGGACGCGCGCCCGATGATTCCTTCTTCCGACAGCGACGTGTCGAAGACGCGCGCTGCGCCGTGCTTCTTCTGCAGTCCCTCGGTGACGAGGTGCACACCGCCTTTGCGCCCGACATCTTCGCCGAAAACAAGCACGCGCGGATTCACCGCCAGCTCCACGTCGAGCGTACGGCGGACCGCCTCCTGAAAGCGCAGCACGGTGCCGCCGGGTGCGGGCGTGTCTGAACCGCCTCTTCCTCGTCGCCGTACACGAAGCGCGACACCTCCACCGCACTGGGCGCCGGCCGTGCGCGCGCCGCATCCACCGCCGCGCGCACTTCGTCGTCGACCTCGCGCACCATGTCGTCCCACGCCCGCGCCGTCATGAGCGCGGGGACGAGATACGACTTGAGGCGCGGCAGCGGATCGCGCTTGACGTCGTCGGCGATTTCCGCGTCGGTCCGGTACCCCTTCTGGTTGTCGGGACCGGAGTGGCTGTTGAGGCGCGGCACCGTGAGGTGCACGAGCGCGGGCCCCTTGCCGGCACGGACATGATCCACGCCTTCGGCCAGGAACCGCGCCGTCTCGTGCGGATCGGTGCCGTCGCCGTCGCGAATGAATAACTCGCCGAACGACGAGAGGTTGCGCGCGATGTTCGCGCCTGGCGTCTGCATGGCGCCGCGCACCGAAATGCCGAGGTCGTTGTCTTCGACGTAGAAGAGCATCGGCAGCTTGAGCGTCGTCGCCATGGTGAGCGCCGACCAGAACCCATTGGTCGCCACCGACGCGTCGCCCCCCAGCACCACGCCGATGGCCCCGTCGAACGTCGCGTCCTTCAGCACATCGCGATGGTACAAGATGGCCTGCGCCCAGCCGGCCACCGGGGTGTACTGCGAGCCGACGTCGCCGGCCATCGGCAGCACCGTGCAGCCGCCGTCGGGACGCGGCAGGTTGCAGACCACGCCGATGTCGCGGCCGTCGCTGAACCCGCCGGCGCGTCCCAGCGGACTGCCGTGCGCATCCTCGATGCTGAGCCCAAGCGAGAGGAGCAGCGGCCGCGACCGGTAGTACGCCCCCGCCGCGTCGTGCGTGCCGGTCAGCAGCGAGCCGAGGATCACCTGCGCCACCTCGTGCCCCTTCGCCGAGAACTGGT
>JBAZTM010000245.1:0-2610 GCA_041661925.1 Gemmatimonadaceae bacterium
GGTGACGGGCAGCGGCAAGCGCTTTGCCTTTGACTACCGCGGCCCCCAGGGCGCCATCGCGGTCAACCGCCTGCTCAAGGCCGGTGCCCGCGTGAGTCTCGTGCAGTCGTCCGGCACCGCGGGCGACGCGGCCCGCGTTGCCGTCGACGGCGTGTCGCGGTCACAAATGGAGTCGGTGGCGACCGCGCTCGGCCTTCAGGTTAACACGGCCGCCAATGCGGCCGGCGCGAGTGCGCGCCGCCTCAAGGCGCCGCGGATCGCCCTGTATCAGCCGTGGACCGGCAGCATGGACGAAGGGTGGACGCGGTGGGTGCTCGAGCAGCACGAGTTCCCCTACACCACGCTGCACAATGCCGACGTCAAGGCCAGCGCACTCCGCGATCGGTTCGACGTGATCGTGCTGGCCGATCAGCAGGCCAATAGCATCGTCAACGGCAACGCGAGCGCGAGCGTGCGCCCGGAATACCGCGGCGGCATCGGCGACGACGGGGTGGAAGCACTGCGGACCTTCGTCGCCAAGGGTGGAACCCTGGTGACCTTAGGCAGCGCGTCCGACTTCGCCATCGAGAAGTTCCCGCTCCCCGTGAAGAACCTCAAACGTGGCCTGACACAGGACGAGCATTTCGCTCCAGGCACGATCCTGCGCGTGGAGATCGATCACACCACGACGATAGGCGCCGGCATGCCGGCGACGACGATGGGGTTCTACGTCAACAACCCGTTTTTTGGCGTGACCGAGTCGTTTTCCTCGCAGCGCGTGACCGTGGTCGCCCGCTACCCCAACACGAACATCCTCGCGTCGGGATGGCTCAAGGGCGAAGGACTGATGGCGGGCCGCGCGGCGGTGGTGTCGGTTGACCTGAATCCGGGGCGGATTGTGCTGTTCGGGCTTCGCCCCCAGGTGCGGGCCCAGACGCAGGCCACGTTCCCGCTCCTGTTCAACGCCCTGTTCCAGGCGGCGATCATCGAGTGAGGTAAGACCCACTGGAGGTGGCTGGCGGCGCGGTCAGCAACCGCGCCGCCAGCGACTCGATTACATTCTGGGATGCCACTCTTCGAGGCCATTCGCCTCGCCCTCCAGACCATCCGCGTCCAGAAGCTCAAGAGCTTCTTCACTGCGCTCGGCGTCTGCATCGGCGTCATGTTCCTCATCACCGTCGTCTCCATCGTCGACGGGATGGGGCGGTACATGGAGACGCAGCTCGTCGGCAAGCTCATCGCCCTCAACTCCTTTGAGCTCCGGCGCCGCCCGAACATCAACATCGGCGACGTGGACCGCGAGACCTGGATGGAGTACAACCGGCGACCGCAGATCCTCGAGAGCGACGTCGAGCCCGTCGTCGAGGCGTTGCCGGGTGGCGCGCTGTGGGCGATGTACTCGGAAGGCGGCGTCAGGGTGGAATCATCCTTCTCGCGCCCCCGCGCCGCCGACGTCACGGCCATTGACGGCCAGTACTTCGAGATCAAGCGACTCGACGTCACCGACGGCCGCAGCTTCGCACCCAGCGAGCTGACCACCGGCGCCTCGGTGGTGATCATCGGCCCCGACCTCGTCAAGCGCCTCTTCCCCACCGTGAACCCCATCGGGCGCCAGGTGAAGATGGGCGGCCGGCCGTACGTCGTGATCGGCGTCGGCGAGTCGCGCGGCAGCGCCTTCGGCATGTCGTTCGACAACTACGTCTTCGCGCCGTACCGCTCGCCGGTGCACCGCCTTCTCAACCGACAGCCGCACGTCATTGACGCGGTCGTCGTGCAGATGCCCATCGCCGATGCGATGCCCGACGCGGAGGAAGCAGTGCGCTCGGTGATGCGCGCCCGCCACCGGCTGCGTCCCACGCAGAAGGACAACTTCGTCCTCGAGTCGTCCGACACCGCACTCGAGTTCTGGAACAAGATCAAGCAGTACCTCGTGCTCGCCGGCGTGGCGCTGCCCGCCATCGGGCTCGTGGTCGGTGCCATCGTCATCATGAACATCATGCTCGTGGCCGTCGCCGAGCGCACCTACGAGATCGGCATCCGCAAGGCGCTCGGCGCCAAGCGACGCGACATCCTCATCCAGTTCCTCATCGAGGCGGCAACGCTCAGCACCTTCGGCGCGGCCATGGGCATCGCCCTCGGCGCGGCGGCCGCGATCCTGATCCGCAGCACCACGCCCATGCCCACCTATGTGGCACCGTGGTCCATTGCGGTGGGCGTGCTGATCGGCGCGGGCGTGGGCATCATCTCCGGCGTGTATCCGGCGAGCCGGGCAGCGCTGCTCGACCCCGTGGCCGCCCTGCGGCAGGAGTGACGCTGATGCGCTTCCTCGCCAGGCTCCGGATGTCGCTCGAGGGTGTGACCATCGCCCTCGAGGCGATGAAAGCCAACCGCGTGCGCGCGGCGCTTACGATTCTCGGCGTGGCCGTCGGCGTCTTCGTGGTCGTGCTGATCTCGTCCATGGTGCACGGCATCAACCAGAGCGTCGCCAAGCAGTTCGAGTCAGCCGGGCCGACAACCTTCTTCGTGCAGCGCTATCCCATCGTGTTCGAGGCCTGCGACGACAGCGGCGACACGTGCAAGTGGCGCTCGAACCCCAGTCTCACGTTTGCGGAGGCCGATGCGCTGATACGC
>JBAZTM010000246.1:0-2609 GCA_041661925.1 Gemmatimonadaceae bacterium
CGCCCTCACCAGGTGAGGGAGTTTGACCCGGCCACAGGTGAGGGAGTTTGAGGTGGCCGCCGGGGGCTGACGCCGCGACGGCCTAAGAGCGCCGGCGCTTGCCCCGCATTGTCATCGCTGACACCAACGTACTGACTGATCCTGCGCAATCAGCTGGCGTGCGCGCGAGTATCGCCAACGGTGTGCTCTCGGTCGTCGCGTTCGAGACGACAGCCGAGCTGGCCACATACGCCGCACTTCGCCGGATCATGGGTCAAGGTGAGGCAGCCGCCCTCGCGCTCGCCGAGCAGCGCCACTTTGCGATCGCCTCTGACGAGAAGCGGGTGTTTCGCCGAGAGGCGATTGCGCGACTCGGCACTGACCGCCTCGTGACGACCGCCGACGTGTTTGTGGCGTGCATTCGCGCCGGGGCGATCACGATAGGGGATGCGGACGCGGCGCTGAGGACGCTGGTCGCCAACAGGTTCACGTTGCCGTTCGCGAGCTTTCGTGACGTTCTTTGACAGGCACCGCCTCCCGGGCGTCGAACTCGCGAGTGATCTCGCGGTCTGGCGCTGACCCTCTAACCGCCTGCCATCGGTTGCAGATCATCCCTCGTCCCGAGCTCAACCCAGCGGCGGAAGAACGGATCGTCGAACCGCGGCTGGCCGCGCTCGTCCACGATTACGCCCTTCTTGCGCAGGCCCGCAATCGAGATGCCAATGCTGCTGGCCGCGCCAAGTGCGTGGGTGCGGCGCGTCGCTTCGGCGGTGAGGGCGGTGTCAGGGCGGACGGCGAGCAGGCGCAGGATACGCTGCTCCCGCTGGGTCAATTGCAGCCACGTTTGCTCGTACGGCGCGGCAGTCTCGCGCACCACGTCGTCCAGGGCCGCTGAGGCGTCGGCGACGAGCCCGGACATTGACGCCAGGCGCCACGTGGCGTGCGCCAACTGGATGATGTCCCGCGTGCGCGGGCCCGCCAGCCGGACAATGTCTTGGGCGACCGGCGGCGGAATGCGCCCCGGGCCGCGCGCCGCACGCGCGGCGATCCACTCGGCGAACTCGTCTGGCGGCACGGGCCCGAGCCGCAGGTGATCGGCCAGCTTCCAGAGCGCGCGCTGCCGGTTGGTGACCATGTCTTCGATGAGCGTGGTTGCCGAGCCCGACATGACCCACGCAATGCGGTTCGAGCGTTCGAGCGCCGCCTTCAGCGCCCATTCCACGTCGTCGCCGCCCCACGCCAGCAGGCGCTGAAACTCGTCGATACCCAGTGCGAGGTTCATCTTGCGCCGTGCGAGTTCCGTGTCGATAGCGGCGAGGGCGTCCGTGAACAGCCCCGCGCGCACGCTCGCTGGTGCATCAACGCCGAGGCTGATGCCCGGCAGGCCGGCCGGGTCGGCGTTTGGCGTGAATGTGACTGACAGTTGCAGCTTGCTTGCCACGGCATGCAGGAGCGACTGCCAAGTGTGCCCGACGGCGCCGCGCACCGCGACGAGCAGCCGGCGCACGGCGTCTGGCGCATCAACCGCGGTGGCGAGGTCCACAATGGCGACGCGATGCCGGCGCTCGGCGGCTCGCCGCGCGGCCTCGTGCAGCAGGGCGCTCTTTCCCATGCGCCGCGGGCCGTAGAGGACGAGGGCGGCGCCCGGTGACGAGAGCGCGTGCACGACGCGGGCCAGTTCGGCGGTCCGGTCGGCGAAGCCGGGGCCGGCGGCGAGGGGGGTGCGCTGGAAGGGGGATCGGGGCATGGCGGCAGGCTCGCGTTACGTATATTTACGTTGCGTATATTTACGCTACGTAATATTACGGCATATTGCGCCACTCGTCCAGCGCTCCCCGGGTGAACGCTTAGGGCATACGCACCGCATCCGGCGAGACGAGTGTGCCAGGCGCGACGCCTGGCGGAAGACCCGGTCCGATCACGGGCGTGCCCGTTGCCTCGGCGGCCGCACAGTTGGCGTTGAGTCGCAGGAGAAAGGCCAGCGCGTCCTCAGTGGCTGAGGCACCGTACGCCACTCTCACACTCGCGTCCAATTCCGCATGGGCATCGAGCAGTGGATGCTTTCCGGGCTGTTCGCTCGAGCGATACAGATCGCGGAGCGAGAGATTGTGTTTCGCGCGCAGCTTCGTGCGCAGGTCGCGCAGGTGCACCGCCGCTGCGGCCACCGCCTTGACCTGCTTGGCGCTCGGAGACTGTGGCCACGGGAACGAGTCGAACACGGTATTCGAGGTGTACCGAAAGTCGCCCTTAAGCGTCGAACATCTCGCCACGAACCAGTCCCAGTGGCAACGAGACTGGAGGATGCCGAACGAGTAGTCCTCGGCGAACGGGAACACCTGCAGTGCGGCGTTGGGACTTACCGCGGAATGCACAAACTCAAAGATCGAGCGCTTCGTGACCTGACCGCACGCAACATAGCGCGGTATGGACGCGAGCCTCTGCATCAGTTCCGATCGTCGGTAAGAGAGCTTCCACCAGTTCGACAGAAAGTTCGCGTGATGCTTGTTGGTCTTCGCCAACGTATTCGCCGCGACCGCCTCCCGCGTTCGCTCTACCTCCGCCTCAGCAGCATCCTTCCGGTCGGGGAGCACCGTGGCCTCAATTCGCTCGAACAGTTTGGAATACTCACG
>JBAZTM010000247.1:0-2608 GCA_041661925.1 Gemmatimonadaceae bacterium
AGCCGGCGCACGCGCGGTCGAAGACAAACGCGCCGGCGGCATCGGTCAGCGTGGTCGTGATCGTCGTGCTGTTCGCTCCGATGAGCGCCACCGGCACACGCGCGATGGGCGCGCCGGTGGTGTCCACGACGCGTCCGCGCAACGTCGTCTGCGCCGAGGCCGCCGCTGCGGGCCACAGCCACAGCAGGCAGCCGATCGCCATGCACGGAAGAATGAGCGAAGAACGGTTGGAAACGTACGAACGTGCGTGGGCCACAGAGGGCTCCTTCTCCGGCGTGATACGCGCCGGGCTGATGCCGCAAGAACAGCATCAGCAGAGGACGGGCCCAGAGACCAGGTATCCTGACTTGCGGATCATCGCCAGCGTTCGCGTCTTCCCAAGTCATCCGGCGTGTGCCGGACTCGTGACCCAGTGACGGCAAAAGTGCCTCGATTTACTATGGGTTATTTACTATTGATTATTTGAAAGGCAAGAAAGCTCTCAAATAACAAATAACCAATCACAAAATAATAAATAACGAGGCCTTCCACAGTAGAACGCTGACTCCCCGCTGACAGTGGCGTCACCGTGTGGGATTTACACCCACTTCCCAGTGGCCGCCGGGCAAGCGTCGGTTGTCTGCCTGACTATACCATGCCAAAATGGCCGCTTGGACGTCATGAGCCGGAGTTCACACGCCACCATTCGATCGGAACCTGTCGCCCCTGTGACCTTGGTCTCGGGGCCGTTCCACGTGAGAGCGGAAACCCTATCCATCGCCACCAGCAAGGTCCTGCAGGTGCTGGACCTGACCGAAGAGGTCATGGCGCGCGTGGTGGCCATGGGCGTGCGCGAGGGCCTCGCCACCCTGTCCTCGCAGCACACGACGTGCAGTGTCTTCGTGAACGAAAGCCAGAAGGCGCTCCGCGAAGACATCGAGCAGTTCCTGCAGCACATCGTCGATCCGGCCACGCCGTGGCTGCACAACAATCCCGAGCACTCGGATTGTGATCGCATGAACGCCGGCGCGCACCTGCGCGCGCTGATGCTGAGCCACAGTCAGACCCTGCAGATCAGCGGCGGCGAACTGGTGCTGGGCCAGTGGCAGCGCGTGCTGGTGGCGGAACTTGACGGCCCCCGGACGCGGACGCTGCGTCTGCAGGTCATGGGCGTGGAGTAGGGCGCGCGCACGTGCAGGCACGACTCGCTTCCCTCGGGCTCGCGGACATCGCCGCCAGGCTTGGCGCCAACGAGCGGCTGGGCCTCGACGATGGCGTACGCCTGTTCGCATGCCCCGACCTGCACGCCCTGGGGTGGCTGGCCAACCGCGAGCGTGAGAAGCGCCACGGCGGCCACACGTTCTACAACTACAACCTGCGGCTGGAGGCCACCAACGTCTGCGTGGCCACGTGCTTGTTCTGCTCGTTCTCCCGGCTCAAGCCCGGCGACGCGGAGGCCTACACGCTCTCGCTCGAGCAGGTGCTGGACAAGCTGCGGCAGCGCGCGCATCAGCCGCTCACTGAAGTCCACGTCGTCAACGGCCTGCATCCCGATCTGCCGTTTTCCTACTACCTGGATCTGCTGCGCGGCCTGAAGGCCATTCGTCCCGGCATCCACTTGAAGTGCTTCACGGCGGTGGAGATCGCCTTCTTCTCCGAGCTCTACGGCATGACCGACGAGCAGGTGCTGCGCGATCTCATGGCGGCCGGCCTCGACTCGCTGCCGGGCGGCGGCGCGGAGGTGTTCTCCGAGCGCGTGCGCCGGAAGATCTGCCACGACAAGGCCGACGCGGATCGCTACCTCTCGATCCACCGCATCGCCCACCGCCTGGGCATGCGCTCCAACGTGACGATGCTCTACGGGCATATCGAAACGATGGAGGAGCGCGTGGATCACATGATGCGCGCGCGGGCCTTGCAGGACGAGACAGGCGGGTTCCAGGCGTTCATCCCGCTGGCGTTTCACCCCGACCACAACCAGATGGAGAAGCTGCCGGCGCCCTCGGCGAGCGACACGTTGCGCGTGCACGCGGTGTCGCGCCTGATGCTGGACAACTTCCCGCACATCAAGGCGTTCTGGATTGCCACCGGCGTGGACGTGGCGCAAATGTCGCTGTGGTACGGCGTGGACGATCTGGACGGCACCGTGCAGGAGGAGAAGATTTACCACATGGCCGGCGCGCGGACGCCCGAGATCCTGACGACCACGCGCATTCGCGCCCTGATCCGCAATGCCGGCCGGCTGCCCGTGGAGCGCGACACGCTCTACAACGTCGTCACGCCGCCGGATGCCGCATAACGCACACCGGCGCGCGGCGGGCCTTGATAGACTTGACGCACACTACTTACGAAGGAGCTCTCATGGCACACGAACTGGCACCACTTCCGTACGCGTTTGACGCGCTGGAACCGCACATCGACACACAGACGATGCAGATTCACCACGGCAAACATCACGCCGCCTATGTCAACAACCTGAACGCCGCGATCGAGAAGCATCCCGAGCTGGCGGGCAAGAGCGCCGAGGACCTCATCAGGAACCTCGCGGCGGTGCCCGAAGACATCCGGACCGCGGTGCGGAACAACGGCGGCGGTCACGTGAACCACACGATGTTCTGGCAGATCATGG
>JBAZTM010000248.1:0-2606 GCA_041661925.1 Gemmatimonadaceae bacterium
CGACATCCTCGCCGAGGACGGCATCATCGCGCGCATCGGCAACTCGGTCTCCGGCAAGTGGCCCGAAGCCGATGCGGTGATTGACGCCGCCGGCAAGTACGTGATGCCCGGCATCGTCAACACGCACATGCACTGGCATGAAGTGCGCGTGGGTCCGATTCCGATTCAGTACGAGCGCGATCTGTATCTCGCCGCCGGCGTGACGACCGCGCGCGAGGTGGGCGGCAACTTTGAGAAGACGAAGCAGTGGCGCGCCGACAGCGCCGCGCACACCATCGTCGCGCCCCGCATCGTGGCGTACCCGATGCTGAACGATCTGGTCGACCCCGGCGAGTCGTCGCCGGTCACGCCGGACCAATGGCGCGCGCTGGTCCGCCGCGCGAAGGAGCGCGGCGCGGACGGCATCAAGTTCATCGGTCCGATGGACAAGGACCAGGTTGTGGCGGCGCTCGACGAAGCGGTCAAGCTCGGCATGCGCACGACGGTGCACGTGGCCGTCGGTGAAGCGACGGCCCGCGATTTCATCGACGCCGGCGCGCGCTCGATCGAGCACTTCTACGGCGTCGCCGATTCGGCGCTCGATGAACCGCAGGACTTTCCGCCCGACATGAACCTCTACAACGAGATTCACCGGTTCGGCCGCGCGGGCGAACTCTACACGCAGAAGAGCCTCAACCACGCCAGGCTCTCGCAGCTGCTCGAGGACATGGTGAAGCGCGGCGTGGCGTGGAGCCCGACGATGTCCACGTACGAGGCGACGCGGGATCTCATCAAGGCGCAGAATCTGCCCTGGTACAAGGACTACCTGCACCCGTCGCTCGAGGAGTACTTCAAGCCGTCGATGACGCGGCACGGCACGTTCTGGATCGGCTGGACGACGACCGAGGAAATCGCGTGGCGGAAGAACTACGAGGTGTGGATGGCCACGCTGCTCGAGTTCGGCCGCAAGGGCGGCATCATCACGACGGGCGACGACTCCGGCTACCTTTACGGCTCGATGTACGGCTTCGGCATCTCGCGCGAGCTCGAAATGCAGCAGGAAGCCGGCTTCTCACCGCTCGAGGTGCTGACGCACGCCACGCTCAACGGCGCCAAGGTGCTCGGCCTCGACGACAAGCTCGGCCGCATCCGCCAGGGCTTCATCGCCGACCTGCTCGTCGTCAATGGCAACCCGCTCGAGAACCTGCGCATCATGAATCCGTACGGCACGGACCTCATGGCGTACGACGGCAAGATCGTCAGCAACTACTCGGGCTTCGTCAAGCCCGGTGATCCGAAGGCCACGATGGTGCACGGCGGCGGCATCGAGTGGACGATCAAGGACGGCATCCCGTACCACGTCCCCACCCTCATGAAAGAGGTGAAGGACATGGTCACGAAGGCGCGCGCGGAGAAGAAGTAGCGGCTACCAGCCCGCCTTCGCGCCCTTTTTCGCCAGCTCGTCGTCCATGTATTTCTTGAGCGGCGCGAAGTAGTCGATGATCGCGGTCGCGTCCATCTGGCGCGACCCGGTCATGGCCTCGAGCGCGTCCTGCCAGGGCTTCGACAGGCCCATGGACAACATCGCGTTCAACTTCTTGCCGGCGGCCGCGCTGTCGTAGATCGAGCAACGATGGAGCGGCAGCGTGCAACCGGCTTCCTTCGCGAGGGCGCGATGGAACTGGAACTGCAGGATCGCCGCGAGGAAGTAGCGCGTGTAGGGCACCACCGCGGCGACGTGATATTTCGAACCCGCGTCGAAGAACTCCTCGCCGCGCGGTGACGGCGCCACGATGCCCTGGTACTTCGTGCGCAGATCCCACCAGGCCTTGTTGTACTGATCGGGCTTCACCTGGCCGGAGAACACCTGCCACCGCCACTGGTCCACGAGCAGGCCGAACGGCAGGAACGCGATCTTTTCGAGCGCGCGCTTCATCAAGAGGCCCGTGTCGTGCGACGCGTCCGGCGCCTTGGCGAGCATGCCGATCTTGACGAGATACTCCGGCGTCACCGAGAGCGCGACGGTGTCGCCGATGGCTTCGTGGAAGCCGTCGTTGGCGCTGTCGCGGAAGAGCGGCGGCAGTGTGTTGTAGGCGCGCTGATAGAAATTGTGCCCGAGCTCGTGGTGGATGGTGTTGAAGTCCTCCTCGGTCGGCGTGATGCACATCTTGATGCGCAGGTCGTTCACGCCGTCCACGTCCCACGCGCTCGCGTGGCACACCACGTCGCGGTCCCGCGGCTTCACGATGAGCGACCGCTGCCAGAAGGTGTCGGGCAGGGCCGCGAAGCCGAGCGAGGTATAGAACTTCTCGCCGATCTTCACCATGTCGACCGCGCTCGCCTTGCGCTGTTTCAGGATGTCGGTGAGGGAGTACCCGGCGTCGCTGCCGGCCGGCGCCACCAGCGGATAGACGTTCGACCAATCCTGCGACCAGATGTTGCCGAGCATGTACGCCGGAATCGGACCGTCGGCCGGCACCGCATCGCCGTACTTCTCATGGAGCTTCATCCGGACGTAGGAGTGCAGCGACAGATACAGCGGCTTCACCTGCTCCCACAGCCGGTCCAGTTCCTTCGTGAACTCGTCGGGCGCCATGTCGTACTTGCCGCGCCACATCGCGCCGGTG
>JBAZTM010000249.1:0-2604 GCA_041661925.1 Gemmatimonadaceae bacterium
GAATTGCCCGCACCCTGCACGCCACCGTGCCCGTGCACCCCACCCTGCACCCTTCCCATAAACCGCCGAGCAAGCATCTTCTCAACCTTCAGCGTATACCACCCGGAGTCCCACCCCGGAGCCAAAATGCTGCGCCGCGCCTTCCTCCTCGCCCTCCCCCTCGCCCTCTCGGCCCAGGCCCCCAAGCCCAGGCCCATGGCCACCCCGAGCGATCCCTCGCTCTTCCAGCACCTGAGGTACCGCAACGTCGGCCCCGCCCGCGGCGGCCGCGTCACGACGGTCACGGGTGTCCCGTCGCAACCCCACACGTTCTATATGGGGTCCACCGGTGGCGGCATCTGGCGCACCACCGATGCGGGCCAGAGCTGGATGAATATCTCCGACCGCTTCTTCGCCGTCGGGTCGATGGGTGCCGTGGAGGTATCGCTCTCCAATCCCGACGTCATCTACGTGGGAGGCGGCTCTGACGGCCTGCGCTCCAACGTCTCCGTTGGCGATGGCGTCTACAAGTCCACCGATGCGGGGAAGACGTGGCAACACGTCGGTCTAACAGCCGTCGCCAACATCGGCGGCATTCGCATTCATCCGTCCAATCCCGACATCGCCTTCGTCGCCGCCATCGGCAACCCGTTCAAGCCCACCAACGAGCGCGGCCTCTATCGCACCGCCGACGGCGGCAAGAGCTGGCAGCGCGTCCTCTACGTCTCCGATTCCACCGGCGCAGTAGATGTCGAATTTCAGCCGGGCAACCCGAACACGCTCTACGCCTCCATGTGGCGCGCCGAGCGCAAGCCGTGGACCATCATCTCGGGCGCGCGTGAGGGTGGCGTCTACAAGTCCACCGACGGCGGGAGCACGTGGAAGAAGCTCACCAACGGCCTGCCCAATCAGCTCGTCGGCAAGAGCAACGTCGCCGTCACGCCCGCCGACCCCAATGTTGTCTGGGTCCTGATGGAGGCGAAGCCGGGCAACGGCCTCTATCGCTCCACCGACGCCGGCGAGTCGTTTACGCTCGCCAGCGACTACGCCCAGCTCATCACGCGTCCGTTCTACTACACCAACATCACGGCCCATCCCAAGGACGCCAACACCGTCTGGGTCGGCGCCGAAGGCTTCCATCTCACCACCGATGGCGGCAAGACGTGGCGGGCCATGCCCACGCCGCACGGTGACAACCACGACCTGTGGATCAATCCCGACAATCCGCAGCTGATGGTGCAGTCCAACGACGGCGGCGCCAACGTCTCGCTGAATGGCGGTCGCACCTGGTCCACGATCTACAACCAGCCCACCGCCGAGATCTATCAGGTCTACGTGGACAACCAGTTCCCGTATCGCCTCTACGGCGCCCAGCAGGACAACAGCACGCTCATCGTCCCGTCGCTGCCGCTGTCGTCCGGCCGTCCGGATTCGCCGATGCAGGAATGGCGCACCGGCCCGGGCTGCGAAACGGGCCCGCTCTTCCCGCACCTCACCAACCCCGACACCGTCTACGGCTCCTGCAAGGGGCAGTTCTCACGCCTGCGCATTCGCAGCGGCGCGGAGAAGCAGTACTGGGTGGGCGCGCAATCGCTGTACGGCAACGCCACCAAGGACCTGATCTACCGCTTCCAGCGCGTCTCGCCCATGGAGTTCTCGCCGCACGACGCGCGCGTCGTCTACTACGGGTCGCAGTACCTGCACCGCACGCGCGATGAAGGCGTCACGTGGGAGACGATCTCCCCCGACCTCACGTGGAACCCGCCGGAACGGCGCGGCCACTACAGCGGCGAACCCATCACCGTCGACGGCACCGGAGAGGAGTCGTACTCCACGCTCTACGCCATCCGTGAAGCCACGCTCGAGAAGGGCGTCATCTGGACCGGCGCAAACGATGGCCCGTTCTATGTCACACGCGACGATGGCAAGACGTGGAAGAACATCACGCCCAGGAACCAGCCCGCCGGCTGCCGCGTGCAGAACATCGAGCCGTCCCCGCATCGCCGCGGCTCCGCCTACTACGCGGTCCTCTGCTACCTCCTCGGCGATTTCCGGCCGTTCATCTGGCGCACCGACGATTATGGCACGTCGTGGAAGCTGCTCACCGACGGCACCAACGGCATCGCCGCCAATGAGCCGACGCGAGTGGTGCGCGAAGATCCCAAGCGCGAAGGACTGCTCTACGCCGGCACCGAGTTCGGCATGTACGTGTCGTTCGACAACGGCGCCACGTGGAAGTCGTTCCAGCAGAACCTCCCGCACACGCCCATCACCGACATGAAGGTCCACCAGAACGACCTCGTGCTCTCCACGCAGGGGCGCTCGTTCTGGATCCTCGACAACCTCACGGCGCTCCACCAGATCGCCGCCAACACCGGCGCTGATGCCGTGCTCTTCGCGCCGCGAGATGCCGTCCGCGCGCGCTACGCGGGCTCGTTTGGCGGCGTCGACGGCAACCGCAGCGATGCGGCTGACCCGCAGTATCCACCGGCCGGCGCGATGATCGACTACTACATCCCGTCGTCGTACACCGGCCCCGTCACGCTGGACTTCCTCGATGCCAAGGGCGAGGTGCTTCGCTCGTATACCAGCGAAGGCGCGGCTTCAGCTCCCGCCGCGCGCGGC
>JBAZTM010000250.1:0-2603 GCA_041661925.1 Gemmatimonadaceae bacterium
ACCCACTCCGCGCCCTCCCGCCCCAAACACAAAACGCATATAGGCGCGGACCGAGCCCGTCGTTATTCCCGGGCTTGTTCAACAGGAGTTGTGTGACGGCTTCGCGTCACACAACTCTCGGGGTTGAACGAAGCCGCTGCGCGGCGCAGCGTGGCGGGAGCGGAGTGGCGAGCGTGACGCATGGGAACGTCGGCAGGATGGGCGAACGCGCGGCCGGCGGCAAGGTTGGCGCGGTATGTCCTCCCATAAATCCACCAAAAAAGGGAGAGCGGCCCCGGCCGTGCTTCCCTCTGATCCCGAATCGCTGGTCCGCTTTGCGGAACTGCTCAAACTGCGCACACTCGCTAGGACGACCCAAATTGAGTATTTGCGGTATGTTCGAAAGTTGGCGGAGCGCGCGGGCCGCGATCCGGCCACTCTGAGTGAAGCGGAGGTGCGGGGCCACTTGCTGTACCTTAAGAGCGTGCGCGACTATTCCCCCGCGTCGATGCGGGCCGCCGTGGCGGCGCTGCGGCTCTTTTTTGGCCTGCAACTCGGGCACGACTGGCAGTTGTTCGACCTGGTGCGTTCGCCCTCGGCGAAAACGCTGCCACAGGTGCTCACCCGGGAAGAAGTCGCCCGGCTGTTTGCCGCGGTGCGTGAGGAACGGTTTCGCGTAATCCTGCGCTTCATCTACGCTTGCGGACTGCGGGTGAGCGAGGCCGCACGGGTCGAAGTGGGGGATTTGCGCGGTGGCGAACGGGTGCACGTGCGGCAGGGCAAGGGCAACAAAGACCGCTACGTGCCGCTGCCGTCGTCGCTGACGGCGGAGTTGCGCGTGTGGTGGAAAACGCACCGGCATCCCCGCTGGGTGTTCCCTGGCGTGGGCCGCGGTTGGCACAACGGGACGTGTCCGACCTCACGGATGACGGCAGCGACCGAGCCGATGAGCGTCAGTTCCATTCAGCACTGCGTGCGGGTGGCCGTGGCGGAGGCGAAGCTGCCCCAGGGTACCAGCGTCCACACGCTGCGCCACTCGTATGCGACGCACCTTCTGGAGGCTGGTGTGAGCATCCGGCTGATTTCCGCCTATCTCGGCCACAGTTCGCTGGAAACGACGCTGATCTATACGCATCTGACAGCGGTGAACGAGGCGAGCGCGCGTGCGGTCGTCGCGCGCCTGCTTCCCCCCGCGCAGTAGATCCGTCCGTGTCCGTTCTGGCCGACTGGCTCGTGCGGCAGGCGCCGGCGTGGTTGGACTCGTCCCGTCCCATCACGCCGGCGGCCCGCCGCGCGTTGCACGCGATCGTGCGCTGCCGCACGCGCGCGCTGGGCGGACACGTCTATCGCTGCACCCGCTGCGACGAGAACGACTTCGCGTATCACAGTTGTCACCACCGGGCGTGCGCGCGCTGCGGTGGCGCGAAGACCGCCGAGTGGACGGCGAAGCAGACCGAGCGTCTCCTGCCGGTGCGGTATTTCCTCGTGACCTTCACGGCGCCGGCAGAAATGCGGCCGATCTTCGCCGCCCGGCCCGAGGTGCTCTACGATCTGTTCTTCACCCAGGCGGCGCGGGCGCTGCAAACTGTCGCGGCCATCCCCCGGCACCTCGGGGCGGAGTTGGGCTTGCTGGGCGTGTTACACACCTGGGGCCGCCAGCTCCAGTATCACCCCCACCTGCATTTCATCGTGCCCGGCGGTGGCCTCGCTCCGCTCCATGACGCGTGGCGCGCGAGCCGCCAGCCCGACTGGCTGCTGCCGAAGCAGCCGGTCGAGGCCGCGCTGCGCCGCGGGATGGACGAGGCCCTGCGCCACGCCGCCCCCGACCTGCACGCCCAGGTGTCCGAGGCGTGCTGGCGCGACGGCTGGTATGCGCACTGGCAGCCGGCCGGTTCCGGCGAGAACGTCGTGAAGTATCTCGCCCGCTATGTCGGCCGCACCGCCATCAGCGACGAGCGCATCCTCGCCGCCACCGACGAGGCCGTGACGTTCACCTACACCGATTCCGCCACGCAGGAACGCCGCGAGTGCACGCTATCGGCGGAAGAGTTCATGCGGCGCTACCTCCAACACGTGCTGCCGCCGGGCCAGCACCGCGTGCGCTACTTCGGCTGGATGCATCCGGCCGCGAAGGCTCGCCGGGCGATTGTCGAGACCGTGCTCGCCGTCCCGATTGTGGTGCGCCCCAAGGTCGAGGCGCCGGAACCGTGGCACCTGCGCTGTCCGCACTGCGGCAGCTTCACCCTGGTCTGCGTCGGCCGGATTCCGCGCACTCCGCCTGCTTGCGACCGTTGATGTTCCTCCCGCCGTCATTTTCGCCGTCTCCGTTTCACGCTCGCGACCCCGGGTGTGCCCGGCGGAGCTTTGGGTGCGTCACAAGAAATAAGATACATCCGACGCCGGTCCGAGGAAAAATACGTCCCCGCCGCCCAAACTGCTTTGTCAATCAGGCTCGCGCCCCGCCGTCCGCCCACCCCGCGTCGTCGCGCGGACCCACTCCGCGCCCTCCCGCCCCAAACACAAAACGCATATAGGCGCGGACCGAGCCCGTCGTTATTCCCGGGCTTGTTCAACAGGAGTTGTGTGACGGCTTCGCGTCACACAACTCTCGGGGTTGGCTCTTC
>JBAZTM010000251.1:0-2600 GCA_041661925.1 Gemmatimonadaceae bacterium
AGCCGCCGCATCAGGCGAGGGCGTTCTGGGGTTGTGGGCTGCTTACGGCAGTCCTTGGTCTTGTCGCGCCGTGCGTTCACGCGCAGGAGCTGCCGTCCAAGGTCGCTCGCGCGGTCCGCTTGGATGGGCCGCCGCCGCGTGTCGACGGAACCATGGACGATGCGGCGTGGGCCCAGGCTCCCGCGATCTCGGACTTCGTGCAGAAGATACCGACCGAAGGCGCGACGCCCAGCGTCCAGACGGAAGTCCGGCTGCTCTACGATGACGAGGCGCTCTACATCGGCGCGCGACTCCGTCGCCCCGATCCCGACGCCATCCGCAGGTCGATTACGCGCCGCGACGGGGACAGCGATGCCGAGGTCTTCACGGTTTCGCTCGATCCCTATCTCGACCGGCGGACCGCGTACAGCTTCTCGGTGTCCTCCGGCGGTGTCCGCGGCGATTGGTATCTGCCGCAAGACAGCGAGGACCGAGGCATCGAGGCCCAGTATGACCCAGTCTGGAGCGCGCGGACGCGTGTCGATGCGGAGGGATGGATCGCGGAAATGCGCACGCCCTTTGCCCAGCTTCGCTTCAATGCGGGCGCCGAGCAGACGTGGGGGATGCAGCTGACTCGCCAGGTCTCGGACAAGAGCGAGTGGCTGCAGTGGGTGCTGATTCCCGCGGAGGCGGCAGGCTTCGCATCGCGGTTCGGCCGGCTCGAAGGCATCGCAGGCGTTCCGCCGGCGAGGAGGCTCGAGCTGCTGCCGTACGTGGCCGCTGAGTTGACGTACCGCGACAACGTGCATCCCGCGAACCCGTTCGACGGCCGGGTGGCCGGACGTGCAGGTGGCGATCTCAAGATGGGGCTCGGCCCGAATCTCACACTGGACGCGGCGTTCAATCCGGACTTCGGCCAGGTCGAAGCGGATCCTGCCGTCGTCAATCTCACAGCTTTCGAGACCGTGTTCGACGAACGGCGACCCTTCTTCATCGAGGGCAATGAACTGCTGACCGGCCGCGGACTGAGCTTCCTCGGTCGGCCCACCTGGTTCTACAGTCGCCGCGTCGGTGCGGCGCCGCGCGGCCAGGCCGATGCCGATTTCGTGAAGCAGCCCTCGAACACGACGATCCTGTCCGCGGCCAAAGTCTCGGGCCGCTTGGCGTCCGGCCTCTCGGTCGGCGCACTTGCGGCACTCACGCCACGCGAGCACGCCCTCACCTGGGACTCCCTGACCGATGCCCATGGCAAGGCCGCCGTCGAGCCACCCACCGTATACGGCGTGATTCGGCTGCAGCAGGATCTCGGTTCCCAGCAGTCGAACGTGGGCCTTTCTCTCACCAACGTGAATCGCTCGCTCGACCAGCGCGGGGGTCTCAGCGCGCTGCTGCCGAGCAGCGCGGTGGCCGGCGGCTTGGACTGGAGGCTGCGCTACAAGCAGGGGATGTACGAGATCACCGGCTGGATCGGCGGCAGCCGTGTTCGCGGTGACGCCGCCGCGATGGCCCGGCTGCAACGCGCGAGCGCGCACTACTTTCAGCGGCCGGACCAGGATCACGTGAGTTATGACGCCACGCGCACCTCGCTCTCCGGCTTCAGTGCGTCGTTGCGTGCGGACAAGAACGCCGGGCGGTTCACGCTCGCCGGCATCCAGATCTCAACGCGGTCGCCCGGTTTCGACATCAATGACGCCGGCCAGATGCGGAGTGGCGACGACATCGACTTCAACGCGGACATCCAGTTCCGGGACACACAGCCCAACCGTCTCGTCCGATTCTTCCAGTTCGGCACTTCGACCGTCGCCGGCTGGAACTTCGGCGGGGTCCGTCAATACGCGCGCCTCACGCAGACGGGCCAGGTCACGTTGCACAGTTTCTGGAGGATCACCGCGCGTGGCACCCTGCATCTCCGCTCACAGAGCGACGACCTTACACGCGGCGGCCCGCTCATGGGAACGCCGCGCGCGTACACTCTCAACGCGCAGGTCTCCAGCCGCGCCAACGTGCCTGTCGTGTGGACCGCGCGCGTGGAGTACTTGGATGACGAGTTTGGCGGCTGGCGCTCGGACGCGAGCACCGGGTTGACCGTTCGGCCGGCGTCGCGCTGGGAGGCATCCATCGATCCGACATACTCCCGCTCCGTCGACGCGAGGCAGTACGTGGCGACGAGGACGGGCGGCTCCGCCGCGACATTCGGGCAACGCTACATCTTCTCCTTCGTCGAACGGAGCACGCTCTCCGCTCGGCTGCGTCTGAACTTCGCGCTGACGCCCGACTTCACGGTCGAAGGGTATGCGGAGCCGTTCGCGGCGAGCGGACGGTTCTATGATTTCGGCGAGCTGGCCGCCGCGCGCAGCCGCCAGATGCGCGTCTACGGCCGGAGTGGAACCGGAACGTCGATCACCGCCGATCCCACCGGGTACGTCGTGGGCGATGGCTCACAGACGTTCACGCTGCCGGCGCTCGATTTCAACCGACTCTCGTTCCGGTCCAATATCGTGCTGCGCTGGGAGTGGCTGCCGGGAAGCACCGCGTATTTCATCTGGCAACAGAACCGTCAGGATGATGACGCGGACACGCGGCTCATCCGACCGCGCGATCTCTGGGATGCTGCACGATCC
>JBAZTM010000252.1:0-2587 GCA_041661925.1 Gemmatimonadaceae bacterium
GGTGGACTTCATCTGCGAGTGCTTCGACGGATCCTCGCACTCGGTGGACTCCAACGAAGCGTCGTTCAAGATGGCGGGCATTCTCGCCTTCAAGAACATCGCGCCCAAGTGCCGCCCGGTGCTGCTCGAGCCGCTGCACGAGGTCGAGATCCTGACGCCCGACGTCTATCTGGGCGACGTGATGGGCGACATCTCGGGTCGTCGCGGCCAGATTCTCGGGTCCGAGAATATCGAAGGGCTCGGCACCAGCGTGCGAGCGATCGTGCCGCAGGCCGAGTTGTACCTCTATGCGACGAAGCTACAGTCCATGACGCAGGGACGCGGCACGTTCAAGCACCGCTTCCATACCTATGAGCTGATGCCGCACGACGCGGCGGCCAAGGTGATCGCCGAAGCGGAGAAGGAGAAGAAGGAGGAGGAGGCAGAGTAGCCTTACTTCCACCACGAAGGGCGAAGCGCGCGAAGGAGCGCGAAGTGAACTGGGGGGAACTGCCGATTACCGCAGCGCCCCCCAGTTCGTTTCTTCGCGACCCTTCGCGCTATTCGAACTTCGTGGTATCAGTCCTCGACCGCACTCGTGCGTCTATGGCCTGCGCGTCGTCGTGTCAGAATCAACGAGCGTCCAATCCACGCCGCCGCGGACGCCGCTCCACGCCTCGAGCGGACCCACCACCAGACGGCCGTCGAAGCGAGAGTTTCCGACGATGTGGACGTAGACGCCCGACGGAGAGGGCGGCGTGCGACCGCGTCTCGCCCCGACCGGACGGCCATCAATGGCCAGCGCGCAACGCCCGTCGGGGAGCAGCTGCAGTCGGATGCGATGCCAACGGCCACTGTAGAGTCCGGGTGGTGCAAGGAACGTCCCATCGTCACCCCGCCCGCCGTACGCCGCCAGTTCGGTCGCCCGTCCGCCTTCGTCCCCTGGGAATGCAGACCAGCAGGTGTTGCCCATCGCCGAGATGACGTCTCCCGTGATGTGATCCCACTGCCGCACCCGCGCGAGCCCATCCGCTGGGTAGAGCGAAAGGCCGAGCGTCTGCCACTGCGAGCGTGTGATGGGCATGCTCACCATCGCCTCCACGCCGGCGCCGGAGGCACTCGGAATCACCAGAGGCAGGTACGCCCCGGAGGGATACGATCCGTCTCCGTTCGGCAGAAGGGCGGGCCCGATGGAGGTTTCAACCATGCGGGGACGTGGTTCGCCGAAGAGCCGCCAGCGGTTCATCCAGGACGCATCCCACAATTCGCGCACCATCGTCTGCGAGCCTGCTGGCGACACGAGTGCCAGAGCCGAGTCCACGCGCCAGCCGCCAGCTGAGACCACCACCCACGTCGCGCCGAGGCGGCGAGGACGAAAGCGGCCCAGCGAGTCCACGGTAGCCACGGTGGTGTCCCGCGAAACCCATCGTAGGTCATGCAGCGGAGCGGGGGCGCCGTTGGCGCGACGCCCCTCGACGCGAAGCTGGTGCGTGTTCTCCACCGACAGGCCATTCGGCGGCAGCACGAGGCGCAGCGTGTCCAGCCACTGACGCTCCGGGTATCGCGGCGCAGCGACGATCGCCGCGCCCTTGAGCGGACGGCCCCTGTAGAGGATCGGACGAGCCGCCGAAAGGTCGGCCGGCGGGACGAGGTAGAAGAGGCTGTGCGCATCCTCTGCCGTCGCGCATTGGCACAGCAGCAGCGAACCAGCGAAAGTCCACATGGCTCCCTGCATCTCGGTCACCTCTCGGGTCCCGCCCTTTCGAATATCCACCTCGAGCAGGCGCCCGCCCGCGGCGATTACGACAATGCGAACGTCGTCCATCCAACCACCGAGGGTCCAGCGCGAAGGCAGGTCGGCGCGAAGGCAGCGCTCCCTCGCGCCATCGAAGTCCACCAGGCACAGGCTGTCGCCGCTGGTAAGGGTGAAGTAGTGTCGCCTGAACGCAATCTGCGTGCCGTCCGGTCTCCACCGACCGCCGCGGTCCCCTTCCGACGAATTTGTGAGGCGTCGAACGGTCTTTCGTTCCGGATCAACAATCACCTGCTGCAGATGGTCGGTGATCGTGTCAAACCGGCCGGTTGATGCGAGCAGCAGCCGGCCATCGGGCGAGAGGCTCTCGACCGCATCGTCACGCTCACTCGGCATGGGGAGTTGCATGCGACCGAGCGAATCGATCCACACCACCTCGTCGCCGAGTTCACGTCCCGTCACCATCGTCCACCAGCGCTTGCCGTCGGGGCCGCGCTGCAGAAGCGCGTTGACCCCTGGTGGGCGCTGCGGATACGCGTTGGAGTCGAGATCAATGGCCTCGAGAGGCGCGCCCGCCTCCCACACTTCGTCCGGACGAACGCGCACGCCGACATACCGGCCCACGCCGGTTGCGCTGTCCACCGTCCAGAAGGTGAAATCGGAGGTCAGCGGGGGCGCTGGCCGGCGCGTCAGCGTGGCGATGGATGCCGACGCCGTGAGCAGCACCGCCGCGGCCGCCGTCAACCAGCGCGCGCGCTTTCGCTTCCAGAGCGGAGTGGCGGCAATCAGTTGCTGCACCTTGGGTGAGGCGGCATCGAGACCCAGGAAATCCACGGCGATATCGCGTGTTGCACG
>JBAZTM010000253.1:0-2585 GCA_041661925.1 Gemmatimonadaceae bacterium
CGGCGATCGTGGCCATCGACGCCGACGCGTCGCTGGACGAGGCGCTCGCCATCGTGGAGGAGGCCGGCTTCTCGCGCTATCCCGTCTATGAGGAGTCGCTCGACAACGTGGTCGGCATGGTGCACGCCAAGGATCTCCTGCCGGTGCTGCGCCATCGCCCGGCGACGTTTTCCATGGCGAGCGTGATGCGCGACGTGCACGCCGTGCCGGGTTCACGCGAAGTGGAGGAAGTGCTGGCCGACTTCCAGCGGCTGAAGGAACACATGGCCATCGTGCTCGACGAGTACGGCGGCACCGCGGGGCTGGTGACGATGGAGGACCTGCTCGAGGAGCTGGTGGGCGAGATCCTCGACGAGCACGACGAGGGGGTGGCGACGACGCACGGGGCGCTGGCGGGCGAGACGCTGGTGCCCGGACAGGCCGAGATCGGCGACGTCAACGAGCAGTACGCGCTGCAAATCCCGGAAGAAGATTTCACGACCGTTGGCGGATTCGTGTTCGGGCTGCTGGGCCGCCTGCCGCAGGTGGGCGACCGCGTGAGTGGCGGCGGCGCGACGTGGACCGTGCGTGAAATGGACGGGCGGCGGATTGCGATTCTCGAGATGACACGGGAGTAGCTGGGTTCTTCGCGGGTAGCCGGCCTCTTTCACCACGGAGCGCACGGAACGCTGGCCTTTTTCACCACGGAGCTCACGGAGGAAACCGGAGGGCCACGGAGTACTGCAACCTCTTGGGGGAACTGCGAACGCCACGCTGAAGTCAGCGTGGCGTGATGTCTTTGCCCCAAGTTCGTGTCGTACTCCGTGGCCCTCAGTCAGTTCTCCGTGCGCTCCGTGGTGAAGAAGCCCAGCTGGGAACAACGCAGCCAGCTTATCGATGCGCGAGTCGAGCCGCGAGCAGTATCGCCTCGATCATCGACGATGAATCGGCCTTGCCCTGCCCCGCGATGTCGAGCGCGGTGCCGTGATCGGGCGAGGTGCGCGGGAACGGCAGGCCGAGCGTGACATTCACGGCCGACCCGAACGACGCGACCTTGATGGCCGTCATGCCAACGTCGTGGTAGGGGGCGATGACCGCATCGAATTCGCCGCGCATCGCGCGCACGAACACTGTATCGGCCGGGAACGGACCCAGCAGCCCGCTGGCGCGCGCGGCGGGAGCGAGGACAGTGTCATCCTCGTCCCCGAATCGCCCGCCGTCGCCGGCGTGCGGGTTGAGCGCGCAGAGCGCGATGCGCGGCTCGGCGATGCCGAAGGCGTCGCGCACGCCGGCGCGCGTGACGCGCGCCACGCGGGCAATGACATCGCCGGTGAGCAGCGCGGGGACGTCGCGCAGCGCCACGTGCGTCGTGGCGAGCACCACGCGCAGGCGGTCGCTGGCCAGCATCATGGCGACCTCGCGCCCCGTCAGCTCGGCCAGCATCTCGTGCTTGTCGATGGGCGCCGTGACCATGGCGTCGGCCTCACCGGCCTGGCACAGCGCCACCGCGCGCGTGATGGCCTTGCCGGCGAGCCGCCCGGCGTTGGCGTCGCTCTGCCGCGGATGCCACTCACCGACGACGTCGGTCGCCGCACACTCGAGTCCCGACGGACCGACTACCACCCAACGGCAAGCGCCCGCCACCCGGGGGTCGGCGAGCGCCTTGCGCACGATCTCCGCGCCGATGCCGCGCGGGTCGCCCAGCGTGATGGCGAGACGCGGCGTCGTCACATGCGGATGGAGACGTAGATTTCCTTGCGCAGCTGGTCGAGAATGCGGCGCGCCGTCTTCTCCTGCATCAACTGCGCACGGATGCGCTCGCGCACATCCGAGATCTTCAGGTCACCGCCGGGCTCCGCAGACGTCAGCTGCAGGATGACGACCTTGCTGAGGCCGTTCTGCGGATTCGGAATCAGGAACGGACCGGCAAAATCGCCGGCCTTCTTGTCCGCAAGCGCCTCGCGATAGGCAGGCGGCAGCGAATCGCGCGGCACCGGATCGGCCATGAGACGCAGCTCGGCATCGTCATGGTGCTTGGTGACGAGCGAATCGTATGACGCTCCCTTCTCCCACGCGGCCAGCGTGGAGTCCGCCTCGGCCTTGGCGCGCGCCACGTCGGTGGAATCCATGTTCCAGCGGAGCAGGATGTGCCGCGCCTTCACCTCGGCGGGGCGAATGCGGTCCACCCGGATGATGTGCGCGCCGAACACGGTCTCGACCGTGGGGCTCACGACGTTCGGGTTGAGCGCAAACATCATCTGGTCAAAGGCCGGCACCATCATGCCGCGGCGCGCCCAGCCGAGGTCGCCTCCCAGGTCCTTCGACCCGGGATCCTGCGACTCGCGCTTGGCCACGACCTCGAAGTCGGTCCCCTTGGCGATTTCGGCGCGCAACGAATCCATCTTGGCCAGCGTGGCCTTTCGGCTGGCGGCGCTCGGCCGCGGACTGATGATGACCTGCCGGAAGGTCACGGTCGCCGGGCGGCGCGGTAGGCGGTCCTTTGCCAGCTCAAACGCCTCGGCGATCTCCGCCTCGCTGATCGCGACGGACGGCATGCGCCCCTTCGCCTTGAGCGAGTCGATGGCCCGCTGCTGGAACAGGTCGCG
>JBAZTM010000254.1:0-2574 GCA_041661925.1 Gemmatimonadaceae bacterium
CATGTTGGGGGCGCTGTACCGTCACCTGCGCGAAGCCGACCCCGCGCACTTCCAGCCGATGAACGCGAACTTCGGTTTGCTCGAGGAGCTTCCCGAGCCGCCGCGCGACAAGCTGAAGAAGCGGGAGCTGTATGCGGAGCGGTCGCTGGCGGCGATGCGGGAGTGGATCGGGCCAAACGGGCTGCGCTGAGCAAGCCGCGCTGAGCGCGCAGCGCTCAGCGGCTACGTCACGACCGTCACAAACCACGCAGGCCGAGGTACTCGCGACGAAATGCCTCGTGTTGCTTCGCCTGGCCGGGTGTGCCGAGTTCGTAAGTCGTTCCTGCGGTGCACCAAGTCACATGCTCGGCGACGTCGAGCAGCGTGTGCACCTCGTGGCCGCTGACGAGCACCGCGCATCCACTCGCGGCCAGTTCGCGGAAGATACTCGCGAGTACCTCCGCGTCCTTCGGGCCAATTCCACGAAACGGCTCATCCGCGAGCAGGCAGGCCGGTCGGCGGACGAGAACCGCCGCGAGCTCGGCGCGTCGACGCTCGCCGCCGGAAACTTCATGGGTACGCTGGTCCAGAACGTGTGACACGCCGGCGCGTTCGGCCGCCTCGTCGACAGCGGTGCCGTTGAATTCAGCACGCAGGAACTCCAGCTGTCGCCGCACCGAGAATGACGAAGAAAAGAAATCCTCATCTGCCAGATAGAACAGCCCCTCCCGGGCAAGCTGCGGTAGGTGCACCGTCAATCGTGCGCGTCCAGCAAATCGCACGATGCCGCTGTCAGGCTGAATGCGGCCCGCCGCGATCCTCATCAGTGTGGATTTGCCGATTCCGTTGCGGCCAAACAGTACGCCGACCTGTCCGGCAACCACCCGCAGTGTCGCCGAAGAGAGGATGCGGCGTAAGCCGAACGACTTGGCGATGGAGTCGGCGACGAGCATCGAGGTCAGAATCCCGCCGCGATGGCGACGACGAGCTCGGCGCACAGCGGTGGTCCCAGCAGGATGGCGGCAAGCTGCCATTGGTCGATGCCAAGGTTGCCGACCAACTGGCGCTCGCCGCGCCGCCACAGCTCCACGACGCCGACGCCAGCGCACACGAGAACGACGGCAGGCTGTGGCTGAAGAACCGCGTTGGAGGCGATGACCTCGGGCGAGGCCGACGAGGCCGCCACCCATGCGACCACCGCATGCGCGCCGCGGACGAGCAGCCAGAGGACCGATTGTCGAAGCAGGAGCGCAGTGCGCATGCGATGGGATCAGGTAGGTGCGCGGCTGGCCCGCCGCCCGCCGCTCGTGCTACCCCGCCTGGTCGGCCAGGGTTCACCCCTGCGCGAACGCGTCCTTGCGCTTCTTCTGCGCCGGCCAGAGCTCGGTCTGCGGGATTTCCTTCTCGAGCTCGAGGCGCACACGCGTCGCGATGTCGTCCACGGCCGCCGGGTCGGCGAAGAGGTCGTACTCGCGGACGTCGAGGCGCAGCACCGGGCAGCGCCGGAACCCGTCGATCCACCGCCCGTAGCGTGCGTGCAGCGAGGCGAAGTACTCGGGGTCCGTGTCCTTTTCCTTCGGCCGGCCGCGCGACATGATGCGATCGAGGATCGTGTCGAACGGGCCGTGCAGGTAGACCATCAGGCGCGGCGGTCGCGCCGCCGGGGCGTGCAGCAGCTCCGCGTAGAGGCGCTGGTAGAG
This sequence comes from Gemmatimonadaceae bacterium, assembly GCA_041661925.1. Taxonomy (GTDB): domain Bacteria; phylum Gemmatimonadota; class Gemmatimonadetes; order Gemmatimonadales; family Gemmatimonadaceae; genus PNKL01. The sequence goes on from JBAZTM010000254.1 coordinate 1,680, forward strand.
CTCCCAGTCGTTGGAGTGCATGTAGCCCCCCTCGTACAGGCCGCGGGCGAAGATCTCCGCGTCCTCGTACCAGGTGCGGTCGAGCACCCAGCTTCCGCCCATCGCGCGCATCTTGCGCATGCTCTCGAAGCGCGTGGCGAGGAAGTGGAGCTGCAGGTGCAGGCCGTACGTGCGCATCCCCGACTCGCCGTCGTAGAACAGGTCGAGCCACGGGTTCTCGGCATCGACGCTCTCCAGCGCGAGCTGGAGGCCGAACCGTTTTGCGAGGGCGGCGGAGAGGGTGGACTTTCCGCAGCCAATCATGCCGGCGACGCCAAGGAGCATGCGTCCAATTGTAGCAGGTGAGCGCGACCCGCGACATCTTTGGGCGTCCCGATTGTGCGTTCGGCCCACTGCGGGGAAGCCAACCAAGACCATGAGCAATCAAGCCAATACCGCCGGAGCCGCGCCGTCCCAGGTGCCGATTCCGTTCCAGATCCGGTACATCATCGGCAATGAGGGATGCGAGCGCTTCAGCTTCTACGGCATGCGCAACATCCTGACCGTCTTCCTCGTGTCGTCGCTGCTGGCATACCTGCCGGAGGCGGACCGACCGGGCGCGGCCAAGGACGTGTTCCACACGTTTGTCATCGGCGTCTACTTCTTCCCGCTCCTCGGCGGTTGGCTGGCCGACCGGCTATGGGGCAAGTACAACACCATCCTGTGGCTGAGCCTCGTGTATTGCATAGGCCAGCTCTGCCTCGCGCTCTTCGTGGACAACAGGGCGGGCTTCTACACGGGCCTCGCGCTGATCGCACTCGGCTCGGGGGGCATCAAGCCGTGCGTGTCGTCCTTTGTGGGCGACCAGTTCGACCAGACGAACAAGCACCGGGCCAAGGTCGTCTTCGATGCGTTC
>JBAZTM010000255.1:0-2570 GCA_041661925.1 Gemmatimonadaceae bacterium
TCGTGGATCGGAGCCTCCTGAGGCGTCGTCCCGCGAGGCGCGGCTGTCTGAAGTCCCGCCGCCGGCCTTCAACTTGTCTGCTGAGGTCTTCGATCTCGACGACGCACGCGCCGCGGCGCGAGCCGGGGCCACCGAGGTGGTGCTCGATCCGTTCCTCCGCCATCCGGCGCCGTCGCGCGCGAAGGTAACGGCGCTCGGGGCGGAACTGGCGGAGCAGGGAATCATCCTGCGCCTGCGCACGCCGAGCGTGGTGCGCCCCGAGGAGCGTCGTTCCATACAGAAATGGCTCGACCTCGGCTTCCCGCTCCTCAGCGGACATCTCGGCCTCGTCGCCGAGTTCGGCGGCGAGGGGCGCGACATCGTGGCGGACTACGCGGTGAACTGCTTCAATGCGCACACGGCGCGCGAGTTCTTCGCCATGGGAGCGCGCCGCATTACCGCCTCCGTGGAACTCACCGCCGACGAGATCGTGCAGCTCGTCACGCCGTGGCAAGGCGCCGGCTTCGAGGTCTTCCTCTTTGGGCGCCCCGAGGGAATGAACATGGAGCACTGCGTCCTTTCGGCGGCGTTCGATCGCGAGCCGACGACGTGCCGCGACCTCTGCGTGCAAACGCACCCCAATGTCGAGCTGACCGATCCCACGGGCTACGCGTTCCCGGTGGCCACGGACAGCGCCTGTCGCAACCGGTTGCTGCACTCGCGGCCGGTGGACGGCTCGCAGTACGCGCCGCGACTCTGGCGTGCGGGGGTGCGCAGCTATCGCGCGGTCTTCAACGTGCGCGGTGACCCGGTGGCCGAGGTCGTGGGCGCCTACCGCCAGCTATTCGACGCGCTGGCGGCCGGCGAGGCGCCCGGTACGGACGCGGTGCGCGGCATTCTTGGCGACCGGTACACGCGGGGGCACTTCGCCCGCGCGGTGTAGGCGCAAAACGACACCCTCGCTATCTTCCGGCGACGCCGTGCCTCGCCGCTGTCGCGGCGACCGCTCCACGCCTGCCGATAAACGCTCGGGACCGGGTGCCCATGGACGACTCGCTCTATTTCAACGAACAGCATCTCGCCGTACGCGAGATGGTCAGGGAATTCGCGCGCGCGGAAGTGGCGCCCATTGCCGCGCGCCACGACGAATCCCAGGAGTTCCCCTGGGAGACCGTCAAGCGGATGGGAGAGCTCGGCCTGCTCGGCATTCCGTGGGCGGAAGAACTGGGCGGCGCGGGCTTCGACACGATCGCATACACCATCGCCATTCACGAAATGGCCAAGGTCTGCGCCTCGCACGCCATAACCATCTCGGCACACACCACGCTCGGGACGTCACCCATCGTGCATTTCGGCACGCCCGCGCAGCGCGAGCGATACGTGCCGCTGCTCGCGTCCGGTGCGGTGCTCGGCGGTTTCGGCCTGACTGAGCCCGGCGCCGGCAGCGATGCCGGTGGTACGCGTACCACCGCGGAGCGCAAGAACGGCCACTACGTGCTCAACGGAACCAAGCGGTTCATCACGCATGGCGGCGTGGGCGAGATCTTCCTCGTCACGGCGGTGACGGATCCGGCGCGAGGCACCAAGGGGATCAGTTCGTTCATCCTCACCAAGGAGACGTGTGATCTCGACGCCGCCAAACGCGTTGGCATTGGGCATGACGCCAGTCTCCCCGTGATGCAGGGTTTCCGCTCGGGCAAGAAGGAAGACAAGCTCGGCTGGCGTGCGTCCGACACGCGTGAACTGATTTTCGAAGATGTCGAGGTGCCGGTGGAAAACCGGCTGGGCGAGGAAGGCGCCGGATTCGTCAACTTCATGCAGACGCTCGACGCGGGACGCGTTGGCGTCGCGGCGTTGTCGCTCGGCCTCGCCGCAGGGTCGCTGGAGCAGGCCCTCAAGTACAGCACCGAGCGCAAACAGTTCGGGCAGCCCATCGCGCACTTCCAGGGCTTGTCATTTCAGCTGGCCGACATGGCCACCGAAATCGAGGCGGGGAAGCACCTCATGTACCACGCCGCCTGGCTCGCCCAGCACGGCAAGCCGTACCGGAAGGAAGCGGCCATGGCCAAGCTGTATTGCTCGGAGCTGGCCATGCGTTGCACCATCCAGGCCGTGCAAGTGCACGGAGGATACGGCTACACCAAGGACTATCCGGTGGAGCGCATGATGCGCGATGCCAAGGTCTGCGAGATCGGCGAAGGGACGAGCGAGATCCAGCGCATCGTGATCTCGCGGCAGATGCTGCGGGAGATCGGCGCGTAGGAAATCGCGCGCCCATTGAATCTTCGCCGCACCAAGGTTACCCATCCTACGGCGGGTCGTCCCCGCTGCAGGACCCCCCGGACCGGCGACCGCTGTCCGGGTGGGCCTACTCCCTTTGGCGTTTGGCAATGAATATCGTGCCCGATCGCAGGCGAGGCCGTACTGTCCCGGACCGTGCCTTCATGACGCTGCAGCTTGCAGCGGCCATGGGAAGTCACGCGTTCCTGGCGGCCGTCGCATGGACGATCGTGCGCCTCGGGGAAACGCAACCGACTGTTGTGCATCAGGGTGGGGGCGTCCGCTTGGCGCCCGCCGCCCTGGGCCACGCC
>JBAZTM010000256.1:0-2562 GCA_041661925.1 Gemmatimonadaceae bacterium
GTCAGGATGCCGGCCGAAATGCTCTTGGCCAGCATCGAGATGTCCTTCAGCTGGTTCACGAGAGGAGTCGTAGCGGTGATGCCCAGCACATCCGGCCGGAAGTCAAGTATGGTCTGCTTCAGCGACTCAGGGTCGTAGGCCCGGTACGAGAAGTCGACGATCTTGGCCTGATGGCCATCGGCCTTGGCAATGCCGGCGAGGCAGGCCAGGCTGAGAATAGGGTACACCGGATTCGCGATGCCGGCCTGATTGCTGCCGTACGTCCGAAGGTACGAAGGATTGACGAGCAGTACTCTAGCCATGTCTCGCTCCGTGGAAACGCAGAATGGTCAAGAGATGACTGAACAGCAAGGTCTCGGTCGGCTGCGACACTTCCGGGACGCGATGACCTTGCCAATCCCCGTGGGGGACGAGATACTGCTCGTCAGTGACGGGACCCGCGTCGCAGCATGCCTCGCACCGGCGCTCACCAACGACTAAATGCTCCTCCCGCAACGCGATGGTACTTCCGGCACCGCAGCGACCGCCTGCGCGGCTGAGGGCAACTGACCGTGGACAACCGGCCGGAAATCCGCTCGCTGACGGTCGTGGCGCCGATGACAACCCAGTCGCTGCCCGAGGCGTGGCGCGAGGGGGCGGCGGGGGCAAGTTCGGACGCCGTGGTGTTCTGCACGGCACTTATCGCACTTGGTGACACTGACCGCCGTGCGCTGCTCGACGCGTCGGCCCATGCGGACGCCGTCCTCGGGGTGAGTCCTGCGGGCGGCGCCGGTTTGTTGGTGAGAGGCCCCGACGTGGCACGTCTCGTTCTGCTGCGCAATCGCTCTGGTGGTCTCATGGCAGTGCGCAATGCCGTGTCGCGACTACGCCAATCGGGCCGGACCGTGAATTGCGTCTCACTGACGGAATCGCTCGAAACTGGTACCGCAGCTGCCGACGACGGGATCAGGACGGCCGGACGCTGGCTCGCCGAACAACTCAGCCGCGTTGGGTTCGCCGCTGGCATCTGCTCCCGCTCCCACTGCAATCTCGAGGTCTGGAAGTCACGGCGGGTGTCATCCGACGTCGCCGCGAGCTCCCGTTGTCCCCTCTGCGGCGCCGGCACCGAAGCGCAGGTCGGGCTCGGCCTGCGCACGAGCGCCGACTTGCGGGACCTCGGCGAATACCACGCCGTATTGTGCACGCAGTGCGATGTAGCGCGCACCGAACCAGCACCGCACGATACGGCGCGAGTCATTTCACCCGATCTCGGCGACAACGCCCTGAGCGTTCCGCAGCAGACGCTGATGCGCCGCTTCATCGGCCAGCGCGTGACGCGGGTGCGGCCGTTGCTCCCGGCAGGTCGCCGTCCCCGGATTGTGGACGTCGGCGGCGGCGCAGGCGCATTCGCCAACGCACTCGGTGCAACGGACTGCGACGTGACAGTCTTCGAACCGAATCCCGCGAATGCACGGTTCGTCGACGCTTCGTCTGGCGTTCGCTTCGTGCCTGCTCCATTCGATGAGCGCGCGGTCGCCGCGGCCGGCATCGCCGACGGATCACTGGACGGCATCACGATGTGGCACTCGCTCGAGCACGTGCCCGACCCGGCCGCGACGCTCGCGCTCGCGCGGCGGCTTTTGCGCCGGGGCGGTGTGTTGTATGCCTGCGTGCCCAACCTCGACTCGATGCAGTCCGATGTCGGTGGCACCCACTGGTGCTACGCCGACATTCCGCACCATGTGACGCACTTCAGTCTCGAAGGGCTGGCAGCGGCCATGCGCCAGGCGGGATTCGGCACACTCACACCGCATTGGTGGAATGCCGAGTACGAGATCTTCGGCTGGTATCAGACCCTGCTCAACCTGCTGACCGGAAGCCACAACTACTTCTACAATCGGGCCAAGAAGGGACGGCTCGCTGACGCGGGTCCGCGTCCGACGTGGACGCGCGTGGCGACTGCGTTGGGGCCGATCCTGCTGCCCGCCGCCGCAACGTTGTCCTGGTGCGCGTCGGCCGCGTCGAAACCGGCCTGCGTCGAGATGCACGGAATCGCCTCATGACGCGCGTGGTGATCACCGGAGCGACCGGCTTCATTGGCAGCCGCCTGCTGGAGCGGCTGGCGCGCGAGGGCATCAACGGCCGGCCAGCGCACCTCGTCGCGATCGCTCGGCACCCGGAGACGCTCCCAGCGCCGCTGCGCGATCAGGTGGAATGCCACGCACTGGACCTCGTGGAGGCCCCGCTTGAAGCCATTGCTGCGGCCTGCGGTCAGGGAGCGCTTGTCTTTCATCTTGCGGCGAACGCTTCCGTCGCCGGTGGCAAGGCGGCCGCGCGCAGCAACGTGCGCGCTACCGAGCGACTGTTCGAGGCGCTTCGCGGTTGTGCCCCGCAGCGCGTCGTCTATGCCAGTTCGATCGGGGCGGTGGATCGCATGCCGGGGGATCGATGCACGGAGCCGCTGGACGAAAACTCGCCACCGCACCCGCTCACGCGATACGGCGCGAGCAAGCTCGAGGGCGAACGGCTCGTGGCGGCCTCCGGCCTCCCGTTCTCCATCGTGCGCCCCACATGGGTGTACGG
>JBAZTM010000257.1:0-2560 GCA_041661925.1 Gemmatimonadaceae bacterium
TGCCGCTGCGCCGGTTCTACGAGCGGCACGGGTACGACGCGCGCGGCGATCGCTTCCACTCGGGGTGGGATTTCACGGTGTACGAGCGGGTGCTCACCCTGGCTTGAGGGCGCGGTGCTAGGAGGGGCGAACTGCTTACCACGGATCACACGGTAACTGGGGGAATTGCACGGATCCTGCTTTTTAAATGGGTTCTCCCAAAGCAGGATCCGTGTTGATGCCCTTGTTACCGTGTGATCCGTGGTAAGCCGTTGAAGTCTTATCGCGTCAGGGCAGCGGCTTCTGGGCACGCGCTCGTCGTTGCCGCCGTGCAGCATCAGTAGGGGCGTGGTCACCTTGTCGGCGTAGCTGATGGCCGAACGCTCGAGATAGAACTTGAGGCTCGGGTGGTCGGCCGATTCGTGCGGAATATGCGGCCGCTGCCGCGGGCGACCAGGGGACATGGCGCTCGTCGCGCCGTGCACCTTCGCATCATATTGCAGCATGCGAACGAAACATGTCCTGACAGTCATCGCGTTCCTCGGCGCGGCGGTTGCGGCTGCGGCGCAGGGCGCACCGGCGCGCACGGGCGTGGTGAAGACGCCAGATGGTGCCGCGCTCTTCTATCGCGTCGTCGGCGACGCCCCCGACACACTTGTCGCCATCCACGGCGGCCCCGGGGTGGACCTGGAGAGCATCGCCGGCGACTTCGCGCCGCTCGCCGAACGCCACACGGTGATCTTCTACGACCAGCGCGGCACCGGACGGTCCACGCTTCCCACCGACACCACGCGCCTGACGGCGGCGCAGCAGGTGGACGATCTCGATGCGGTGCGCGCGCACTTTCGCATTGCGCGGGCCACGCTGATTGCCCACTCGTACGGGCCGCTGCTCGCCGCCACCTACGCCCTGGCGCACCCCGAGCGCGTGCGGCGCATGATCCTCATTGGTCCCGTCCCCCCGCGGCGCGGCGACTTCTGGCAACGCTTCGCCGCCAACTCGGCGTCGCGCATGGACAGCACGCTGCGGCACCAGTTGTCTGACGCGTACGGTCGCCTGACCGCCGCCACGACCGACACGGAGATTCGCGGCGCCTGTCGCGACTATTGGCGCGCGGCGATGGTCCCGCGGCTGGCCGAGCCGGCGCGCACGCTGCCGCTGATCCAGAGTGACCTGTGCGGCTCCGACCCACGCGGCATCAAGTTCGGCCTGATGACGACCAACCGCGTGGTGATGTCGTCGTACGGCGACTGGGACCTGCGTGCGCAGCTCAAGGGCCTGCGGGTGCCCACGCTCGTCGTCCACGGCGAGGCCGAGGCGATACCGATGGACTTGGTGGAGGAATGGGTGACGTCGCTCCCCATGGCGCGGCTGGTGCGCGTGCCCAACGCCGCGCACTTCGCGTATGCGGAGCGGCCGGAGGTGGTGTGGCCGGCCGTGGAGAAGTTCCTGGCGACGGGCATCGCGCCTTAGGGCTCAGGCCACATGAGGTGCACATCGGTGGCCTGGCCGATACCTGGCCGCGACGCGGTGCGTATTGGGACGTGACGTTGGGGGGCTTGCTTGGGAGAGCGCCGGAACACGGGCGCTCACCGGCACCAGTCATTCCCCAACTCGGAGATTCCCCATGATACAGCCCATCCTGCTGCTCCTCGCAACGGCCGCCTTGCACGTCGACCCGCCCACGAAACCCGTCGCTGCGACGTTCCCTTCCACCGTGCGTGCCGCGCTGCTGCGCCCTGACACGACGGCGCGCACCTCGCTGATGCATCGCGACGCTGCGCGCCGCATGGCCAAGGGCGACCTCAACGGTGCGCGCATCGTCTACCGCACGATCATCGCGTACGAGGACTCCGTCGGCGTCTTCCCCGGCGAGTCCATCTGGACGCTCGCCACGCTCGAGTTCGGGCGCGGACGCGAGCTGCGCGCCGCCGAGCTGCTCGACCGCGTGGCCGAGTCGGCGGTGCGGTATGGCCGCCCCGACTGGCAGGCGCGTGCGTTGCTCGAGGCCGGGCTCCTCTACCAGCAGCACGGCCGGACGGACCTGAGCGTCGTGCGCTACTCGACGTTGCTACCGCTGTTGGAGTCACCCGCGATCAGCGCGGAGGACCGCGCCGCGTTGAAGGCGCGCATTGTTCGGCGGTGACGGTGCGCGGCGGCGCCGCGCGTTCGTCCGACGCGCGGCGGTTGTTACCTCAGCCAGAGACTGAAGAAGGCCGCAATCGCGTCCAGGTTGCCCGCCGCACCGAAGCTCGGCCCGCCGTGCCCATCGGTCGGGAACTCGGCCCACGTCACGCGCGACGCGCCGAGCACGGGGAGGAGCGCGTCGCGCATGCGGCGCCCCTGGTTGGTGGGCACGGTGCAATCCACGCCGCCGTGCTGGATGATGAACGGCGGATCGTCGGCGCTCACCCACGTGATCGGGCTCGCCTTCATCGCCACCGCGGGAATGGACGACGGCTTGCCGCCGAGCCAGAGCCCTTCGGGCGAGCGCGCATCGTCGTGTCCGACGCCGCCGAACTTGGGGCACCCCTGGGCCACTGCGTCGGGCTCCATCGTCAGCATGTCGGCAGGGCCGTAC
>JBAZTM010000258.1:0-2551 GCA_041661925.1 Gemmatimonadaceae bacterium
CCGAGCGCCGGGCTTGACGAGGCGATTCGTGTGTCGGCGCAGTTGGAGCGCATCGCCAAGGAGTTTCCGGAAGTGGTGGACGTGGTGTCGAAGATCGGGCGCGCCGAGATCGGCGGCGACCCGGAGCCGGTGAACAATGTCGAAGCTACGGTCACGCTCCTGCCGCCCGAGTCGTGGAAGAAGGGACGGACGAAGGCGCAATTAGTGGATGAGATGCGCGTGCGCATGGCGGACATTCCTGGCGTTGACCTGAACTTCTCGCAACCCATCGCGACAAGAGTGGACGAGTTGATCTCGGGCGTACGCGCCCAACTCGCCATCAAGGTGTTCGGCGACCACCTCGATTCGCTGTCCCGTGTCGCCGCCGACGTCGAGGGCATCGTGCAGCGCATGCAGGGCGCCAAGGACGTGCAGAGCGAACAGGTGCTGGGCCAGCCGCAACTGCTGGTACACATCGACCGCACGGCGGTCGCCCGCCTCGGCCTGAACGTGGAGGACGTACAGAATGTCATTCGCACGGCAATCGGTGGCGCCGACGCCGGACAGGTGTTCGAAGGCCAGCGCCGCTTTGACATCGCGGTGCGCTACGCCGAGCCGTTCCGCGCCACCGCGCAGGACATCGCGCGAGCGCAGGTGGCCACGCCCGAGGGGGCGCGGGTGCCCCTGAGCCAGGTGGCGACTATCGAGGAAACAGTTGGCCCCAAGCAGATCAGCCGCGAGGCGAACCAGCGGCGCATTGTCATTCAGGCCAACGTCGAAGGACGCGACCTGGGCGGCTTCGTGGCGGAGGCGCAACGGGAGGTGCAGCGCGCGGTGAGCCTGCCGGCGGGCTACTTCATCACATGGGGCGGCCAGTTCGAGAACCAGCGGCGGGCGATGGCCCGGCTGGCCATCATCGTCCCGGTGACGATCGCCCTCATCTTCCTGCTGCTCTTCGGGTCGTTCAACTCCGTCCGGCAGGCGGGGCTGATCCTGCTCAATGTGCCCTTCGCGCTGATTGGCGGAATCGTTGGACTCTTCGTGACGGGTCAGTACCTGAGCGTGCCCGCGTCGGTGGGCTTCATCGCCCTCTTCGGCGTCGCGGTGCTCAACGGCGTGGTGCTCGTCACCTATATCAATCAGGTGCGCGCCGAGGGCGTGCCGCTGCATGAAGCGGTCGTGCGCGGCACGCTGCTGCGTTTGCGCCCCGTGTTGATGACGGCACTCGTGGCCAGCCTCGGGCTCGTGCCGCTCCTGCTCGCCTCGGGGGCGGGTTCGGAAATCCAGCGTCCGCTGGCGACCGTTGTCGTCGGCGGCCTCATCACATCCACGTTGCTGACGCTCTTCGTGTTGCCGCTGCTGTATGTGGCGTTCGAGCGAAAACACATCGCGCCGGAGGAGTTGCCATGAAACTGATCCTCGCCATTGTCCGTCCCTTCAAGATTGCCGCCATCGTGGACGCGATCAGTCCCGACGCGGACTTCCCTGGACTGACCGTGCTCGACAGCCGCGGCTTCGGACGGGAGAAGTCAACCCCGCACGCGCACACCACCGCGGAAGACCTCCATGACTTTATCGAAAGCGCCACCCTCGTGGTCGCCGCCCCCGACGACGCCGTGCACCGGGTGTGCACCATCATTGAGCGAGTGGCGCTGACGGGCCGCCCTGGGGACGGCAAGATCTTTGTGCTGCCATTGGAGGACGCCGTGCGCATCGCCACGGGCGAGCGCCTCGACGCGGCCCTGCAATGAGCACCGTCGAACGCCCCTCTCCGTGGCGGACGCGCTTCGCCCAGCGGACGTATGCGGCGGGCGCCTTGCTCGCCGTTGGCGGTGTGGTGAGCCTCGCCGTGCATGCGCCCGACCAAGCCGGCTGGCTCGCCATCCGTCTGGATGCGGCCGGAATATGCTACACGCTCGCCTCCATGGTTGGCGGCAGCAATTTCTTCGCGGCCGGCGTCCGGGCTGCGCGCACGCTGCGGCTCGATATGAACTTCCTGATGTCGATTGCCATTGTTGGGGCGATCCTGATCGGTGAGCCGTTCGAGGCGGCAACGCTCGCATTCCTGTTCTCGGTCGCGGAGCTGCTCGAGCGGTTCGCCGTGGATCGTGGACGCCGTGCGGTCGCGCGCCTCGTCGAACTCGCGCCGGAGCAAGCAGACGTCTGCCTGGCCGACGGGAGCGTGCAACGCGTGAGCGTGGAGGAACTGCGCATCGGCGACCGTGTGCGGATTCGCCCGGGCGATCGGATTCCGGCGGACGGTCGCGTGGCGTCGGGGCGCACGGAGGTCAACGAGGCCACGATCACCGGCGAGTCGCTGCCGCGCGCGAAGGCGGTGGGGGATTCGGTCTTTGCCGGCACCTTGAACACCGATGGCGCCATCGATATTGAGGTCACCTCGGACGCCGCGCACTCGACGCTGGCGCGGATTGTCCAGCTCGTGCGCGACGCCGAGGGACGGCGCGCGCCGATTGAGCAGTTCGTGGCACGGTTTGCGCGCATCTACACGCCCATCGTCACGGCCACGGCGTTCCTGCTGCTGACGGTGCCGGCACTGGTGTTTGGTGCCGAC
>JBAZTM010000259.1:0-2550 GCA_041661925.1 Gemmatimonadaceae bacterium
ACCCCCTCCCTGGTAATCGCAGGTGGCGCGTGAGCTGGTCAAGTGGTACGAGAACATGGAGGAGCAGGGCATCACGGCCGGCCACATGCCCGCCGTGTGCCTCGCGCACGAAACGGTGCAGGACGTGTGCCGCACCGTGTACGGCATGCTCGGCATCGTCGTCTCGTTCGTCGAGCCGTACAATGTTGGCCTCGCCAACGACTCGCCCAAGCGCGTCCGCATGACGAAGCGGTTCATCCGCGTCAACGAGTGCGAGAAGGCCTTCTCGGTGTTCCGTGGCTTTGGCGCGGTGGGCAAGATTTGCAGCCGCAGCCTGACGACCGACCAAGTCCTGCGCGCAGCAGCCGCATACAACGCCTTCTGTCTGCTGCGCGCGCCACGCGGCGCGGTGTACACGTCGGAGGACACGGCGGCGGTGGAGGATACCGCCTTTGCCGGCGTCAGCATCAAGTATGATGAGAGGAATGGCAGAGTGACGCTGTCGTGGGCGGGCGAGGGTGCGATCCTGACGGCCACGATGGCGCACCAGCCGACGGAGGTGGTGGAGCGCGAGCGGGCGGCAGACCCGCTGGTGGCGCGCTTCCGTAAGGAGAGAGAGCAGGTGGAGGATGGCTGGGATGCCATGGTGCGGCACATGACGGGCGGCGGGAGTGATGGCGATGAGCCCTCTGACAAGCGCCAACATTTGGGCGAGGAGGTCCCGATGGAGATGGGAAGCGACGAGACCGTGACGGAGCCCATGGCCTACCTGGCTGCGGCGTGTGAGGCGGCGAAGGGATTGGCGCCTGTGGTGGCGCCCACCGCCCCCGCACCGGCGGCTGCCAGCAGCCGTGCAGGCGAGGCGGCGGCGGAGGAGGAGGTGGAAGGGGATTTGTATATCGCTGCAATTCTTGCACTGTTCGGAGGGGGAGACGGCGATGATGAGGATGCGGTGGGCGAGTCAGACGGCGACTCGGAGCTGAGCGACAGAGAGTAGCGGCATTCAAACACGCATTGAACCATTCGCCTCCCTCGTCTAGAGGCCTTCGCCGCGCAGCGCACTGTAGCCGCTGGTAGCAGATGGCACCGTCGCTGCCTTCCCCGTCACGCTCCTGCCGGCGGTGGCGAGTGCGGCATAGTCGTGCCTGACACGGCCACGGCCGGAAGCAGCGCCGCCGGCGTCAGCTCCCGCGGCTCCCACCCCCGCCTTCCGCGCCAACAGCGGATCACTCGCCGCTGACGCTGCGGCAGCGCTCTGAGCGGCGCTCGCTTGCATGGCTGGCGGCGCATGCCGCGCGACGGCGGCCGGCGATGGCTGCTGCCGCGCGGATGCCGCAGTGGTGGTGACTGGGGTGGTGCCGCTCCCCCACCGCGTGCAGCGACCCGCGGCCCGCCTCGGTGGGGCCAGCGCCACATGCGGTCCCCGCAGCGGCGGCAGCGACGCCCGCAGCATACCCCGCCGTCTCACCCTCATGTCTCGCTCGCGACTAGTCGTGACTGAGCGACATGCTCTGCCTTGCCCGACGCGTGCGCACGCGCAGCACGCGCGCGCAGGAGGCGATAGAACCGCACAAAGGCGAAAGGAATCAGGTAGGCCAGGGGTACGACTTGTAGAGAGACTGCAGCGCGTCGGGATACACGCCCATTGCCGTGTCCGTCGGCCGCGCCGCGGCCGCCGGGGCGGAGCCAGAGGCCGGCACCGGCTCACGCCTGGTGCAGCCGCGGCGGTGCGTGCACTGTCAGTACTGCCGACCGCGGCCGCGCCGTCTCAGCTTGACGCAACGCCGCCCGCCGCGGCGCCACCTGCGCGGCTGCGCAGGGTGGCGGCCGTTGCCATGACGAGGCACCACAAATCGCGGAGAAGGGAGAGCGGCCTGTCGCTGTCGCACGAGAGCGCACACGTGTCGGGACCACATACCATGGCGAGCGACGCCACCTTGCCCACTGTCCCCACGGCCGCCTCCTCCTCTGCTGCTCTGAGGTCCAGGAGATGGGAGACGATGATGTCGGCGGCAGCAATGGCTAGCGTGCGCGCCCGTGGGAGAAAGTCGGCGGACGTGCGCGGTCCCGACTCGTCTCCAAAGACGGCCGGTGCGTGCGCGTTTTCTCGTGAGGCATCACGTCGACATGGCCGTTGCCGGGTCCGTTGCGGGGGCGGTTATGTCCGCCACTGCGGCTGCCCACGCCGCCAACACCGCGGGTTCGTCTACGACGCCGGCGAGAAGCTCATGGCCGATGGTGATGGGCTGTTCCTTCGCCTGCTCGCTCTCGCGCAGCGCGGCGATGTCCTCGTCGGACAACGGGCATGCTGCGTTCGCCTTGCGCCAGGCTGCGACGGCGGCGGCCTCATCTACGTCGCACGCGATGTCCGTGCAGCGCACCACCCGCATGTACTCAATGAAAGCAGCCTCATGATCATTCCATACGGTTTTCTCCTCCATTCTCCCATTAGTGATGGCGAACTGACAGCAAACCTGAACGGCCGCTTTGGGACGGAGAGACACGGACGGGCCGCCGGCCCGTTTTAGCGTGTGTGGGGCACCCCCCGGCTACGCCTCTGCGCAAAACGGA
>JBAZTM010000260.1:0-1933 GCA_041661925.1 Gemmatimonadaceae bacterium
CACCTGCGCCAGTGCGGCATCGGCGAGGTAAATGCCTGCGTCGGTGGTGATAAGGAACCGGTCCGTTGCCGCATCGTAGGCGAGGTCAGTCGGCGCGCCGTCGAGTGACAGGCCGAGCGACCGGCGCTCCTTCACCGCCACTGCCGACAAGGCGCCTAGCGGTCCCGTGGCTGGATCGGCGACGGCAGCGGCGACATCCGGCTTGCTGACTGCCCATCGACCACGGAACGCGACCTTGATGGGCGGGCGCCATTCCTCGACCGACCAGTGCCAGTACCGGGGATTGAATGAGAACCGGATCGGGTCGCTCTGACCCATGAAGGGCGGCGGGCCGGTGCTCGCGAAGGCCTGCACCACATTGCCCGCGACGACGACCACAAAGGCCCACCCCGTGATGCGTTCGAGCAGGTTCAGTGTGCGCACCTCGAGGGCCAGGTGCGCCGGCCGTACGAGCAGCAGGAGGGCGCCCATGGCGAGGACGCATACCCAGTAGGAGAAGAGCGCCCAGGTATAGGTGTGCGCGCCCAGGATCTCGAGACTGAATCCCTGCCCGACGTCGCGCGCGCCATGCATGCCAACGTGCCGCAGCGACATCAGCATTCCATAGCCGGCGATCAGCACCGCCATGCCCACGTACCTGGGCCGCGGCCCATACCGCAGCACGAACAGGCCGACGAGCGCGATGAGGATCATCCCGATGCGCTGTTCCCAGCACATCACGCACGGCGAGTCGCCGCGGACAAACCCGAGATAGAAGACCGCCGTGCCGACGGGAACGACGGTGAGGAACAACACGGCCAGGGCGGTGATGGTGAAGACCATCTCGCCCTTGGCGGCGGGCCGGGTGGCGTTGGAGACCATGGATGGTATGTCAGTCATGGTCAGTAGTTCAGCCCGGGGAGGAGCCCGGAGCGCGTCGCCAGCGTGAACAGGAAGACCATCAGCAGGGTGCTGACGACGAGCATCCGAAACGCCGTGCGCTCCTTTTCGGGCTTCCTGAGCACGAAGAGCGCGGCGATGAGGATGAGGACGAGATTCAGGAATTCCACGACGGCACTCGCTCCAGGTGGGGGGCCGGTTCGCGGGAGGACGGTCGCCAGGTGCGACCACGAATTGATCCCGAAGAAGGTAGCGCGGACATGGACGCTGCGATACCGGATTCACCGGGGTCGCACGGCGCGCGTCAGGTGACACCGGACGGCACGTGCGTCAATCCTGCGCTGGCAATTCCGCGCCGCGGCGCCGACTTTTCACCCTATGCGTATCGGACTGGTTGGTTTCGCGGGGTCAGGGAAGACGACGGTCTTCAACACGCTCACCGGACAGCACGTCCCCAGCGGCTTTGGCGGCGAGGTGCACCTGGGCACGGTCAAGGTGCCTGATGCGCGCATCGACACCCTGAGTGCGATGTTCTCGCCGAAGAAGACGACGTTCGCCGAAATCGTGTACAGCGACATTCCGGGCGAACACGGCGCCGAGAGCAAGGGACTCTCGGGCAAGGCCCTGCAACAGATTCGCGACCAGGACGTGCTGGCGCTGGTGCTTCGCGACTTCGCCAATCCAGCGCTCGATGCGGCGCCGAATCCGATGAAGGATCTGGACGCGTTCGTGACCGAGTGCCTGTTCGCGGATCTTGCGATGATCGAACGCTGGCTGGACAAGGCGCGGAAGGAGCGGAAAGATCCGCACGAGATCGCGAATTTCGAGATGATGAAGGCGACGCTCGAGTCCGAGAAGCCGCTGCGCTCGATCCCGCCCAACCACCTGGATCGCAGCAAGCTGACGAACTTCGGCTTCCTGACCGACCGGCCGCTCATGGTGGTGCTGAACCGCGGTGAGACGGACGCCGCCTCGCCGATGCCGCCGGAGATGGTGAAGCGCCTCGAGCACCTGCAGGCGGCCGGTGTGGTGCTGTCGGCGAGCGTGGAAGCTG
>JBAZTM010000260.1:1956-2549 GCA_041661925.1 Gemmatimonadaceae bacterium
AGGCCTTCCTCGAGGATCTCGGGCTCACCGAGTCAGCGGCGTCGCGGTTCGTTCGTGGCACGTACGCGCTGCTCGACCTCATCTCGTTCTTCACGGTCGGACAGGACGAGGTGCGCGCGTGGCCGATTCGCCGCGGGACACACGCGAAGCAGGCTGCGGGCAAGATCCATTCGGACCTCGAGCGCGGGTTCATCCGCGCCGAGGTGATTGCGTACGAGCACTTCATCGCCGACGGTTCGGAGCACGCGGCGCGCGAGGTGGGTCACCTGAAGGTGGAAGGCAAGGACTACATCGTGCAGGACGGCGACATCCTGCACATCCGGTTCAACGTCTAGCGATCCTCACGGCCAGGCGGCGCGCTGAATGCGCTGCAGGTAATCGCCGTCGGGATTGAACTGACCTCGCCGGACGGTCGAGCCATAGGAGAACAGGACGATGCCGTGCGCCCCCAGCGCGCGTGCGGCATTGATCTTGGCGATGACCGAATCCGCCTCCTGGCGGTAGGCGCCGAGCCCGGCCCACACCTTGCTGCCGCCGCCCGCCTCGATGGCCACTTTCACCTGATCGCGCACCAGGTCGGTGCTGGTGTTGTA
>JBAZTM010000261.1:0-2545 GCA_041661925.1 Gemmatimonadaceae bacterium
CATCCTGGGGCCTCCGCCACAGGCTGATGCGGCCCACGCGCATGAGCGCCGCGCCGGCCTCCGTCACGCGGCGCGCCGCGTGCAGGAAGTCCGGCCCCAGGAGGTCACCGCTGGCCATCAGTCCGAGCACGGTCTGGTTCTGCGCCACGACGCGCCGTTCGCGCGCCGCGAGCGCTGCCCGATCGCCGTCCCACCGCTCGTAGTCGAGGAAGATGCGGCAGACAAGCATGGTGGCCAGCGGGTAGACGGCAAGGATGGCCAGGCCGAGATCCGCCCACGCCGCGCGCCGCGCCGCGCCGGGCAGCGCCAAGAGGAGGAGCGCCATGATGCCGTGGACGGCGATCCCAAACCCCCAGAGCGTCAGCCACCCCGGCGTCTGTCCGGTGCGCCGGCGCCAGGCATGGAAGACCACACCGAGCAGCGCGGACTCCACGATCACGGCCAGGCCCACGAACACGCCCACGCCGCCGATGGAGAGGCGCAATGCGACGGCCAAAGTTGCCGCAATGACGGCCACGAGCGGTCCGCCGATGAAACCGGCCACGCTCAAAATGATCGAACGCCCGTCGAAGATCAGTCCTTCCATCAGACGCACGGGCGTCAGCATGCCGATGAGGGCGGCGAGGCCGAACAGCAGACCCGTGACCAATTGGTGACGGAGCGAGCGCTCGTCCCACCGAATGCTCATGATCCGGTATGCCGTCGCGAGAGCGATCAGCAGTGCCAGGTTCTGCGCCAGCGCAAGAAGCGGGCTCACGGTCAACGTCACGGCGGCGGCACCTCGTCGTCCTGACTGGCGTACCGTGGCGCTTCGCCGATGCGACGGCAGAGCGCGTTCACCTCGCGCTTCAATGCCTGCACGCGGTCCTCGCGGTCGAGCATCACGGACTGCCAGCGGCGCAGTTCGTCCAGGTGCGCGCGCAGTTGGCGTTCTGATTGCATCCGATCCGTGACGTCCCGCGCGAACACGAGGGCACCATCGGCGTCGCCGTGCTGGAACGGCACCGCGGAGAACTCCGCCTCCACTTCCAATCCATCCAGCCGAACCAGGCGCTCCAATCGCGTCTCGACCGACTCGTGCGCCTCATTCAGCCGGCGCACTCGGTCGGCCACCGCGGCGCGATCCGCGACCGCAAAGTGCTCGAGGACGGGCGTGCCGACCAACTGTTCCGTGCGCGTGGCGCCGAATAGGCCGAGTGCCGCGGGATTGAGGTAGGCAAACCGACCATGTGTCTGGATGAATACGGCCACCGGGGCGGCCTCAACGGCGCGACGGAAACGGTCTTCGCTCTGCCGCAGCGCCTCCTCCACTTCCTTGGACGCCTGGATGTCGGTGTGCGTGCCGAGCATGCGGACCGGCGCCCCCTCGGCATCGCGCTCCACGATCTCGCCGACGGAGAGCACCCAATGCCAGGCGCCCGAGGCTGTGCGCTGCCGAAACTCCACACGATACGATTCGCGCCGCCCGGCGACGTACGCCTCGAACTCACCGAACACGGTGTCCCGATCAGCCGGGTGGAGGCGATCCCGCCAGGCGTCGTTGGTCTCCACGAACGTGGCCGGGTCATAACCGAGCATGCGCGCATACGCGTCGTTGACGACGGCGCGCCCCGTTCGGAGATCAAGGTCGTACAGTCCGTGGCGACCGGCCTGCATCGCGACTCGCAGCAATCCCTCGCTGATGCGCAGGGCCTCGTCTGCTCTCTGCCGGTCGGTCATGTCCATTTCAGGCTCGCCACGGCAGAGCCATCACGTCCGCCGGCCGACGCGGCCACGAACGATCCGGCGACGCGCACTGCGAGCCGCATGGCGCCATGTCGGGAAGGCAGCGTCCGCACTCGCACTGCCCCCGAAGTTCCCGGCGGTGCGCCGAGGACGCCATCGGGAGATTCCTCACATCTCGGTACGGGCTTGCGCAGCGGCTGCGCGCGTGCGCCTTACGCGAACATCCTAGCGCACCGGCGGTTTCGCCACCGCCGGTGCCCGCTCCGCCGAGAACGCCTCGGTCACGCCGCCGAGGTCGATGGAACCCTTCATGGTGTCGCCGGTAACGGTGGTGCTGACCACCAGCGTCAGCGCGTTGCCGCCGTAGTCGATGGTGTACTGGAAGGTCACGTCGTTGCCCTTCACCTTCCCCTGCAGGGGCACGTCGCCCGTGGCGCGCCGCACCATGCCGCTCAACGAGTCGCCCGCCTGGACGAAGTCGATCTTGAACGAGCGCGATCCGCCCGGCGTGTTCATCGTGGCATTCCACTGGCCGGCGATGATGACGGCGGTCTGGGCGGACGCCGAGGGGGCGGCGGCGAGCGCGGTGAAAACCAAGCCAAGCAAGAGCGTGCGCATGCGGGACTCCGTGGGAAGGGCGTCGGCGACGGGTGCCGGCGCTGAAGGTCGAAATCTATCGTACCCCTCGGCGCGGCGCGCCGTTCGGCGGGGTCGATCCAGCGCATCGTGCGCTTCCGCGTTAGAATGGAGGTGGAGCGCACCTAAGTCGCCGGCGGACCGCCGTCCGGGCCGCGCCGCACCGCCTCAGGGCATGGAGAAT
>JBAZTM010000262.1:0-2529 GCA_041661925.1 Gemmatimonadaceae bacterium
ATTGCATCGTCATGGGCGAGATGCCCACCAGGGCCACCGTCCCCTGGCGACGTTCGAGGTGCTCAAGCACCAGACGGGCGGCGACTTGCGACAGCGACACCCTGCCGATCTTCCCTTCGGTCAGCGGACGCACGCGCTTGGCCACGCGGAACGCTGCGGTGAACGCCGGCTCCAGGCCGGGACCGACGAGACCGAGCGACTGCGACAAGTTGAAGGCGTCGTGCAGTTGGCTGGTGATTTCCTGTTCGCCGACACGTGCCGAGTCGAGCCCCGCCGCGACCAGCAGGAGGTGCTCGACGGCGCCCTCGCCCTGCCAGGCCTTGAGCGCGTGCTCCGCCTCTGCCGCCGCCGGCTCGTGTGCCGTCAGCGCCGCGAAGACCCGCCGGCGGTAGGTGGCGATCGGTACGCGACCCTCGCCTGCAAATGCCACCTCGATGCGATTGCACGTGGCGAGGTAGACGAGTTCCGTGACCCCCAGCGCCGCGGCGAGCTGCGGCAGCCGTTCGGCGCGATCGTCGCGTGCGATCGTCATCTCGTTCATCAACTGCGCGCGTCGGTTGCGCCATGAGAGCCCGACGACTCCGATTGTACGCACGGATCGTTGCTCCGTCGAACGTCCAGAAGAGTGCTCGGACGCGAAGTCTATCGGCCTCGACAACCGGGTGTGTCACAGTTCTGTCATGGCCGTCTCGGGACCGTCCGGGCGCTCCAGTCCGCGACGGTCAGGCGGAGCGGAGCGCCAGTTCCGCGAGCGAACGCAACATCGCCGGATGCCCCTCGACGGCGCCGATCCGCACGAAGTGCGCACCGCCGGCGTGCACGAAAGACTCGCGCCCCTGAATGCCGATCTCCTCGAGCGTCTCGAGGCCCTCGGTCAGGAAGCCGGGGGTGATCACCGCCACTCGAGTGATGCCACGCTGCGGCAATTTCCCGAGAACGTCGGCAGTGGCAGGTGTCAGCCATTGCTCGAAGCCGAACTTTGACTGATACGCGAGCGTCGTGCGATCGGCCGGCCATCCGATGGCGCCAAGCAGCGCCCGCGTGGTGATGGCACAGTCGTTGGTATATTGGCGCCCCTCTCGACGGTCGTACCGCACGGGGATACCATGGAACGAAACGATCAGGTGGTCGACCGCGTCGCCGGCCAGCGCCTCGCGGTACCGCGCGGCCAGGGCCTCGATGTAGCCCGCATCGTCGGGCGCGATGCACACATGCACGAGGCGCGACGCGATGCCCGCTCGGGCGGCGGCCTCGTCGGCGCGCCGGATTGCGGTCCCGGTCGTGGCGTCGGTGCGCTGCGGAAACAACGGCACCGCAATCACGCGTCCGGCGCCCTCGCCGGCGAGGCGCTGCATCTCGCGGTCAAGGGACGGTTCGCCGTACCGATAGGCGGAGCTCACGGTGAAGCGGCCATTCGACAGGGCACGCACCCCCTCGACCATCCGCTCGGTTTCCACCCGCAGCGGCGACCCCTCCGGCATCCATATGGATCGGTAGAGTTCGGCAACACGCGCCGGTCGCCGCCGCAGCACCACGCGCTTCAGAAAAGGCTGCCAGAGCCAGGCTGGCAGGTCCACCACCGCCTCGTCGGAGAGGAATTCGAGGAGAAACTCGCGCACGGCCTCCGCTTCGGGGAGACGCGGCGTGCCGAGATTGACGAGCAAGAGATGTGGTATTGCCACAAGTGACCAGGACGAGGAGAGTCTGAATGAAGAAGAGCGTGCAACGCGACCGCCCTCCCGTACGCGATAACGCGACGCGAATCATAAACTGTTGCGCCCTTTCTCGCTGTCTGCCACTTCGGCATATTGCATAGATGCACGGGGGATGTCCCCCGCGCGCTTCCCGACCCATACCGCGGGCCCCGCGCCCGATGCGAGTACCCAGCCGTGTCTGCCGAAAACGCCACGCTGCTCAAGACGCCATTCTTCGCACAGCACGTTGCCCTTGGCGCCAAGATGGTTCCCTTCGCCGGCTTCGAGATGCCGGTGCAATACCCCAGCGGCATCACCAACGAGCACAACATCGTTCGCACCGCCTGCGGCCTGTTCGACGTCAGCCACATGGGTGAGTTCAAGATCACCGGCCCACAGGCGATGGAGTTCGTCAACTACGTCACCAGCAACAACGTCGCCGCGCTCGCCAGCGGCCAGGTGCACTACTCGGGCATCCTCTACGAGAACGGCACCTTCGTGGACGACTGCCTGGTCTACTTCCGCAGCAACGACCACGTGATGATGGTCGTGAACGCGTCCAACAAGGACAAGGACTTCGCCCACATCAGCAAGTACGTGGGCAAGTTCAACTGCACGCTCGAGGACATCAGCGACAAGATCGCGCTGCTCGCGCTGCAGGGGCCCAAGGCGCAGGAGATCCTCGCCAAGCTCACCGACGCGGACCTGGGCTCGATCAAGTACTACCACTTCACCGACGGCAAGGTCGCCGGCGTGGGGCCGATGATCATCTCGCGCACGGGCTACACGGGCGAGGACGGCTTTGAGCTGTACCACGACGTGAAGGACGCCATCA
>JBAZTM010000263.1:0-2504 GCA_041661925.1 Gemmatimonadaceae bacterium
GGTGACCGTCCGCAAACGGAACGGCGCTCGGAGCGGACACATCCTCCCATCCGCCTTCCGCCGGTGGCGCGGTGTCCGCTCCTTCCCACGGACGGCGCGTGGACGCCTTGCGACCGGCGTGCGCCAGTTGCACTCCAACCACCGCGCCGTGCTCCTCAGCGAAACGCACGATGCGGGCCAGTGGCTCCACGTGGGTGTCGTTCCACAGGCCAAGGTCGTACGGCGAAATCCTCCCCTGCGGCGTCACGGCCGTCGCTTCCACCATCACGAGGCCCACGCCGCCCACCGCGCGACTTCCGCAGTGCACGAGATGCCAGTTGTTGGCCACGCCGCCCGTCGCCGAGTACTGGCACATCGGCGACATGCCAATCCGGTTGCGCAGCGTCACGCCACGCAGGGTCAGGGGATCGAAGAGACTTGGCATGCGAATACCCTTTGGCTCACCTAGCGGCAGGTGGTTGATGGAGTCGTCGTTGCTGTCGTGGTGCTGCTGTACGTCACGCGCCGGATTACGATCTCCAACGGCTGGCCGTTTGCCGGCGGCTTGCCGGCATACATCCACAGGTTCACGTGCAGGGGCCAGCGTCCATTGGAGATCGTAAAAGCGCCGCTTGGCACGAACGTCCACGCGCGATATGGCACGGTATTCGAGGATATGGACGTCACATCAAAACTCTGGAAGCTCACCGCGGAGGCTGACCAGAGGAAGCGATGCACCGAGGCCGCCACGGGCGAATCCCATCGCGTGGCGCACTTACTGACGTTGCCCGTTGCGCCCGATCCGGCGTAGACGACGTAGTTGAGATTCGTCGCATTCGCCGCCGTCACTCCGAAGCGCGCCAGCTCGATGTCTATCTCATGCAGGCCGTCGAGTCCACCGCTCGGATACGTAAAGAGCCCCAGGACGACGTTTGGATCGAGCGTGTTCACCGGAGACGCAACCTCCATCTCGATGCGCCCGTAGCCCACCAGGTCCGTCGTGAACACCTCGGCGCTCGTCCAGACGCCGCCGATGCGATCGATGCGCAGGTGCAGTCCGTCCATCGCCAGCCACGCATTGCACGCATTCCACACGTTGGGGCCGGGGCCCGACAGCCCCTGCGTGCGGGCCTGCCACTGTAGGCCGCCGAACCGGCCGAGTTCCGCGGCACAGCGCACAGAGGGCACAATCGCCTCGGCGGGAGGATTGTAGTCAGGGGTCGGCGGCGCGTCGGTTGACGCGTCGGCCGAGGGCCGGCACGCCGTCACCATCATTCCAAGCATCAGCGCCTGCCCCATCCGGCACTTCCACACTTCAACTCCCTATGCTGCACGCTCCGTCGAACGCCGTGGCGTCGCGACGGTGACGAGCACGATAACAGTGATGTTCACCAACAGCGCAACCACGCCAATGTTGAGGTCTTTCGCGATCTGCGGGAGCCAGGGCGCCAGCTTCGCCACCGACGTGCCCGAGAGCGTCACCGCCGCCACGGTGAACTCTCCCGCGATGATGCCCGACAGCGCCGCCGTCGTGCTGATGCGCGGCCGGTCGCCGAACGACAGCACCAGCGCCGGAAAGAGTTGCGTCACCACGTTGTATCCCATCAGCAACAGGGCGACGATTGCCTGGCCGCCGTGCAGGGCCAGATACAGCGACGCCAGCGCCAGCACCGGAACCATGGAGCGCGCGACAATGCCGACGGTGCGATCGCTGCTTTGCGGCACGGCGACGCGGAAGATGTTCTTTGCGAGGATCGTTGCTGCCGTGATGAGCAGCATGGATCCGGGGACAAGCGCCGTGAGCAGCCCTGCCGCCCCGATCATCCCGACCGCCCAGGGCGCAAAGGTCATCTTTGCCAGGCGGAACAGTGACAGGTCCGCCTCGGCGCCGGTCAGTCCGGGCACCGCCAGCGTGGCGGCGAAACCAGTGAAGAATACGAACAGGACAACCAGCTGGTACAGCGGCAGCACCACGGCGTTCTTGCGAAAGACGTTCTCACTCTTGGCGGTATACACGCCGGAAAAGAACTGCGGCCACGTATAGACGCCTACCGAGGTCAGCAAGACGGTCGAGATGAACCACGACTGGCTCATGCCGGTCTTGGGCAGCGTGAGAAACCCGGGCCTGGCCGCGTCGATCGCCGAGAACATCGCGCCGTACCCGCCATGCAGGTGCACGGGGAGATACACGCCCATCACCACGACGATGATGAGGATCATGATGTCCTTGAGCGTCGCGGTCCACGCGGAGCCGCGCACGCCAGACACCACGACGTACACGATCAGCGCCGCCGTCCCGCTCCACATCGCGGTGACCGACGAGATGGCGCCATACGACGCTTCCGAGACGATGATGCCCAGCCCCTTCAGCTGCAGCACGAGGTACGGCACCAGGGCCGCCACACCCACCGCCGACACGACGAGTCCCATCGCGGGGCTTTCGTACTTGGCGATGAAGAAGTCGGCCTGCGACACGAGTCCGCGGCCGCGCGCGTAGCGCCAGATCGCTGGAAGCAGGAAATAGG